>NZ_DAMACX010000004.1:87420-158346 GCF_031998825.1 Pseudescherichia sp.
GCGGATTATTGCTACTGCTGCTGGTTGCAGGCGTGCTCAGCTTGCTGATCGGGGCCAAACCGCTGCCCCTCTCCGTTGTAATGGATGCCCTCTCCGGCACCTGCCAAAGCGCCGACTGCACGATCGTGCTTGATGCCCGCCTGCCGCGCACCCTGGCCGGGCTGCTGGTCGGCGGCGCGCTGGGTCTCGCCGGGGCGCTGATGCAGACCCTGACCCGTAACCCTCTTGCCGATCCCGGCCTGCTTGGCGTTAACGCCGGAGCAAGCTTTGCTATTGTGCTCGGCGCGGCGCTGCTGGGCATCTCCTCCCCCGGCGAGCAGCTAGGGCTGGCCTTCTGCGGTGCGCTGGCGGCCTCGCTGGTAGTCGCCTTTACCGGCAGCGCGGGCGGCGGACAGCTGAGTCCGGTGCGCCTCACGCTGGCGGGCGTTGCGCTGGCGGCGGTGCTGGAGGGTCTCTCCAGCGGGATCTCCCTGCTTAACCCGGACGTCTACGACCAGCTGCGCTTCTGGCAGGCGGGCTCCCTCGACGTGCGTACCTTACAGACGCTACGTATCGTGCTGATCCCAGTGCTGGTGGCCGGGGCGATTGCACTCCTGCTTAGCCGGGCGCTGAACAGCCTGAGCCTCGGGAGTGACACCGCCACCGCCCTCGGCAGCAGGGTAGCCCGCACTCAACTGCTGGGCCTGCTGGCTATCACCGTTCTGTGTGCCAGCGCCACCGCCGTCTCGGGTCCCATCGCCTTTATTGGCCTGATGATGCCGCATATGGCGCGCTGGCTGGTGGGGGCCGATCACCGCTGGTCTCTGCCGGTGACCCTTCTCGCCACCCCTGCCCTGCTGCTGTTTGCCGATATCATTGGCAGGCTGATCGTGCCGGGCGAGCTGCGGGTGTCGGTGGTCAGCGCCTTTATCGGTGCGCCGGTATTGATCTTTCTGGTACGTCGCCACCGTCGGGGAGGTGCAATGTGATCGCCCCCTCTCGCCGTTTACTCTTTAGCGTTTTCCTGCTGGCCTGCGCCAGCGTAATAGTGGCCCTGTGGAGCCTGTGCAGCGGCACGGTGCCGCTCTCTCCCGACCAGGTGCTGGCTGCCTTCACCGGCGATGCGCCACGCGGCGTTGCGCTGGTGGTTAACGAGTGGCGACTGCCCCGGGTGCTGATGGCGATCCTCGTCGGCGGCGCGCTGGGGGTCAGCGGGGCCATCTTTCAGTCGCTGATGCGTAACCCGCTGGGCAGCCCTGACGTAATGGGCTTTAACACCGGGGCCTGGAGCGGCGTGCTGGTAGCAATGGTGCTGTACGGTCAGGATCTCACGGCTATCGCCTTTGCAGCGATGGCCGGGGGGATCCTCACCTCGCTGATCGTATGGGCCCTGGCCTGGCGCAACGGCATTGAGACCTTTCGCCTGATTATTATCGGCATCGGCGTTCGAGCGATGCTGATCGCCTTCAATACCTGGCTGCTGATTAAGGCCTCGCTGGAGACCGCCCTCACCGCCGGGCTGTGGAACGCCGGCTCGCTCAACGGCCTGACCTGGGCTAAAACCTGGCCCTCCGCACCGATCCTGCTGCTGATGTTTGTCTGCGCCGCGCTGCTGGTGAAACGGATGCGCCTGCTGGAGATGGGGGACGACAGCGCCTGCGCGCTGGGCGTCAGCGTCGAGCGCTCCCGGCTGATGCTGATGCTGGTAGCCGTGGTGCTGACCGCGGCGGCGACCGCCCTCGCCGGACCGATCTCCTTTGTGGCGCTGGTTGCGCCGCACATCGCCCGACGCATTAGCGGCACGGCGCGCTGGGGCCTGACCCAGGCGGCGCTCTGCGGCGCGCTGCTGCTGCTGGCCGCCGATCTCTGCGCCCAGCAGCTGTTTATTCCCTATCAGCTTCCGGTCGGCGTGGTTACCGTAAGCCTGGGCGGTATCTACCTTATCGTCCTGTTAATCAAGGAGTCCCGCAAAAGATGATCGATTCTACAACCCGTCTGCGCGGGGACCGGTTAACGCTCGGCTACGGTAAAAAGGTGGTGGCGGACAATCTCTCCGTCGCCATTCCCGACGGCCACTTTACCGCCATTATTGGCCCCAACGGCTGCGGAAAATCAACCCTGCTGCGCACCCTGAGCCGCCTGATGACGCCTACCCAAGGGCACGTTTACCTGGACGGCGAGCAGATCCAGCGCTTCAACAGCAAAGAAGTGGCGCGGCGCATCGGCCTGCTGGCGCAGAACGCCACTACACCGGGAGATATTACGGTGCAGGAGCTGGTCTCTCGAGGCCGCTATCCGCACCAGCCGCTGTTTACCCGCTGGCGACAGGAGGACGATCGCGCCGTACAGCGGGCAATGGAGGCCACCGGCGTGGCGGATCTCGCCTTGCAAAGCGTGGATACCCTCTCCGGCGGCCAACGCCAGCGGGCGTGGATAGCGATGGTGCTGGCGCAGGAGACGGCGATTATGCTGCTGGATGAGCCGACCACCTGGCTGGATATCAGCTATCAGATTGACGTGCTGGAATTGCTAAGCGAGCTGAACCGCGAGCAGGGCTATACCCTGGCGGCGGTGCTGCACGATCTGAACCAGGCCTGCCGCTATGCCACCCATCTGATTGCCCTGCGGGACGGAAAGATTGTGGCTGAGGGTGCACCGAAGGAGATTGTAACGGCAGAGCTGATTGAGGCGGTTTACGGGTTGCGCTGTATGATTATCGACGATCCGGTGGCGCATACGCCGCTGGTGGTGCCGCTGGGCAGAACGTGACCAGCCGATTTTAACGCTGGGTGGCGCTGACGCTGACCCGGCCTACCTAACCCGTAGGCCCGTGCAAGCGCAGCGCCGCCGGGCATTTATGCTGACTCCAGCACCATCTCCGGAGCAACCGGTGGTAAAGTGCGCGCCAGCATGGCGTTGCGCAGCAGAACAATACCACAGGCAACGATAATACCGACTAATCCCATCAGAATGGTAATTACCGCTTTGCCCTGACCATCTTTCTTCATCGGCAGCGACGGTGAGAGCTGATATTTGAACGGTGAGAATTCAATGTCTTTTACGTTCAGCTTCTGCAGCTGCTCGACATGATATTCACGGTTACGCAGGTCGGCGTTAAGATCGGCAATATCCTTCAGCGATTTTTCAATGCGCAGTTTTTCCTGGATACCGTCTGCGCCCAGCGTAATAGAGAAGTCCGGATCGTCATTCACAACCTGGCCGTTGCTATATACCGGTTTTTTAATGCCCGCAGCGTTGGCGACTTCCAGCGAGTAATTAAGACGCTGGATTTTTGTATCACGCTGGTTAGTCAGACGAACGCGATCGAGATTGAGCTTCTCCTGCTCGAAGCGCGTTTTTAACGCCAGCGTATTACGGATATTATCCGTGGTCTCGTTGACCACTCTCGCCGCGACATAGTCGATATAGCCTTCCAGAACCTCTTTCGCATCGTCAGCCGTTGATGCAGTAAAGCCAAGCGTCCAGGAGGTAAAGGGGGCTTCAACGGGGCTTTTTGGCGACGCATTATCAACGATCTTCACTTTTTCTGTCAGACGGACGACCGCGCGCTGAAATTCTAGCGAATCGGGAGTGAGATCGGGGTAATGGGACTTCATGTAGGATGAGTTGCGGAAATACTCTTCCTGCAACGACTGCGAACTAAAAGTCTTTATGAACTGGTTAAAAACATCAGCCTGGTTGACCGGTGCCTCTACGTCCAGTACCTGAAGCTCCATCAAAACCCGCTGCAGAGCGTGCCACTGCGTCTGTTCTGCTGGGGTAATGACCGCTTCGCTGGTCCATTTCTGCGGCAGTACAAACGAAATTAGCAGACCAATCACAGCAAATGCTGCGGCTATAGCGATAATTTGTTTTTTAGCTGTCCACAGAACATCAATAAGCGTAAGTAAATCAATTTCTTGAGTGCGATGAGGTTCGACAGGATAGTGGCGGAGTTGCACTTCATTATCCTGTTTAATTTCTAACGATGACATCTATAAACTCTACCCTGATTTGCTACGAAAGCATTATTTACATCTTCCCTCTATGATAATACTAAATGAGATTAATCTGAACCAAGATTTGGATTTGTTGGTCACGCCCACTATATATAGTAGGCGTGACTGGCTATTAATTAAGCAGCCCTGCAACCAGGGGTCCAATAGCCGTAAATACCGCTGGTGAAATGATATCTACGTGGGCGCAGTCCTGGCGATATACCTCCAGCTCCTTCACCCAGGGCAACCAGACCCGCTGCGGATCCATCCCGGCTGGCAGCGTGCGCTCGGCGACAAACAGCGTCGCTTTGCCATCAAACGGCATACTGTGGGCGGTGGTCAGCAGCCGAACCGCGTCGCCATAGTTGCCTTCGATAGCATTAAACAGTTCGCCGGACGCCTGACCCTGCTGGGCGGCGAGAAACGCCTCCCGCTCGCGGTTAATCTCCGCCAGCACCTCGGGATCGAGACCGTTAGCCTCTTTCTCTGCCCAGTTCTGCGTTTCCGGGGGCCAGGTATCCAGCAGCCCAAGGAAGGCCACCGCTTCGCCGCGCTGGCGCAGCCGGGCGGCAATCCCCTGCGCCAGCGTGCCGCCGAGGGAGTAGCCAAACAGGTAGTAAGGTCCGTGCGGCTGCTGGGCGAGCAGCGTTTGCAGGTGTGCCTCACACACGTCATCCAGCGAAGCAGCGGTAGCCATCGGCCCGCCCGGGCGCGGCGACTGAATACCGATGATTGACCAGCGCGGATTGAGATAGCGCGCCAGCACGCTAAACTGCCAGGCAAAACCAGAGGCCGGATGGAAGCAGAACAGCGTCGGGCCATCGCCCTCGCGCAGGGGCAGGATTGTTTCGTAGCCAAGATTTTGCAGTCGCCCGTCCTGCGCATCGCTCTCCAGCAGGGCGGCAAGTTTCTCTACGCTTGAGGCGACCATCACCTGCCCCGGCGTCACCTGACGATTAAATGTCTGGCTAAGCCGCGCCGCCAGCCGCATGGCCAGCAGCGAGTGGCCGCCGAGGGCAAAGAAGTCGGCGCTGACGTCATTTACTTCACAGGCCAGCAGCTCGGTAAACAGCTGCGCCACCGCTATCTCCGTGTTCGTCTCCGGGGCACGTCCGCCCGATGCAGCCGCAGGCGTTGGTAGCGGCAGCGCTTTCCTGTCCAGCTTGCCATTAGCGCTGAGCGGTAGCTCGCTGAGCTGGACCAGTGCGGCGGGCACCATATGTGGCGGCAGCTGTGCTTTTAGCTGTTCAATCAGGGCGGACGTCTCCAGCGGCTGCCCCGAGGCCGACACCAGGTAGCCCACCAGTTGGCGTGCGTCGCCGCCAACTGCCGCCGCCTGGTTAAGCACACAGGCATGGGTAACCGCCTGCGCCACGTCCGGCAGCGTCTGCATGACGCAGTCGATCTCGCCCAGCTCGATACGCTGGCCGCGAATTTTGAGCTGATCGTCGCTACGGCCAAGGTACTCCACCGCACCGTTTTCCAGCCAGCGGGCCACGTCGCCGGTGCGGTACATCCGTTCGCCAGCGGCAAAGGGATCGGCAATAAAGCGGCTGGCGGTCAGGTCGGGACGCCCCAGATAGCCCTGCGCCAGCTGGATGCCGGTCAGGTAGAGATCGCCCGCCACGCCCGGCGGCAGAGGCTGCATCATGCTGTCCAGAATACGCAGGCCGGTGTTCCAGACCGGATAGCCGATCGGCACGCTGGGGCCGGTGACCCCGGCCAGCGCCTCGCCATAAGCCGGATATCCGCTGACGTCGACCGCCGCTTCCGTCGGGCCATAGAGATTATGCAGCGGCGCACCGGTTAGGCTTTCCCACTCGCGGCAGAGATCCGTTGGCAGCGCTTCACCGCTGCAAAAGACGTTGCGCAGCGTGCGGCAGCTCTCCCACGCCGTCTCCGGGGACAGGGAAGCCACAAACGCCGCCAGCATTGAGGGAACAAAGTGCGTAGTGGTCACCCCGTAGCGGGCAAAAAAGAGCTGTAACGCCTGAGGATCGCGGTGCGCCTCCGGCTCCGCCATCACCAGCTTCGCCCCGGCGATAAAGGGCCAGAAGAACTCCCACACCGAGACATCAAAGCTGCACGGCGTCTTTTGTGCCACCACATCCTGCGCCCCAAGTGGATAGCTCGCCTGCATCCACAGCAGGCGGTTGACGATGGCCGTCTGCCCCACCATCACCCCTTTCGGGCGGCCCGTCGAGCCGGAGGTAAAGATGATATAGGCGGTATGCTCTGGCGTTGAGAGCGTCAACGCGGGTACGTTGGTCACCGGCAGCGGCGCGCTGTAGCAGAGATGGGCGAGCTGCGGGATAGCGCTAAACCGCGCCAGCTGATCCTCAGCGGTGATCAGCAGCCGCGGCTGGGCATCCTCCAGCATCATATGCAGGCGGTCATCCGGGTAACCGGTATCCAGCGGCAGCCAGGCGGCTCCAGCCTCGACAATCGCATGCAGGGCCAGGGTGAGGAAGACCGAACGCGGCAGCGCCACGGCGACGCTGTCCCCAGGCTGAACGCCGCGCTGGCGTAACACCTGCGCCAGGGCGATGACCTGCTCGCGCATTTCGCGGTAGCTGAACTGCCAGCGGGCATCGGCCAGCGCCGGAGCGTCAGGCGTTTTTTCACTCTGGGCCGCGACAAGGGCGCTGAGGGTAGTGGCCGGCAGGCTTACTGCGGTATCGTTGATGCGGTCAATCCTCTCCTGCTCCACAGGCAGGATCAGGGCCGCCTCACCGCAGCGCAAGGCTGGGTTATCGGCAAACTGGCGCAGCAGCGCATCCAGCCTGGCGGCATGAGCGGTTAGCGAGGCTTCATCATAGCGCTGGCGATTGGCGAGGATCTCCACGGCAAGACCGCCCTTCTCGTCTGGAATGAGCGCGATCTCCAGGTCGTTAACCGGCCCGGTCGCCAGGGTATGGGTCGTGCCCGCCGCTCCATCAATATCCAGCTGGTAGTCAAACATCTTCACGTTGAATACCGGGCCAAACAAGGCGCGATCGCCTGCTCCCTGCCCGCTGTCGCGCACAATCTGCTCAGCGTCATAGCGCTGATGGCGGCGCATCTTTTTTAGCCGGGCGGCAAGCTTCTGCGCCAGCGCGGCGAGGGTCTCCGCCGGGTCGACGTTCACCGCCAGCGGCAGGACGTTGAGCACCGGGCCGGTGGCGCAGAGAGCGGCGGATCCCATCCGGCGCATAAAGATAAATCCGGCGGCATAGTCCATACGTCCGCACAGGCGGGCCAGCCAGAGAGAGACCAGCGCGAGGGCAAGATCCGCTGGCTGGCAACTGCCGTTCTGTGCCGCAAGTCGGGAAAACGCCTGGCCGTCGAGAGTCAGCTTCAGGCGCAAAATATCAGCGGTAGAGGCGCGTCCCGGCAGCGGGCTGGCGGAGAGCGACACCGGCGGCGGCAGGCTCTGGCTTATCTCACGCCAGTAAGCCGCGTCCCGGCCATACGCCTCGCTGTCGCGGTAGCGCTGGTACTCCTCTACCACGTCGGCGAAGGGGGTAAAAGGCGATGCCGGTGCCGGTTCGCCGCGCCGCCATGCGCTATAGATGGCGGCGATATGTCGGGTAATGGCGGGGAAGCTGAAGCCATCTACCAGCAGGTGATGATAACGCTGATACCAGTACCAGCGGCGATCCCCGAGGCGCAGCAGCGCATGGTGGCATAGCGGCTTACCGCCGTCGACGCGCAGGTTCTGATCCAGATCGCCCTGCATAATGGCCAGCGCCGCCGCGTGGGAATCGGCGCTGGCGCGCAGATCGTGAAGAGTGGGCTGCGCCAGCGGCATGGATTCATCAATCCACTGGAATACCTCGCCGTTATCCTCGACAAAGCGGCTGCGCAGGGTATCGGCATGGCTCATGCCAGTGAGGATAGCCTCACCGAGCAGGGCTTCATCCAGCTCGCTGTCGTCAATGACAATATAGTGCGCTACGCTCCAGGCGTTAGGCAGCGTGGAGAGCGTTTCCGCCATCCAGATCCCGGTCTGGGCCGCCACCAGCGGTAGACGTTTCGACATGCGTTGCTCCTTAACGTGTATAGTGCGCAGGGGTTAAGTTCTGCCACTGTTCCGCAAGCCAGAGGTGGCACGCTGCCTGCGGCTGGGGCTCGGCAACGATGTGCCAGCCCTGCGGCAGCGCACACTGCTGTGGCCACAGGCTGTAGCACTGCTGCGCGTTTTGCAGAATGTAAAACTGCCCCTCTGGATCGTCGAAGGGATTACTGAACTCCATACCACACTCCTGTCGTGGAAAAAGGCGCTATCGCCCGGCATCAATGAGCGGCTGCCAGAGCGTCATCAGCCCTGCAGTCAGCCCGCCGCGCCAGCAGAGCGCGTCGTGTCCGCCGTCGGTCGGACGCCAGAAAAGCGCCGCTGTCGTCGGCTGCAATAGAGAGTAAAGCGTCTGGTTAACGCCAAAGATGAGCGGTTCACGCGCCCCCGCCTCCAGCACGATGCGCAGGTTTTGCGGCTGAAGGCTGCCGGTTTTTAGCTGCTCGATAACTACCCCATCCTGCTGCGCACCGCGATGCGGCCACCAGTAGGAGCCGGACTGGCTCAGCACGCAGCCAAAGCGCTCCGGCCAGTTCAGCCCGGCATAGAGCGAGGCCAGACCGCCAAAGCTCTGCCCGGCCACCACCGTGCGTGACGCCTCATCGCTGAACGGGGCCATGGCCTTAACCTGCGGCAGCAGCTCTTCCTGTAACGCCTGCCAGAAGTCTGGGTTACAGGGCAGCTCGCGTTCGCGCTGGGTGTTATCGATTGAGTCGACCAGCAGATAGACCGCAGGCGGCAGTTTGCCCTCCCGGGTAAGCGCGGCAAGAGCGGGCCAAATGGGCATGCTCTGCGCCCAGAACTTGCCGTCAAGCAGCACCGCCAGCGGACGCTCGGTAGCGTTTTCTTCCCCGGTGGTGTAGATCCAGACCCGGCGTTTATTGCCCAGCCGGTCGCTGCGCCAGTGGATGCAGGCCGGTGGCGTAAAGGGCGTATCCTGTGGGGCGTGCCAGCCCGGCTGCTCCGGCGCGTCGGGCATCTCCAGGGCCGAAACCGCATGGCCGCGCCCACCCCGCCACGACAGCGGATTGAGCGGATCGGCCACGGCGTGGGCCAGCAGCCTGCGCCAGCCTTCGCGCAGGGCCACGCGATCCGGCACGTCGCCAGTGAATGCCGACTCGGCAAAATCCTGCTCATTTTCGGAAGGGATCAGGCAGTAGCTGCCGCGCCAGCTTGCGTTAAGCGAGGTTTGCCAGAACCAGACGTCGGTTCCGGGGATGCGGCTCAGGGACTGTGGTCTGGACCGTTGATGATGATCGGTGACGCCGGTGATGTAGATCCACACATGTCGTATGGCAGAAGTGGTTTCAGTCCCCGCCGGATCGCGCCACCAGAAGGTGACCCGGCAGATCTCATCACTCTCACGATACCACTCAGGCCCCTTTTTGGCCTCCCACCAGGCATCGCTGCCCGTTGCTCGCGTCGTCACCTAATTAACCCCGTACTGATTGCGGCATTTTTTCAAATGTAAGAAAAATTATCGATAATATTATTGATAACTATTTGCATTTGCAATAGCGTATTGGCGCGCTGTGGGAAGCGCGTCTTTCACATAATCATGCCATTTGCCGCGTGCGTTCAGGGAACCGGGACGTGTAGAGGCCTTCTGGCGACGAAAACAGGTAATGCAATGAATAACAAGATTACGTCCCTGGCCTTACTGGTCAATTTGGGCATTTACGGGGTAGCGCTACCGCTTCATGCAGAGGAGTCCCCCGCCGGGGACGACACTATCGTTGTTACCGCCGCCGAGCAGAATTTGCAGGCTCCCGGCGTCTCTACCATCACCGCCGATGAGATCCGCAAAAATCCACCTGCTCGCGACGTCTCTGAAATTATTCGCACCATGCCGGGCGTTAACCTTACCGGGAACTCTACCAGCGGCCAGCGCGGCAACAGCCGTCAGATCGATATCCGCGGCATGGGCCCGGAAAATACGCTGATCCTGATCGACGGCAAGCCAGTCACCAGCCGTAACTCGGTGCGCCTGGGCTGGCGCGGCGAGCGTGACACCCGGGGTGACACCAGCTGGGTACCGCCGGAGATGATCGAGCGCATCGAGGTGATCCGCGGCCCGGCGGCGGCACGCTACGGCAACGGTGCTGCGGGCGGCGTGGTTAATATCATCACCAAGAAATCCAACAGCGAGTGGCACGGGGCGTGGGACACCTACCTCAACGCGCCGGAGCATAAGTCGGAAGGCTCAACCAAGCGCACCAACTTCAACCTGACCGGCCCGCTGGGGGGCGATTTCAGCTTCCGTCTCTACGGTAACCTGGAGAAGACCCAGGCCGACGCCTGGGATATCAACAAAGGCCATGAATCTGAACGTACCGGCAGCTACGCGGGCACCATGCCAGCCGGGCGTGAAGGGGTGACCAACAAAGATGTCAACGGTCAGCTGCGCTGGGATTTTGCTCCCATGAACTCGCTGGAGCTGGAGGCGGGCTATAGCCGCCAGGGGAACCTCTACGCGGGCGATACCCAGAATACCAACACTAACGCGCTGGTGAAAAAGAATTACGGCAAAGAGACCAACCGTCTCTATCGCCAGAACTACTCCCTGACCTGGAACGGCGGCTGGGATAACGGCGTCACCACCAACACCTATGCGCAGTACGAGCACACCCGCAACACGCGCAATAACGAAGGCCTGGCAGGCGGTACGGAAGGGATCTTCTCCGACGAGAACTTCTCGAATATCGATCTTGCCGACGTGCTGCTGCATAGCGAGGTTAACCTGCCGCTGGATCTGTTGGTAAACCAGACCCTGACGCTGGGCACCGAGTGGAACCAGCAGCGCATGAAGGATCTGGCCTCTAACACCCAGTCGCTGACCGAAGGCGGCACCATTGCCGGGGTGGATCCCACCAACCGTAGCCCCTACTCCCAGGCAGAGATCTTCTCGCTGTTTGCGGAGAACAACATGGAGCTGACCGACAGCACCATGCTGACGCCAGCGCTGCGCTTCGATCACCACACCATTGTTGGCAATAACTGGAGCCCGTCTCTGAACCTCTCTCAGGGGCTGACGGACGACATTACCCTGAAAATGGGTATCGCCCGCGCCTATAAAGCGCCAAGCCTCTATCAGACCAACCCGAACTACATCCTCTACAGCCGCGGCCAGGGCTGCTACGCCAGCGCCGGCGCCTGCTATCTGATGGGGAATGACGATCTGAAAGCAGAGACCAGCATCAATAAAGAGGTAGGGCTGGAGTTCAAACGCGACGGCTGGCTGGCGGGGGTGACCTGGTTCCGCAACGACTATCGCGACAAGATCGAAGCGGGCTACGCGCCGATTGGCCAGGCGTCTAAAGCGACCACGGATATTTACCAGTGGGAGAACGTGCCAAAAGCGGTTGTCGAGGGGCTGGAAGGGACGCTCAACGTGCCGGTGACCGAGACGGTTAACTGGACCAACAACCTGACCTACATGCTGCAAAGCAAGAACAAAACCACCGGCGATCGTCTCTCTATTATTCCGGAGTATACGCTGAACTCGACGCTGAGCTGGCAGATCCGCCAGGACCTCTCAGTGCAGTCCACCTTCACCTGGTACGGCAAGCAGCAGCCGAAGATCTATAACTACAAAGGCAACCGCGCGACGGGCAGCGAAACCGATGAGGTGAGCCCGTACAGCATCGTTGGCCTGAGCGGCACCTGGGATGCCACCAAAAACGTCAGCCTGACGGCAGGCGTGGATAACGTCTTTGACAAACGCCAGTGGCGCGCGGGTAACGCCCAGACCACCGGTAATGATACGACGAAATCCTATATGTACGGCGCAGGCGCAGCGACCTATAACGAGCCGGGCCGTACCTGGTTCATGAGCGTGAATACGCACTTCTAATCAAAAGCGGTATGACGTTATGCGCCTCTTCGCAATGAGGAGGCGCGATACCGCGTCTCTCTTTATTATCCCACCCTCGTATAAAAGACACGATAATTTACAATTTAAGAAAACTCTTAGATTGCTCTGTTATTCAAGTTTGGCTACATTGTCCTTTTTTGGACAATTTATACAGATCACGTTTTAGACTTTAAAAAAATAATTACTAATAAGATACTGGTATTCTTAGCATTATTAAACACAGTACGAAATGTTACGATATGTTATGAAGTTGATAAAAAAAGTATCAATCACAGCAAATATTTATTAATGCTAATCTTTTCTATCTCTACTCAAAAAAAAATAGACTATGTATATTCTCTTAAATAAGTGGCGGCTCGATCCATCACTAAACGCGTTGGTTCACACCGAAACGGGTGAGATTCAGCGCCTGGGCGAATTTCATTACATTCTGCTTGAAACGCTGGTCACCCACGCTGGCGAGGTGTTGTCACGTAACTATCTGATCAATGCGGTATGGAAAAACCGGGTAGTAGGCAATAATAGCCTGCCGACGGCTATCTATGCCTTACGCGCAGCGCTGGGTGACGACGGTCGCCTACAGGAGATCATAAAAACGGTGCCGAAGAAAGGCTATGTTTTTAATAGAGATTTTATTATCTACCTTGACAAACCCGCTATAACAGAAGAGATGGAGAACAAGGATAGCGACGCACCCTCGTCGGAGTTATCCCATGCACCGCCCGAGAGAAGCAGGCGGTCTGGGAGTAAGTTTAATAAACTTTTTATTATATCTATCATCGTTATCCCCATAATATATTTATTAATTAAAAATTATTCATCTCTTACGGGTCGCCATCAAAACGTAACCCCCTCTGTCGTTCACAGCGGGTTGATTTTAAAAGATGAGACCAGTAAGGACTATCCACGCATCAGAATTTACCACCTGCACGCGGGTAATGACCCGGGCCATGCGGCACAGCTGGTAAAGCATATGCCTGATGCGCTGCGGTCTATTAATCAAATGTTACAGGCACAGCGGATGAATGCGGTTTTTTATTACAGCGAATCGATTCCTAAGCTATCGGTAAGTTTTATTGTTCAGGATAATTGCCATCACCAATATCAATTAATGATGGGCATTCAAAATTGGCAGAGTGGCATACAAAATTTGAACTCTGTTGTTTATCAAGCAGCTGAGAAAACTATTAATGAAATACCCGTATGTCAATAGCGCTTTTTTGCGTTTAATATTCACACTGTCAATGATTTACTGCCCACTGTCAGCCATTGCCGCCATCGTGCGAACGGAGGTCATATTTTATGATTTAACGACCGCAGACCAGCGTGGCTACACAGTCGGCATGATCCCGACGCCTGGCGGCGCACAGGTTACGCTGCATCGTAATGACGATAAGTTCTCCTTATCAACGGAAGTTGCCACCTGCTTCGATATCCGAGCCTCCGCTGGACCAGAGGGGTATCTGTGGCTGAAAAAGAGAGATACCCAGCATTCCGATCCGGCTCTTTTATCCTTTCTGAACTTTACGCAGGATAATCGGCTGCGTGTGGCGATGAAGCCCCTGGCGAATGCGCAATCTCTTCTGCTGGATAAAGACAGCCTCACCGTGCTGGTGGTCGATCCCACCATGATGACGCTGGGCACAGCGGGCTGCCAGCGCTAGCCGAGCAGGTTTTGCACCGTCAGCGCCGGAAGATTGGCCTGGCCATTCACGGCCTGAGCCAGGGTGTCGTAGTGGTGGCAGGCCCAGGCCAGGGTCTGCCCCAGCGCCGCCGAGGCACTCTCCGCGCTTTGCGCTTCAGGAAAACGCGCCATGACATCCATACGCTGGCGCGCTTTCTCCTGGGCCGATGCCAGTAGCTGACGCTGTTCCCCTACCTGGTTAAGCACGCTCTGCACCATGCCCTGAAGACCGTCACGCTGTCCCGTTGCCAGCGCGGCGCCTAATGCTTCGGCAGGTGCAGAGGTGGCCTGAAGGCCAGGCCGTCGGGCATGTTCCCCTTTGGCATCAGCGATTGTGAAAGAGCGCTGCATCTGCGGCCAGCCAGCTTCACCGACAGCAAATGTCCACTTCCCCTCGCTAATGCGCGGCATAACGCCCGTTCGCTGCAGGGCGTTCTTTATCTGCATAAGCGGATTAAGCGCATCGTTCGGATTAGCCAGCGACACGACAGCCAGACGTCGCCCCCGCCCCGCCTCAACGCTGAACATCAGCGATACCGGCTCTCTATCGCCGTTGAGTAGTTCTGCCAGCTCCGGTGCATGAAACGTCACCTGCGCCTCCCCCTGCAGTACCGGCAGCAGCTGCCGGTCCACCCGACCGGCAGAGAGTTGAACCCGATTAGTCAGCAGATCCGCCAGCGCTGCACTGTCCGCTCCACGCTGCCCGCCGCCGGATGATGCATAGCGCTGGTTCAGCAGCGCGTTCTCCAGCCGGGAGAGATAGCTGTCGGCCTGCTGGAGAACAGTTAGCTGATCGTTGAGCTGAACGCTATAGCGCTGTGGCCGGAGGGCGATTAGCGGCGAGGCGGGATACTCTTCCCGCTCTGTACGCTTTAGACTCGGCTGAACCTGCGCCCGATCCCTTATCTGTGACGGAGAGAGCTCGCTGCCTGAAGGGCGTGTCGTTGTCTGTAAACCAACCTGCATGGTCATTCCACTGATGTCTATTAAATGGCGTTAAACAGCGAGAGATCGCTGACTTTAGCGTAGGTTTTCATCGTCGCCTCCATCGCCAGCTGCAGGCCGGTAAAGGTCACCGTGGCCGGGCCGTAGTCCAGATCGCCAAGCTGGCCGATTAGCACGCTGTTGGTGTCGGCCACGCTGGTCTGCGCATCGCTTAACATCGTCAGGGTATTCTGCCGTTCGCCAAGGCTGGCAATGGCGCTGTTAAGCGATTCCGACGCTGCGTCGAGCGTGTCAATGGCGCGGGTGATATCGCTCTGCACCTGCGGGTCTGCCGGATCGACATTAGGATCCTGTAGCTCTGTCGCCAGATCGCCCAGGGTGTTAAACACGTTCAGATCTGCGCCAAACATGTCGCTTACCGTCACGTTAGTCTCCATCTCAACGCCGCTGGCGACGGTCGCCTTACGGTGTTCGCCATTACCCTGATAAACGTACTCGTCCGGCTCGCCGTCGCCGTCGGTGTCGTCGTAGCTAACGGGGGGCGTATCGTTTTTGGTGCCGCCAAAGATATAGTGGCCCTGCCCATCCTGATAGTTTAAAGAGGCCATCATCGACTGCGTCAGTGAGGCTATCTCCTGACCGAGGCTTGCCAGCGTCTCCGGGGTGGTCGTGCCGTTCGCTGCCTGAAGCAGGTCGTCGCGAATGGCCAGCATGCTGTTATTGATGCCGTCAAGAATGCTCTCCTGCTGGCTCAGGGTGGCCGAGACCGCATTGATATTGCTCTGATACTGCTCGATAGCAGACTGCTGGCTGTTAAGCTGATTGATACGGGTGGCGGCGATAGGATCGTCCGAGGGCAGGATCACCCGCTGGCCGGTAGCCATCTGGGTAATCACGTGCTCCAGCTTGCCGGAAAGCTCGGTAAAGCCATTAGTCATCGAGATATAAGATTGTTGGGTGCTTACGCGCATAGAAGATGAGTCCCCGCTGGATTAAAACATCGCCAGCACGGAGTCGAAAATCTCCGCGCCGGTTGAGATGACTTTTAGATTGGCCTGGTAGACCTGGGTATAGGTGATGAGATTAACCGCCTCTTCGTCCATGCTGACGCCGCTCACGCTGCTCCGCTGGTTCTGCGCTTCGCTGTAGACATTGCTTGCTGCCTCGGCCTCCGTCTGGTTCTGACGGCTGTAGATGCCAATGTTGCTGATGATGCTGGTACAGGCGCTGCCAACGGTAACCGTACCGAGGTTAGCAATCGTCAGCGGCTGGCTGGAAATGTTAATCAACGCCTGTAAATTATCGCCGTTGCCAGAAGCATCGGGATCGCTGGAGAAAGCCAGCTCATCAGCGGTGATATCAGGGTTAACCCTTAACGGACCGTCCGGGCTATCCGCGTCGTAGATAAAGAGCGGTGCGCCCGGATTGCCGTTGAGATCGTATCCTGCCGCCAGCTGGTCGTTAACCGCGACGGTAAACTGCTGCGCAATGCTGTTAATGGTTTCAGTGAGCGGATCCAGCACGTCGTGCTGATAGTCAAAGAGTGCTCCCAGCGATCCGCCGGTCTCCATCGTCATGCCGTAGGTTGTTCCAGCAAAGGTCAGCGTCAGGCTCTGACTTCCGTCGTCACCGCTCTCCAGCTGAATGGTGGCGCTCTCCTGCCCGCTTACCAGCGGCTGGCCATTTTGTAGCGTAATGTTGTAGTTACCCCTGTCGTCGATATTGACCTGGATATCCAGCATGCCGCTGAGCTGCTCTACCATCTGGTCACGGGCGTCGTACAGCGCCGAGGCGTTGTCACCGTTCGCTTCGGCCTCAGCGATCTGCTGGTTATAGCCCGCAATGCCGGCGGTCAGGGTATTGATCTGCGAAATGGTCGCCTGCTCCTGGCTGACCATCTCGCTGCCCTGGGAGGCTATATAGCTACTGGTGTTATTAAAGCGCAGCGCCAGCGCGTTCGCTTCGCTCAATACCTGCTCACGCAGGGCAGGATCGTCCGGCGTGGTAGAGGCCGCGTTCAGCGCCGCAAAAAAGTTATCAAACCCGGCGCTGAGGCTGCTGTTATCATCGCTCAGTACGGTCTCCAGCTGCGTCAAATACTGCTGCTGGGTGGTGTAGTAGCCATAGTCGCTGGCGGCAAACCATACCTGATTAACCAGGTACTGATTCGATACCCGGCAGATGCTATCAACCTGCACGCCGTTGCCCGCGCTGTTCAGCGCCCCTGGGCTTGCTCCCATCGTGCTGGTCTGTGCGACCTGCCGCGTATAGCCAGGCGTCATGGCATTGGCCGTATTCTGTGCGGTAACGTTAAGCTGCACCTGAGCTGCCGATGCGCCGCTGTAGCCAATGTTGATCATATCCATATTTCAATTCTCTTTGCCGGGTTGCATAGATCCATAAAGCGGCACGGCAGGCCGCTTTCTTAAACCGTTGCCGCTAATCATGATGCGCCGAAAGCTGTTTAACGATCAGCTCCGCAATGCCCATGCTCTGCTGTTTCACCAGGCGGTCACAGAGCGCATCGTCATATAAACCCTGCATCATGCGCCCGGCATCGCTGCTAAGGGGGTTATCTTTAGAGTCAAATAGCGCATTCACCTTACGCATCTCCTTGAGCATCTGCCGCATAAAGATGGCCTCAAATTGCTGGGCGGCCTGGCGAAGGTGATTCTCACGCACGCCAGCCGCATCCGCGATCTCATCGGCGCTCGGCTGAAGATGGGTTAAGGCATTAAGGGCATCCATTAGATCACCTCCAGGTCAGCATCCAGCGCGCCGGCCTCGTGTAGCGCCTGGAGGATCGACATCACGTCGTCCGGCGAGGCGCCAAGGCTGTTCAGTACGTCCACCAGCGTCTTCAGGCTGGTAGAGTCCGGCAGCATGACCATCTGCGCGTGAGGCGTGTTCACATTGATGTTGCTTTGCGGCGTCACCGCCGTGCGGCCACCAGCCAGCGCATTAGGCTGGCTGACGCTGCTGCTCTCGGTAATCGAGACCGTCAGGCTGCCGTGGGATACCGCCGCAGCGTGCACCTTTACACCCTCGCCCATCACCACCGTACCGGTACGGGCGTTGAAGACGACTCGGGCGCGCACGCGCTCTGGTGTGATCTGCACATCCTGCAGCTGCGACATAAAGGCCACCCGCGCGCCGGGGCTGGTCGGGGCTGTTACCTCTACGCTGGTAGCGCTCTTTGCCGTCGCCAGTCCGCCGCCGAAGGTGCCGTTGATGGCGTTGGCGATGCTGTTGGCATCCTTGAAGCCGGGGCGCTTCAGGTTGAGCATCACCGTGTTGCCCATGTCAAAATCGCTGGGGATCGCGCGTTCAACCGAGGCACCGTTGGGGATCAGCCCGGCGGTAGGCGTATTGACCGTCACGCTGGAGCCGCTGGCCCCACTGGCGCTCATGCCGCCAACCACCACGCTGCCCTGTGCCAGGGCGTAGATCTCCCCATCCGCGCCGTGCAGCTGGGTCAGCAGCAGCGTGCCCCCGCGCAGGCTCTTCGCATCGCCAATAGAGGAGACCGTGACGTCAATGGTCTGTCCGCGGGCGTACATCGGCGGCAAGGTGGCGCTGACCGCCACGGCGGCGACGTTTTTCACCTTGGGATCGATCTTACTCGGCAGCTGTACGCCAAACTGGCGCAGCATATTGGTGATGGTCTGGTTAGTAAATTTGACCTGATTTTTATCGCCGGTGCCGTCGAGACCGACCACCAGGCTATAGCCGATCAGCTGGTTACCGCGGACACCCTGAATATCCACCAGCGATGACAGCGGTTGTGCCCGCCCTGGCTGCGAGCAGATCAGCAGCAAAAGCGTGACGATAAGGGCGCATCCTGAAAAAAAGCGCATAACAACTCCAGAGTTAAAGCGGAAACAGCGGATGGTTAAAGAGCCGGGTCAGCCAGCCTGCCGCGTTGGCATCGCTGAGCGCGCCGCGCCCGGCATAGGAAATACGGGCGTTACCGATGCGCTGGGAGGAGACCGTGTTGTCGTTGCCGATATCGTCGGCACGTACCAGCCCGCTAAGACGCAGGTACTCATCGCCCTGATTCAGGGTCAGCCACTTCTCGCCGCGGATCTCCATCACGCCGTTGGGCAGCACCTGATGAACGGAGACGGTGATTGACCCATGCAGGCTGTTCTGCTGCTGGGAGCTGGCGTTACCGTCGAAGTCCCGCGAGGCTTCGGCAGAGCTGGCCAGCTTGTCTTTGGTTTTGCCAAACAGCGTAGGCACGCCAACGTCGAGACTGCTCTCCTTGCCGAAGTTGGTTTTGGCCTGCTTGCTGGACTGGGTCGACTCTTCGAGGATCACCGTCAGAATGTCCCCCACCCGGTAAGCACGCCGATCGGCAGTTAATGACCAGCTGTAGCCGGTCTCAAACACGCCCCCGGCCCGCCCCTCCGGAGTCGGCTGGGCCTCCATTTTTGGCGGCGCATAGGCCTGATCGTCCTTTTTGACCAGCAGCGCCGGGGATTCACACCCCGCCAGCCAGGGCACCAGCGCCATTAACCACAGATATCGTTTCACGGGTGTTCTCATTACAAATTCTGGTTGATGTACTGCAGCATCTCGTCGGCGGCAGAGACCATCTTGGCGTTCATCTCATAGGCGCGCTGGACGGTGATCATCGCCACCATCTCGTTGACGATGTCGACGTTGGAGCCTTCGAGCGCGCCGCCTTTCAGCGTGCCTAACGCATCCTCACCCGGCGTCCCCTCCGTGGGCTGGCCGCTGGCCGCCGTTTCGAGATAGAGGTTATCCCCCTCCGCCAGCAGACCCGCCGGGTTAGTAAAGTTAACCAGGGTGATCTGCCCAAGCTCGGTGGGATCGCTGTCGCCCGGCATCGTGGCCATCACCGTGCCGTCTTCACCGATGGTGATATTGGTGGCGTTGGCGGGAACGTCAATCTCCGGCTGCAGCGGCAGCCCCTGGGCGTTGGTCAACACGCCGTCGGCGTTAACCTGCAGATTGCCGTCGCGGCTATAGGCGATGTCGCCGTTGGTCTTCTGTACCTGGAAAAAACCCTGCCCCATGATGGCAACGTTGAGCGGGTTGTCGGTGGTCTCGATATTGCCTTCGGTAAAGGTTTTCTGCGTTCCCACGATGCGCACGCCGCTGCCGTACTGAATACCGGTGGGCGCAATGTTGTTCTGATCCAGCATCGCGCCAGGAGCGCGCTGGTTCTGGTAGAAGAGATCCTGAAACATCACCCGGTCACGCTTGAAGCCGTTGGTATTGACGTTGGCGATGTTGTTGGCGATAGCGCTCATCTCGGCATCTTCTGCCGAGAGGCCGGTCTTACTGATCCATAGTGCTGCGTTCATGAAAGATTATCCTTAATAACGACGATCAGGCGCCACGGAGCAGACGGTTACCCGCCTCGCTGAGATCCTGGGCCGCCTTCATCATTTTGATTTGGGCTTCAAACTGACGATTAAGCGAAATAGAGGCCAGCATCTCAGAGACCGCCGTAACGTTGCTGCCCTCCAGATAGCCGCCGCTGACGTTAACGTTCTCGTCCGGCTGCGCGTTGCTGCCGTCTGCCGTGACGATCATCCCCTGGGCATTTTTAGCCAGATTCTCTGGTGGAATGGTCACCAGCTTCAGGCGATCGATATCCATGGTGGCGGTAACGTCGCCATCGTCCGGCGTAATCGACAGCGTGCCGTCACGACCAAAAGAGGCAATGGCGTTGGGCGGCAGCACGATGGGACCGTTATCCCCCAGCACCGGATAGCCGTTAATGGTCAGCTGACCCGCGTCGTTCTGCACCATATTGCCGTTGCGGGTGTAGACTTCACGGCCGTCGCTAGCCTGTACGGCGATATAGCCCTCTCCCTGGATCGCCACGTCCAGCGGCCGGCCGGTCTTCTCTGCGGCGGCCGTGCTGGCATCAACGCCGCTGGCGCGCTGCTGGGCCATAAAGCGAGTGGCAAATCCCTCCCCCTGAATCGGCTCCCCCTGCGACAACGCCATGTCGCCACGAAAACCGCTGGTGTTGACGTTCGCCAGGTTATTGGCTGCGATCTGCTGCGCCATCAGGGTATGGCTGGCCCCGCTGAGAGCAGTAAAAAGTAAACGATCCACTGTTGTGCCTCTCTCCGTTACATCGCCTGGAACAGCGCCTGGTCCAGCTCGCTACTGGCCAAGATCACCTTGGTGTTGGCCTGGTAGTTACGCTGCGCGGTCATCAGATCCACCAGCTCGCTGGTAATGTCGACGTTGGAGCTTTCCAGCATCCCCGTGGAGAGCGCGCCGAAGGTACCGCTGCCGGGCGCGCCCATCAGCGGCGTGCCGGATTCGCCGGTCTCCACCCACGCGGTGCCGCTGACGGCCAGCAGGCCGTTCTCGTCCGGGAAGGTAGCCAGCACCACCTGCCCCTGCAGCATCCGCTCGCCGTTGCTGTAGGTCGCATACACCTTGCCGTCGCCGTCCACCTGAACGCCGTTTTGCTGGGCGGAGGCGTAGCCGTCGGCAACGTTGGTGCTGACGGAAAAGTCAGAGCCGTACTGGGTACAGGCGGCGTAGTCGAAGGTCATCTCGATGGGGGCCGCACCGGGTACGCTAAAGGTCATCGGCACCGCCGCGCCAGGGTTCACCAGCTGGCCCTGCTCGTCGAAGGTCAGTGCCGTAGTGTCAGGCTGCGCTGCGCCATCGAAGGTGTAGTGCACCTCCCAGCTGTTATCCGCCGTTTTAGTGAAGTATTGGCTGACCGCATGTTCATTACCCAGCGAGTCATACACCGTGGTGGTGTAGGTGCTGTTATACGATGCCGCGTTAGTGGGATCGAACGGCACCGCGACGGTATCAATAGTCGCATCAGCGGCGTTGAAGTTAGCGCTAAAGGTCAGGGAGCTTGTCGCCTGGGCCGGCAGCGATCCGGTCTTAATCTGCAGATCCGTCACCGTACCGGTTTGCAGCGCCCCATTTTCATCCACCGGATAACCCTGCAGATAGTCACCGGAGGCATTGACGATGTAGCCGTCCTTATCCGTGTTGAATGACCCGGCCCGCGTATAGGTGACGTTACCCGCGCTATCGTGAAGCACGAAGAAGCCATCGTCGTTAATCGCCATATCCAGCGCGTTCCCGGTTGAAACCATGGAGCCACCGCGCGAGATGCTTTGGGCCGTTCCGTCCACGCTCACCCCCATCGCCTGGGTACCCGCATACATGGCGGAGAACTCGGTCGTCATGGACTTGTAGCCCACCGTCCCGGCGTTAGCGATGTTATTACTGATGCCATCCAACTGTTCATTGACCGCGTTCAGGCCACTGGCTGCAATGCTGTAACTCATAACTTACTGTTCCTTTAAAATAGTCAAACGACATCCTGAGCAGGCGCATCATCCGGCACGCCAAACTGGCTGATCATGGTGAAGGGCACCTCCCCTACGCCGCTGACGTTGAGCAGCGGTGTGCCGCCATCTAGCGGAATACGCACGTCGGTCACAACGCCTGCTACCTCGACCGGCACCTCCTCTTCGCCGGTATCGGTGACCACCGACACGGAGTAGTCCCCAGGAGGAATGCCGTAGTCCGCGGGATCGATGCTAAAGCTCACCGCCCCCGGTCCAAACGAACTTCCCGTCAGCGGAATGTCGTAATCGTTTCCAGCCTCGTCAGTGATATGGATGTCAACGCGGGCACAGGCGTTATCGAGGTCAATGCGGCCCTGAATAGCGCCATCGTCAACCTCAAGGGTAGTGGTCTGAACCATGATCGGATCGCCCACCATCTTGCCCAGCGCCATTACCTGGAGGTTGCTCATCAGGATGGCGTTGGTGTTCATTTCCGTCGCCACCTCCTCCGCCATCGCCACCTGCGCCATAGAGGAGAGCTGGGTAACGTACTCGGTGGGATCGGTCGGGTCAGTGGGATCCTGGTTCTGGATCTCCGCCACCAGCAGGGTCAGAAACGTGTCGGCCATGGAGGTCGACGTGCTGGTCGTTGTGGATACTGTGCTGTCCGTTGCCGATCCGGTATAAGATGCATTCAGCGATACGGTGGAACTCATACGCTCTCTCCCAGCTTCAGCAGGCTCTGCTGCATGCTCTTCACGTTGTTCAGCACCTCAACGTCGGTCGCAAAGTTTTGCGAGGCTGACATCATGTCGGCCATCTGCTCGACCACGTTGACGTCCGGATACCAGACATAGCCATCCCGGTCGGCCAGCGGATGGTGCGGCTCATAGCGGCGCACGGCGCTACCGCTGTCCACCACGTCCTGCACGCGCACGCTGGCCCCGGTGAGGTCGTGATGCCCCGCCTGCACCAGGCTGTTGTGGTAGACCGAGGCAAAAACCGGGCTGCGTGCCTTGTAGGTTGCCGCCTCGCTCGGGGCGGGTGAGTCCGCGTTGGCCAGATTGCTGGCGACGGTGTTGAGCCGTACCGTCTGGGCAGTCATCGCCGAACCGGAGATCTGATAGATATCAGAAAATGACATGGTTATTTCCCTTCGATGGCCGTTCTCAGGCCGTTGATGGACATATTTAAAAAGGTCAGGCTGCTCTGGTAGTCGAGGCTGTTTTGTGAAAATCGCGTCTGTTCGCTATGTAGCTCTACCGTGTTGCCATCCTGAGTTGACTGCATCGGCAGGCGATACAGCACCTGTGTGTTATGTAGCCCGCTTCCTTGCGTTGCCCGTTGCATCTCGCGGGCGAAATCAATATCTTTGGCTTTGAAATTTGGCGTATCAACGTTTGCCAGATTGGCGGTAAGCAGCTCGGTCCTCGCAAGACGTAGCTTCACCGCCTGTGGGTGTACACCCAGTGCTTTCTGAAAACTGATCCCCATTGTGCGTAGCACTCCTTTCACATAACTGACGTGCGTGCCTGATAGGCAACAATCGTGCCAACTTTTAAGTTATTGAAAGGTTTAATATTATGTTTTCTCTCTTCGCTAAGCGGAAAGCCAACTTCCGCTTTATGGCCAGCCTCCTGCTTGCCACCCCCTTGCTTGTTACGGCTCACCCGGCCCTGTCCGCTGCTCGCCAGCAGATTAACGCCCAGGTTATCGAGGAGGCCGGCAAAGCTATTGCTGCTTTAGCGCAGCGTTCGGGGTGGCATGACTATCGCTACACCCTTAACGTGTTTATGCCCGGTAACGTTGCCGCTCTCCCCGCCTGCAGCCAGCCGCTGCGCATCAGCGGCGCGCCGCTCCAGCTGAAGAACCTTGCCCGGCAAAATTACCGGGTGGCATGCGACAGCGGAACGTCGTGGCAGAGTGCCGTCACCGTCAAGGCCGACGTCTACCTGTCGGTGGTAATGGCAGCCCGTGAGATTGCGCGCGGGGAGGTGATGCCCCCCGATGGGCTGGTGATGAAGAGGTATAACATCAGCAACCTACGCGGTGAGCCGTTGCTGAGCCGCGAGGCCACAACGGGGTTAACAGCGAAACGTACCCTGCGCCCGTGGAAACCGATACTGCGCACGCAGCTTGAGCAGCCGCTGCTAGTAAAGCGTGGCCAGGCGGTAACCATCATCTCCCAGACGGGTGAGATCCGCGCGCAGACCGCAGGCGTGGCGCTGAAAGATGGCCGTCAGCATGAAACTATCAAGGTACAAAATAGCAGCAGCGAACGGGTGATTGACGCCATCGTCGCAGGCCCAGGGCAGGTGAGCGTCGGGGCGCAATAATTTTTCACCGCGGCTTAATTTTTTACTTTTCGCTGCCGCTTTTCATACGTAATCGTTAAAAATGTCCTCTGATGAGAAACCTATGGCTATCACTACTCCTGGAATGACACCCGGACAGCTCTCCACCCGCGATGCGTCGTCGCGCTTGCCAATGCAGCCGGAGGTGGCAAAAGCGGAGGTGGCAACCACGCCCTCTCCCTGTGCCGACGATATTACCCAGCAGGGCCTACAGGCAGCCCAGCGTAGCCTGACGGATGATCCTGCCCCAGCCATCGATGTTGAAATGGTCAACCAGATGCAGACGCTGCTGGCGTCGCCGCAGTTTTCAATTGACGCCGACGCTCTGGCCTCCTCAATGCTGGAATTTTTCAAAACAAGGGGGGCGTAGTGAGCGTCAAACTTGAACAGGTTAAGCTGCTGCTGCGCGGGATCCGTACCGATAACGACAGCTATCGTCAGCTGCATACCCTGCTGAAGGAGCAGCGTTTATGCATGATACGCCGTGCCAGCGACGCGCTGCTCGCCGTCAACATGCAAATCGATCAACTCTATCCGGCTCTGAGCCTGAACGCCCGCGTCCGCCGGGAGACGCTGCTCTCGTTAGGCGTCACGGCGGATAGCGTCGGCATCGCGCAGGTCTTTAGCTGGCTGCCCACCATACAAAAAACGGCGGCCCGCCAGGCGTGGCGGCAGCTGGAGGAAAACATAGCGGCATGCAAGCGCTACAACGAGAAAAACGGCGAGCTACTGACCCGGCAGCAAGAGTTTATAGAGACGTTTTTGGGTCGCGAACCCCCTTTTATCTATCACCCCTAACCTGCCCTCTCCCTGGCGGAAAACACGCTTCCGCCGCCTTTCCGCTGGCGACCAGACAAGAGATCATCATGAGCCATGATTAAGTGTTACAACCCTGAAAAACCCTTTGTTAGCGTAGTGACGCCAACCTGGCAGCGCGCCGCCTTTTTGCCCTGGCTGATCTATATGTTTCGCTACCAGGACTATCCGGCTGAGCGGCGAGAGCTGATCGTTCTGGATGATTCCCCCACCAGCAGCCTGCCGATAATTCATGCTCTGACCCATAACCAGCCGGAGCGCTATAACATTCGCTATATTCACCACCCTGAGCGGCTAAAGCTCGGTAAAAAGCGCAACATGCTTAATGCGCTGGCCAAGGGCGAGTACATCATCTGTATGGATGACGACGACTTCTACCCTGCCGATAAGCTCTCATACACTATTGAGATGATGCAGCGGCACGGAGCGCTGATCTCCGGCTCTGACCAGATCCCCGTCTGGTATAGCCACATTAACCGGGTGTTTAAAACACGCCGTTTCGGCAAGCGGCATATCCTTAACGGCACCTTCTGCTATCACCGTAACTATCTGAAAAAACACCGCTACGACGATGAGTGCCAGCTCGGCGAGGAGCAGGCGTTTACCCATAACTTCAGCGTGAAGCCGCTGCAGCTGCCCGGCGAGCGCACTATCCTGTGCGTCTCCCACAGCGATAACACCTTTGATAAAGATTTCGTGCTTGGCAGCTGTGAACCGACCCCCACGGCGCTGGCCGATATCGTTCGCGATCCCACGCTGCTCGCCTGGTATCAGCGCCTGCATAACAGCACCGGCCAGCAGCCTATTCAGTGGCAGCATGTGGAAAAAGTGCTGGTTATCAATCTGGAGAGGCGCCCCGACAGATGGCAACAGATGCAGGAGACGCTACGCCAGCTTGGCGTGCCGGAAGAGAACGTTATACGAATGAGCGGCTGCGAGCATGAGAACGGCGCGCTGGGCCGCACGCTCTCCCACCTTCAGGCTCTGACCCTGGCGCAGCAGCAAGGCTGGCGCAACTGTCTGGTGCTGGAGGATGACGCCCTGCTGCTCACCCAGGCGAAGCACATTACCGCCTTCAACCGGCTGCTCGCCTCGCTAGATCATCTCCCCTGGGAGGTGGTGCTGCTCGGCGCGCGGGTCAACAACGGCCAGCCGCTGAAGAGCCTGCCGGGGCTGATCCACGCCGTCGACTGTGAGAAAGCGTGCGCTTACCTGGTCAACGCGCCCAGCTACCCGGCGCTGATCCAGCAGATGCAGAGCGATCCGGCCAGCCTGCTGGAGTCGCGCTGGCGCACAATGCAGACGCAGGGTAAATGGCTCGCCTTCTACCCCAGTATCAGCTACCAGCGGGCAGGCTTCAGCGATATCGAGCGTCAGGAGACCGACCACATCCGTTTCTATTTCAGCAAGATGACCCTTAGCCACAGGCAAGAGCAGCAGCGGCAGGCACAGCAGCCGGTAGCGAACCTGTTTGCCAATACGATAGGGTTCTATCTGGAGACGGCCTTTCATTACCAGCTCTACCAGCCGATACTGCACTGGCTGCTGGAAGCGGGCTACCGCTGCGATCTGCTGATTAGCGACGCCGTCCCGAAAGCGCTGCTGAAGGAGATGAGCCAGCTGCTGGTCGACATTAACGATCCCAGGTTGAGCGGGTCGCGCCTCAGCGAGGTGAAAAACCGTAAGCAGCGTTACGGCTGTTTAGTTAGCCCTTACTATACTCCGGCGCTTAACGGCCTTGCCCGGGTGCAGATCCGCGCCATGTACGGGCTGGCAAAAGCGTCGTGGAACCATGCCTGGTGGAATGCTTTTTATCACCACATTCTCTGTTACAGCCACTACAGCCAGCAGGCGCTCAATATCAACGGCAATGCGACGGTGGTAGGTAACCCTCGCTTTGATAAATGGCATCGCCAGCAGGTAGATCTCTCAGCGCTGGCGTCGCTCAAGCTGGATGCTAAAAAACCGACCCTGCTCTATGCGCCAACCTTTGGCGATCTTAGCTCGATTCCCGCCTGGGCCGCCTCGCTGTCGCGGCTGAGCCGTGACTACAACGTGGTTATCAAGCTGCATCACGGTACCCAGCATCGTCCAGAAGAGGCCGCCATGCTGGCTGACGTCCAGCGTTACTTTAAAAAGCGCGTTACCCGCCACGATATGTCGCTGCCGCTGCTGCATCAGGCTGATTATGTCCTGACTGATAACAGCGGGTTTATTTTCGATGCTATTCATGCTGGCAAAAGGACGATCCTCCTTGAGTGGGAGGGCATGGCGGCGCTGCTGGAGAACAACAGCACCTTCAGCACGCCTTCCAGCCCGGAGCAGCAGATACGCAGCACGCTTCCCGTGGTGTGCGATATGGCCCAGCTACGCCACTGTCTGGCGGCGGATTATGACTGGCAGCGCATAGAGGAGGAGATGAACGCGGTTCGCCATCACTACTGCGATGCGTTTCAGGATGGCTTTGCCGGTAAACGCGCGGCAGAGCTGATTATGAGCGCGCTGGACAAGCCGGCAGACGCCGAGGCGAACACGCTGCTGTCTGGTTTACAGAGCAAACTGTTCTAAACCGGGTCGGGCAGCAAGCTCTGCCCGGCAATGGTTTCGATTCTGAGGAGATGCCCACTACCAGGCGATTGCCAGGGCTACTAGCTCGATAGATCAAACGTGCCAAAAGTGATTACCGTCGTCATGACCTTACTCCTTCAGGCGATGCATACGCAGCCAGCTTTGCGTGGCGATGTCATCCACCATTTTTTGCTCGCGGCTGGCCTGCTCGCTGGCAACCCTCTCCCGCTGGGTATCAAGAGTCAGTGCGACAATCTTCTCCTGACAGGCTGCCTGCATAAGTTTCTTTTGTATCTGCTGGGTTTTAATGTCCGCCAGCGCTTTCTCCTGCTCCTGCCACTTCACGACGCGCAGCAGGCTGCCTTTATAGCCCGCCATGTTGCTCAGCGTCTGGGTGCAAAAATGGGGTAACTCCTCGGTGCGGGTCTTCTGCATTAGCTGCCCCAGCGCGTTGATGTTGTTCTCGTGCCGGGTAGCGACCTGCCGCTGCCGGGCCAGCGCTACCGTGGTGCTCTTCACGGTGCTGTCACGCAGGCGTTGAAGCTGGACAAGCGTCTTAATCGCCTGCTTCATGATTTATCCTTCATGACGTGGAGAGAGGGGAATAGCGCGGCAATTTGCGCCTGTACCTGCGCCAGGTCAGCTGGCTCATCTACCTGCTGGCGCAGAAAACGTTCAATAGCCGGGAAACATTTTACGGCTTTATCGACCTGCGGATCGGCGCCTTCGACGTAACCGCCGAGTGGAATAAGGGGTTTAATCTCCATATAGGCGGCATAGTATCGCTTGAGCAGGCTAACGGCCTGCTGATGCCAGCCGGGGGTGATTTGCGTCATGCAGCGGCTGATTGACTGGCCTATATCAATGGCCGGGTAGTGTCCGGCCTCGGCAAGCCTGCGGGTCAGGACGATATGGCCGTCCAGCACTGCCCGCGCGCAGTCAACGATGGGATCCTGCTGATCGTCCCCCTCCGCCAGCACGGTATAGATGGCGGTCATTGATCCGCTGCTGTCGCTGTTGCCCGCGCTCTCTACCAGCCGGGGGATCATGCCAAATGCCGAAGGTGGATAACCTTTGGTGGCCGGTGGCTCGCCTAACGACAGGGCGATTTCACGCTGGGCCATCGCGTAACGGGTTAACGAATCTACCAGCAGCAGTACGTCAAAGCCCTGGTCGCGAAACCAGGCGGCAAGCGTATGGCATAGCTCGGTCGCCTTCAGACGCATCAGAGGCGACTCATCTGCTGGCGCGACAACGACAACAGACTTAGCCAGCCCTTCATGGCCCAACGACCGATCGATAAACTCTTTTACTTCGCGGCCTCGCTCACCAATCAGCCCAACGACCACAATTTGCGCTTTGGTCTGGCGGGTGATCATGCCGAGCAGCACGCTCTTGCCGACGCCGCTGCCTGCCATCAGGCCCACCCGCTGGCCTTTGCCGATAGTCAGCACGCCGTTGATCGCCTTTACGCCAACGTCCAGCGGCTCGGCTACGGGGCGGCGGGTCAACGGGTTGACCGTCGGCGCAACGGGAGGCAGCGTCTGGGTGCCGCCCAGCCTGCCTTTGCCATCAATTGGCTCGCCCAGTCCGTTAACTACCCGGCCAAGCCAGCTCTCACCGACCAGCAGATGCCGGGCCTTCTCTTGAGGAAAGACGCGTGCGCCAGCCATCAGCCCGCCAGGCTGCCTGAACGGCATCAAATAGGTGACCTCGCGATCGAAGCCAACCGCCTGGGCATCAATAAATCCGCACTCTGCGCTTTCGATGCGGCAGAACTGCCCCGTCGCCAGCTGACACCCCACGCTCTCCAGCAAAACGCCGTTCATGCGTACCAGCCTGCCCGCCACCCGGACCAGGGGGATCGACTCAATGGAGCGCAGCGCGTCATCAAAGGGGTGCGGGTTGTTCATCGCTCTCATCCGGGGTCAACGTCTCTTTAAGAACCGTCATACACTGCTCCAGCCGATGCCCACAGCCAATATCCAGCTCGGATGCCTCGGTCACAATACGGCACTCGCCCGTAGAGAGATCCGCTGAGGCCACCAGCCCCCATGCGGTCACCTTCTCCGGCGCCACGCTCTGAAGGCGGTTAAACTCCTCTACGCTCAGGCAGACCTTCAGCGGCTCCGGCACGCTGGGCATGGCGGCGATCGCCTCTTCCACCAGCGCAAGCAGCTGGGTTGGCTGCAAGGCCAGCTCGCAACGGATCACCTGGCGGGTCACTTTTTCCACCAGCTGCAATAGATCCTCACGCTGCTTGCGCTGAATATGGGCAAGGTAGTCGTTTAGCCTGTCAGCAATCGCCTCCAGCGGCTGCGCGGCCTGGGTGAACTGCGCCAGACCAGCCTGCTGCCCTACGAGGCTGCCCTCGGCATAGCCTTGTCGGTAGCCCTCCGCCTGCCCTTTAGCCTGTCCCTCACGAAAACCGGTCTCCTGGCCTTCGCTAACGCCCTCTGCGAACCCCTTCTCCAGCCCCTGCTGATAGCCGTCCATAAGCTGGCGCTGAAAGTCGGCGCTTCCCGTGCTTGCGCCCGATAATGCGGCGTGCCGCGGCGGAAAGCGGTGGACCCGGTAACGACCACGTAGTGTCTGCATTGGTTATTCTCCCTTACTCCGCCGTCTGCTCGGCGAAGAGCTGAAGCTGGATCTCTCCCGCCTCCTCCAGCTCCCGGGCGGCGGCCATGATTTCACGGCGGACTTGCTCAATACGACTGATGGGAACGGGCCCCAGGCGCGCCGTGATGGTTTCCAGCTGCTGTGCCTGGCGTTTTGGCATCACTGCAAAAATAGCGCGCCGCAGCGGTGGCTCGGTGCCTTTTAGGGCCACGGCCCACTCCTCCATGGGTATCTCGTCGAGCAGACGGCGGCGCACCTCTTCGCTCTGCCGGCTCAGAATAAAGAAGTCGTACATCTCATCCTGAAGCTGCTCCAGCACGGTCGCATCCAGCTCACGCAGCCGATCGAGGATCTGCTGCTGGTTGCCCTGAAAGCGATTAACGATATCCGCCGCCTGCTTGATGCCTTTGACTTTCGACCCATGCTCGGAGAGCACCGACAGGCCACGTTCAATCAGACGATCCAGCTCGTCAACCACGTCACGATTCACGTCGCTGAGTCTGGCAATGCGGTAGAGGATTTCGTTCTGCACGGCATCGCTCATATAGGTCAGCACCGTAGCGGCGATCTCCGGAGTCAGGAAGGCAAGGAACACGGCCTGTAACTGCAGATGCTCCTCGGCGATCAGCACCGCCAGCTGGCGAGGATCCACCCACTGCAGACGTGCCATGCGCGAGCGGATCTCATCTCCATAGATGCCGTTGATCACGCTGCTGGCAATTTCACCGCCGAGCGCCTTATTAAGGATCCCCTGCAGCATCACGCGCGATGCGCCATTGATCCCACTCTGCTCACGGAACTCGTCGAAAAAGTTGTTGATCACCTTTCTCGCCTGACTGGTTTTCACGCCGGAGAGGCGCGCCATATATTCGCTCAGACGCACCACCTCTTCGCGGCTCAGCTTTTGCATCACCGTTGCCGCCGCCTCTTCGCCAAGGCACAGCAGCAGGATAGCGGCCTGCTCAAGATAGGTGGCGCTGCCCGGGCTTTTACTTACTGTCAATTCGCTCATTGCTGGTAATCCACTGTCTGATCACTTCGGCGACGCGATCGGTATCGCTAATCGCCAGTTTTTTAAGGAACTCCAGCTTGGTTTCGAGACCAGAGCTCTGGGCCGGCAGCGCATCGTCGCCGGAGAAGGAGGGTAGCTCTACGCCTCTGCGCTCTTCGTCGTCCTGCGTCGCCGAAAGCGCGGATTCACTGCTGCCCGGGGCCGCTACCGGTGCTGGCTGCGCTTTACGCGTGGCGATAAGGTGCTTCACCAGCGGACGCACAACGAGCAGCAGAATCAATAGCAGCAGCACGCCACTGCCGCCGAGGCGGCACCACGCCAGAATGTCGTGGTTCTGCCACCATTTCACTGGCGGCAGCACGGCTCTCTCTTCCGGCACGAAATGCATCAGCGAGAGCGACAGCTTGTCGCCCCGCCGCTCATCAATACCGGCGGCGTTGTTCAGCATGGCGGTAACCTGTGCCGTCTGCTCTGCTTTCCACGTTTTAACGGCGGCGGCATCCTGATTAAGTACGACGGCAACGTTTAAACGCTTAAGCTCAAAGCCAGGGTGCTGGATATGCGCAACGGTACGGTCATAGCTGTAGTCTCGCTGGCTCTCCGTATGTGTCGACAGGGTGTCGGGCGTCTTCTCCGCGCTGGCGTCCGGCGTTTGCGCTGGGGTAGCCTCCGGAGGCCGGTTACTGAGCGAGCCGGGAATGCCGATGGCGAGACGATCGCTGCTTTTATCCTCTGCGCTTTGCTCCCGGTTCACCTTTGGCGTATCGCCAAACCGCTCTCGGGTCTCTTCGACAAGGCTAAGATCCAGTTCGGGCATAACGCTAATGCGAAAATTATTTTTACCCACCAGCGTGGTCAGCACGTTGGCCAGGCTGGCACGGGTTTTATCCTGAATGCCGCTGAGTAATTCACTCTCTTTGCGGCTTCCGGCCGCTGGGTTGGCGCTGTCCGCGATCCCTTCTGAAAGCAGATTTCCCGCCTGGTCAACAATGCTGACCTGCGCAGGCATTAGCCCCGGTACGCTGCCGCTGACCAGGTGAATAATGGCGTTGACCTGCTCCCGGCTTAAGCGACTGCCGTAGTGCAGGCGCACCATGACCGAGGCGCTGTTTTTGGGTGTCTCGCTAATAACAAACGAGCTCTCTTCATTCAGCGCCAGATGAACACGCGCCGTTTCGACGGCGTCCAGCGACATGATGCTCTGCGCCATTTCGCCTTCCAGGCTGCGCTTATAGCGAATATTTTGCACGAACTGACTGCTGCCGAGCAGCTCGTCTTTATCCATCAGCTCATAGCCCGCCGGGCTTATCGCCTGCACACCTTTTCCCGCCAGCGTCATACGGATCCTGGAGAGCTGGGCTTTTGGGACCAGAATCTGCCCGCTGTCTGGATCGATGCGGTAGGCAATCTTCTCACCGTCCAGCACCGTGATGACCTGTGAAAGCGGCAGATGCTCCTGGGAACCGAACAGCGCGGTATAGCCGCCGCTGGTATGCCACAGGCCGCCAACAATGGCAGCGGTGAGCAGGAGTGCGCCACCCGCCAGGGCGATCCATTTACGATTTCCAGGCAGCAGAGACGGCAGCGCCGTGAAAGCCTCACCCACAGAGGCAAACAGTTTCTTTTTCATCGCTTATATGGACATATTCATGAGATCGTTAACGCCGCTCGCCACTTTATTTCTGACCTGAAGGAGCGCCGAAAACGAGAGGGAAGCCTGCTGGCTGGCCAGCATGGCGCCTACCAGATCGTCGCTCTGGCCGCTGCTGACCGCATTCTGCCGGGCGCTGGCGGCCTGCTGTATGTTGTCAACGCTCTCAAGCGCATTACGCATCACCTGATGGAAGCTGATGTCGGAGAGCGATTCACCGTTTGGCGCTCCACTGGCGAGGGTTTGAGCGGAAAGAGGTGACGCAGCGGCAAGGCGTCTCATCTGACTCATCTCCTGCTGCATCAGGGACAGGGACGGGGTAAGGGTAGTTTTCATCTCGTACTCATTATCTTAAAAAATAGACTTAGCAATTCAGAGGGTTATCTCTATGCCATGCTTGCGCATTGAGGCGAGCCGGTAGCGCAGCGCGCGCGGCGTAATGCCTAAACAGTCCGCAATCTGCGATCGATTGCCCTGGTATTTGCGCATCAGGTCGGCAATGTAGTGATATTGCGCGACGCGCCCGTGCCGCTGTAAATCTTCCCGGCTGGCGCTGGTTGGCGGGCTGGCAACGGTGTCTGCGCCAGGCGTAAAGGGGAGCCCCAGCACGCTGGCATGGATAACGCCGTCCTGGTTTAAAATCATGCCGCGCTGCATCACGTTTTCGAGCTGCCGCACGTTGCCGGGCCAGGGGTATTTCACCAGAGCCGCTTCTGCGTTTGTCGACAGGCGGATATTTTTGCCAATCGCGTGGGCATATTTTTTTAAAAAAAACTCCGCCAGCGGCAAAATATCCTCAGGCCGCTCGCGTAAAGGCGGAACGGTAATGGGTACAACGGAAATGCGATAAAAGAGATCTTCGCGAAAGCGCCCTGCGGCCACCTCGGATTCAAGATTTTTATTGGTGCTGGCAATAAGGCGAAAATTAAGCTTAATAGCACGGTGGCTGCCGAGGCGTTCGACCTGACGCTCCTGCAATACGCGGAGGAGCTTGGCCTGCAACGCCAGCGTCATATCGCCGATTTCATCCAGCAGCAGCGTGCCATTATTTGCCATCTCAAACTTCCCTGCCACGGCGTTAACCGCACCGGTAAATGCCCCTTTCTCATAGCCAAATAGCGTTGACTCAAGCATCGACTCTGGAATAGCGGCACAGTTGATGCCGATAAAGGGTGCGGTGCGATCCTCACCAAATGCCATCGCATGGATATATTTTGCGACGCACTCTTTACCCGCGCCTGTTTCACCAAGAAGCAGTACGGGAATATTAAAGCGGGCAACGCGCCTGGCTAAAGAGAATGTCTTAATGCTGGCAGGCGCCTGGGCAATAAAGTTCGGCATGGGTTTCTCGCATTTACGAATGTCATCTCCATGCGAACTTAACACTGTGCTTAAGCTTATTTTATAATAAACAAAATAAAAAATAATTAAATAATTAAAATCAATATCTTAGAGGAAGAAATCAAGAATATCAAAAAATAATAAAAGAGTAGTTAAGACAAAAATAACTGTTTAATAATAGTTATATCAGGCGCTTCCATTGTATGATAAATACATCTTCGCTTAAATGACAGCGCGCATATTGCAGAACTAACGATCATGCTGCCCCATTACTGGATAGCGACAACTTTAGTGCATAACTTAAATAACAATGACTTTTTCTTGCCTGACTTCTGCTTTAAAACAGCAACGTGGCCTGGCGGTCATTCGGTATTCACGACAGAGAATAGTTTCCATGCTCAAATACAGCCAAACCGCTGCAATAGCTAATCTTGATAGCCACCGTCTTGGCCGTCCTTATCATCGCTTGCCCAGCCTGTTTATGAGCAAATTTGACATTCTGGAGTCGCGTATAGGCAACTACTTTCTAAAAAAGCACCGCGCGAATTTAACGCTGAAAAAAATAGCCTGTGCGGTCGATATCAATAATAAAAATGCCGATCTGCTGGTATCAAGCATGGGTCATCTGGCTTTCGATATAGACCGACCGCTTCTGTTAACGATCCTCAATAATTTCTACGGTCTTGATAGTCAGGAAGATGAAAGCAGCCATCGCGCCCGCCTGCCGACAAAAACCGAGGCGCGTCTCCGCACCCGACTGGCGCTCGATCTCTGCCATATTCTGTTTCATCAGGAGACATGGGGACTCCCGCTAACCGTAAAAGCGGATAACAGCACCATTATTAGCCAGTGGGCCTATCAGCTCACCTTTACCCTTGGCGACGATGAACACAGCGGCTTTCACATTCTGCTGGATAACGCTCATACCGACTGTTTCCTTAACATGCTGCGCCAAAAAGAGCGACCTCATACAGATACCAGCCCCGTTGACCGAAAAAACAGCAACCGGGCCGTGGTAAGCAAACTGATTGAAACCCTACCTCTGAGCCTCAATGTCAAAATTGCCGCACTGAGCATGGACGTTGCTTCGTTGACCGCTATCAGAGCCGGAGATATTTTCCCGCTTACCCTACCCGATACCTTCCCGGTATTTATCGGGCAATCGCCGCTGTTTCATGCGCTGATTGTTGAAGAGAACGACAGACTCTATCTGTCTGATATTACGCCTACTGCTCCTGAGAAGTCCTATGAATAACCATGCCGATCCCCTTGACCAGGGCTTTGAACTCGCCCCTGAGGGTGCCGTACCGTCCGATGCGGCGCCTGCCCATAACGCGCCGGCGTTAACTGACTCTATGGCGCTGCTCAAGCGTATTCCCGTCACGCTGACGCTGGAGGTCTCCTCCGTTGAGGTGATGCTTGCCGATCTGCTGAATATTGATGACGACACGGTCATTGAACTTAACAAGCTGGCCGGTGAGCCGCTGGATATTAAGGTTAACAATATTCTGCTGGGCAAGGCCGAAGTGGTGGTGGTCAATGAAAAATATGGCCTGCGGGTGATTGAGTTTAATACCCGTGATATTAACGAACTGACATCATGATACGTCCTGTCTGCCTGCTGCTGGCCGCAAGCGCTCTGCTGGTCCTCTCTCCTGCCGTCCTGGCTCAGGGGGGCGATATTTCACTGCTGCACGTCGTCAACCACGGCGATACGCAGGAGTACAGCGTCAAGATCCAGATCCTGATCCTGATGACCCTGGTGGGCCTGCTGCCGACCCTGCTGTTAATGATGACCTGTTTTACGCGGTTTATCATTGTGCTCTCGCTGCTGCGTCAGGCGCTGGGCCTGCAGCAGACGCCGCCGAACCGTATTTTAATCGGCATCGCACTGGTGTTAACCATGCTGGTGATGCGTCCCATCTGGCTGACTATCTACGATCGTGCGGTCGTGCCTTTTGAACAGGATAAGATCACGCTGCCCCAGGCGTTGGAGACCGCCAGTGCGCCGCTCAAACGCTTTATGCTGGCGCAAACCAATAAAAAGGCGATGGCACAGATTATGACCATTGCTAACGCCAGGGGTGAGGCGCAGCAGCAGGATCTCTCTATCATCGTGCCCGCCTACATGCTTAGCGAGCTTAAAACCGCCTTTCAGATTGGCTTTATGATCTACATTCCGTTCCTGGTTATCGATCTGATTGTCGCCAGCGTGCTGATGGCGATGGGGATGATGATGCTCTCGCCGCTGATCGTCTCTCTGCCGTTTAAGCTGATGGTTTTCGTGCTCATTGACGGCTGGTCACTGACCATCGGCACGCTGACGGACAGCATTCGCGGGCTGGGGCTGGGATAATGAACGAGGTACTGCCATGTTGACTGTCGATACCGCTGCCGATCTCGTCGCCAGCGGCATTAAGGTAGTGATTATGCTGGTCTGCGTGCTGGTCGTTCCCAGCCTGCTGGTGGGCCTGTGCGTCAGTATCTTCCAGGCCGTGACCCAGATTAACGAACAGACGCTCAGCTTTCTGCCGCGGCTTATCGTTACGCTGATCGTACTCGGCGTCTGCGGAAAGTGGATGATCGTGCAGCTGAGCGATCTCTGTACCCATCTCTTCGCCCAGGCCGCGCTGATGGTGGGCTAAGATGAGCCAGCTTGACGTCATCCAGTTCAGCCACCTGGCGCTGGGGCTATGGTATCCCTTTGTGCGAATCATGGCCTTTCTCCAGTATGGGCCGATATTCGACAGTAAAGCCTTCAGCGTGCGCATCCGTATTATCATCGCGCTGGCGCTGGCCGTTATCCTGACCCCGCTGGTGCACCCGCCCGTGCCGCAAGGGCTGCTGAACCTGCACACGATTATTCTCACCGTCGAGCAGATCCTGTGGGGGGTGCTGTTTGGCCTAATGATGCAGTTTATCTACCTCACGCTCCAGCTCGCCGGGCAGATCCTCTCTTTCAATATGGGTATGAGTATGGCGGTGATGAACGATCCCAACAGCGGGGCATCCACCACCGTGCTGGCAGAGTTTATCTACATCTACGCGGCGATCCTTTTCTTTGCCGTAGATGGACATCTTCTGCTGGTGAGCATTTTCTACAAAGGTTTTATCTACTGGCCGCCAGGCAGTGCGCTGCTGCCGCAAACGCTGCGCAGCGTCTCCCTCGCCCTGGGCTGGGTATTCGCCTCCGCGATGCTGCTGGCGCTGCCGGCGACCTTTATTATGCTGATCGTCCAGGGCGGCTTTGGCCTGCTTAACCGTATCTCCCCAGCGCTGAATCTCTATTCGCTGGGCTTTCCCATCGCGATGCTGGCCGGGCTTCTCTGCTTTGCCGCCCTGCTCTCTACGCTGCCCGACCACTATCTGCAGCTGGTTAATCGCGTGCTGACAGAGTTTGATGCCCTGCGGGGGACGCATGGCTGACGCGGCAAGTGACGAGAAGACCGAAAAGCCCTCGGCGCTGAAGCGGCGTAAGGCACGGGAAGAGGGGCAGATCCCTCGCTCAAAGGATATGGGTCTGGCCGCCAGCCTGCTGGCAGCCTTTATCGTCGTCAGCAACAGCTTTCACTGGTATCGCGACTTCGTCTATGAGGCTTTCCTGACCGTGCACCAGTATGGACAGCATATCGGTGAGCCAGAGATTCTGGGCCAGTTTTTACAGCACAATTTGCTTATCCTGCTTAAGTTTATTCTCACCCTTACGCCGCTGCCGCTGGCGGCGCTTTTCGCCTCGTTGATACCGGGCGGCTGGATCTTTTCGCTGAAAAAGATCTTTCCCGATCTCAGCAAAATCAGCCCGCTGAAAGGCATCGGCCGCCTCTTCTCCAGCGAGCAGGTTATCGACGTTGGCAAGATGATGCTTAAAAGCCTGCTGGTTCTGCTGCTGCTGGCGGTCAGCCTTCGCCATCACTTCACCGCTTTTCTCGATCTGCAAAGCCGCTACTTTGCGCCTGCGGTTAGCGAGGGGCTATCGCTCTATAAGGACGTCATGCTGAACGTCGTGATGCTGTTTATCCTGTTTGCCCTGCTCGATGTCCCGCTGGCTAAACATATGTTTACCAAAGGACTGAAGATGACGAAGCAGGAGGTGAAGGATGAGTACAAAAACCAGGAGGGCAGTCCGGAGATCAAAGCCAGGGTACGCCGACTACAACGGCAGATGGCGCTGGGGCAGATCCGCCGCGTGGTCCCGCAAGCCGACGTGGTGATAGCTAACCCGACTCACTTCGCGGTGGCGTTGCAGTATGACCAGGGGCGGGCGGCGGCCCCGTTTGTGGTGGCGAAAGGCACCGACGAGGTGGCGCGCTACATTCGCGAGGTAGCTCAGGAGCATCACATCGAGGTGGTGGAGTTTCCGAAGCTGGCCCGCGCGGTCTACTACACCACCCAGATTAACCAGCAGATCCCCTGGCAGCTTTTTCGTGCGATCGCTCACGTCCTGACCTACGTCCTGCAGCTTAAATCCTGGCGGGCAGGCATGCAGGAGCGCCCCGCGCTCAACCGTCATATTTCCATTCCGAAAGAGGTCCTGAAGCAGGATGCAGAAACAGATTAAACACGTGCTCACGGCGCTGCGCAGCAGTCGGCCCGGCGTTCCGTTACTTTTACTGGCTATTCTGGCGATGGTGATCCTACCGCTGCCGCCCATGCTGCTGGATACGCTCTTCACCTTTAACATTGTGCTGGCGGTGCTGGTGCTGCTGGTCAGCGTCTCAACGAAAAGGCCGCTCGACTTTAGCCTGTTCCCGACGGTGCTGCTCATTACTACCCTGATGCGTCTGACCCTCAACGTCGCCTCTACCCGCGTGGTGCTGCTGTATGGCCACGAGGGGATCGGCGCGGCGGGCAAAGTCATTGAGTCCTTTGGCCAGGTGGTCATCGGCGGTAACTTTGTGGTCGGGTTCGTGGTGTTTATCATCCTGATGATCATCAACTTTATCGTGGTGACCAAAGGGGCAGAACGTATCTCTGAGGTATCGGCGCGCTTTACCCTGGACGCTATGCCGGGTAAACAGATGGCAATCGACGCCGATCTCAACGCCGGGCTGATTAACCAGACCCAGGCGCAGACCCGGCGTAAGGAGGTAACCAGCGAGGCGGATTTCTATGGCGCAATGGACGGTGCGTCAAAGTTTGTGCGTGGTGACGCCATCGCCGGGATGCTGATCCTGGCCATCAACTTGATTGGCGGCGTCTGCATCGGCATTTTTAAATACGATCTGAGCGCCGAGTCCGCTTTCCAGCAGTATGTGCTGATGACCATCGGCGATGGCCTGGTCGCGCAGATCCCCTCCCTGCTCCTGTCGACGGCGGCGGCGATTATCGTTACCCGCGTCAGCGACAGCGGAGATATCTCCAGCGCCGTTAAAGCGCAGCTGCTGGCCTCGCCGGCCACAATCTACACCGCCGGTGGCGTAATGTTCGTACTGGCCATCGTGCCGGGGATGCCGCATCTCCCCTTTCTGCTCTTCTCCGCCCTGCTGATATTTACCGGCTGGCGGCAGAGCAAACGGCCGCAGGCGGCGCAAACGGATGAGAAGAGCCTTGCTACGCTGAGCAAGGCGCTGACGGAAACCCACGAGCAGCAGGTTAGCTGGGAGACAATCCCGCTGATTGAGCCGGTCAGCCTGAGCCTTGGCTACCGTCTGGTCTCGTTGCTGGACAAAGCCAACGGCAGCCCGCTGACCCAGCGCATACGTGGCCTACGCCAGGCGCTCTCCGAGAGCAACGGCCTGCTGGTGCCGGAGATCCGTATTCGCGAGAACTTCCGTCTCAAGCCGACCCAGTACGCTATCTATATCAACGGCATTAAAGCCGACAGCGGCGATATTCCCGCAGACAGGCTGATGGCGCTGCCCTCGGCGGAAACCTATGGCGAAATTGACGGCGCGCCGGGAACCGATCCGGCCTATGGGATGCCCGTCACCTGGATTACGGCAGGGCAAAAAACCAAAGCGCTCAATCTGGGCTATCAGGTTATCGACTCGGCGAGCATTATCGCCACCCATCTCAATAAGGTTGTTACCCGCTTTATCCCCGACCTGTTTAACTATGACGACGTGACGCAGCTGCACAACCGCCTTGCCTCGCTGGCACCCAAGCTGGCGGAGGATCTGGCCAGCGCCCTGAACTATAGCCAGGTGCTAAAAGTCTACCGGGCGCTGCTTACCGAGCGCGTCTCGCTGCGCGATATTGTGACCATCGCCACCGTGCTGGTTGCCAGCAGCGCGGTAACTAAGGATCCGATTTTGCTGGTCTCGGACGTGCGCCTCGCCCTGCGCCGCAGCATCACTCACGAACTGGTGCGCAATGAGGAGCTGGCGGTCTATACCTTAAATAACGATCTGGAGAATCTGCTGATCGGGGTCGTCAATCAGGCGCAGCAGAGTGGGAAAGTCATGCTCGACAGCGTACCGCTCGATCCCAATATGCTAAGCCAGTTCCAGCAAAATATGCCTCAGGTTCATGAGCAGATGAAGGCGGCAGGCAGAGAGCCCGTGCTGCTGGTTGCTCCACAGCTGCGTCCGCTGCTGGCCCGTTATGCGCGTCTGTTTACCAGCGGCCTGCAGGTGCTCTCCTATAACGAAGTACCGGATGAACTGGAGCTAAAAATTCTCGGCACGCTGAGTTAACCAGGCGTGCGAACGGTACTGTTCAGCAGGATGCGCTTTCCACCTAAGAAGCGCGCCTGCCAGAACGCGTCTGACAGGTCGCTAATGCGGATCTGCTCCCCGGTACGTGGCGATTCGATAAAGCGGTTGTTGCCGAGATAGACGCCAACATGATCGGCTTTATCACGGGAGTGAATACCAAAAAAGAGTAGATCGCCGCGTTTGAGATCGTTGTCCGCTACATCCCGTGCCTGCCGGTAGTGATACATTTCGTTGGCGGTCCGCGGCAGCCTGGCCGCCAGCAGCGGATTAAAGGCGTAGAAGATCAGTCCGCTGCAATCAAAGCCCTCCTCCGGCGTTTCGCCCCCCCAGACGTAGGGCTTGCCAAGCTGCGCCTGTAAACGGCGTATCGCTTTTTCAACCACCGACTGAAGATGCAGGGAGCCTGCCGGAAACGAGGGGGAAAACCACTCGGGGTGGCGTTGCAAAATGGCACGGTTCTGCGCACGTAGTGCGGCTTTTGCCTCACTGCCGCCGCGGATCACCGGCGTTGGCGCAGGACTTTTCGCCTTTACCTTCGCCAACAACAGGCGGTTCTGCATGCGCTGGCGGGGGGTCGTTTTGGCTGCTGCGCCAGGGGGTAACGAAGCCGCGACGATAGCGGTGATAAGTAGCCCAGCCAGCAGCGGCTTAGTCAGGCTCATGCCTTGTCCCTGGAGGGGAGGCCTGTTCCAGCTTGCTGGCCAGCGGCTTAACGATCTTCTCGCCCTGTGCGCCGAAGAATTGATAGAGCGTATCGGAAGCTGTGTGGGTTAAAACCATAATCTCTATCCGCCGGTTGTCCGCTCCCTGTGGATTATGGGCATCCAGCAGCATACGATCGGCCATTGCGCTGACCTGCATCACTTTATCCTCTGGCATCCCCGCCTGCCCCATGACCCGCCGGGCAGAAAGGGCACGATCCCCGGAGAGGTTCCAGTTGTTGTACCCCGCCCCCTTGTAGCGCATCGCATCGGTATGGCCGGTAATAATCAGCCTGTTATCGAGCGAGTTGAACACTGGCGTCAGCTCGGTTAACAGCGAGCGGAAGAACGGCATTATCGTGGCGCTGCCGCGTTCAAACATGCTGCGCTTCTGGTTATCCTTAATCAAAATACGCAGCCCCTGCGGAACAATCTCCATCTCAAGATTGCTCTCCATATGGGCCTTCAGGGCAATCTCGTTGATGCTGTTGGCGAGTTCCCCCAGCTCCCGCGCCGATTTTTGCCTCATACGCATTGCCGCATTGCTGGCCTCGCGCATTTTTTCCCGCTGATTTTCATCGCTGCGGGCTGGCCGATCTCTATCGCTCTCTCGCGCCTGTTCGCTACCGTGGCTACCGGTGGCCAGGGTGGCGACCTTCCGGGGAAGATGACTGAGCGGAGCCATACCGCCGCCAAAAAAGATGGACTGCCCATGCAGCGCAGCCACAATCTCTTCCCGATCGGACTGGCTGACGCTGTTAACAATCCACAGGGTCATAAAGAGCGCCATCATGGCAAGGGTGAAATCGGCAAAGGCCACTTTCCAGGCACCGCCGTGGTGACCAGCATGGCTCTTTTTGATCTGCCGACGGATAATCGTGGTCTTTTTCCCGCGATCGCGTCGGTTTGCGGTCGCCATTACTCCTCCTCCAGCATGGCGTTCACCCAGGCATCAAGGTTGGCAAAGGTCGGCTTCGACGCCAGATGCAGCAGCTTACGGCCGGCATCCACCGCCAGCAGCGTCGGCTTGCCCCCGGCCTGCGCCACCAGTACGGTGCGTACGCACTCGAGCAGGGAGTGCTCGGCTCGTGCCTGCTGCTCCATCGCATTCGCCAGCGGATCCATAAAGCAGTAGCAGAAGAAGACTCCCAGAAAGGTCCCCACCAGCGCAGCCGCTACCTTGAGGCCAATTAGCGCAATCGAGCCGTCGATGGACTGCATGGTGATGATGATCCCCAGCACCGCCGCGCAGATACCAAACCCGGGCATCGCCTCAGCCGTACGCTGCAGCGAGCGCGAGGGCGTCAGCAGCTCCTCCTCGATTGTCTCCAGCTCCTGATCGAGGATCCCCTCCAGCTCATGGGCATCGATTTTCCCCATCGCCATCAGACGAAAGTTATCGGCAATAAACATCACCAGCCGTTTTTGTTTTAATATCAGCGGGAATTTCTGGAATATTGTACTCTCCTCCGGCTGCTCAATATGCTGGTCAAGCATGCGTAGCCCGCCGGTTTGTACCATTTCGAGCAGTTCATACAGGCACATTAAAAGCTGACGCTGGAATTCCGCGCCGAGTTTTTTCTTGCTAATAACGCCCTTTATCTGGTGAGCTATTTCACGCAGCACGTGTAGCGGGTTGGCAATAATCATCGATCCGATGCCCGCCCCGATAATGATCATAATTTCTGCAGGCTGCCAGATCGCCACCAGCTGACCACCTTCAACAAAGTAGCCGCCAAAAACGCAGCCCAATATGATTAATAACCCTAATATTTTTTGCATGAATGTTCCGCAACGGTTAATGAGAGAAGAAATAATTGCGTAGCTTCTCCGCTATCTTTTTATTAAGCTGACAAATTCTGGCTTCGCTCAGGTTGAGCACCAGGGCAATCTCTTTTAAATTCATATCCTGTTGATAATATAAAAAGAGAATTTGCTGCTCTTTCTCTGACAGAGTTTGTAGCGCCCGGCTCAGCATATGCTGGGTAATAACGTGATCCTCCAGCCCTTTTCCCTGCAGCGGCAGTTCGCTATGCCCGTCGCTTAGCAGCTCATCCAGGCTCTCCAGCACATCGGCACCCTCCAGCGCAAGATACTCCTGATACTCTTCAGCGCTTACGCCGTCAGCTTCCAGCTCGGCAGGCTCCGGCTCGCGTCCCAGAACTTTTCGCCGCTCACGGATCAGATCTTTAATGTGATAAAACTTTTGTCGAAGCTGCCGCGGGCGCCAGTCAAGGCGTCTTAGTGCATCCAGCACCGAACCACGGATACGCTGTGCGGCGTAGCCGCCAAACCCCTCATCAGGCTTACCATAGCGGCGCAGGGCATCCAGCAGGCCGATAAGCGCGATCTGCTGCATGTCCTCTCTCTCCATGACGCTACTGCACTGCGGCGCAAGCTGTCTGACGACCTTACGAACCAGCGGCAGATAGGCCTGCAGATAGTGACTCTCCTGGGACGCCGTTAGCGGTGGCAGGGTCTGAAACGCCTGCATCTCATAGGCGGCTGGCATGGTCTTTTTTCCGGTTTATGCCACTCATTACTGGAAAACCAATTTGCTAATTAATATATCGGTATAGCGTCCGGGGGTAGCTCTCTTCTTCAGTTCGCGATTTAACGCAGTAACAAGCAGAGATTTTATTTCACTGATTTTAAACGCGCGTACCTGCTCATACTTGATATCTGCCAGCGTGGTTAAAATAATGCTTTGGTAAAGCGGTTCATCGGCAAGGATTTTTTTGGACGCCTCCTCACTCTCTGCCACCATTGTTAGCGCCAACAGCATATAGTGATCCTCTCCAGCAGCATCGCTAAGCGTAATGACTGACTCTTTTAATGAAACGAAAATATCGTCTTCATGCTTTTTTTTCTTTTCCGTCGCTCTCTTTTCTACGGGGGTGTCAACAGCAGGCTTGTGCGTCTGCATATAATTAAAAACGATCCATGCCGCACCACCACCAACCATAATAAAAAGCACCGCGCCAACAAGGCTGGCCAAAACTATTTTTTTCATTCACTTATCACACTTTAATTAATACGGAGTCGCTCGATTTCAAACCGGCCTCTTCAGCCTCCAGCTCGACGGCGGAGATTATCTGCATGGGAGATGGCTGGTTATCGCGCTGCCGTTGCGACTGGGACTGCGACTGACCATCAGGGGAGACCTGCACCTCTACCTGCACAAAGTTCTGCTGGGTGAGCTGGGCCCGCAGTGCCTCACCGCACTGCTGTAGCGTGCGGCAGACGTCCGCCTGTGACGCGCCGATATGCACCGTCAATTTGCCTGCGTCGAGCTGAATGGCGATCTCCAGCTTGCCCAGCGACGGCGGATCGAGACGGATAGTTGAGATCTGCTGCTGCTGACCGAGCTGAAAATGGATATTCTCTTTAAGCATGTGGACAAGCGCCTCGCCCCACTGCGCGGCACGGGTATCCACATGGATCATACGCTCCGGCTGCATCTTACCCGGCAGAAAGCGCACATCGTCGGCGATAAAGCGGGTATGGGCCGCCAGCGAAGCGGGCTCTACGCTGTCATGGCGACGTTTTTCACCTGGCGCATGGTGCAGCGCAGCGGGCCGCTCTGGCCGGGGAGACTCAGCCTGACCGCCTAACGAGGCTACCGCGGGTAAGTTATCGGCGGACAAACGGACCTGCTCGGCCAGCTGCTTCGGGGTTACCGCAGCGGCCTGCGTTGGCAGTGCGACTTGTGCTAACTGCATTGATACCTCAGGCTGTGCCCACTGCGTCGCCTGCGTCAGCTTCTCTGCCACGGCAGGTCGTTCGGGCATCAGCAGCACGGACATTAGGGTCTCCAGTGCATGGGGTACCGTCTCATCTTTCTGGGCATGTTTAGTCTGCTTGTCGCCAGGCTCATGCTCTTCTGCGTCATCGCCCCGCGTTTGCAGCCGCTCCCGAAGCGCATTTTGCACCGCTTCCGGTAGCGTGAAGAGGTGCGCCTGCAGGCTGCCCTCCTCCTGCGGCTGAATGGACGCCGCCGTAAGCCGCTGGGCCAGCGCACCGGTGATTAAGCTCAGCGTATTCATGGCTGCTCCGACACGATATTAACCAGCGAGTAGGCCAGCACGCCTTCACGCTGCTGACGATGTTTTTCCATCCGCGCCTGCAGCAGCGCTGCCCGTTCGCTTCGCCGGGCGATGATCTCGCCGTAGGCCTGGCGCAGCCGTGCCTTGAGCGCCTCCAGCTCCGCCTCCGGCGGCTGGCTCGCGCAATACGCATTGAACAGCGTCATCAGGCGGGTATGCAGCGCGGGCATCCTGCGCCAGCGCTGTTTATTCAGCGCTTCGTTCATCGCCTCCAGCAGCTCAGCAATCTGCTTATTTACGGTTTGCGTTTCCATTGGTTAACCCAGCTTTTTTGCCAGCCCCTGCCAGCCCTCATGCAGGTTGTTCAAAATCAGCACAACCTCGTCTATTTTTTGCGTATTGAGTTCGCTGCTGGCTTCATAGAGGCGATAGACACAGTGGTCATAAAGCCGCGCCAGATTCAGCACCAGCTCGCCGCCGTTTTCAAACTCCAGCGAGCTGGTCAGCGCGTTAAGGATGTCGATGCACTTGTTAATGCTTTTGGCTTTGCGATCGTAGCGTTTATGCGTGATATGGCTTTTGGCACGCTCCAGCTCCTCCAGCAGGCCGGTGTAGAGCACCAGCACCAGATCCAGCGGTGATGCCGAGGCCGTGCGGGAGGCCAGATCGATCTCTTTATAGTGGCCATAGCCGTTTTCAGATGCATACATAGCGTAACGTCCTCTTTTTCCGTATTGCTCAGGCAAATGCCGCCATGCTGACCTGCATCGAGTAGATTTCAACCATCGTAGAGGTGTACTCCGCCAGATAGCGCTCGTAGGAGGCGTTGTAGGTCTCCTTTACCTGATCAACTTCGCGGGTGAGCTTGTCCTGCTCTTCACTAATGGCGTCCTGACGCTGAATGATGATGCCGCTGTTATCGTCGAGATACGTCTCCATCACGCTATCGAGCTGAGCGGTCATGCTGTCATCGCCAACGAACAACGCATTCAGCCCCTCTGGGTTCTCTGCCATCGCCGCGCTAAACTGCTCGGACTCAATCTGCAGGTGGCCCTCTGCGTCAAGCGCGATGCCGTAATCGAGCATTGAGACGCCGTTATAGGTGGCATGCGTAATGCTCTGGATCTGGCGCTCAAGCGAGGAGATACCCGCATCGCCAGCAAAGGGCCCCGCTGCCTGGCCGTTACTGCCAAAGCTGGTTAACGAATCGAGGGTATCCACCAGCGTGTTGTAGGCATCGACAAAGGTCTGCACCTTCTCCTGCGAGGCCGATGCGTCGTTCGCTACGGTAAAGGTGATGGGGCCATCCGCTTCTGAGGTTTCAGCAAAGGTGATCGAGACGCCGGGAATAAGGTCGGTATAGGTGTTAGATCCGCTGGTGATCTCCACCCCGTCTTCCGCTGAACTGCCGAGGTAAATGACAGAGTCCTGCGCAGCAGAGAGATCTTTCTGGGCGCTCATATCGGCGGCAAAGGTCGAGCTGGGATCGATGCCGCTGGTGGAGACCGTAAAAGCGTGGTCTTGCCCGGTCTCATCGGCGGTAAGCATCAATGTTGTCGAATCACCGGTGTTAACCAGCGTGGCGGTCACGCCAGGATTATCTTCCGAATCATTAATCGCATCGCAGAGTTCGCTCACCGACACGCTGCCGTCAGCATTGCCGTCTGCCTGAGCGAGATCGATATCCATCTCGCTGTCGCCCATGGTAATGGTGAACGTACCGCTATTAGGGATATCGCCATTGGCGATATTGAAGGTGCTCTGCTGAGCGGTCGCCAGCTGCTGAACATAAAACGTATAGGTGCCCGCCTGCGCTTCGGAATTCGCTGTTGCGGTGGCAGAGTCGTTGTTTGCCTTAACCGTATTCACCACCGGGCCGCTGGTCTCGCTGTTCAACGCATCTACCGCCGACTGGAACGACGTCATGGCGCTGTCCAGCGTCGATAGCGCAGAGCTTTCGGTGTCCAGGTCGGTTTGCTGGCGTTGCAGCTGGCTCGCCCGAGTGGAGATATCCATCAGGGCGAATTGTTTAGCCATTATTTGCGGGTTTATCATCGTCGCTCCATTTAGTTGCAATCAGGCTTAGCAATAACAGTGCCAACTTTATCTGTTTGAATTTAATAGATTAATTAATGAGAAAGGGAAGTAATGCTTCCGCAGGTAGGGGAAAGACTATTTCCCCTGGAGCCATCGCAGGTAAAACAACCACACCGCCTGGAAGCGGTGCGGTTGAGTAAACGTATTGGCTTATTGCAGCAGGCTGGAAACCATCCCGGACATGCTGTTGGACTGCTTCAGCATGGTGATGCCGGTCTGCATCAGCACCTGCTGTTTCGACATGTTTGAGGCCTCCGTGGCGTAGTCGGTATCCATGATGTTACCAATCGCCACTTCGGTGTTGTCCTGCATGCTTTGCAGGTTGGTGGCCGTGCTGCTCAGACGGTTCATGGTGGCACCCAAGGTAGACTGAATGCTGCCCACTTCATCCATAACGTCCTGGACCGCGCCAATGGTGGCATTTGCTGAATCCAGGGTCATCAGTTCGCTGCCAGCCGTGCCGCTGGCGGATGCACCACCTGCACCGTCAGTACCATAGTCATCGCTAAAGGCCGTGCTCAGCGCGCTCAGATCTGTCGCCAGCTGGGTAACCTGAGAGGAGATGTTGATGGTGATCTGATCGGTAGACTGAGAGCCGACCTGGAAGGTCACGCCAGACGCGCTGGTGAACAGGCCGTTTTCAGATTTATTAAACAGGTTGGTGCCGCCGTTGGTGGTGTTCTGCAGCATGTCGGACATCTCCTGTCCCAGCTCGTCGAACTCGGACTGCATTGCCGTACGGTCATCATCGCTGTACGTTCCGTTAGCTGCCTGGGTAGCGAGTTCGTCCATGCGCCCCAGAATATCGTTCATCTCGTCAAACATGCCGTCCGCAGTTTGCAGCATGGCGGTGGCATCGGCGATATTACGCTGCGCCATGGCCATACCGTCAGACTGGGTCTGCATACGGTTAGCAATCTGCTTCCCTGCGGCATCGTCTGCTGACGAGTTGATACGGTTGCCGGTTGCCAGGCGCTCCATGGACTGGCTCAGAGAGGCGTTGCTTTTGTTGATGGCGTTGACTGCCGCCATAGAGGCGGCGTTGGTATTAATAGATAACATCGTTCTGCTCCTTGAATGCGTGGATCTCAGTTGAGTACAGAACTAAAGCGGCGCACATCGGAAAAAATTAAACAGGCGGGAAAATTTTTTTGCGGGGATGAAAAGAGGATTCAGGGCGTCAGCTTCCGACGCCCGCACTATTACTTCGCCAGAGCGCTAAACTGCCCCAGCACGCGATCGAAAATTGTCAGACCCTGCTGGATCTGCTCCGCATTGATGGTGCACGGCGGTACCACGTGAATACGGTTCTCTACCACAAAGGGCAGCAGCCCGCCGTCGATCAGCGCCTGCTTGATGGCGCCCATGTCAGCGGCGGCCACCGGCGTTTTGCGCTGACGATCGGTTACCAGCTCGATGGCCTGGAACAGCCCCCGGCCGCGCACGTGGCCAATCAGGGCATGCTTCTCCGCCAGCGCCAGCAGGCCAGGCTGTAATACGCCATCGCCCATCGCAGCCGCGTTCTCGACCACCCTCTCCTCTTTCATGGCGTCGAGGGTGGCGACAATCGCTGCCATCGCCAGCGGATGGCCGGAGTAGGTCAACCCCCCCGCGAAGAAGTGGTCGTCAAAGTAGCGAGAGATAGGCTCAGAGATAAGCACCCCACCCGCCGGGACGTAGCCTGAATTCACCCCCTTGGCGAAAGTGATAAGATCCGGCACGATGCCGTCATGTTCAAAGCCAAACCAGCGCCCGGTGCGGCCAAAGCCCGCCATGACCTCATCAATGATGAGAATAATACCGAACTCGTCTGCCAGCGCGCGTACCCCCTGCATATAGCCCTTCGGCGGCACCAGAATGCCCGCCGTGCCGGGGATCGACTCCAGCAGAATGGCGGCAATCGAGGCGGGGCCTTCCACTTCAATCATCCGCCGCAAGTGGGCCAGGGCGCGCTCGCACTCCTCCTCTTCCGTAGCGGCGTTGAACTCGCTGCGGTAGAGGTAGGGGTTGAAGAAGTGAACGTGGCCGCGGGAGTACTCGTTCGGCACGCGCCGCCAGTCGCCGGTGGCCGCGATGGCGCTGCCGGTATTGCCGTGGTACGAGCGGTAGGCGGAGAAAATTTTATCCCGCCCGGTATAGAGTCGGGCCATGCGGATGGCGTTCTCGTTGGCATCCGCTCCGGCGTTGGTAAAGAACACCTTGCTGAACCCTTCAGGGGCCAGCTCAACAATACGCTTTGCTGCTTCGCCACGCATCAGGTTGGCGGTCGCCGGGGCGATGGTGACCAGCGATTCCAGCTGGGCCTTCATTGCCGCCAGCACGCGCGGATGTTGATAGCCGATGTTGACGTTGACCAGTTGGCTGCTGAAGTCGAGCCAGCTGTTACCGTCATAGTCCCACAGCTCGCACCCCTCTGCCCCGGCGATGACCAGCGGATTGAGGTTGCCCTGGGTTGACCAGGAGTGAAATACATACGAACGGTCCAGCTGACGTACATCGTCATTCGTTATCGCCATCTCGCTCTGAAGTGCCAGTTTCATGCCCTGCTCCTTTCATACCGTTGTTGTTGGGTTCATCATGCGGCGGGCGGGCAGCAGGCAGATAGAGCCAGTCCTGCTATCACCCTGTGACAAGGGTGTCACAAAATGCAGCTGAAACTGGCCCTGTGGCGGGCCAGCCGCTGTTTCTATAGTGGTCTCCTGAACTGAACAGGAGAACGAGATGACAACAGCAACGAAAGTGGCGTTTATTACCGGCGCAACGTCAGGGTTTGGCGCGGCCGCAGCGCATGTTTTTGCCCGCGCGGGTTGGGGTGTGGTGTTAAGCGGACGACGTATAGCCCGGCTGGAGGTGCTGAAAGCCGAGCTGGGCGCGCATGTGCCGGTGCATATCATTGAGCTGGACGTGCGCGACAATGCGGCGGTGAAGGCGGCCGTTGCACACCTGCCGGAGGGATTCCGGGATATCACCGCGCTGATTAATAACGCCGGGCTGGCGCTCGCTCCGCAGCCAGCCCAGGCCGTTGAGCTACAGGATTGGCAAACGATGATCGACACCAACGTTACCGGGCTGGTTAACGTGACGCACGCCCTGCTGCCAACGCTCATTGCCCACGGTGCCGGGGCCAGTATTATCAACATCGGCTCCATTGCCGGGCAGTGGCCCTACCCAGGCAGCCACGTCTACGGAGCAACGAAAGCCTTCGTGAAGCAGTTCAGCTACAACCTGCGCTGCGATCTACTTGGCACCGGCGTGCGGGTGACCGATCTTGCGCCGGGGATTGCCGAAACCGAGTTTACCCTGGTGCGTACCAAAGGCGACCAGGCTGCATCAGACAAGCTCTACGGCGGCACCACGCCGCTCACGGCACAGGATATCGCCGAGCAGATGTTTTACATCGCGACGCTGCCGGACCATATGAATATCAACCGGATAGAGGTGATGCCGGTGCGCCAGGCCTGGCAGCCGTTTGCTATTGATCGGGATTGAGGTGATGTGACACCCCGGTGGCGCTACGCTTACCGGGGTGTCACGATTGGAGCTACTTAATCCTATATTGGCCCCACTCTTGTTGCGTGAAAATCCTTGCGGCAGAATGCACTCACCCATTCCGCTGGCAACTGGATGCAAAGAATTGGTTATCAAATATCTGCGCAAGATATGGCATGCATATCCGCGATTACGAAAAGTACCTGCAAGAAACCCGACCTCTTTGGGAGGTTCAAGATGATGACAGAAATCAGAGTTAACTACGAAAAAGCAATTAACCAGATGATCGTGCAGGGCACGAGCCGCCAGGCTCTTTTCGCCTTTATTAACGACATGGTTGATGGTTATGGTCGTGCCGGTGGCTCCCTGGCTTTCAACATCCTTAATGATGCTCTCAATAACGATTTATCAGAAGAGGTGGAAGAGGCTGTTGTCGATGCTCTGGAAGCGCTTAGCGGCCAGTGTCATCGCAGATGCTGGATCGGCTCTGGCGATTATCATCTGGCCCCTAAAGCTGCTTGAATGAAGCCCCTCACAGGGGCTTTTCTGTTCCATTTAGTTGCTTAACGGCTGGTCTGCAAAAATTTCCGTACCCGCTCGGAGTCCGGGTCGGTAAAGAACTTCTCCGGCGCAGCCTTCTCGATCAGCAGTCCCTTCTCCAGGAACACCACCTCGTTAGAGACCTGACGGGCAAACTCCATCTCGTGGGTCACTACCACCATCGTATAGCCCTCGGCGGCGAGGGATTTCATCACCCCCAGCACCTCGCTGACCAGCTCTGGATCGAGCGCTGAGGTCGGCTCGTCGAAGAGGATCACCTCTGGCGACATCGCCAGCGATCGGGCGATGGCCACGCGCTGCTTCTGCCCGCCGGAGAGGGTGATTGGGTAAACGCCCGCCTTATGCCCCATGCCCACCTTTTCTAACTGCTGACGGGCAATCTCGTTGGCCTCGTCGCGTTTCATCCCCTTCACATGCAGCAGCGCCTCGGTGACATTCTGCTGCACGGTTAGGTGCGGCCAGAGGTTAAAGCTCTGGAAGACCATGCCCACGCGCTCGCGAATGCGCGACAGCGCCCGGTGCGACATCGCTTTGCCGCTCTGCTCGTCTACGCCGATGCGCTGGCCGCTGATGCGCACCTCGCCCCGATCCGGCTGCTCCAGCCAGTTCATGCAGCGCAGCAGGGTCGATTTGCCGGAGCCGGAGGAGCCGAGAATACTCACCACCGTGCCCTTCTCCACCGTCAGGTTGATATCCCGCAGCACCTCTACGTTATCAAACTGCTTGGAGAGATTCTTTACGCTTACCGCCGTTGTCTCATGCATGGGTCATTCCTCTTCTGACACCGTAAACGCTCAGTCGCTTAATCAGCAGCTCCAGCAAAATGCTGATGGCCCAGTAGAGGCCAATCGCGACGATAAACGCATTAAACGGAATAAAATAGGTAGATTGCACGCCGTTAGCCGCAGCGGTAATTTCCTGCACGGTAATAATGCTCAGGAACGCCGTATCTTTCAGGCAGATAATGAGCTGATTGCCCATCAGCGGCAGCGACGATGAAAATATATTGGGCAGAATAATGCAGCGGAATATTTTATAGCGGGAAAAGCCCTGAGAGATCGCCGCCTCAATATAACCGGCAGAGAATATGCGCCGCTGACTGCGCAATATTTCAAAGAAGTAGGCCCCGTGATAAATAATCAGTGCCAGCAGACCCGCACTCCATGCCTCCATGCTGATGCCCAGCTCCGGCAGGCCATAATAGAGCAGATAGGCGAGGATTAAAAAAGGGATGGCGCGCATCAGGCTGACGAAGCCGATAATAAGTCGATCGACAACGCGATTTTGATGCTCCATGACGTAGCAGAGCGCAATACCTATCGCCAGGCCAACCACGGCGGCGATAATAAATAGCTCCAGCGTCGCCAGCAGGCCGTTAAAAAAACTCTCCCGCGCCGACCATACGATACTCCACTGATCCATAGATCCTCCTGCAGTCAACGCGCCAGGCGCTTAGCTTTGCGTTCCGCCATGCTCTGCAACTTCAGCAGCAGGCCGATAATCACCACGTAGAGCAGACCGGCGGCGAGGATCGGCGACAGCGGCTCGTAGGTGACCGATGAGATACGGTTGGTGACGCGGGTCAGATCGACCACGCCGATGACCGCAATCGCCGGACTGCCTTTGATCAAAAAGGACATCTCGTTAACCAGCGCGGGCAGGCTCTCAATCCACATCTGCGGCAGCATGATGTAGCGAAAGTAGGTCCAGCGCCGCATCCCCACCGACTCCGCGGCTTCACGCTGGGCGCGGGGGAAGTTACGAAAGGCGTTGCGCCAGATTTCGGCGTTGAACGCCGAGGTATTAAGGGTCAGGGCGACAATCGCCGCCAGGGTTTTATCCATGTTGATGCCGAGCGTCGGCAGCGACAGAAACAGAAACAGCACCAGCGTCACCAGCGGCGTGGCGCGGGCCAGGCTGATGTAGGTCACCAGAATCTGATCGACGATAGGGATCTTCATCATTCTGATAAAGGCGATAACCAGACCTGTCACCACGCCAAAGACGATCGCCAGGCCTGAGATCCAGAGGGTCGTCCATGCGCCTTCAATCAGTAACTGCCATGCCATTGAATCCATGTTGCCCTCCTCGATTAAGTTACGCGCTTATAATCCGGCTAGCTTATGGAACTGCTCAGCGCTGGTGATCGGCTCGTTAGGCAGATCGTCATAGGTTTCGCCAAACCACTTCATCTGCAACTCTTTCAGCCTGCCGGTTTCCCGTAGGTGGTTGATAAATTTGGTCATATAGGCCAAAAGCTCCGGCGAGTTTTTCGGGATCGGCCAAGCCATATAACCCGGACCAGACACCGCCAGCCCCTTGGCGAAGACCTTTGGCCTGGCCTTCACCAGGTCGTTAACCGAGATCACCACGTTAATCACGTAGTCAAGGCGCTTGTTTGCCAGATCGGCGTAGGCTTCCGGATAGGAGGGGTACTCCACTACCGGGCCGAGCTTGCCGCCCTCTTTCTCCAGCATCGTCTTCAGCTCAGGCAGGCGGGCAAGCAGCGCGCTTCCGGCCTGCACGCCCACTTTTTTGCCGCTGAGATCTTTAATGGAATTAAGAGTGTCGTCGCCCGCACGCTTAACAAAATAGTGCTGGGCAGAAGCCCACGGCGGCGTGAAATTAAATACGTTAAGGCGCTCATCGGTAATTACCGCCCCGGTCAGAGCCATATCATATTGCCCGGTAGAGACGGCGGCCAGCAGGCCAGTCCACGGCAAAATACTTTGGTCGATATTGAATTTGGCATATTTTTTCAGCTCGTCGAGCATGTCTTTGTTAAAACCGTCGCTCTTGCCGTCAGTCATAAAGTTAAACGGCGCGTAGTCATCCTCGGTAGCGACTTTAAACGTTCCGGATTTCTCAATTTCAGGTAAGTCTCTGGCTACCGCATGGTGAGAAAATGCCATTACCAGAAGCGCTGCCACACAATATTTGCCGATAACTTTTTTCATCGTTCCACCTTAAATAATATGCCAGGCCGCTGCTGCCGCGATGCTCATACCGCTGCAATAAGCGTGCCGAATTAACGTGACGCCCGAATGTTTGGAGTGCGTTTTTACAATAGGGAGGCTTTGCGCATTCTGAATAGAGCCAGTTCCGGCGTGCGTCCGTGTCAGCGCCGAATAAGCTGGTACAAAACTTGCTGCATGGTGTTAAAGAGGCTGAAGGAGCGCACTATGATTCGTCACTTACTGCATATTCATTTCGACGGCCAGCGCGGTTTGCAGGAACAGGTACGTGAGTCGCTGATCGACGCTATTCTGAGTGGCATTTTTCCTGGCGATGCGCCGCTGCCCTCCTGCCGGGCGCTGGCTGCGCAGCTCAACGTCTCCCGCAATACCACGGCGCTGGTTTTCGAGGGATTAGTCAACGAAGGCTACCTGATCAGCCGTCCACGCAGCGGCTACTACCTGCATCCGGACTACCATGCCCCGCAGCCTGGCACGGCGGCACGGGCGCTGGAGCCGCCTGCACCGGAATATGTTAAAAACGCACCACGCTGGGGCGAAAGATTAAAGATACAGCCCAGCCAACAGGAGTCGATCCTCAAACCCGCTGGCTGGATGCACTATCGCTACCCCTTTATCTACGGCCAGCCGGATACCCACCGCTTTCCGCTTACCACATGGCGCGCGGCGGCGAACTGGCTGCACGGCGGCGTACGCGATCCGGCCTGGGTGGTCGATCATATCGATCAGGATGTGCCGATGCTGATTGAGCAGATCCGTACCCGCGTGCTGCCTAAACGCGGCATCGTTGCCGCCCCGGATGAGATCCTGATTACCCTTGGTTCGCAAAATGCTCTCTATCTGCTGACCCGCCTGCTGATGTCCCGGCAGACGCAGGTGGCGGTAGAAAACCCCGGCTTTCGCGAAGCGATCAATACTTTTTTACTCAGCGACACCAGGATTGTGCCGCACGCGGTGGATGAAGAGGGGCTGGTGCTCGGCGATGCGCCCTGTGACTACTACTACGTGACGCCAGGCCATCAGGTGCCTACAGGGGTGACGATGAGCAGAGCGCGCCGCACGCAGCTGCTGGCGCACGCTGCCCGCCACGATGCGGTGATTATTGAGGACGACTACGACTCGGAGAGTAACTTTATGCAGAACCCGCTGCCGGCGCTGAAGGCCAGCGATCGCAGCGGACGGGTGATCTACGTTAGCAGCCTGTCGAAGGCGCTCTCCCCTGGCCTGCGGTTGGGGTTTATGGTGGCCGATCCGGATCTCATTGACGAGGCCCGTGCTCTCAGGCGTCTGATATACCGCCATCCCCCGGCTAACATCCAGTATCAGATGGCGCACTTTCTCGCTCAGGGCTACTACGAAACCCATCTGCGCCGTTACCACGACGACTCCGCCCGTCGCTGGGAGACGCTGGCCGCCGCGCTACGCACCTCTCTGCCAGAGTGCACGCTGATGGCCGGAAGCGAGCACGCCAACGCCTTCTGGCTGCGGACCCCGCCGTCGGTGAATACCCAGCAGCTGACGTGGCGAGCGGCCCACGCAGGCGTGTTGATTGAGCCGGGTGCACGCCATTTCCTTGATGCCGCGCCGCCGGAGAACTTCTTTCGCATGGGCTTTCATGCCATCAACCCCGACGCCATCGCGCCCGGCGTTGAGGTGTTACAGAGGCAGCTGCAACAGCTGTAATCGTCTGATAAATAGCCTGTTGCCCGGCTGCCGCCTCGGCCGGGTCTAAACTCGCTCTATACTGATTAGAAACAGACAGAAGCGAGTTTACCTATGCCCTTACCCGACTTTCATCGATCTGACGCCTTTACCCTGGGTATTGAACTGGAGCTGCAGGTGGTTAACCCGCCGGGATATGACCTCAGCCAGGACTCCTCCACGTTGATTGACGCCGTCAAAGCCGAAGTGAAAGGCGGCGAGGTGAAACACGACATCACCGAAAGCATGCTGGAGATTGCCACCGGCGTCTGCGGGGATATCCACCAGGCCGCCGGACAGTTCTCCGCCATGCAGCAGACCATCCTGCGCGCTGCCAGCGAACACCATCTGCAAATTTGCGGCGGCGGCACGCACCCGTTCCAGACGTGGCAGCGTCAGGAGGTGTGCGATGACGAGCGCTACGCACGCACCCTGGAGATGTTCGGCTATCTGGTGCAGCAGGCGACGGTGTTCGGCCAGCACGTTCACGTGGGCTGTCCGAGCGGCGATGATGCCATCTATCTGATGCATGGTCTGTCGCGCTTTGTGCCCCACTTTATTGCCCTTGGCGCGGCTTCACCCTACATCCAGGGCACCGACACCCGCTTCGCCTCGTCGCGGCTCAACATCTTCTCCGCGTTTCCGGATAACGGTCACGCTCCCTGGGTCAGCAACTGGTCAGAGTTTGAGGGGCTGTTCCGCCGCCTGAGCTACACCAGCATGATCGACAGCATCAAAGATCTGCACTGGGATATTCGCCCCAGCCCGCACTTTGGTACGGTTGAGGTGCGGGTGATGGATACCCCGCTGACCCTCGGCCATGCGGTGAACATTGCCGGGTTTATCCAGGCGATCTCCCACTGGCTTCTGGCCGAGCGGCCGTTCAAGATGCAGGAGCGCGACTATCTGCTCTATAAGTTCAACCGCTTTCAGGCCTGCCGCTACGGCTTTGCCGGGGTGCTGACCGACGTGCATACCGGTGAACAGGTCACCATCGGCGAGGATATTCAGCGCCTGCTGGATAAAATTGCCCCCTACGCCGACAAGCTGAACGGCAGCAGCGCCCTGGAAGCGCTGGCGCAGTTTGTACGGCGTGGCAAGAGTGAGGATCAGCTGATGCGCGATTTCGTTGCCGACGGCGGCTCGCTGATTGGGCTGGTGCAGAAGCACGCCGAGATCTGGGCGGCCAATTAGAAGAACGCTTGATGTTGCGCCCCTATAGCAAATGGCTGACAATATCGTTTTAACTGACGATTAACATCACCATGACGCACCCGCTTGAATCTCTGATGACGGCCGCAGGTATCTTACTGCTGGCCTTCCTCTCCTGCCTGCTGCTGCCCGCCCCTTCGCCGGGTGGCGCGCTGACCCAGCAGCTTATCGCTACCTTTCATCTGGTCGATGCCAACCAGCTCTACACTCTGCTGTTTTGCATCTGGTTCCTGCTGCTTGGAACCATTGAGTACTACGTGCTGCGCTTTATCTGGCGGCGCTGGTTCTCACTGAACCACTCGTCCCGTTAAGTCGCGCAGGCCATAGACCAGCGCCTCGGTCCATGCGGCATAGTCATGGCCGCTCGACCAGGGGTGGAAGCTGACGCGGTAACCCTTCTCGTCCAGCATTCGGGCAAACTCTGCGCTGTCGCGGTAGATCCCGCCGCCTTTACCTTGCGTCTCAAACCGTCCTGCTTCTACCCAGAAGCGCACCGGGTAGCGCGGTGACTGCTGGTACTGACGCGTCAGCCAGCCGGGGGCTTCGCCTTTCGGTGACCACCAGTAGGAGCCGGAGAGGCTCAGCACGTTACCAAACAGACGCGGGTAGCGCAGCGCCACCCACGAGGAGGCCAGCCCGCCGTAGCTTGCCCCGCCTACCACCGTCTTACTTCGCGTCAGCGCCACGCCATGCTGGCGCAGCCACGGCAGCAGCTCGTAAGCCATAAAATCGGCAAAAGCCGGGTTGGGCGGCAGCTCTTTGCCGCGCCGCGCCGCATCAAGACTGTCAACAAATACCACGTTAACCGGCGGCAGCGCGTGGCGGGCGATCAGCGCGTCCAGCACGCTGGCGGTGTGGTAATCCCCCTGCCAGGTTTTGCCATCAAACAGGATCAACGTCCAGCGTGCGGGCTGCGCCGTACGTGGCTGGTAGAGGGTAATCTCCCGGCTGTTGTTCAGCAGCTCGCTGTGCAACTGGTGTCGGGTTAGCGTGCCGTGGCGTACCGGCTGGGCCATCGCCGCGTTGCTGAAGTAGCGGGCAGACGTAAGATCGAGCAGCGAGGCGCGTTTCCAGCGATCGCTGTGCGGCTCGCTGAGCGTGTGCGGATTGAGGGGATCGGCCTGGGCGCTCACCAGAATGGCGCGCCGCTGCGGCACGGCGCTGCCCGAGAGCTGTGGCACATCCGGCGCCAGCTTATACTGCATCACCGTATCGTTTGGCACCACGTAGCTGCGGAACCAGACGTCGGAGTTGCCCAGCCGGAAGAGCGGATCGTGATCGCCTCCCGGTGAGCCGAGGATGAAGACGTTGCTGCGCGCGCCGCGCCACAGGAAGGTCACGCGCTTGTGGCTGGCATCCACCGGCTCGATCAGCGGCGTCCCTGCCAGTTGGCGCGCCTGCCAGAAGTTCTCGCTGGAGCCTCCGGCAGCAAGCTGGGCCGCCAGCCGCTGTAGTGCCGGGCTGACCGGATCCAGCACCTGAGCCCGGCGCAGCGGCGTAGTCTCGTGCATCTGCCAGCTAAAGCGCCAGCGCATCCCCTCCTCCCCGTGCAGCACCAGTGACGAAGGCTGCTGCACCGGCAGGGCAAAGAGCAGCGACTGCTCGCCGTCCGGGGGGCCATCCTCCAGCAGCGTGCGCAGGCGACGGTTGTTACCATCCAGCAGGCGAGCATCGGTCACGCCATAGAGCGTGGCAGCAACATAGTTCTCCTCCAGCCGCGGCAGCTGAAAACAGACCTCACCGCTGGCATCAAATTTTCCCTGCTGCTCGCCCTGCATCGCTGATGTATTACAGGTCGCCGCCAGCGCGGGTAATGCGCTCAGCCCTATCAACAAACCGCCTACCGCCATCTTCATTATTCACGTTTCCCTACCAGAATTTGCCAACAACGCTAATGCAAATGGTAATAATTTGCAATATCATTCGCAGCGTTAATGATGGCGCTCCCTGCTCTGCTGGCAGGGATCACAAACAGGCAAGGGAACAGGTTAAAATGCTTAAAAATAATAAGATAATGCAGACGTGGTTACTGAGTTTAGCGGCGGCGGGGGCGGCGACGCCTGCGCTCGCCAACGAGGAAACATTGGTAGTGACAACGGGTGCGGCAGAGGATCCCACCGCGCCGCTGAAAGGGATGGTAGCGACCAAAACGCTGTCGGCAACCAAAACCGCCGCCGAGCTGGTGAAGACCCCCCAGTCGGTATCGGTGATCACCCGCGATCAGATGCAGGCCCTGGACGTCACCTCGGTCTCGCAGGCGCTGCGCTACTCCGCAGGGGTCTTTACCGAGTATCGTGGCTCCTCAAACCGTAACGATGAGGTATTTGTGCGAGGCTTCAGCTACGTGCCGAAATTCCTCGACGGCCTGAGCTTCGGGGCAACCGCTTCGTCGCAGACCGGCACGGTCGATCCCTGGCTGCTGGAGCGTGTCGAGCTGGTACGCGGCCCGGCCTCGGTGCTCTTCGGCCAGGTCAACCCAGGCGGCCTGATCGGCATGACCAGCAAGCGCCCCACCAGCGAAGCGATCCATCGCGTTCAGTTCCGCACCGGTAACGATGAGCTGGCAGAGGGAGCGTTCGATTTCGGCGGCCAGCTGAGCGATGATGGTCGCCTGCTCTACCGCCTGAACGGTATCGCCCGCACCCAGCACAGCCAGGTCAAAGACTATAAAGAGGAGCGCGTGGCCATTGCTCCGGCCCTGACCTGGTACCCCAACGACCAGACGCGCTTTACGCTGCTCACCAGCTATCAGAAGGATCCTGACGCGGGCTATCGCAACTTCCTGCCCGCCTACGGCACGGTGCGGAGCGCTAACGGCCAGCACATTCCGCTGGACTTCAACGTCAGCGATCCGAACTATAACCAGTCCTGGCGCGAGCAGACGATGGTGGGCTATGAGTTCGAGCATCAGTTCGATGACGTCTTTACCTTCCGCCAGAATGCGCGCTACGCCACTATCAAGCAGAAGTATCGCTACCTCGTTTATGCCTCCAGCGCGCCGAACAGTACGCTGCTGACCCGTCGCGCCCAGCATGAGGAGCGCCAAACCGACGAGTTCGGTATCGATAACCAGCTGGAGGCGCAGTTTACCACCGCAGAGGTGAACCATACCCTGCTTGGCGGCCTGGATTACAAATCCAGCCGGGACGATCAGAGTCTGCAGCGCGGCATGGGTGCGCAGTACAACCTGAACTGGCTAAATCCGGTCTATGGTATTAACGTCGATGAGAGCACCTTCAGCACCGCCAGCGACGAGCAGCAGGATCTGGATCAGATGGGTCTCTATCTACAGGATCAGCTGAGCTGGAACAACTGGGAGCTGCTGCTCTCCGGCCGCTACGACTGGGATGAGGTGCGCACCAGCGACTTCACCTCCGATGCTGGCACCGTGCAGCAGAACGATAATAAGTTCACCTGGCGTACCGGGCTGCTCTACGCCTTTGATTTCGGCCTCTCGCCCTATATCAGCTACAGCACCTCGTTTGAGCCAAACCTGCAAACTAACCGCGCGCCGGGCCTGGCCCCGTTCAACCCCACCACCGGCAAGCAGACCGAGGTGGGCGTGAAGTATCAGCCGGTGGAGAGCACCCTGATGACGCTGGCGGTCTACGATCTCAAGCAGAGCAACGTCCCGACCTACAACAGCTCGCTGGGCTGGTTTGAAAATGCCGGAGAAGTGCGCTCGAAGGGGGTTGAGACGGAGATCCACTCGACTCTGTTTGATAGTCTGAACCTGATTGGCTCTTATACCTATACCGACGCGGAGACCGCCAGCACCACCGTGGCCGGTACCCAAGGGAAAACCCCGGCGCGGATCCCAACCCATATGGCCTCGGCCTTCGCCAGCTACACGCTGCCGTCCGGCCCGCTCAAAAGCCTCACCGCAGGCGTTGGCATGCGCTATCTCGGCACCAGCTACGGCGACGCACGCAACACCTTTAAGGTTCCGGCGGTGGATCTCTACGATGCCATGCTGAGCTACGATCTGGGCGAGGCGAGCAGCAGCCTGAAAGGCGCTACGGTGCAGCTTAACGTCAATAACGTGGCGGATACCAAATACGTGGCGTCATGCGCCAGCGACAGCGCCTGCTTCTGGGGGATTGGACGTACCGCCACCGCCACGGTCAGCTACGCCTGGTAATGGCTTAACGGTGCCCGGCAGCGCAAACCTGCCGGGCCAACAGAAGCTTAATGCCGCGCCTGGCCGTGGTTCTCCTTGCGGTAGGCCCCCGGCGGCTGGTTAAAGGTGCGGGTAAAAATGCGCGTAAAGGTCTGCTGGGAATCAAAGCCGTACTTAACGCAGATATCAAACACCTTCTGATCGGTATCACGCAGCTCCTGGGCCGCCAGCCGCAGCTTACGTTCGCGGATGTAGCGCCCCAGGCTCTCACCTTTGTATTGCATAAACAGCCGCTGAAGATGCCATTTGGAGTAGCCCGCGTGACGCGCAATCTCTTCAATGCGCAGCGGCTGATGCAAATTATCGTCTATCCATTCGACAATCGTATCGATAACCTGAGCGGAAATGGTCATACGTGGTTCCTCTCTGCTCTCTAAGCGCTGAAACTTGATTATGAGTGAGTAAGCACTCATTATAGAAAGAGGCAGAAAGTCGTCAAGATGATTTTCGATCTTTGACACAGGCCGTTGCGGAGCGGCAGATGTCATGTTTCAATCAGGGTTTAACAGCGTGTGAGGTAAAGTGTAGTGGCTCGTCCGAAGAGTGAAGATAAAAAACAGGCGTTACTGGAAGCGGCAACCGAAGCGTTTGCCCAGTCGGGGATCACCGCCTCCACCGCCCTGATAGCCCGTAACGCGGGCGTTGCGGAAGGCACCCTCTTTCGCTACTTCGCCACCAAAGACGACCTGCTTAATGCGGTCTATCTCGCGCTGAAAACCGATCTCTGTCACGCCATGCTCGACGGCCTCGATCGCTCCGTCAGCGAAGCCAAAGCGCTAACTCGCTATATCTGGAACAGCTATATCGACTGGGGCATTCTGCACCCCGTCGGCCACCGGGCGATCCGTCAGCTGGCGGTATCGGGCAAGATCACCTGCGCCACCCAGCAAAATGTGGATGAGCTATTCCCGGATCTGCATACCCTTTGCCGTCGGTCGGTACTGCCGATTTTTCTCACCGAGGCCTTCCACGCCTTTGGCGATGCGCTGTTCCTCTCCCTTGCCGAAACCACCATTGAGTTCGCCAGCCGCGAACCCGAGAAGGCGGACGATTTCAAAGCCCACGGCTTCGAGGCGATGTGGCGCGCCCTGGCGGACAGCAGCGGCAGCTAAAGCGCACGTTTTTCACTTATTTTTTCTTCGCTGAGTCTGTAGGCTACAGCGCAGCCCAACTTATCCCAAAAATTATCAGGAGCATTTATGGATATCGTTTCCATCGCCTTGCAGCGCTACTCAACCAAGGCTTTTGACGCCAGCAAAAAACTGACCGCCGACGAAGCGGAGAAGATCAAAACCCTGCTGCGCTATAGCCCGTCGAGCACCAACTCCCAGCCGTGGCACTTTATCGTTGCCAGCAGCGAAGAGGGCAAAGCGCGGGTAGCAAAATCTGCAGCGGGCGGCTACTCATTCAACGAACGCAAAATGCTGGATGCCTCCCACGTCGTGGTGTTCTGCGCGAAAACCGCGATGGATGACGGCTGGCTGGAGAAGGTGGTGGATCAGGAAGACGCCGACGGCCGCTTTGCCACCCCGGAAGCAAAAGCCGCTAACCACAAGGGCCGCACCTTCTTCGCCGATCTGCACCGTAAGGATCGCCAGGATGACCATGAGTGGATGGCGCGTCAGGTCTACCTGAACGTCGGTAACTTCCTGCTGGGCGTGGGTGCGATGGGCCTCGATGCGGTACCGATTGAAGGTTTTGATGCCGACGTGCTGGACGCCGAGTTCGGCCTGAAAGAGCAAGGCTTCACCAGCCTGGTGGTCGTGCCGGTTGGCCACCACAGCGTGGAAGATTTCAACAAAGCACTGCCAAAATCCCGCCTGCCAGAAGAGACCGTGGTCACTGAGATCTAATTAGATTTCAGCCTACTACCCGGCGGCGCTGCGCTTGCACGGGCCTACAGATTTACGTTTTTTGTAGGCTGGGCAAGCGTAGCGCCGCCCGGCATGAGCGATAACTCCTCGTTACAACCTTGCCAGCATCTGCTCGCCCGCTTCATCGACCGGCAAATAGACCAGCAGACGCGAACCGTTACGCGGCGCGGAGTACCAGTACATCTGCTGGAGCTGGAATTCACCCAGGTCAGGGTGGCGGAAGGTTTTAATCTGGTTCTCGACGCCGCGCACCTCATAGCGCTGGTGCCAGAGCGCCTCAAACTCCTCGGAGGCGGCAAAAAAGCGCGCTAGCTTGTTCTCCCACGCCGCTTCGCCGCGGTGCTCAGCCATCGCCGCACGGAAATAGGAGACAAAGGTCGGCAGCACGTCCCGGTTTGCCAGGCGGCTACGCCAGCCCGGATGGGTCAAATAGAGATAAATACAGTTGCGATCGTCTTCCGGCAGCGTCGCAAAATCGACGCCCATCAGCCGACAGAAGGCGTCGTTCCACGCCACGATATCGAAATTGGGTTTCTGAATGCTGGCCGGCTGCGGCAACAGGCTGTCCAGCATCCGTCGCGTGCCGGGACTGATCCCCTCGCACGGCGTAACGTTGGCCGACTCCACCGGCGGCAGGCCCGCCAGCAGAAACAGATGCCGCGTCTCCAGCGGGCTGCACTGTAGCGCATCGGCCACCGCCTGCATCACCACCGCTGATGGATTCACCTCCCTGCCCTGCTCAAGCCAGGTATACCAGGTCACGCCGACGTCAGCCAGCATCGCGACCTCCTCCCGGCGCAGGCCCGGCGTGCGCCGCCGTCCGCTGCGCGGGAGTCCCAGCCGCTGCGGATCCAGACTCTCCCGTCGCGCCCGCAGAAAAGCGCCCAGCTGTTTACGGCGATCGTCCTGGCGTATCTGCGCGACGTCCAGCTCGCTGTGGCTCATCAGGCTCATGGTCTCTCCAGCCTCTCTTCAGCATAGTAGTGTCAGTACCAGTATAATCAGGAACTGGTACCCGTTTATTCAATCAGCGATGCTACGTCCATTCGCTGAATGACGCAATGGAGCTACCATGAAAACGTCACCTGTTTCACCCGGCCGCGCGGGACTCGTTCTGCTGCTGACCGGCCAGATGCTGCCCCTGATCGACACCTCGATCACTAACGTCGCCCTCGACTCAATTACCGCGTCGCTGCACGCCAGCGCCACCCAGCTGGAGCTTATCGTCGCCCTGTATGGCGTGGCCTTTGCCGTCTGTCTGGCGATGGGCAGCAAGCTGGGGGATAACTTCGGTCGTCGCCGTCTGTTTATGTGGGGCGTGGCGGTGTTTAGCTTCGCCTCCCTGCTGTGCGGTATGGCCAACTCGATTACCGCCCTGCTGGCGGCTCGCACTTTGCAGGGGGCTGGGGCGGCGCTGATCGTCCCGCAGATCCTCGCCACCCTGCACGTCACCCTGAAAGGCACGGCTCACGCACGGGCTATCAGCCTCTACGGCGGCATTGGCGGTATCGCGTTTATTGTCGGGCAGATGTGCGGTGGCTGGCTGGTCTCGGCGGATATTGCCGGGCTGGGCTGGCGTAACGCCTTTTTCATCAACGTGCCGATTGGCCTGCTGGTGCTGGCCTTCAGCCATCGCTACGTGCCGGAAACCCGTCGTGATACGCATTCGCCCATCGACTGGCAGGGCACATTTATCCTTGCCCTGATCCTCTGCTGCCTGCTGTTTCCCATGGCGCTGGGGCCGGAGCTGCACTGGCCGTGGTCAATGCGGCTGATGCTGCTGGCGACGCTTCCGCTGCTGTTATGGATGCGGGCCAGCGCGCTGGGCAAGCAGCGGCGCGGCGAGCATCCGCTGCTGCCGCCGCGGCTTTTGCAGCTCGCCAGCATTCGCTTCGGGATGGTGATCGCCCTGCTGTTCTTTAGCGCATGGTCCGGGTTTATGTTCTGCATGGCGCTGACCATGCAATCGGGTCTGGGAATGGCCCCGTGGCAGTCAGGCAATAGTTTTATTGCCCTCGGCGTGGCCTACTTCCTCTCGGCGATGTACGCCCCGAAGCTGATTGCCCGCCATAGCATGGGACGGATCCTGCTCTCCGGGCTCGCGGTACAGATTGGCGGCCTGCTGCTGCTGATGGAAACGTTCCACTATTACGGCCAGACCACCACGGCTCTAACGCTAGTGCCGTCTACGGCCCTGATTGGCTACGGCCAGGCGCTGATCGTCAACTGCTTTTACCGGGTGGGAATGCGTGATATCACCGCTAATGATGCCGGGGCGGGCAGCGCCCTGCTCAGCACCCTCCAGCAGGCGACGCTAGGCCTTGGCCCGGCGATATTTGGCTCGCTGCTGTTAGTCCTGGTGCGTCACCATCACGGCAGCTATCCCGAGGCAATTATCGGTTTCCTCGGCGTTGAGGCGCTGATGATGCTGCTGCTGGCGGCGATTGCCATTGGTCTGCGCCACCATCTGAACCGCAGCCCAGCTATCGTCACATCATAGTCTTAGGCGCTGGCGCGTTCAATAAAGCGCCAGTCCATCATTACCCGCTCCGCCGGGGTATCGGGGTTGTCGATTTTGTTCAGCAGCAGCGCTACCGCCTTACGGCCAATCTGCAGGGAGGGTTGCGCCACGGTGCTGAGCTGGGGCGAAACCATCTCCGCTAGCGGCGTGCCGTCAAAGCCCACCACGGCGATGTCGTCCGGCATCGTCAGCCCCGCCTGGGCTATCGCCAGCAGTGCGCCAGCGGCCAGGGTATCGGAGACGGCAAACACCGCATCCGGACGCTCATCGGCACGCAGCAGCGTCTCCATCGCCGCCCTGCCCGCGTTAAAGCTCAGCTCGCTGGCGTACTCCACCGCCGTCCAGCTGCGGCCGTTTTGCTCCAGCACGCTTTTATAACCCCGCTCGCGCAGGCGGGCATATTTATAGCTCAGGTCGTGGTTAATCAGCGCAATCCGCTGGCGGCCCCGGTTGATCAGATGCTGAATCACAAACTGAGAGGCATCAATATCGTTAATGCCGACGCAGGAGACGCTCCCCTCATCGGCATACTCGGCGCACTGAACCCAGGGTGCCTGACCAATCATGGTCGTCAGCTCCGGCAGCTTAGAGAAGGCATCCATGGTAATGATCCCATCGACAATTTTCCCTGACAGCAGGGTCAGCGCCGAGCGGGAGCGCGCCATGTCCGAGCCGGTATTGCACAGCAGAATGCGGTAGCCATTTCTCTCCGCCTCCTCCTCAATACCTTTCACCACCTCGGCGCAGAACGGGTTAGCGATGTTCGATACCAGCACGAGGATCATATAGCTCCGGGCGGTGCGCAGCTGGCGGGCCAGCAGGTTAGGCTGGTAGTTGCTCTCTTCAATCGCCGCCAGCACGCGCTCGCGGTTGTGTGGCTTCACAGACCCGCTGTGGTTGATGACTCGGGAGACCGTCGCTACCGACACTCCTGCCAGGCGAGCAATTTTTTGAATTGACATAACGACGACACATCCTGCGGTTAACGCTTATTACAGCAGGCTACCATAAAACCGCTGTCCGGCGAACCGGCAGCGGCTTAGCGGGCCACCCGCACCCAGCGCTGCTGCTGATGGCTTTTTATGATGGCATCAATAATAAACATCACGTCGGCACCATCATAAAAAGAGGCAAACGAACAGGAGTTAGCCTCCGGCATCGTTCCGGCCCGCACCGCCTGGTAGAAGTTGGCCATCATGTTCTTAAAGGCGTCGGGCCAGCCCTCAATATGCCCGCCGGGAAAGTGTGCGCTACCGGCGACGTCGGGCATCATCAGCCCTGGATCGTCAGTGAGGATCTCGTTGGGGCGCTGGCGGTGCCCAATCCACAGTTGCTGGGGGATCTCCTGGTTCCAGCCCAGCGAACAGCTGCTGCCGTTGACCTCAAAGCTGAGGCGGTTTTTCCGCCCCGCGCTGACCTGGGAGACGCTAAAGCAGCCTTTGCTGCCGTCGGCAAAGCGCACCAGCACCGAGCCGCCGTCTTCGGTAGTAACCGGGCGATCCTCATACTGCGCCTCATTTCCGCCTGCGCTGAAGGTCGCCCCGCCCTCCAGCCGCGCCTTGCGGGTCGGCCAGACGATCGCCAGATCGGCCATCACCTCGACAATTCTTTGCCCGGTGACAAACTGCAACGTATCGCACCAGTGCGAGCCGATATCGGCGACCGCCCGCGACGCACCGCCCAGCGTGGCATCCACTCGCCAGTTGTAGTCCGTCTCCAGCAGCATCCAGTCCTGAAGGTAGCTGCCGTAAACCGAGAAGAGCCGCCCGAGCCTGCCGTGGCGTTGCAGACTCGCCGCCTGCTGGACCATGGCAAACTGGCGATAGACGAAGCTGACGCCGTGCACCACGCCTGCCTGCTCGGCCAGCGCCACCAGCTCCGTGGCCTCCTCGGGCGTCATGCAGAGCGGCTTCTCTGAGAAGACGTGCTTACCGGCGCGTAAAATTCGCCTGTTAATATCGGCATGAAGATGGTTTGGGGTACAGTTATGCACCACATCGATGCCGGGATGGGCCAGCATGGCGTCGATGTCCCCAAAGGCAAAGGGCACGTTGAGCGCAGCGGCCTTCTGCTGCGCCGATTCAAGAGAGCGATCGCAGAGCGCCACGACCTGCACATCCCCCAGTCGGCGCAGGGCTTCAGTGTGCGCCGGGCCAATAAACCCGCTGCCAACAATACCTACGCCGATCATGATGCATCTCCTAATCCCAGCATGGCCCGTACGCTGGCCCGGTCACCGCCGCCTGCGGCAAAATCATCAAACGCCCGATCGGCCACCGGGATGATATGGCGGCGAATAAACTCGCTGCCCTCGCGTGCGCCGGCGTCGCCCTGTTTCAGACAGCACTCCCACTCCAGCACCGCCCAGCCGTCGTAGCCGTACTGCGTCAGCTTGCTAAAGATCGCTCCGAAGTCAATCTGCCCGTCCCCCGGCGAGCGGAAACGCCCGGCACGATCCACCCATGGCTGATAGCCGCCGTAGACGCCGCTGCGCCCGTTGATACGGAACTCCGCATCCTTAACGTGGAAGGCTTTAATGCGGGCGTGATAGATGTCGATAAAAGCCAGGTAATCTATCTGCTGGAGCAGAAGATGGCTGGGATCGTAGAGAATATTGCAGCGAGGATGGTTATCCACGGCGGCAAGGAAGCGCTCGAAGGTCACCCCGTCGTGTAGATCTTCTCCCGGATGGATCTCAAAGCAGAGATCGACCCCGCAGCGATCGAAACGATCCAGAATAGGCCGCCAGCGGCGAGCCAGCTCGGCGAAGGCCTCGTCGAGCAGCAGGGCATTGTGCGGCGGCCACGGGTAGAAGTAGGGCCACGCCAGCGCCCCGGAGAAGGTAGCGTGGCTGCGCAGGCCCAGCTTTTGTGAAGCCACGGCGGCCTGGCTCACCTTCTCTACCGCCCACGCCTGGCGCGCGGTGGGGTTGCCCCGCAGATGCTCGGGTGCAAAGTTATCGAAGGCGGCGTCGTAGGCTGGGTGCACGGCCACCAGTTGGCCCTCAAGATGCGTTGACAGCTCGCTAATCACCAGCCCGTAGGTCGCCAGCGTGCCGTTGATCTCATCGCAGTAGGTCTGGCTCAGCGCGGCCAGCTCTAAATCGAAAATATGCCGATGGTTGCAGGGAATTTGCAGCGCCTTGTAGCCCAGTCGCGCTGCCCACTCCGCCAACCCCTCCAGGGTGTTAAAGGGTGCCTCTTCTCCGATAAACTGCGACAGAAAAATCCCCGGTCCCTGAACTGTTTTCATACTACCCTCCACCATTAAGCCCGCTCGTTGTCGTCATATTTGAATGTAAACAGGAATACCAGCGCGATAGCGGCAGCGGCGACGGCCGGGATCCACCAGAAGGTGACCCACGCCTGGGGTACAGCCTGCCCGGCAACCAGCCGGTTATAGAGTGCACCGGAGATCTGCGAGCCGAGCAGCATCCCGATGCCGTAGGTGAACATGACGATCATGCTTTGCGCCTGGCCTTTGACCTTTGCCCCGGCCACGCGGTCGGTATAGATAAAGCCTACGACAAAGAAGAAGTCGTAGCAGATGCCGTGCAGTAAAATACCGAGATAGAGCAGGAAGCGTGTCTCTTCGCTCACCCCGAGCGCGAAGAATGCATAGCGCACGAACCAGGCAAACATACCGATCAGCAGCATGTACTTCACGCCGAGGCGGCGGAAAAGCAGCGGGATGACCAGCATAAAGACAATTTCGGACATCTGGCCGAAGGACATGGCGGTGCTGACGTCCCCTACCCCGGCATCCGCCAGGTACGAGGCGGTGTAGGCGTAGTAGGTGCCGAGCGGCACGGAGATGAGCATGGCGCAGAGCGAGAAGACAAAGAAGTGGCGTGTTTTTAACAGGGCGAAGGCATCGGCGCAGAAGAGATCGCGTACCGCCACCGGCAGCCCTTTGGCGGGCGCAGGGGTATGCGGCAGCGTCAGACTATAGAGCGCCAGCAGCACCGAACAGGCCGCCGCCACCATAAAGATATTGACGCTCGCCGCAATGCCGGTGACGCCGATAAATATCCCCGCCACGATCCAGCCGATGGTGCCAAACACGCGCACTACCGGGAAGGTCTTATCGACGTTTGCCAGACTATGGAAGGCGATGTTGTTGGTGAGCGCCAGGGTTGGCATATAGCAGAGCGTATAGCCAAACAGCAGACCAATCAGCAGCGCGCCGTTTTGGGCAATCAGCGCCTGCGGAACAAACCAGAGAATGGCCGCCCCGGCGAGGTGCATCACCGCCATCACCTTCTGCGAGGCGAAGAAGCGATCCACCAGCATTCCCAGCACAAACGGCGAGAGAATCGAGGCGATCGGCCCGGCTGAAAAGGCGTCGCCAATCAGCAGAGCCATATTGTGCTGGGTCATCACAAGGCCCAGCGTGACGGACCAGCTTCCCCAGATAAAGAACTGGAGAAACATCATCAGGGACAGTCTTGGCACGAGCAGTCGGTGTTGCACCTGCCCCTTAGCGCTACTTTCGGTTGTTGACACCATTTTATCGCCTCACCTGTGAAAAGTAATCGATTACAAAACGCGGTCAATAGAAAAGTAATCGATTACAAAACAGTTTGCCTGTGGGTTAGATGAGATCTGGGAGAGGGGTCACGATAAATAATATCCAGAACGCCGGGTGGCGCTATCGCTTACCCGGCCTACAACGGCAAACCGTGCACTGTGTAGGCCCGGCAAGCGGA
>NZ_DAMACX010000005.1:0-46561 GCF_031998825.1 Pseudescherichia sp.
GGCAAACCGTGCACTGTGTAGGCCCGGCAAGCGGAGCGCCGCCGGGCAATAGCAGCGCGCCGGGTGGCGCTGTCGCTTACCCGGCCTACAACGGCGGAACCGTGCATTTTGTAGCCGGGCAAAGCGTTAGCGGGCTTTACGGCGCAGCAGTTTGAAGGCGATAAACAGGAAAGCGATCCATACCGGCAGCAGGATGGCAGACATCCGCATGCCGTCGATGGTGCACATCAGGCCGAGAATCAGCACTAAAAAGGCGATGCAGACATAGTTACTGGCCGGATAGAGCAGCGCTTTAAACTGCGTCTCGCGGCCCTGACGACGCATCGCCGCGCGGAACTTCAGGTGCGCGAGGCAGATCATGATCCAGTTCAGCAGCAGCGTCGCCACTACCAGCGCCATCAGCAGGCCAAAGGCCTCTTTCGGCAACAGGTAGTTAATCAGGATCACCAGCGAGGTAATGCCTGCGGAGAGAAACAGCGAATTGACCGGCACGCCGCGCGCGTTAACGCGGGTTAAAAACGCCGGGGCGTTGCCCTGCACCGAGAGGCCAAACAGCATCCGGCTGTTGGAGTAGACGCCGCTGTTAAACACCGAGAGCGAGGCCACCAGGATGATAAAGTTCAGCGCCGAGGCGACGATGTTGCTGTCCAGCTCGTGGAAAATCATCACGAACGGGCTGCTGTCAGCTTTGACATCCACCCACGGATAGAGCGCCAGCAGCACCACCAGCGAGCCGATATAGAAGATCAGGATACGGTAGACCACCTGATTCACCGCTTTCGGAATAGTGGTCTGCGGATCGCGCGCCTCGGCGGCGGTAATGCCGATCAGCTCCAGGCCGCCAAAGGAGAACATGATCACCGCCAGGGACATAATCAGTTCGTGCCAGCCGGTGGCGAGGAAGCCGCCATGCTGCCAGAGGTTATCGAAGGTGGCGCGTTCGCCGCCGTGGCCAGAGAAGAGCAGCCACAGGCCAAAGCCGATCATCGCGATAATCGCCAGCACCTTGATCAGGGCAAACCAGAACTCCATCTCGCCGTAGAGGCGGACGTTAACCAGGTTGGCAGCGTTGATGATGATAAAGAACACGGCGGCCCAGACCCACGTCGGCACGTCCGGCAGCCAGTACTGCATATAGATGCCAGCCGCGGTCAGCTCGGCCATGCCCACCAGCACAAACATTACCCAGTAGTTCCAGCCGGAGAGGAAGCCCGCGAAGGGACCCCAGTATTTCCAGGCAAAGTGGGAGAACGAACCGGAGACTGGCTCCTCGACCACCATCTCGCCCAGCTGGCGCATAATCAGGAAGGCGATAATCCCGGCGATGCCGTAGCCCAGCAGCACCGCTGGCCCGGCCATCTGAATTGCCGGCCCGATGCCCAGAAACAGCCCGGTGCCGATAGCGCCGCCCAGCGCGATAAGTTGAATATGTCGGTTTTGCAAACCCCGTTGCAGCGTCGGCCCACTCCCCGACGCGCCATCTGCCTGTTGCTGGCCAGATGCGATTGACGCGTTTTTCACGCCCTACCCCTGTCTAATTTTAATAAAGGGGCATCTTTTAACACTTAGCGTTACCGGTAGCAAGCAGTCGAAAAGGCTGGCGCTACCGCCAGCCCTCGCTATCAGAACGACAGGGTGACGCCAGCGTAGTAAGCGCGGCCCGGTTCGTTATAGGTCGATGCGCCTTCGTTCTCACGATAGAGACGCTTATCAAACAGGTTATTGATCCCGCCGTTGAGCAGCAGACTTTTCGTCAGTTGGTAGTTGGCGTTCAGGCCGACGATGGAGTACGCCCCCACCTCGTTGGTGGCCAGCGAGCCAGTCTCAGTGCGAATCTCCGCGTATTCACGCGGCTTCTGGCGACCATACATCGTCCAGTTAACGTTGGTAGAGAGCTTGTCCGTGACCTGCCAGTCCAGCATGGTATTGACGGTGTACTCCGGGATCACCGAGAGCGGGTTGCCGGTGTCTTTGTTTTCCGACTGGATCATGTAAGTGCCGTTGGTACGCCAGGTCAGTGTATCCGCAATCAGCGGGATGCTCAGGTTGCCCTCCAGCCCTTCCACTACCGCTTTGCCACCGTTCTCCCACTGCAGGATGTTGTAACCGTTAGAGGCGTAACCCAGCACGTCCGTCCCGGCAACGATCTTGTTTTTATAGTCGTTACGGAAGTACGTGATACCCGCTACGTAGCCGCTGCGGCTGAACTCAAGGCCAACCTCTTTATTAACGCTGGTCTCCGGGTCGAGATCGTCGTTACCCAGCAGATAGCAGCTGCCGGTGGCAATGTTATTCGGACAGCCGTTGCCGCGCGTCGAGAGCAGGTACCCCTCGCTGGACTGGTAGAGGTTCGGCGCTTTATAGGCCCGGGCAATCCCCGCCTTCAGCTTGAAGTCTTCTCCCAGATCCTGAGAGACGTTCAGCGACGGACTCCAGTTAGTACCAAACTTATTGTGGTAGTCGAGGCGGATGCCTGGAATGATAAAGGTCCCCGTCGCGGCTTCGATATTGTCCTCGAAATAGAAGGCGGTGGTTTCGGCGCTGTTTTTGCTGTCGCGATCGGCCGGGTTGCCCGCAACGTTGCCGATTGCGATCCCCGTTGCGTCGGTGGCGGACATTGAGGCCGGATCGTTCAGCGCCTCACGCTCCCACTCTGCCCCCAGCGTCACGGTCTGATCGACCCACAGCGTGACGGGAATGTTTACCTCGCCGGTGCTGCGCCAGGTCTCAAGGCGGCTGGTGTCGTAGGTGTCGCTGTTGATCATCCCTTCGACACGGCCGGTAGAGCCTTCCTGCAGGCGGGTATTATTGGTTTTTTCGTAGTAGACGCCGACCTTCGACTGGCCCCACTCCCAGATGCCGTTATGGGTCAGGCCATAGTTCTGGCGATACATGCGGTTGGTTTCGTCGCCGTAGAGCGTATTAACTAGCCCGTTGGGGCTGAGGTTACCGTTGCTGTACTGGGTATCACCGGCGTAGATATTACCCTGACGGCTGTAGCCATAGTCGACATCAAGGATCTGCGTGGGGGTGATTTTCCATGACAGCTGGCCGTTGATATCTTTGTTACGCACCCCTTCCCGCCCGGCGGCGTAGGAGCCGTTCTGCGCGGTGTTGATATCCTGCGCGTCGGCGTCGGTTTTATTGAGGTTGCCGTAGAGGCGCATGGTCAGCGCGTCGCCTGCCAGCGGTCCGCTGAGATCGAAGTTGGCGCGCTTGGTCGCCCCCTCTTTGTCGTTCTCGGGCTGGTTAGTGTAGAGGGAGAGCGCGCCGTGCCAGTCGTTGGTGGGACGTTTGGTGATGATATTCACCACCCCGCCCGCTGCGCCGGAGCCGTAGCGCGCCGCTGCCGGGCCACGGATCACCTCGATACGCTCCACCAGCTCTGCCGGCACCCAGTTGCTGTCCCCGCGGGTATCGCGCTCGCCGCGCCAGCTGTAGCGCACGGCGTTGCGGGAGGTCACCGGCACGCCGTCAATCAGGATAAGGGTGTTCTCTGGACCCATGCCGCGAATATCGATCTGGCGGTTGTTGCCCCGGCTGCCGGAGGCGCTATTGCCGGTCAGGTTGACTCCTGGCATTTTACGGATGATGGCCGACAGGTCGTTCACCGGCGGCTCTTTTTTAATATCCTCAGCGGTGATGATCGACACGCCGGGCTGCTGCTTAAGCTCCTGCTCTGCGGTGGCATGAACCACCATCTCTTCACCGTCGTCCACCGCTACATCATCTACCGCCCAGGCGCTAACGCTCAGACAGGAGGATAACACCAGCGCCAGCGGACGCTTTTTGAAAAGGTTACTTACAACCATGCCACTCTTCTCCATTTTTTTGCCATATTTTGAGAATGAGCATGATAATGATAACTATTATTATTTTGTATATGGCGGCGCAATCTTCTTATTTCTTACCTGAATATCCTTAATTCCTTCATATTTGCGCCGCCCGTGCAGAGTGCTTTACCTAGAAGTCGTAGCTCATGGAGACCTTGAGGGTACGCGGATCGCCCCGGAAGATGTAGGTACCCAGATCTTCGACGCCGGACCAGTACTTCTCGTTGGTGACGTTATCCACGCCCACGCGCCACACCATCTCGTTGGCATCCTGATTCAGGCGGGTCCGGTAGCGAACGCCCAGATCCAGCGTGGTGTAGTCATCCAGCTTTTTGGTGTTGGCGGCGTTGGCATATTGCGAGCCGGAGTGGTTCACGCGCGCCGTTGCCGTCAGGCCCTCTACCGGTTTGATGTCGTACTCTGCACCAAACACCATAAAGACGCCTGGGACACCGATAGCATCTTTGCCGTCGTTGAGGCCGTTCTGCGTTTTGGTCATCTCAGCGTTAACCCATGTGGCGCTGCCGTTGAGGCGCAGGCCGAGCATCGGCTCGCCAAAGACGTTTAGCTCCACGCCGCGGTTACGCTGCTCGCCGTCAAGCTTGTAGGGACCATTGGTACCGTACTGAATAGCAGAGGGCTTTTTGATCTCAAACAGCGCCAGGGTACCGCCGATGCGGCCGTAGTCGATCTTCACCCCGACTTCATTCTGCTTCGAGTGGGCAATGCCAGTGCTCTGACCGAAGTTAGAGGCGCTTCTTGGAGCTACAGCGCCCGGTTGCAGCGCTTCGGTATGGTTGGCGTAGAGCGACAGCTCTTCCCACGGCTTATAGACCACGCCGTAGGTCGGCATCCAGCGGCTCTCTTCATAGCGGGAGTCACTCTGTTCCGCTCCCGTAACGTTGTTGTAGTTGCGCACCACCACCTTCTGGTTACGCGCACCCACGGTGAAGAGCAGGCTGTCATCCAGTACGCCCAGGGTATCGCTCAGCAGCCAGCCCTGAGTACGGTTCCGGCTGGTGGTACGCGGATCGCCATAGTTACCGCCAAAGCTCGTAACCGGTGGCATTGCCACATCGCTCGGATGGTAGATGTTGATGGTCGGGTTGGCAGCAGCGGCGGACATCCGCCATGCGGTTCTGTCCCGCTTGATCAGCGCCGAATAGCCAACGTTGATTTTATGCGAGACAAAGCCGGTATCGACGTTGCCGCGCAGGCCCAGCATGCCGCTGTTGGCATCGATATAGCGGTTGGTATCCAGACGGCTTGCTGTCGCATCACCGTTGGCGTTAAGCAGCTTCGGCGAGCTATAGGTTCCAATTTCATGGGCCTGCTGCGCACCCGCGGCGGCATAGGCGGTCCAGGCGTCGGTCAGATCATACTCGGCGCGGGCCACACCAAACTGGTTGTCGATGTCGTTGTAGCTCCACGTCTGGCTGTAGTTCGTGCTGGGATCCGGCACGTCGGGAATGAAATCTACGCCAGTAATGTTGACGCCCATGCCGCTGCCGTGGAAGGTCTTTTTCTGGTAGGCCGCATCCAACGAGGTACGCAGGCGATCGCCCCGGTAGTCGAGGCCAATTGACGCCAGCGTGGTGCGACGACGATCGTGATCCAGCGGGGCTTCACCCTCGCGATGCAGCAGGTTAATGCGCGTGCCAAACTGGTTGTTATCGCCAAAGCGACGCCCCAGATCCAGCGAGCCGCCGACCATCGCCTGACTGGTGTAGTCGACGCCTACGCGGGTCGTGGGGGTATCTTCCGCATGCTTAGGCTCAAGGTTGATCATCCCGCCCACGCCGCTGCCCGCCGCGCCGTTCAGCAGACCGTTGGCACCTTTGAATATCTCGACGCGCTCGATCATCTGGGTATCCACCACCTGACGCGGCACCACGCCCGGCAGGCCGCTCATGGTCATGTCGTCGCCATCGAGCTTAAAGCCACGGATGCGGTAGGTTTCAGCCGAGTTGCCGTAGCCCTGCACCGGCTGGACGCCTGCGTCGTTGCGCACCACGTCGGCAATGGTTTTAGCCTGCAGATCCTCTACCGCTTTTGCGGTATAACCGATGACGTTAAAGGGCACGTCCATCGCCTTCTGCTCGCCGAGCATCCCCAGACGGCCGCCGTGGGCCACCTGACCGTCCAGATAGGCGGGAACCGGCACATCGCCGCCGGGCGTAAACTCGCTGGCCGGTGCTGCCTGCACCACAATGGTATCTTCCTGATTGGTCTTGCTGGTGTCAGCGGCTTCAGCCTGCGTCGAATGGGCTACCGCGCCGATAGCCAGCGCAAGCAAGGACTTGCGCAAAGTGAGAGCGTTATTTTTTATGTGTTGCATCATTAACTCATACGAGAGCGAGGTTAAAAAAATGGCCCGTTGCCGGGCCGGTTGGATTACTGATTCAAAGCGATGCGGACAACGCTGTCCGGACCGTTGGTCGAGTGATCTTTATTGAAGGCCTGCTTGACGGTGACATAGAGGGTCTGGCCGTCAGCGGAGACCAGCAGGCTGTTCGGGTTCGGCGGCAGATCCCACGACTGATTCACCGCGTAGGTGGTGCCGTCAAGGCTCAGCAGCTTGCCGGACTCACGCTGGCTGATGTAGATCTCGTTGCGTTTCGGGTTGAACTTCACCGACAGGGAGTCACCGACGTCGAGCTGCTTGATCACCTTCCCGGTATGGATATCCAGCACCAGGGTCGTTTTTGCCTTCGAGTTATCGGTCACGAACAGGCGGCCGGTGGCGCTGTCTTCTGCAAAGTTAAGCAGCAGGGCCTCTTTTTCACCCAGCGGCTTCCAGCGTTTTTCCACACGGTTAGTGCGCGGGTTAATGACCAGAATTTCACCGCCGCCGTTGGCAGCATAGATGCGCTGGGTCTGCTCGGAGTAGTGCAGGCCGGTCATCCATTTACCGGTGTTTTTGATGCGCGTTTTCAGCTTCATGGTTTTCGCATCCACCACCCAGATCAGCGCCGGGTCAGCTACCGCGCCAATGTAGAGCAGGCCGTTGTGCAGCAGCACCTGGCGCGCACCGTACGGGAAGCCCTCTTTATTGCGCTCCGGGAAGATCGCCCGCGCCAGCACCTTGCCGTCGACGGTGTTGATGGCGCTGATGCCCGCGTCCAGCGAGTTGGTGACGTAAACAGTTTTCCCGTCCGGGGCGATATCCATGCCGAAGTTTTTCAGATCGGTATGGGTCGATCCGATCGTTTTTAAGGTTTTAGGATCGAGCTTGTAGACCACCCCGCCCTGCACGTCTTTGAACCCTTCTGCGCTGGCCACGTATAGCGCGTCGCCCGCCGGGCTTAATGCCAGCTCATAGACGCCTTCCGCCAGATCGCGCTTCACGACGTTAGTCTGCTGCGCGGCCGCTGCCTGCGGTTTTTGCGCCTCGGCGGCCGGTTTTGCGCTGGCGGACTGGGTGGTATTGCAGCCGCTCAGCACCATTGCCACGCAGAGGGCCAGGGCAGAGGTTTTCATTTTCATCAGGAGCATCCTTAACCGTTCAAAGTCATTCATCAGGAAGGTAGCGCGGCGGCCAAAAGTGGCCGGATCAAACGCTAAAGAGAATGAGAACTATACTCATTATGAGTATGCGATCAAGAATAATTACCTTGAAAAGTTAAGAAAAAACCACGCAGCTTCGCCTCATAGAAGTTACGTGGTTTTTAACAGGATTTTAGGGCTGCCGTTATCGCTTACAGCCCCAGAGCTTTTAACACCGCTGGCTTCGCCGGTTCCCCGCTGCGGGTGGTGACGCCAGCGAGCCAGCTGTCCAGCAGTTCCGGGCGCTTAGCCAGCTCGGCGCGGGCAGCCTCCTGGGCGCTCTGCTTATCGTCCAGCACGCGGGTGATAACGGCGTTCTCCAGCGGGACGTCAAACTTCAGCTGGCTGAAGAAGCGGTTGGCGTTCGGGCACTGGGTGGCAAAATCCTTACGCGTCACGGTGTTGACCGTCGCGCTGCCGTAGTTAGCGCCAAAGTAAGCATCACCGCCGCTCAGGTAGGCCAGCTTAAAGCGGGTGTTCATGGCATGCGGCTCCCAGCCGAGAAAGACGATCCACTCCTTGCGCTCCACTGCCCGCGTCACCTGCGCCAGCATCCCGCTCTCGCTCGACTCCACCAGGTTCCAGTCCTGTAGGGCAAAGTCGTGCTTGTCGAGCATCTTCTTCAGGTTCTGGTTGGCTGGCGCACCGGGGGCGATGCCGTAAATTTTGTGATTAAACTTGTCAGCGTACTTTTGCAGATCGGCAAAGTCTTTCACACCCGCAGCGGCCACGTAATCCGGCACGGCGAGGGTAAAGCGGGCTGCGGGCAGGTTAGCGCCCAGTACCTTGACCGAGCCGTCGGCGGTAAACTTGCTGATAACCGGCTCCTGGGCAGGCATCCAGTTCCCCAGGAAGACGTCTACCTGACCCGTTTTCAATCCCTGATAGGCCAGCGCAACCGAAAGATTCTGTACCTTCTGCTGATAGCCCAGCGCGTTCAGCACCACGCCAGAGAGCGCGTTGGTGGCCGCGATGTCCGTCCAGCCCGGATCGGACTGGGTGATGGTGTCACAGCGCGCCTCTTCTGCGGCAATGCTGCTCAGAGGGAGCCAGCCAGCCGCAGCCAGCAGAACGAATTGCGTGAGTGTCTTCATTTTCATTGTTATTTTCCTGCCGGTTGTTGAAAAGGACGCGGATAGCGGGCAAAGGCCTCTTGTTCATCCAGCGTCTGGTGATTACGGATATAGCGTTCCGATGCAGCCTGGAAAGGCTGGTAGTCCCACTTTGGAATGGCGTCTCGCCCGGCGATGCGGGTCAGGAAGAGCCGCTTCTGCTGGCTGGCCAGCACCTGCTTATAGAGCGCATCCAGATCCCAGCGGGAGCGCACCTCGCTGGCAAAAGCCTGAGCCTGATCCTGATAACGCGCATCGCTCGCCAGGTTGACGCGCTCATGGGGATCCTCAGCGAGGTTAAAGAGCTGCGGCGCTTCGCTGAAGGAGTGAATGTATTTCCAGCTGCCGCGACGGATCATCAGCATCGGGCCAAGCGCTCCCTCGGCAAGGTATTCACTCACCGCATCGTCAGGCCCCGCTTCGCCCTTCAGGTGTGGCACCACGCTGCTGCCGTCGAGGGGGGAAATCGCCTGCGACTTACGATCTTCGCCGGAGGCCAGCTCCACCAGAGTGGGCAGCACGTCGACCAGCGACACGCTCTGGCTTACCCGGCGCGGCGCGAAACGTTTAGGGTTGTGCACAATAAAGGGAATGCGCACGGCGTTTTCAAAGAAGGTCATCTTGTACCAGAGGTCGCGCTCGCCGAGCATCTCCCCGTGGTCGGCGATGACCATTACCACGGTATTCTCCGCCAGCCCGGTCTCCTCCAGGGTACGCACCACTTCGCCAAAGCAGTCGTCGACGTAGGCCATCGCGCCGTAGTAGGCGTGGCGCGCGCGACGGATGTGATCGTCAGTAATTAAGCCCTCTTCAAGCTGGTACATGGCCCGCAGCCGGGCAGAGTGGGCATCGTCCTCCACATCCCCTTTGCGGGTCTTCGGCATGTCGATATCCGTCTCGTTAAAGCGATCGAGATAGCGCTTCGGGATGGCAAAGGGATCGTGCGGATGGGTCAGAGAGAGCAGCAGCATAAACGGCTGCTCATCAGGCCGCCGCGCTGCATCATAGAGTCGCTGGCGCGCCTGGAAGAGCGCATCGTCGTCAAAGTCGAGCTGGTTAGTGCGCACGCACTCCCCCGCCTCCAGCACCGAGCTCATATTGTGGAACCAGTCCAGCCGGCGCTCCGGGTGGTGCCAGTCCGGCGTCCAACCAAAATCCGCCGGGTAGATATCGGTAGTCAGACGCTCATCGAAACCGTGGAGCTGATCCGGGCCGCAGAAGTGCATCTTGCCGGAGAGCCAGGTCCGGTAACCCTGCTCGCGCAAATAGTGGCAAAAAGTGGGCGAATCAGCATGGAATTCGGCAGCGTTATCAAATACCGAATTGCGTGAAATAAACTGTCCGGTCATCAGCGACGCACGCGACGGCGCGCAAAGCGGGCTATTACAGTAGGCGGATTCAAATACCACCCCTTCGCGCGCTAATTTATCGATATTCGGTGTCAGACTAACCTTATTACCATATGTTCTGAGGGCGCTGGCCGTTAACTGATCGGCCATAAGAATAACGATATTCGGTTTATTCATAAGCATGAATCGTCCAAAAATAAAATAAAAAAGAAAAACGTGTTAGATTTATCTCACGCTTATTTACCCCTGTGAAGGGGTTATTTCATTATCGTGACATAAGGTGGGCTAATGGCAGGAAAATTACAGCTTCCGCCTCTCCAGGCGCTGGTGGTATTTGAAGCGGCGGCGCGTTTGGGTAATTTTACCGCGGCCGGGCACGAGCTGGGACTTTCCCAGCCGGCGGTGAGCCAGCGTATTCAGGCGCTGGAAAACGTCGTCAATGCCCCCCTTTTTGAGCGCCGCCACCGGGGCGTACAGCTCACCGAGGCGGGCAACAGTCTCTACCTGATTGTGCGTAATAGTCTGAACGAGATCAGCGAGCAGCTGGAGCGAACCCGCCACCAGCGCAGCGTGCTGCGTATCGATACCGATATGGGCTTCGCCAGCTACTGGCTACTGCCGCGCATGGAGCGGCTGCAGCAGCTTATTCCCGGCGTAGAGGTGCAGATCGCTACCTCGCCAAATGACTACAGCTTTCGCGACAGCAATGCCGATCTGGCCATCTATTTTGGTCACGGAAACTGGGCGGGAACCCAGACCCAGCGGCTTTTCCCCGAGACGGTCTTTCCGGTGTGCAATCATAAAATTATGCAGCAAATTCAGCAGGATAAACGACCTGAAGCCCTACTGGCACTCCCGCTACTCAAGCTACCGGATACCCGCCCTCAGCGCTGGATGACGTGGGAGGAGTGGTTCCGCCAGTACCATGTTTACGACCAGAGCCATGCTGCCTCGCGTACTTTTAACGCCTACTCGCTGGTGATCCAGGCGGCGCTGGAGGGCCAGGGGATCGCCCTCGGCTGGCAGCCGCTTATTGCGCCGTTCCTGGCGGCCAATCAGCTGGTGCAGTGCGGGCCGCAACTGCGTACCGAGCGCGGCTACTATCTCATTTCTGCCAGCGGCAAACCCACCACCGCCCAGCATGAAAAAGTTAAAGCCTGGTTATTAGATGAGGCATGGCGTTTTCATTCATCGGAAATGCGTTTACCGGAAATTAGCTAAGCTAATGCTTATTATGTATATCCAAAAAAGCAAAATAGATTTTCGCCTCTCTGGCGATTACGTTAATGTGTAGTGGCTTATAAATATTAAGATGAAACTATGTCACAGCCACTATTCCAGCTCAAATTGGTTAATAAGAACTATTATCCTGGCGGCGGCAAGCGCCTTTTTTCCCGCCGTCCGCAAACGTCCGGCGTTAACGCGCTGAACGATATTAATTTAGAGATTTTTGCCGGTGAGATTTTTGTCATTGTCGGTCTCTCCGGCTCGGGCAAATCAACTCTGCTGCGTACCCTGAATCACCTCATTCCGGCCAGCTCCGGCGAGGTGATTTTTCAGGGCCAGACCCTGGCCGCCCTGCCACCAGCAGAGCTGATCGCCCTGCGCCGCCAGCATATCGGTATGGTTTTCCAGTCGTTCGCCCTGTTTGAAGAGCGCAGCGTGCTGGACAACGTGGCGTTTGGCCTGGAGGTCGCAGGCGTTGCCCGTCCGCTTCGCCATCAGCAGGCGCGCGCCATGCTGGAGAAGGTTGGCCTGGGTGACGTTGCCGACAGCTATCCCCATCAGCTCTCCGGTGGGATGCAGCAGCGCGTAGGACTGGCCCGGGCGCTGGTGGTTAACCCCACCGTGCTGCTAATGGATGAAGCCTTCTCCGCGCTGGATCCGATCATTCGCCGGGAGATGCAGTCCCTGCTGCTAACGTTGCAGGCGGAGTCCCGACGCACCATCGTATTTGTCACGCACGATATGGAGGAGGCGCTGCGCCTTGGCACACGCATTGCGATTATGGAGAAAGGCGAGCTAGTACAGGTAGGCAAGCCGGAGGAGCTGATCAACGCCCCCGCCACCGCCTACGTGCGCCACTTCTTCTCCGGCGTGGACGTTTCGCGCTGGCAGCTGGCGGAAACCTATGCCGATGTCTGGACGCAGTAAGGAGTAACATGAGCTATCCCTTAGACTTTAGCCGCCAGATCGACGACGCGGTACACACCCTGCTGGCCCACGCGGGCGGATTTTTCGATGGTTTTGCCCGGGTGGTGGATGCCTTTGCCGGTGGCCTTGAGCAGCTGATCGGCGCGTTGAATCCGTGGGGGCTGGTGATCCTGGCCGTGGGGCTGAGCGCATGGCGCATCGGTAAGGGCTTCGGCCTGTTTGCGCTGCTCGCTACCCTCTATATTATTTACAGCGGCTACAGCGATCACGCCGCCGTCACCCTGGCCCTTACCCTCTCCTCTACCTTTTTCAGCCTGCTGATCGGTATCCCGCTTGGCATCTGGAGCGCCAGGCGGGCGCGGGTGGGCAGCGTGGTGCGTACCCTGCTCGACTTTATGCAGACCATGCCTGCGTTTGTCTATCTGATCCCGGCCACCATTCTGTTTGGCCTTGGACGCCCGCCGGGCATCTTCGCCACTATTCTCTTCTCCATGCCGCCGGTAGTACGCCTGACCGATCTCGGTATTCGCCAGGTGAACAGCGCGCGTATTGAAGCCGGCATCGCCTTCGGCTGTACGCCGTGGCAGCTGCTGTGGAAAGTGCAGCTGCCAGCGGCGCAGCCGTCCATTATGGCGGGCGTTAACCAGACCATTATGATGGCGATGTCGATGGTAATTATCGCTTCGATGGTGGGCGCAGGCGGCCTCGGTAACGACATCCTCAGCAGCATCCAGCAGCTTGAAATTGGCCTGGGGCTACAAAGTGGCCTGGTCGTCGTGCTGATGGCTATCCTGCTGGATCGCCTCTCGGCAAGCTTTGCCCGCCAGCGGCACCGTGAATGATGAAAGACGACTTCCATCTGATGGCGAAGCCCGCCAGCTTTCACTGCAACCTGGCGTGCGACTACTGTTTCTACCTGAAGAAAGGCGACGGTGTTCTACGCCAGCGGCAGCCCGCGTTCCAGATGACGGATCGCGTTCTGAGCGAATACGTTCGGCGCTACATTGCCGACGCGCCGGGGAATGACGTCGCGTTTACCTGGCAAGGGGGCGAGCCAACCCTGGCGGGGCTGGACTTTTTTCGCCGCGCGGTTGCTCTCCAGCAGCGGTTTGCTCAGGGCAAGCGCATTACCAACTCTCTACAGACTAACGGCGTACTGCTTAACGATACGTGGGCTGGCTTTCTGGCTGAGCACCGCTTTCTGGTTGGCGTGTCGGTGGATGGCCCGCAATCTGTCTTTGATGCCGGGCGCAGGACACGCAGCGGCCACAGCGTATTTCAGAAAGTCGTTGATGGCCTTGAGGCACTGAAGCGCCACGGCGTGGAGTTTAATCTGCTGGCAACGGTAACCAGCCGATCGGCGGAGCATCCACTGGCGATCTACCGTTTTTTGACCCGCGAGCTGGGCGGCAGGTTTTTGCAGTTTATTCCCGTGGTCGAGCCTGCTCCGCCGCATGACCAGCGTGCGGAGCGCTTTGGCGAGACCATTGCCCTTGCGCATCAGAATGTTGTAACTAATTGGTCGGTCAGCGCCAGAGCCTGGGGAGAATTTAACATAGCTATCTTTGATGAGTGGCTGCGTCACGACGTCGGCCGGGTATTTGTTCAGCTCTTTGATAACACCCTTGCCGCCTGGGCCGGGGAAACGCCGGGCCTGTGCGTGATGCGCGCCAGCTGCGGTGCATCGCTGGTGGTAGAGCAGAACGGTGACGTTTATAGCTGCGACCATTTTGTCACTCCGGCGCACCGGCTGGGGAATATTCTCCGCGACGTCCCTTCCCGGCTGGCCCAGAGCAAACAGCAGCGGAGCTTTAGTGCAGCTAAGGCTCCTCGCTCTGCCACCTGCCAACGGTGTCAATATCGCTTTGCCTGTCAGGGCGGCTGCCCGAAACACCGCCTGCTGCGCGACGGCAATCATTGGCAAAATTATCTGTGCCAGGGCTACTACGCTTTCTTCGATCACGTTGCGCCCCAGATGGCATGGATGGCCAGTCAAATTGCCCATAATCGACCCCATTAAAGATGGGGTTGCAAGTTAAGATGATAAAGATTATCTTTCTCATCACTGAATAGTTGAGTAAATAACTCGGGTATTCAGTACGACATTGCTCACATTGCTTCCAGTATTTACTGCCCGCCCTGCGCGGGCTTTTTTTTCGCCTGCATATAGGCGAGGGTTATCGCTACAGTTTGCCTTTAGGCTCGATAAAATAGTGTTGTAACCTTCAGCAAGTGATTGAAATAAAAGCGTCATATTACGGATTTATTCTAGGATAAATCTTACTTGTTGGGAAAACGCCGGTCATTATGGAAATACCACTCTCCTCGCGCCAGTTAAGCGCAGGCATGTTACGCATCGCTGTACCGCATGTGACTCCCGACTCCAATAATCAGCAGGTAATGGCTCTCTTTAGCGAACATAAGACGCTGATCGGTCTGCCGGTGCTGGAAAACAATCGCCCGCTCGGCATGATCAACCGGCACATCTTTCTCTCCCAGATGAGTCGCCCCTTCTTTCACGAACTCTACGATCAAAAGAGCTGCATCGCCTTTATGGATAAGACGCCGCTGATCGTTGAGGCCAGCGCCGGGCTGGAGTATCTCGCCGAGCGAGTAATCGAAACCGGCGATAAGGCGGTGACCGAGGGCTTCATCCTCACCGATGAGGGGCAGTACCTGGGAATTGGCCTGGGCATCGACCTGATCAAGACGGTCTCCGACCTACAGGCCAAGCAGCATTTTCAGATCATGCAGAGCATTGAGTATGCGAGGGTGATCCAGGAGTCAATGCTGAGCCGCTCGCGACAGGGCATAGAGGAGAGCCTCAAAGAGTGGTGCCTCTACTGGCAGCCTCGGGACTGCGTGGGTGGCGACATTTACGCTTTTCAGCGCGACGAGAACGGTTGGCTGGTGGTGATTGCCGACTGCACCGGCCACGGCGTTCCCGGTGCGTTTATGACGTTTATCTTCGCCTCCGCGCTCGAGAAGGCACTCTCTCAGGCCCCAGCGCATGAGCCGGATCGTCTGCTGGCGATCGTCAATCGCCATATCAAGCAGACCCTGAGCCAGCTTCACCCCAGCGCCGACCTTAACCAGTCTAATGATGGTTGCGATGCCATCGCTCTCTATGCCGACAACGTTAACGCGCAGCTGATCTGGGCCAACGCCCGGATGCACGCTTTTATGCTGGGCACGGGGGATGACGAGGTTAGCGTGCTGAAGTCCGACAGAAAAGGGCTCGGCTATACCGATACGCCCGCGGATCAGCAGTGGCGACGCTATCAGCGCCCGTTGCGCTCTGGCGATCGGGTGATGATTGTTACCGACGGCGTGACGGATCAGATCGGCGGCGAGCGCGGCATTATGTTTGGTAAGAAACGTATTCAGTCCCTGTTATTACAGAACCGTACTCTGCCGATGAGTGCCCTCTCCGGTGCGCTGCTGGAGGGGCTTCAGGCCTGGCAAGGTAAGGAAGCGTCGCGTGATGACATGACGTGGTTTGGTTTTCGCTGGTGAGATACAACATGAAATTAAATGACCTGCAGGTCAAGGAAGCGGTCCTGCTACCGCTCATTACGCTACAGAGGCAGAGCGCGGTAGAGCTGTTTTATACCGGCTATTTCTCGCAGCAGCATATTGTAGCGATGGGTGACGTGGTGCGGGCATGGCTTGATAAGCACGAATCTTCGCTGCCGCTGCGCCGTCGGCTCTTCTCTGTATTCATTGAGATGGGCCAGAACATAGTGCGCTACTCCAGCGACGAGCGCTATATCGGCACGGATAAAGAGGAGCTGCGCTTTGGTTCACTCTGCCTGCATACCGATCATGCCAACTACTATCTCGAAGCCGCTAATCTGGTGGGCTATGAAGAGTCCTCTCTGCTGCAGAACAACCTCGACGTACTGCGTACCATGACCCAGGCCGAAATCAAGCAGGCCTGGAAACAGAACTTACGCAGTGAAGCGCCCGCCACCAGTAAAGGGGCCAATATCGGGTTGTTGACCATGGCGCGAGATACCAGCGAACCGCTGGAGTACCGCATTCATCCTCTGGCGGCCAGCTCGCTGTCCGCTTTTCACTTAAAGGCTACCTTCTGCCATGACTGATACCACACTGCCTACCGCGATTATGCTTGCAGCGACCTCTGCCACACCGGAAGTGAACTTTGACTTTGCGGCGCATCATCTGGTGTTAAAAGGGGAAGCCTACCCGGAGAACGCCGCGGCCTTTTTCCGCCCGCTGCTACAGGCCACTGAGAGCTGGCTGCAGGAGACGCCTGCGGGTTCATCCCCGCTGCAGCTGCACGTTGCGCTGAGCTATTTCAACAGCTCCAGCACCAAGCTACTGTTTGAGTTTTTCGAGTCACTCAACGGCTTCGCGAAACGGGGCAAAGCCTGCGAGCTGCACTGGTATTACGATGCAGAGGACGATATCTCCGAAGAGTTTGGTCAGGAGGTCAGCCTTGATTTCCCGGCGCTTGCCGTCTTTTTAACGCCGGATCTTAACGCATGCTAGATATCAACGAGCTATTCCAGGAGGAGTACGCCATCCTGGAAGATGCCCGGGTAGCCGCCGCCGATGCGCAGCTGCCTGCCGAAGAGTGCCGAGAAAAGCTGTGGACGGTGGCGAAACATTATCAGCGGCTCATTCGTCAGTCTTACCGCCTCATCTCCCGTAGCGATCGCGCCGAGCGTGAATTAACGCGCATGAACGATGAGCTACAGAAGCTGGCGGCCCGCCTTGAGTATGAAGCAACCCACGATCCGCTCACCGCCGTCTACAACCGCAGCGCAATCATTAACCACATTAACCGTTCTCTCACCCAGGGCAACGTGGCGCTGATCCTGCTGGATATCGATCACTTTAAGCGCATCAATGACGAGTATGGTCACCCGATGGGCGATAAGGTGATCTGCTCTCTGGTCTCACGCATACGCCATGCCCTCCCCTCGCCAGCATCCATTGGTCGCGTAGGCGGCGAAGAGTTTACTATTCTGTTGCCTAATGCCCGGCTGGAAGAGGCGATAATTATTGCGAGATATATTCACGCGTCGCTCAATGCTTCGCCGCTGGACTGCCTACCCCAGCAATATGTGACGGCCAGCTTTGGCGTTAGCCTTGGCGCCCAGCACAGTGATTTTGAAGCCTTATATAGCGCAGCCGACATCGCGCTTTATACGGCAAAAAAGCGTGGGCGTAATCAAGTTGCTTTACATGAGTCACTATTTCGTCCTGAACTTAAATCGGCCGCCGTTTTACCGTTAGCCAAAAGCCTGCGTGCGATATAGCCCGCAGGCAAAATATATTATATTTTAAACAGGACAAAGGTTCATTTAACAAATAATATCCCGGCGGTTGCGATAGACTAATTTTACGGGGCGAATAATTGTGAAGTCACGCGAAACAAATTCATTTGTCGTTAGGTAGCGCTCTTCATCTTTCTCATCGACCAGACGCCAGAGTGCAGTAAGTGCATCATAGCCAAGGGTTTTCTCGCCAGCAGGCGTTTCAACCCGATACTCTCCAGACGGCAGGTAGCCTGAGGAGAACTGCAAATGCTTACCCGGCTCGCCCTTAATAAGATGTTCAATTTTTCTGAACCCCACAGGCACTAAATGAAAGCGATAAAAGGGTAAGCTGTTAATTTTTAAGTTAGAAAAAGTTGATATAACTTCGTTCTCTCTTGTTAATACTACCTCTTTAAGAGTAACTTTTGAGGTCGGCAAAAGTTCCGGGAATAGGCATTCCACTTTGAAATAGATTATCTGCATACAGGCCTCTGGCTATCATACTTTGTTATGAGAACTTATATATCACCTACCTGTTATAGCGTATTAAACAGTAAACGACATTATTTTCAGATTATATCGACTACGACCGCGCGATAATTACACAGTTTTACACTTGTAAAGCGCTTAATATTAACTATTGAGATAATTTTTGTGATTTTATTAGCAAAAACAACACAAAGAAAATCAGAACATTTTTTAGACATTAAAATATGTCTTAAACCTGCCGTAGCGCTGCTTAAATTTATAACCAGTTATCGATAAGTGGCCCCTGCCCTCCAAAAACCGGATCGCGATGCGGGAAAGGGGCCCTGGCAATAGCTTCCAGCATCTCCTTTGTGGGTGCCCCGCGACAGAGATCAAACTCCTGGTCAGGCGGGTATGCCCCTACCACGGTAAAATCATCGCTGCTGCGAATATTACAGTGGCCCGTTCCCGCAGGCAGTAACACCACGTCTCCAGCACGCACAATCACCTGCTGCCCCTCCGGGCCGCCAAGTACAAGCAGCGCTTCACCCTGAGTAAAGGCGAGTACCTCATGGGCATTGCTATGGTAATGGTGATAAGGGTAGATGCCATCTACCCACTGCGCAGGCCAACCATTTTTTTCAAACAGTCGCTGCACCGTGTCGACCGCATTTTCGTCAGGAGTAAAAACCTGGCGGTAGAGAATGACGGGCAGATGCGGGTTATTCGGTACCCAGCCATTCGCGGCCAGTAATAGAACAGAGGTTGAGTCGGTTGCGTCCGCCATAGTCTCTCTTCCAAAAAAAGAAGTGGTTATTTTAGCGTAGCTACTTCTGCCATTCGATGCCAGAGGCACGCCTGCGCCGGGCGTAACGTCCGCTTTCCACCGGTGAAAATGGTAATCTTGTCAGTACCTTCTATATTTCGAGAAGTGCATCACATACCGGAGAGGTAAATATGAGATTTAAGGGATTAACAAAAGGCTTTTTCATCCTGATATTGCTGGTCGTTACGCTGGCGTTTTTTGACATCATGACGCCCTACTACTCGGCTATTTTATGGGCAGCTATACTGGCGGTGATATTCCATCCGCTCAAAAACCGTCTGCGGGACAGGATCGCCGGACGCAATGGCATCGCCTCTCTTCTAACGGTGTTGATTATCTGCCTTATTGTTTTTACGCCGCTGGCGATCATTCTCTCGTCTCTGGCCTTTGAGGCGAACACGGTTTACAGCAAGCTCCAGGATAACAATACCCAGTTCCCGGTGGTGGTTGCCGATCTGGTCGCGCATCTGCCCGGCTGGGCGCAGCAGTTTCTTGCCGATCACGACCTGAATAACGCTACGCAGATCCAGCAGCAGCTGTCGCAGGTGGCGCTGAAGAGCGGACAGTATCTTGCCGGCAGCGCCTTTCTGATTAGTAAGAGCACCTTTAGCTTTACCATTAGCTTTGGCGTCATGCTCTACCTGCTCTTCTTCCTGCTGAAAGATGGCCCCTACATCGTTAATCAGGCGCTGGAGTCGCTGCCTCTGTCGCGCTATGTAAAGCACCATCTGTTTGCAAAATTCGCCGGGGTTTCCCGTGCGACCGTAAAGGGTACCGTGGTGATCGGTGCATTGCAGGGGCTCCTGGGCGGCATCGGCTTCTACATTGTTGGCATTGACGGCAGCGTGCTGTGGGGGGCGCTGATGGCCTTCCTGTCGCTGATCCCGGCGGTAGGCTCAGCCATCATCTGGGTACCCGCAGCCATCTTCCTTTTTGCTACCAGCCAGATGTGGCAGGGCTTTTTCATCGTCGGCTTCTTTGTGATTGTCGTAGGCCTGGTGGATAACCTGCTGCGCCCGGTACTGGTTGGGAAGGATACCAAAATGCCTGACTACCTGGTGCTCATCTCTACCCTTGGTGGCCTTGAGATCTATGGCATTAATGGCTTTGTGATTGGGCCGCTGATCGCCGCGCTGTTCCTGGCCTGCTGGAACCTGCTTTCCGGGAAAGATCATCAGGGCAACGCCGACGAACTTGACGATGAGTTTATCGAAGAGGGTCGGCTGCCGCCTGAGTCTTAATCATCTTTTGCGGCCAGGCACTCCCTGGCCGTAATACATTTTGCCCCTTTTCAGCATCGATTGACCTGGAACAAAAAACGCTCTATTTTGGAATTCCCTGCCTTCTGATGTGGTCCCACATTTTATGAAAATAGCTCTGACTGTAGTTGCCTCTGCACTCCTGGCCTGCGCGCTTAACGCTCAGGCTTCGGATACCGCGACGCTCTCTATCTCGGGTAAGGTTGTCGATTCTGGCTTTACCGTTATGCCTGATGGCCAGCGCGTTATCCAGCATAGCGTCTCTACTCAAACGGTTAACGTACCCGGTGATGACAATCGGCAGATTATCATCACCGCCTGGGATTAACTGCGCAGACATAAATTATCATGACCCGGCGGGCTGGATTCAGCCCGCCCGCTTAATATATTCATCTGTTAGTTCCTGTTATTTATTAAATGAATGAATGACTCACCAATAATATAATCACACCAAATATAATAAGCGGTGTAAATTGCTTTGCATCAATAAAACATGCTGTTCTTATTGCCGATCGTTAATCTATATGTAATTTTAATTTCAATAGAGGTAAATTTTTTTATTCAGGAACCAACTTACCAAGGGAAAGAAAATGAAAAAATCACTTATTGCTGCCACAGTGTTAGCTCTCTCTTTTGCTGCGCCTTCGGCCTTTTCTGCTGAGATCGATTCAGGGACGTTAACCATCAATGGTGTTATAAAAGGCACCACCTGTCATTTTGAATCCGGCAGCCAAACGGCACATATTGAGATGCAGCAGATTGGTGTAAACTCGTTAAAAGATTTACAGGCGGGTACAGCGTATGCTGGCTATACCAACAAAACCACCACGCCTTTTAAAGTGGTATGCGACAATCCGAATACAGTTCCAAAAATCAAATTTGTTAGCGAGCAGTTTGGTGTTAAAGGTGCAGAGAGCGTCACTAATAATAACACAGGCAATGCAACGGGCGTTGGCTATGCGCTTTTTGTTAATAACAACCGCGTAAACACTGACGGTAGTACTGCTATTGCCAGCAGTCCGACAGCAAATAATGAATATACGTTTGATATCTCTGCGCAATATGCCCGCCTGTCTGGTGCTGATGTTGTCGCAGGCGACGTAGAATCCAGCATTACTATTATGGTCATTGCAGACTAAGGCCATTTTCCGGCAGTACGCTGCCGGTTTTTTTGCGGAGAGAGGATAATGAAAAGGATTTTTGCGGCTCTATTAGCCGTTGCGGCGCTGCCTGCCTGGGGCGGCGTTTACATCTACGGCACGCGGATTATCTACCCGGCAGCACAGAAGGAGGTGACTGTCCAACTGATGAATCAGGGCGATCGTAGCGCGCTGGTGCAGGCCTGGATTGACGATGGTGATACGCAGACGCCTCCGGAGAAGCTGCAGGTGCCCTTTCTGCTGACGCCTCCCGTTGTTAAAGTAAAAGGCAATACTGGCCAGCAGCTGAAAATTAAATTTACTCAGGCAAACCTGCCTCAGGATCGAGAGTCAATCTATTATCTTAACGTTCTGGACGTCCCCCCCAATGATGCGAACAACGCTGACGTCAATAAGATAAAATTCGCGCTACAAAATAGAATCAAACTTATCTATCGTCCAGCCGGCCTGTCTGGCGTTAACAAAGAAAGCTTTGCCCACCTTAATATAAAAAGAGCTGCCGATGGCCTTGTGGTTGAAAATAGCTCAGCTAACTGGCTGACCATTACGGAAATTAAAGGCGCAGCTAAAATCAACAAAGAGACGCTGGTACTGGCCCCACGTGCAAACCTGAAATTACCTGGCGCACCTCATGCCGGAAAATACGCCGTCACGCTTATTGACGATTACGGAAACTATCTGCACGACAATATCAAAAGTAATTAATAGTCAGGGAAGCCACTATGCATAAACTTAACCTCATTACGATGGGGATAGTCTCCTCTTTGCTTTTGCATATTCTTTCCGCCAGGGCTGAAACGTTTGATACCCATTTTTTACATGGCGGATTAAAAGGAACGAAAGCATCTGACCTACGGCTTGACGGCGATAAACCCCTTCCCGGCGCATACGATTTGGACATTTATCTGAATGATGAGTGGCGTGGGCGTTACAGCCTGGTTGTTGCTGACGATCCTGAAAAAACCTGTTTACCTCTCACCCAGCTACAGGAGATAGGCATCAAAACAGCGGCCTTTAAAAATCTTAATGCAGAAGATTGTCTTGCGCTGAGTGAGGCCGTACAGGGCGGCAGCGTCGATTATGATATCAGCCAGCTTGCGCTCAAACTCACCGTTCCCCAGGCCTGGGTTACCGCGCATGAGCGCGGCTATATGCCGCCGGAAACGTGGGATCGGGGGATTAATGCCTTTTATACTTCCTACTATGCCAGCCAGTACTACAGCGACTACAAACAGAACGGCAGCAGTAAGAGCAGCTATGTCAATTTTAACAGCGGCCTGAATCTGCTGGGTTTCCAGCTGCACTCCAGCGCTAACTACACTAAAAGTGATGATGACCAGGGCAAGTGGAAGAGCAATACGCTCTATCTCGAGCGCGGCATTCCCGACATTCTCAGCACCGCGCGCGCCGGGGATATGTATACCGACGGCGAACTGTTTGATGCGGTGCGCTTCAACGGCGTCCGGCTCTGGCGAGATATGCAGATGCTGCCTAACTCGAAGCAAAATTTTACGCCGGTGGTAAGAGGGATCGCCCAAAGTAACGCTCTTGTTACCGTCGAGCAGAACGGCTTTGTGGTCTATCAGAGCGATGTGCCACCCGGCCCGTTTGCTATCGACGATCTTCAGCTGGCTGGCGGTGGGGCTGACCTGGACGTTACGGTGAAAGAGGCAGATGGCACCACAACCCATTATCTTGTGCCTTTCTCCAGCGTGCCCAAAATGCTTCAGCCGGGCGTAGTAAAATATGACGTTGCCGCCGGGCGCAGCCACATTGAAGGCGCCAGCAACCAGTCAGACTTTGTGCAGGGCAGCTGGCAGTACGGCGTCAATAATCTGATTACGATCTATACCGGCACGATGCTGTCGGATAATTACAACGCCTTCCTGCTTGGCAACGGCTGGAATACGCCGCTTGGCGCGTTCTCCGTGGACGTCACCCGCTCTCATAGCCGCCAGGATGATGGTGCGACCTATGACGGGCAGAGTTATCAGGTTGCATGGAGTAAGTATCTGTCGCCTACCGGCACCCAGCTGTCGATGGCGGCATGGCGCTACTCCTCTAAAGACTACCGCACCTTTAACGATCACGTCTGGGCAAACAACAAAAACAGCTACCATCGCGACGATGACGATGTGTATGACATTGCCGACTACTACCAAAACGACTTTGGCCGTAAAAATAGCTTCTCGCTGGCCGTTAACCAGGCGCTGCCTACGGGTTGGGGCTCGCTCTCCGGCAGTGCCCTATGGCGCGACTACTGGCAGCGGGGAGGCACCCGCAACGATGTCCAGCTAAGCTATTCGAACAGCTGGTCACGCGTTACCTATACCCTCTCAGCCAGCCAGTCCTACGATGAGGACGACCGGGCAGATAAACGGTTTAATATTTACTTCTCGATTCCTTTCTCGTGGGGTGATGATATCGCCACGCCACGGCGGGATCTGTACGTCTCGAATAGCACCACCTTTGATAATGATGGCTACCAGTCGAATAACACTAATATCAACGGCATTGCGGGCGACAGAGATCAGTTTAACTATGGCGTGAACTTAAGCCATCAGCGGCAGGATAACGAAACCGCTGCGGGCGCGAACCTTGCCTGGCACGCTCCCTTCGCCACCCTGGACGGCAGCTATAGCCAGTCTAACCGCTACCATCAGGCCAGCGGCAGCATACAGGGCGGCGTGGTCGCGTGGAGCGGCGGCGTCAATCTGACCAACTCTCTTACCGAGACCTTTGCCATCATTGACGCTCCGGGGCTGGAGGGGGCTACCGTGCAGGGAAACAGATACAACACGACCGACAGGAAAGGTAGTGCTATTTCCGGTAGCTTAACGCCTTATCGCGAAAATACGCTGATGCTCGATACGGCGCACACCGATAGCAACGTGGCATTAAACGGCAACCGCAAAGGCATTGTGCCCTATCGCGGCGCGGTGGTGCTGGCTAAGTTTGATACCGACAACCGTAAGCCGTGGCTTTTCAAGGCCAGACGCCCGGACGGCTCACCGCTCACCTTTGGCTATGAAGTGGAAAATGAGGCGGGCCAGAATGTTGGCGTAGTGGCGCAGGGCAGCCAGCTATTCATTCGTACCGATAACGTGCCGCAGTCTGTACATGTGGCGACGGATAAGCAGCAGGGCCTCTCCTGTACTATCACGTTCGGTAAAACAATTGACGAAAGCAAAATTTATACTTGCCGCTAGAAGGGATGACTATGCGTATTTTACTGGCACTTATTACGGTATTTGCTGTTTTTCAGGTGCAGGCTTACTGTTATATTTCAGGCACTGAGAAAACACCGACAATAAAAACCAATCCTGTTGAAATCAACCTGGATATAGCCAACAGGGAGACGATAAAACCAGTAATCTTTGCCACTGGCGCCCCTGAATTCAAATGCTATCTGACGACTAACACTTTTGGCTTATCAACTTCCCTTACTAATGCAAAATACTATTACGCTATTAAGAACAACATTCATAACGTAGTTGTTGAAATATCTTTAACAGGTGAGAAAACCACATCATCGCCCTTCTCAGGCGATATCTCTTCCGATGGAAAGGCTCATGCAGCAACAGAACTGAACAATGAGTTAACATACAAATTAAAGTATAACGTAATGGTAAACCATTCAGGTAATGTTACAGATACAATAGAGGTCAATCAACCTGCGACGCTTGAAAATAAACTCATTATTAAACCAACGCCTTGTACCCTATGCGCTATGGGGAATTCAAATAGAGATCATAGGTATATTTATGAAGTTCCCTTTTTTGTGAAGTTCACCCCCACCACATGCACCTTTAAAAGCCAGGAGATATCCGCGCCGAGCATTAGCTATCATGAAATAGACAGCAATACCTTTTCTGCACCGACGACGAAACAGCCAGAGCTGCAGTGCAGTAGCATAACTGGCGTAGCGACCAGCAATATTCACTATCATTTTCAACCCATTAGCGCGACTCAAGGCGACATTTTAAAGAACGACTTTGAAACGCAGCAGGGAGGTGCTGGAGAGGTAGGGTTCCAATTAATGAATAACAACAAAGCTATTAAATTTTCCTCTGGGGAGAAATTTACTCTTGCCAGCAGTGGGAACACCTTGCTGAGCAACACAATTTATCCACTCGATCTACAGCTCCGCTATGCCCGCTATGGCAATAAGGTTTTTTCAGGGCTTGTCCAGAGCAAGGTCAAAGTCGTGGTGGATTACGATTAAGAGCAAGCGATAACAAACTCACCTGTGGTTCTTCATCCATAATGAGGTAAAAGACCACAGGAGAAAAAGATGTCCGAACAAGCCTATACCCTCCCTGACACCATGACTGCGATTGACATTACCCAGCCCGGCGGCCCGGAAGTTCTGCAGGCGACAACGCGCCCGGTCCCCCAGCCGCAGGCAAACGAGGTGCTGATCCGCACCGTGGCCGCAGGGGTGAACGGTCCGGACGTGTTGCAGCGTAAAGGGCAGTACGCACCGCCGCCGGGCGCGTCCGACATCCCGGGCCTCGAGGTATCAGGCGTCGTGGTTGCCGTGGGCGCTGAGGTGCAGAGTTTTGCGCCGGGAGATCGTGTTGCGGCCCTGATTACCGGCGGCGGCTATGCCGAGTATTGCACTGCCCATGAGAGTAACACCCTGCCGCTGCCGCCCGGTCTGAACTTTATCGAAGCGGCAGCGCTGCCGGAGACCTTTATGACGGTCTGGCTGAATATGTTCCAGCGCGGCCAGTTTAAAGCGGGCGATATCATCCTGATCCACGGCGGTGCGTCCGGCATTGGTACTACCGCGACTATGCTGGCTAAAGCCTTTGGCGCAGCCAAAATCATCACTACCGTGGGTTCCGATGAGCACCGTCAGGCCAGCCTGAAGCTTGGCGCAGACGTTGCCGTACTCTACAAAGAGGAAGATTTTGTCGAGATCACCAAACAGGTAACCGACGGCCATGGCGCAGACATTATCCTTGATATCATTGCAGGTGACTATGTTGCGCGAAACTATGAGGCGGCGGCGATGCACGGGCGCATCGTACAAATTAGCGTGCTTGCAGGCCCAGCCAAAGAGTTAAACCTGTTCCCCATGCTGACTAAGCAGCTGATGCATATCGGCTCTACCCTGCGCTCGCGCTCGCCGGCTGCAAAAGCTGAACTGATTGAAGAGCTTAACGATCACGTCTGGCCGCTGATTGAGGCCGGAAAGCTTAAGCCGCAGATCTATAAAACCTTCCCGCTGGCAGAAGCCGCTGATGCCCACCGCCTGCTGGATGAAGGGACGCATATCGGCAAAGTTGTGTTGATTGCGGATGAGAATGAAGCAACGGACCGTATATAATCTGCCGTGATATTACAGACGGGGATTATAGATGGATCAGCTGGTGGCGATACGGGCCTTTGCCCGGGTAGTAGAGGCAGGTAACTTTACCCGGGCAGCGGACTCGCTGGAGATGCCCAATGCCACGGTCAGCAAGCTGATTCAGGAGCTTGAGGCGCACCTCGGTGTGCGCCTGCTTCAGCGCACCACCCGGCGCGTCACGGTCACCCCAGAGGGGCGCGACTACTATGAAAAGAGCGCCCGAATCCTGCGCGATCTGGAGGATATCGACACCTCTTTTAGCGCGGTACGCAGCAAGCCGCGTGGGCTGCTGCGGATCGATATCGGCGGCTCTACCGCTCGCGACGTGCTTATCCCTCTCCTTCCCGAGTTTATGATGCGCTATCCGGATATCCGTATCGATCTGGGGGTGTCCGATCGCGCTGTCGATCTGATTAGCGATAACGTAGACTGCGTGATCCGTGGCGGCCCGCTGGAGAGTTCATCCCTTATTGCCCGCCATATTGGCTCGGCAACGCTCATCACCTGTGCGACGCCGGAGTACCTGAAAGCCTTCGGCACGCCCGCTTACCCGGAGGAGCTAAAAAATGGCCACCGGCTGGTGAGCTATCTCTCCCCGCAAAACGGCAGGGCTTTCCCTTTCCGCTTCGAGCATAACGGCGAAAAAACGGACATTAAGGTCGATCACCGTATCGGGGTCAACGAGAGCAACGCCCATCTTGCAGCAGGCCTGGCGGGGCTGGGGGTTATCCAGACCTTTAGCTATTCGACGGCTGAGGCGCTGCGCAACGGCACGCTGGTGGAGATCCTTAAAGAGTGGCGGCCTGCTCCCTACCCTTTCCATGTGGTCTATCCGCAGAGCCGTCACGTCACGCACCGGTTACGGGTGTTTATCGACTGGTTACTGGAGCGCTTTCCGCAGCGGGTGGCGGGAGCGTGATGCAGCCTCCAGAGGAGGCTACAAAATAGACAATTCATAACGCATGCTGCCAGCGGCCAGGTTATAAATAGGGAGAGATTATTGCGGGTACTCTCCTATGATGCGGCTAACCATGATCCTGCTTGGCATAGATTTTCTGCGCTCGCACTGGCGCGGGCTGCGTCGCTTCGGCTGGGTTACGCTGACTGCTGGCGTGGTGCTGTTTATCGATGCGCTGGACGGCGCGCTGTTCTTCCCTATTGAGCTATTCGCTTCGCTGCTGCTGTTCGAAGGCAGCGCGACGCTGATGGTGGCCCACAGCGGCATGGGCGGCCAGCGTATTCTGCGCTACGTAAAGGGCGCGGCGTTCTCTCTGGCTGCGGTGCTGATCCTCGCCGGGAACCACGATGGCAACTTTCTGCTATCGATGATCTTTGGTCTGCTCTTCCTGTTTGACGGCGCGCTGCAGATCGCCTCTGCAGTTGTCGTTCGCTATCAACGCTGGCGGCCTGCGCTGTGGGGCGGGATTGTCGAGATCGTGCTGGCCCTGTTTTTCTTTCAGCCCTGGCCCTCCAACTATGCGGGCACCGTCCCCTATTGCCTGGGTCTGGTGCTGGCCTTTGCCGGTTGGAACCTGTTTATCCTTGCTAATCGCGTCAAGCGGGCCGCGGCTAATCCAGGTCTGAAAGGCGAAGAGTTTATGGAGGAGACGGAGATCCCTCCCCCCGCCGTCGTGGAGTGGGATGGGCCGCCGGACGACGATGAAAAAGCCCTGACGGTTCACGTCTGGACGCCGGTAGGCTCTGCGGCGAGCGAGGCCGTACCGCGCCCGGTCATCAGCCGCTATATTGCTGCCGTCGATCGCAACGGCGTCATCTCCACCGGTCACGCCGCGCTGGAGTCTCCCGGCGGCATCTATATCAGCCTCTACCCCGCCGTGCAGATCGACCGCTCACCGGATGCCTTTGCCCGGACTCTGCGCGCAACGTCAGAGAACGACGTGCCGGGACAGTTTCAGCCAGACTATGCCACCGAGTCCGTGCAGTGGTGCCCGTCGACACGTAAAGTGCGCATTCGCAACTATAGCGAGACGCAGTTGGCGGCATTTTGGGAGCGCTATCGTCAGGATGAGTCCTACAACCTGACGCACCGAAACTGCTCCAGCACCGTGGCCAGGGCGCTGGAGGCCGCGCTAGAGGGATCCGTTGGCAGGCTGTGGCAGTCTCGCGGATTCTGGATGGCGATGGGTAAGCTGATGTCCACCCCGGAGCTGTGGGTAGCGCTCCAGCTGCGCAAGCGCGCGGAGACGATGGCCTGGACGCCAGGACTGGTGCTCGACTACGCCCGCGCCCTGAGCATGCTCGCCGACCCGCGTCCGACCGGCTGGTTTAACACCGTCGGCCGTGCGCTGAAAAGAATGTTCCACCGCCGGGTAGCCTGGGAGAAAGGCGAAAGCGGCGAAGGGATGGAGGGGGAATAATCTCCCCCTATAACATTACTCCGCCCCTGACTGCGCATACGCATAGAGCCGGTCGCGGGCGAGGTTTTTCATCTTCACTTCACACATGATGTCAAAATCCGTAAACGAGAGCGCCCAACTGTTAAGCGTTGGGTTGAAGAAGAAGTCCGAGTGCGCCCTGAGCTTGGTTTTCGGCACGCCCAAACTGCCCTGATCCGGGAAACCCTGCTCGGGGATGATCCCCTCCTGCGAAATAGAGTAGTGCATCACCGGCCTGACGTCCCGCCAGGAGGCCTTCACCTGCGCGATACGCGGATCGTTGGGCTGGATAAACTCCCCCTCTTTCACCCAGTGATGGTGAATATCTACCACGATCGGACAGAGATCTTTCGCCTGCAGAACATCATCCAGCGAGCAGGAGATCTCGTCATTCTCGAGGGTCAACATCCGCCTGGCTTCCGGGCTGAGCTTGCCGAAGGCGCTTTTAAACCCGGCAAAGCCCGCCTTGCCATTCATATGAATATTGATTTTGAAGTCCTGGAAGGTTTTGCCGTAGCCCATCAGCGTCGCGCAGAGGGCATGGTACTCCACATCCTCCAGGGCGCGCTCGACCACCAGCACATTGTCCGAGGCGAGAACCGAGTACTGCCCAGGGTGAAAGGAGAGGCGGATATCGTTGGCGCGGGCGAAATCACCGCATTTAGTGAACAGCGGATAGAGCTCCGGCAGGAACTCTTTATACAGCGCCATGGCCTCGGGCACGGTATAGAGCGGCAGCAGGTCGCTGCCGATGCGCATCATCCGCAGGTCAGGTGGGAGCTGCGCCAGCTCCTGAAAAAGCAGATAGAGGTTGGTCAGATTGGTCGCTGACAGCGTGTAGATCAGCTTTGCTCTCTCTTCGCTCTCCAGACTCAAAAATCGCGTACGGGTGGTGGCTTTAAAGGGGAAACGCTGCTTTAAATCCGGGTCCAGAAACTTACAAGCGAAGCCTAATTTCATGTGTCCTCCACAAGATATCCTTGTGAAAGCTTAGCAGCCACCGTCAGTACCGCCATGCTGTAGACGTGCCGAGAAATTAAAACGCTAAACCTGCAAGACGGTCATTTATGTTCCGTGTGGTCCCCCAAACCTGGTAGGCGAATATATGACCGTGGCCGAGGTATTTCTGTCCCGTGAAATGCTCCGGTATAAAGTAGTGGCTTGGCCAGCAGCTAATATTGGCATACCTCAGCGCGCGCACGGTGTCGGTAAGATATTTAGGGCCTGTGACCTGCCACGGCTGGGTATCGAGAACGGTCTTTTTTTCCGTCAGCCCCATGATCATTTCTGCCATAAGCGCCGCCTGTGGCTCCGACGCAAGATAGCCGTTTGCGATGAGCCCAGGGCGCACGATCTCGTTCTCCATGCTGGCGCATACCTGGCTATCAAAAAGCCACTCTTCGAGGGGTCTGATACAGATGCTGTCCGCATCGACTGCGAAGCCGCCGTGATTAAACAGGATCTCATAGCGCATGATGTCCGCTGCACCACACATTTTTCCCGCATGTATCATGGCGTTAATATGCTTTTGGTTAATCCACCTTGTCTTTTTCAAGGCGGCATTGCCCCACACGACCACTTTCCAGCCTGGGTTATGCTTTTTCCAGGTCTCTATCATCTGGCGGGGGGTTTTGGACTCATCGCCGATCCAGACGATATGGATTGTTTTAGGGATCTTCATTGTGCGATCGCCGCCAGCGATTTATAAAAATGTTTTGTATAGTCCATTACACCGTTTTCGATGTCGGATCTGCCTGGAGCCTGATGTCCCGCCACGGGGTACATGCCGAGCCAGGCGTGCTGCTGCATTAGCGGCAGCCAGGCCACATCGACGGCGTGATCATATTTCCCGCCGCCCTTACGCAGCCTCTCAACGGCTCCTGCGAAGCATTCCCGAAGCGTTGCCCGGTAATCTGCTTGTACGGCATACGCACAGGCGCAGAGCGCATCGAGGGGTCTGATGAGCTTATCGGTGGTTTTAAAGGTAACGACCTTACGGTAGTTGGCGCTCAAAAACGCGGCCTGCCAGCTCACCCTTTTCAACGCTTGCAGAAAATAGGATAAGCGCGCTATCGCATCCTGGTCTTTATTGAACACCATATCATCCTCAAGGATCAGGATGTTGCCCCAGCCCTGAGCGATGGCCGTTTCGATAGCCTCAAGATGAGACTGAGCGCAGCCAATCTGACCAATTAAGTGGCGTTTCGCATCAAGCCGGTGAATTTTTTGATTGGGAACGCCAAGCAGTTGCAGCTCTTTCTCAATGCTATCTCTGCGGTCGTTACGCTCTTTCAAATTGATGTAGATAATCTTGTCGAACACACTCCAGTCGATTCTCATTAGCGGTTCCTCCTTAAGAACGGAAGGATAAAGCGACCATAAGCGACGATTTCTAAAGGGATGAACGTGGAAATTATTACGCATTTGGCACTCATTACCGTAGTCCTTCTGTTTAAGCAGAGGCGCTATACTATCGACTCGATTTTTTACGGCTGCCGTTACTGATATGAAAAAAGTTAAACCCCGCACTGTTATTCTGCTTGTTGCCGTCGCTGCACTGCTGGCCTGGTGGCTGGTTCCGCACTATAGCGATGAAGACAAGGCCTACTACGCTTCCGTGCTTTGCACGGTGAAAAGCAGCTCGTCAGAGGCTGGCCTGACCGAGATGGAACAGATGATTGAGGGAGGCAATTCGGATTATGCGTTGAAGAAAACGCATTTCTCTTCATCGCTGGGCAAGGACATGCTTCACGCCTGGGAGCAGCTTAGCGCTGCGGAAAAGCAGAAGGCAATGAAATCGCCGGAAGGGTGTGCAGGGCCGCTGCTGGCAAAAATAAAAAGCTAACTGCCCTGCTCTGGGTTATCCACGAATACTCTTATTCAACCCTGGCGGATGTCGCAATAATGGTCGCGGATGGGTTCACCCGCCTCAAGACAAATTGGGCGTTCATGACGATAGATATTATCGTATTCAAGCCGGACGCTCCAGGGTTGTCCTGTTACTGAGCCGTTAGGGGCAAACCAGCCCCGGCGCTCTGAATAGGGCCGCGAGCCAAAGTTTCGTTCACCGTATTTCCGCGCAGCGTCCATGATAGCAGAGGTGAGCGCAAAGCGTGGGCCTTTGGCGGAGTTCTCAAACTGTAAAGGGGTCTCTATATTTTGCACCGCATGCCCACACTCGTGAAGAAACGTAATATAGGGATGCTGCTTCTGAAATTCACCGTACACACCCCGAGCGCCGCCTGGCCTTACGCTAAGATCAATATCTACATCCATATAAATTACGCCGCCGGGACCCGGTTCATTATCGAAGCAGGTAAATCCCCCTTTCATTACGACTACGTAAACCGGATGAGGAAACCGATCGATAGTCTTAAGGACTCTTTGGGCCGTGGCGGATTTTTCTAACGCCCACAGTCTTACCTTTTCAAGATAATCCTGTCCGACTTTCGTATCTAAAATTTCCTTTGCCCCCATCATACCTTTAAGTATATTGGTTGCTTTGCCAATCTCCGGGCCCTGTGTAAATTTAAACGTCATTGAACATCCCCTGTGAAGGTATATTTACCCCCCATGTGCTATGGATAAACGCATTGACAGTAATGCACTCTACGTTAATGAATTTAAAAATTCCGAGGGGAATAGTTATAGTTTAAATTTGGCCCTTTGCCTTTTCAACCTATGAGAAAGTCTTAAATAGGACAGCATTTTCCATGACAAGCAGACATGCAGCATGATGCAGAAAAAAGCGCCGATAGGATTAAAACGTGTGTAATGCTTGATTCTAAATGGCACGCCCTACAGGATTCGAACCTGTGACCTACGGCTTAGAAGGCCGTTGCTCTATCCAGCTGAGCTAAGGGCGCATTGCGCGGGATGCTCCACCTAAACGGTGGAAACGCCTGGGATTATACGGTCAATGCCCGGTGAGTCAATGGCTTTGGCGTCAGATGCTGTTGAAATGAGCATCGCACCGCACTTTACGTCCTTCTCCCACATGAATAATGCAAACGTTAACTGACAGCACGGCGCGCTTCTGACACACTATACACCATCCCCTCTACTTCAATTTACAGACGGAATCTTCTCTCTGATGGTAGCAAAGATTATTGATGGTAAAACGATTGCGCAGCAGGTGCGCTCTGAGGTCGCGGAAAAAGTGAAGGCCCGCATTTCGGCAGGGAAACGCGCCCCTGGTCTGGCCGTTGTGCTGGTAGGCAGCAACCCTGCGTCGCAGATCTACGTCGGCAGCAAACGCAAAGCGTGTGAAGAGGTGGGCTTTATCTCCCGCTCTTACGATCTGCCAGAAACCACCAGCGAAGCCGAACTGCTGACGCTGATCGACACGCTCAACGCCGACCGTGAGATTGACGGCATTCTGGTTCAGCTGCCGCTGCCGGCAGGCATCGATAACGTGAAGGTGCTGGAACGTATCGCGCCGGATAAAGACGTTGATGGCTTCCACCCCTATAACGTGGGCCGTCTGTGCCAGCGTGCGCCGCGTCTGCGTCCCTGCACGCCGCGTGGGATCGTTACCCTGCTGGAGCGCTACAACATCGACACCTACGGACTGAACGCCGTAGTGATCGGCGCATCCAATATCGTCGGCCGCCCGATGAGCATGGAGCTGCTGCTGGCCGGCTGCACCACCACCGTTACCCACCGCTTCACCAAAAATCTGCGCCAGCACGTTGAGAACGCCGATCTGCTGATCGTCGCCGTGGGCAAGCCGGGCTTTATTCCTGGAGAGTGGATCAAAGAGGGGGCGATTGTCATTGACGTTGGCATCAACCGTCTTGAGAGCGGCAAAGTGGTCGGTGACGTGGTGTATGAAGATGCCGCCTCACGTGCCGCTTATATCACCCCCGTACCGGGCGGCGTAGGCCCGATGACCGTCGCAACGCTGATTCAGAATACGTTGCAGGCGTGCGAAGAGTATCACGACGTAGAGGAAGCATAAGAATGGCAACGTTCTCTTTAGGTAAACATCCGCACGTTGAGCTGTGCGATCTGCTGAAGCTGGAAGGCTGGAGCGAAAGCGGCGCGCAGGCGAAGAATTTTATCGCCGATGGCCTGGTCAGCGTCGATGGCGCGGTGGAAACCCGCAAGCGCTGCAAAATCGTCGCAGGACAAACGGTCACGTTTGACGGCCAAAGTATCACTGTAACTGATTAATCCCGCCTAAATGGCCCTTAATTCATAAGGGCCATTGCTCGATCCACGTCAAAGAATAACAAATTCGTCTGTCTCCCCAGCAGATTTCTGTTGCGGCCCGCAATGGCTTAAATCACGATAAGTAAAACGTTCTACTAAAACGTTCTACTTACAATTCTACTTACAACAATTACGCCATCACCAGGGTTTCTATAATTGGGGGAAAACCGCATGAGTCTGCTGTCGGGGTTCGTAAAATCGCTCTCGAAGTTATCTATGATCGGCCGCGCGTTAATGCTGCCAATCTCACTGCTGCCCGCCGCCGGCCTGCTGCTGGCGTTTGGCGATAAGTTCCATCTGCCGCTGATGATGAACGCCGGTGGGGTTATCTTTGATAACCTGCCGCTGCTGTTTGCCATCGGCTCTGCGGTGGGGCTGGCGTCGGAGTCCGGCATTGCTGCTCTCTCGGCGGCGGTCTCGGTGTTTATTACCAACATGACCATCGGCACGGTGCTGTCGATTACGCCAGAGATGGCCTCCCAGGGCGGCAAGTACGCTATGGTGGTCGGCATTCCGACGTTGCAGATGGGCGTCTTCGGCGGTCTGATCTGCGGCATCCTGGCCGCATGGTGCTATAACCGCTTCCACACCATGCAGCTGCCGGAATTCCTCGGCTTCTTCTCCGGCAAACGCTTTGTGGCGATTGCCACCGCGTTCCTGTCGTTCCTGCTCGGGCTGGTACTGCCCTATATCTGGCAGCATATCCAGGCAGGCATCGATGCGCTCTCGGTGGTCGTGAACGGCGATAACCAGGCCGCCTCGACCTTTATTTTCGGGCTGGTGGAACGTGCGCTGATCCCGCTCGGCCTGCACCACATCTGGTATCCGTCATTCTGGTACTCGTTTGGCGACTACACTACCCAGGCGGGCCAGGTGATCCACGGCGACCAGACCATCTGGTTTAAGATGCTGGAAGAAGGCACTAAATCGTTCAGCAGCGACACCTACCAGAACGCCGGTAAGTTCATGCAGGGCGAGTTCCCGCTGATGCTGTTTGCGCTGCCTGCCGCCTGTCTGGCGATGTACCACGAAGCGCACACCCGTAACAAAAAGATCGCTTCCGGTATCCTCTTCTCCGCCGCGCTGACCTGCTTCCTGACCGGGATCACCGAGCCGGTTGAGTTTACCTTTATCTTCGTTGCGCCGGTGCTCTACGTCTTCAACGCCATCATGGCCGGGCTGTCGTATATGTGCATGTACTTGCTCCATGCGCACATCGCGAAATCCTTCTCGGCGGGCCTGATCGACTACATCTCGTTCGGTATTCTGCCGTCGTTTAACGGCTACCAGACCAACTTCCTGAACGCGATTATTGTCGGCATCCCGATGGGGCTGATCTACTACTTCACCTTCCGCTTCGTAATCCGCCGCTTCGACGTTAAGACGCCGGGCCGCACCGAAGTAACCGCTAACGTTAACGATAAAACCGATGACGAGCTGGCGACCGAGCTCGTGACCCTGCTGGGCGGTGCGCAGAACATCAGCTCGGTAGGCTCGTGCATCACCCGTCTGCGGCTGGAGGTGGCGAAAAGCGATCTGGTGGACAAAGACGGCCTTAACGGCGTCGGCGCGCGTGGCGTGGTGTTCGTTGGCGATAACGGTATTCAGGTGATTTTCGGCGCACGCGCACAGTTTATCGCCCAGACCATGTCGGGGATGATCGGCAAGTAACCTGACGCTGTTAAGGTGATTAGGTCTCCTGTATCGTACAGGAGACTTTTCATCGTTGACTGCATAGCCGTTAAGTTCAGGGAGTGGATTTGAAGAAGGTTAGCATTATTGATGTCGCGAAGCTGGCGGGGGTCTCCGTCTCGACCGTTTCGCTGGTGCTTCGCCAGAAAGGGAAAATATCGACCGCCACGATTGAAAAGGTGCAGCAGGCGATCGACACGCTCGGCTACGTCCACAACGTGGCGGCAGCCAATCTACGGGCCAACACCTCTAACCTGATTGGCCTGATCCTGCGCGACTTTAGCGACAGCTTCTCGGTGAAGGTCATGGCCAGCACCGTACTGGAGCTGGAGAAGCAGGGCTACATGGTTTTTCTCAGCCAGCCCCTCAACGATAGCGACAGCCTTGAACGCTGTCTGCTCTCGTTTAAGCAGCAGGGCGTGGCCGGGGTGATCTACCTCGCCTCCGATGCCACTACCTCGCACCTGCCGACGCTCATCCGCACCTGTCCCCTGCCGCTGGTTGTGGTATCGCAATCCCTGCTGGAGGAGGAGTGCAACCTGGTAATGCGCGACAATCGCCAGGCCGCCAGCCTCGCCACCCGCTACCTGATCGAGCGCGGCCACCGCAGTATTGCCTACATTGGCGGCACGGAGAGTAGCCTGATCCGCCAGCAGCGGCTGGCTGGCTTTCGCAGCGCGCTGACCCAGTACGGACTGGTGACCCGGGAGGAGTCCACCCCGGCGTGCATGGAGGGTACCCACGCGGCCAGCCACGCGACACGGCAGCTGCTGGAGAAGAACAACACCATCACCGCCCTGCTCTGCCATTCGCCTGATGCGATGATCGGCTCGCTCTCTGGCATTCACCAGGTAGGGCGTACGGTAGGGAAAGATGTGTTTCTGACGCAGCAGGTGGCGCTGGTGGGCTTCGAGGATATGCTGCACGTAAACTTAACGTCGCCCTCATTTACCTACGTATCGTCGGCAAGCGAAGAGACCGGACGCCAGGCGGCATCGCTGATGATCCGCAAAATCAAAGAGCCGGATCTGCTGACCCAGCGCATCACCCTCTCCGGACAGCTGGTGACGCGCGAGTCAGCTTAAGCTAGAGGGATTGCAGACCATGTAGGCCCGGTAAGCGCAGCGCCACCGGGCGTTGATGTGTTGGCTCTGTCATGCCGGGTGGCGCTTCGCTTACCCGGCCTACAAAACCCGTCGTCTTACTTACGACGCCAGGTGGTTCCCTGCGGGCCATCTTCCAGCACGATCCCCATCTCGTTCAGACGGTCACGCGCCGCATCCGCCGCCGCCCAATCTTTCGCTTTACGCGCGTCAAGACGCTGCTGGATCAGAGCCTCAATCTCCGCCACTTCACCGTCATCCGCCTGGGCACCGCTCTGCAGGAAGGCCTCCGGCTCCTGCTCCAGCAGGCCGAGCACGGCAGCCAGCTTGCGCAGATGGGATGCCATCGCGTTCGCCGCCTGCATGTCTTCGCCTTTCAGACGGTTAACGTCGCGGGCCATATCAAACAGCACCGAGTAGGCTTCCGGGGTGTTGAAGTCGTCGTCCATCGCTTCGACAAAGCGCGCTTCAAAGGCGTCGCCGCCCGCTGCCGCAACAGATTTGTCGGTGCCGCGCAGGGCGGTGTAGAGACGCTCCAGCGCCGAACGCGCCTGCTTGAGGTTCTCTTCGCTGTAGTTGAGCTGGCTGCGATAGTGACCGGACATCAGGAAGTAACGGATGGTCTCCGCATCGTAATACTTCAGCACGTCGCGCACGGTAAAGAAGTTACCCAGCGATTTCGACATCTTCTCGCGGTCAACCATCACCATGCCGGAGTGCATCCAGTAGTTGACGTACTCGCCGTCGTGAGCGCAGGTAGACTGCGCGATCTCGTTTTCATGGTGCGGGAACATCAGATCCGATCCGCCGCCGTGAATGTCGAAATGATTACCCAACTGCTTGCAGTTCATCGCCGAGCACTCGATGTGCCAGCCCGGACGCCCCTCGCCCCACGGTGATGGCCAGCTCGGTTCGCCCGGCTTGGACATCTTCCACAGCACGAAATCCATCGGGTTGCGTTTGATCTCGGCAACTTCAACCCGAGCCCCGGCCTGCAGCTGCTCCAGATCCTGGCGCGACAGTTTGCCGTAGTTGGGATCGGTGGGCACGGAGAACATCACGTCGCCGTTATCCGCCACGTAGGCGTGACCGCGCGCGATCAGGCGCTCGGTAATCTCGATGATTTCGTGAATATGGTGGGTAGCACGCGGCTCGCTGTCCGGACGCAGGATGTTCAGGGCGTCAAAATCAGCATGCATTTCGCCGATCATGCGATCCACCAGCGCGACAAAACTCTCGCCATTTTCATTGGCGCGTTTGATGATTTTGTCGTCGATATCGGTGATGTTGCGCACGTACTTCAGCTCATAGCCGAGGAAACGCAGGTAGCGCGACACCACGTCAAAGGAGACGAAGGTTCGGCCGTGGCCAATATGACAGAGATCGTAAACGGTGATACCACACACGTACATGCCCACTTTCCCGGCATGAATAGGTTTGAATTCCTCTTTTTGGCGCGTCAGGGTGTTATAAATTTTTAGCATCAAATATTCCGTTGAGACGTGTGTGGAGAATGAAGTGGGTATGATACCCATAATTGATAACCGAAGCAGCACCCTTTGCAAGGTGATCGAACCTTGCGGTTATGCTATAACAAGCGACTATACGTGACCCACAGCAGGGTCGATGCTCTACACTACCGGAACAGGATGCAAAAATGGTTACTTTCCACACTAATCACGGCGATATCGTAATCAAAACGTTTGATGACAAAGCGCCTGAAACTGTTAAGAACTTCCTGGACTACTGCCGCGAAGGTTTCTACAACAACACCATTTTCCACCGTGTTATCAACGGCTTTATGATCCAGGGCGGCGGCTTTGAGCCGGGCATGAATCAGAAAGCGACCAAAGACGCGATCAAAAACGAAGCGAACAACGGTCTGAAAAACACCCGTGGCACGCTGGCGATGGCCCGTACTCAGGCCCCGCACTCTGCAACCGCGCAGTTCTTCATCAACGTGGCTGACAACGACTTCCTGAACTTCAGCGGTGAAAACATGCAGGGCTGGGGCTACTGCGTATTCGCTGAAGTGGTTGAAGGCATGGACGTAGTTGACAAAATCAAAGCGGTTTCTACCGGCCGCAGCGGCATGCACCAGGACGTTCCTAAAGAAGACGTGATCATCGAAAACGTGACCGTCAGCGAGTAATCGTGGCGACGCTTTTCATCGCAGATCTGCATCTGTGTACAGAAGAACCGGCGATCACCGCCGGTTTTCTGCGTTTTCTGGCCGGTACGGCGCGTGAAGCCGACGCGCTCTACATTCTTGGCGATCTCTTTGAAGCCTGGATTGGCGACGACGATCCCAACCCGCTCCACCGCCAGGTTGCCGCCGCGTTAAAAACAGTGAGCGACAGCGGTGTCCCCTGCTACTTTATCCATGGCAACCGCGACTTCCTGCTGGGCAAGCGCTTCGCCCGCGAGAGCGGTATGATCCTGCTCCCAGAAGAGGTGGTGCTCGACCTCTATGGTCGTCGGGTGCTGATCATGCACGGCGATACCCTCTGTACCGATGATGCGGGCTATCAGGCGTTTCGCGCCAAGGTTCATCAGCCCTGGCTGCAAAAGCTGTTTCTTGCCCTGCCGCTGTTTATTCGCCATAGAGTAGCGGCAAAGATGCGCGCCGACAGCAAAGCGGCCAACAGCAGCAAATCCCTCACGATTATGGATGTGAACCAGCAGGCGGTGAGCCATGCGTTGGAACGCCATAGCGTACAGTGGCTTATCCACGGCCACACCCACCGCCCGGCCGTACACGAACTGACCGCTAACGGCGAACCGGCGTTTCGCTGCGTGCTGGGAGCCTGGCATAGCGAAGGCTCAATGATTGAAGTCACCCCGCAGCAGGTGCAACTCATCGCTTTTCCGTTTTAATAACTTAATCATTTGCCCGCAAGGTTAGCCGCGCAACCGTTTTCCTTGCCCGATTTCCATGCTATTCTCTGTGCCCTGTTACGCGTTATGCCGCACATCCACAGGAGTTTTTAGACGCATGTCTTCGAGCAATAATCCGGTACGTATCGCCATCGTGATGGGGTCCAAAAGCGACTGGGCAACCATGCAGTTCGCCGCTGAAGTCCTCGATATCCTGCACGTTCCCCACCATGTTGAAGTCGTTTCCGCCCACCGCACCCCGGATAAACTGTTTAGCTTCGCCGAAGGCGCAGAGCAGAATGGCTATCAGGTGATTATTGCCGGTGCAGGCGGCGCGGCGCATCTGCCGGGCATGATCGCAGCCAAAACCCTGGTGCCCGTGCTGGGCGTACCGGTGCAGAGCGCAGCGCTGAGCGGCGTTGACAGCCTCTACTCCATCGTTCAGATGCCGCGCGGTATTCCAGTCGGGACGCTGGCGATCGGTAAAGCCGGGGCCGCCAACGCGGCGCTGCTGGCGGCGCAGATCCTTGCTACTCACGACCGCGAACTGCATCAGCGTCTGGCAGAGTGGCGTAAAGCCCAGACCGATGAAGTGCTGGATAACCCGGATCCGCGAGGTGCGGCATGAAACAGGTATGCGTCCTCGGCAACGGCCAGCTGGGCCGGATGCTGCGCCAGGCCGGTGAGCCTCTGGGCATCGCCGTCTGGCCGGTAGGGCTGGATGCCGAGCCGGAAGCTGTGCCCTTTGCGCAGAGCGTAATTACCGCCGAGATTGAACGCTGGCCGGAGACGGCATTGACCCGTGAGCTGGCGCGCCATCCGGCGTTTGTTAATCGCGACGTCTTCCCGATTATTGCCGACCGCCTGACCCAGAAGCAGCTTTTCGATCGCCTGTCTCTGGCGACCGCCCCGTGGCAGCTGCTGGCCAGCGCCAACGAGTGGCCAGCCGTATTTAACTCACTGGGCGAGCTGGCGATCGTTAAGCGCCGCGTCGGCGGCTACGACGGCCGCGGCCAGTGGCGTCTGCGCGCCGACGAGACCGATACGCTGCCTGCGGAGTGCTATGGGGAGTGTATTGTCGAGCAGGGGATTAACTTTAGTGGCGAAGTGTCGCTGGTGGGGGCACGCGGCCACGACGGCAGCACCGTATTCTATCCGCTGACCCATAACCTGCACCAGGACGGCATTCTGCGTACCAGCGTGGCTTTCCCGCAGGCTGATGCAGAACAGCAGGCGCAGGCCGAAGCGATGCTGGGCGCGATCATGAGCGAGCTGGGCTACGTTGGTGTGATGGCGATGGAGTGCTTTGTGACGCCCGGCGGCCTGCTGATTAATGAGCTGGCTCCGCGGGTACACAACAGCGGCCACTGGACGCAAAACGGCGCGTCAATCAGTCAGTTTGAGCTGCACCTGCGCGCCATTACCGGCCTGCCGCTGCCGCCGCCGGTGGTGAATGCCCCGTCGGTAATGATCAACCTGATCGGCAGCGACCTGAACTACGACTGGCTGAAGCTGCCGCTGGTGCATCTACACTGGTATGACAAAGAGGTGCGGGCTGGCCGCAAGGTAGGACACCTGAACCTCAACGACAGCGACACCGACCGCCTGAGCGCAACGCTGGAAGCGATCGTGCCGCTGTTACCGCCGGAGTATGCCAGCGGTATCGCATGGGCCTGTGCGAAGCTATAAGCGGTAAACGCCCGGTGGCGCTACGCTTACCGGGCCTACAAAATCTACCGTACCCACGATATCAATGGCGATCGCGCTTGTCGGCGCGTTTCGCCAGCCAGTCCCCCAGCATCTGTACAACCTGCACCAGAATAATCAGCGCCACCACGGTGACGACCATCACCTGCGTCTCATAGCGGTAGTAGCCGTAGCGGATCGCCAGATCCCCTACTCCGCCGCCGCCCACGATCCCCGCCATCGCCGAGTAGCCGATCAGGCTCACCAGGGTGATAGTGAGACCGCGCAGCAGGCCCGCGCTGGCCTCCGGCAGCAGCACGGTGCAGATGATACGCAGCGGGCTGGCCCCAAAGGCTTCGGCGGCCTCGATGATCCCCTTGTCCACCTCACGTAATGCACTGTCCACCAGCCGGGCATAGAAGGCGATAGCAGCCACCGAGAGCGGCACCGAGGCGGCGATTGGCCCGATGGTGTTGCCGAGCAAAAACTGCGTTAGCGGCAGAAGCAGCACCAGCAGGATCACAAAGGGCACGGAGCGGATAATGTTCACCAGCACGGAGCTGATGAGATACACCGCACGGTTCTGCCAGAAGAGATGCCTGTCGGTCACGAAGATCAGGAAGCCGAGCGGCAGGCCGCCGACGATAGCCAGCACCGTGGAGATGCTCAGCATCTGGAAGGTTTCACCAAAGGCCAGACTCAGATCGGCCAGTAAATCATCCATGAAGCACCTCCAGCTGGGCTGTACGCTGACGGATATGATCGACGGCGGCCTCGACCGCGGCCGGATTATCGGCGGCGGTTAAGCGCACCACCAGGATCCCCAGCGCCCTCTCGCCGAGATACTCAATTTTGCCGTGCAGAATATTGACCGCCACGCCAAACATCACTGCCACCTCAGAGAGCACCGGCTGCTCGGCGGAATCGCCGATAAACAGGATCTTCACCAGCTGCCCCGGCAGATCCTGCTGTAGCCGCTCCGGCAGGGTCAGGTTCAGGGTGTGCGAGACCAGCTGCTGGGTAAACGGATGCTGCGGATGGGCAAAGATATCAAACACCTCGCCCAGCTCCACGACCTTACCTGCGGACATCACCGCCACCCGATCGCAGATCGATTTGATCACGTTCATCTCATGGGTGATCAGCACGATGGTGATCCCCAGCCGGACGTTGATCTCTTTCAGCAGAGCAAGGATCGTCGCGGAGGTTTCCAGATCCAGCGCCGAGGTCGGCTCATCGCAGAGCAGCACGTCCGGGTGGTTAGCAATCGCGCGGGCGATACCCACCCGCTGCTTCTGCCCGCCGCTGAGCTGGGCCGGGAAACGGCCTGTTTTATCGGCGAGACCGACTAGCTCAAGGATCTCTTTCACCCGAGGGGCAATCTCGCTGCTGGCCCAGCCTGCGGCCTTCAGGCTGAAGGCGACGTTCTGCGCCACGGTGCGGGTGTGCATCAGGTTAAAGTGCTGGAAGATCATGCCGATGCGCTGGCGTGCCTTGCGCAGCGTGACGCCTTCCAGGGCGGAGATCGTTACGCCGTTGACCTTTACTTCGCCCTGGCCAGGGCGCTGCAGGGCATTCAGAGTGCGTAGCAGGGTACTTTTCCCTGCGCCGCTGGTGCCAACGATGCCAAAAATCTCCCCTGCCGTGATATGCAGGCTGACATCGTCCACGGCCCGGGTCGTGGGACCCATGCCTGCGGGAAAATCGACGCAGACGTTATTTAGCTCAATCATGCATCCACTCTGGTTTCTGGAACGCGTTGAAGATGTTCTGCGGATCGTCAATCACCGCCCGGTAGGCCGGAGACTGCACCGCCGCCACGATATCTTTGGCGAACGGCTTCTCGGCATCTTCGGTGCGCACCGCGATGACGTTTTTCAGGTTCTCATCCAGCTGCTCCTGCTTAAGGGCGGAGGAGAGCTTGAGGCCAGCGGCAATGGCAAAGTTGCCGTTCACCAGCGCGGCGCTGGCGCTGTCCAGCGTACGCGGCAGCTGCGCCGCTTCCAGCGGTTTAAATACCAGCCCTTTCGGGTTGCTGGCAATATCGCGCTCGGAGGCTTTAGTCGGATCGATATTCTCTTTGATGGTGATCAGCTGCATTGCCTGGAGGAAACGCAGGCCGCGCGCCAGGTTAGTGGGATCGTTGGACAGGGTAACGATATCGCCCTTCTTCAGCTGATCGACGCTGGTGACTTTATGGGAGTAGAGCCCCATGCCCGCCGTGGGAACGACGATCAGCTTAGTGAGCTTCAGCCCTTTATCGGCGGCGAACTTCTCTAAATAGAGCGAGTGCTGGAACAGGTTGGCGTCGATGCTGCCGTTAGCGAGGGCCATGTTCGGCTGCACGTAGTCGCTAAACTCACGCACCACCACCTTATAGCCCTTCTCTTTCAGCGAAGGGGCAATGGCCTGCTTTACCATATCGCCGTACGGACCCGGCGCAACGCCGAAAGTGATGGTTTGCGGATCGCTGGCGTGGGCAAACGGCAGGCCACAGGCCAGAAGCAGTGCAGCAACGCTGGCACGAAAGCTGAGACGACGTCCCATAGATTCTCCCAAAGTGTATTGTGTTTGCTGTATGACGCGCCGGACTAAACAGCGCGCTTTTTTGACAATTTATGCATAACGCAGAGCGTTAAGATGGCATAAACCCGACGCGGCGGTAATTGAAAATATTTCATATAGATAGTGATGCCCCGGCAAACGCCTGCGCCGCCGGGGAACACTCGATTAGAAATCGTAGCGTAGACGTACCAGGTTCATGTCGCCCAGATTATCCGTGCTGGACGTGAAGACATGCTCATAGTCAACGCGGAAACCGTAATCGAGTTGGAAGGTTACCCCGACACCGTTGTCGGTGCGCTGGTAGCTGCGACCGTTCAGATACTCAATACGATCGCCCATCACGTACGGCTGCACGGATTTAAGCGCGTACTGGCCTACCGGAATTTTATAGCCCGCATAGTACTCAATCCCCCACGCATCGCCGGCGAAGTAGTGATCGATAGAGACTTTTTTAGTGGTCATAAAGTTCTGATACCAGCCGCCGCCGACGGAGATTGTCCAGCGGTCCGGGGACCAGCTCAGCGCCGTACCGAGAATGTTTTGATCCCATGTTTTACTGTCGTTACTGCGCGGATTGTAGATTTTTGCCCGGGTATAGTTCCACGCCGTGCCCCAGGTAAGATCGGAGGTCAGACGGTAGTCGAGACCCAGCGAGCCGCCGCCGGTACGCTCATAGCGCAGGCCGTTCATCGGGTTATAGTTGTCGTTAAACAAGTAAGAGGCGTAGATATCGGCGTCGCCTACAGTCTTCTTATACTTCAGCATCTTGCGTGAACGGTAGGAGCCGTCGTAGTCGCCGTTGATACCGTTGCCCGGTGCCTGACCGATCATGTCGTAATCCCAGATATCGGTTTTTGACCCGATCACATCGTAGTAGACGCTATTCTGTTGGCCAAAGGTCAGCACGCCCCAGGTTTTACTTTTGAAACCGGTATAGAGCATGCGGCGGCTGGTATCATTCGCGCCTTTGGCGTAGTGATTATCCCAGTCAAATACCGCCGGAATATTCACGCCCACTTCGTAGTAGTTGGTCCAGTTGATGTCATCAAACAGGTAGTAATCGGCCGCGAAACGGAAACGCGTGCCGCCGTCAAAACCGTTACGTTTGTATGAGCCTTTATCGCCATCGCCGGTCATATTGTTGAACTGCGGACGAATACTGCCGCCGACGGCAAAGTTGAGGCGGCTTAGCGCATCGCCTGCGGCCGGGTCCTGCTTTAAAAGCGTAATTTCCGCCTGAGTAGAAAAAGATGTCAATGCCACTGCTGCGCCGATCGTCATCGCCAGCGCTGTTATTTTTATCGCCATGGAACTATTTCCTTGATGAATATATAGCTAACTATTTAGCGGGCAAATAATATCTTTTATTAATATGGCCGTGGTGGCGCTTTTTTATGATTTTGTGCTGCTAAAACATGGATTTGCTGAATAATCATCGAGGGGAAAAGTTGCGCACCGGGATAATCCCCGGCGCGCATGAGGGGTGAGGTTAACCTACAAACTGGCGGAACAGCGCTTTACCCTTCAGTAACCGGGTACCCAGCCAGCCGCCGCAGATCGAGAGCAAGAGCGCCCCGCAGAGCGGAAGTATGATCCACAGCCGCCAGTCAGGCTGCCACGGGAAATCAAACACCCGGGTCTGGAGCACTGCCAGCGCCGTCTCCGCGCCGATGGCGGCTACCAGCCCGGCGACAAAGCCCAGCAGCGCAAACTCACACCACAGCGTCGTGCGCAGCAGGCGCTTGCCGGCGCCCAGCGTACGGTAGACCACCAGCTCCTGATGCCGCTGGCGCATCCCAACCTGGACCTGAGCCAGCAGCAGCAGGATGCCGCAGAGCGTCACCAGCACCACCATCACCTCCAGCGCCCGACTCACCTGCCCTAATACCTGGCCGACCTGCTTGAGGATCGCCCCAATATCCAGCAGGCTGACGGTAGGAAACTCCCGGTTAAGCTGGGTCAGCATGCCGTTACCGTTCTCCCAGCGGAAGCTGGTCAGCCAGCTCTGAGGCTGGTTATCCAGCGCGCCGGTTGGGAAGATAAAGAAGAAGTTCGGCCGCAGGCTCTCCCAGTCCACCTTACGCAGGCTGGTCACTTTTGCAGTGAAGTCCTGGGTATCGCCCATAAAGGTTACGCTGTCCCCAAGGCGAATATTGAGCCGCTCCGCCAGCCCCTCCTCCATTGAGACCTCTCCCGCCTTCGGTGGCCAGCTGCCCGCGGTGAGCGGGTTGTGATCCGGCCGATTCGCCTGCCAGGTGAGGTTCAGCTCCCGGTTGAGCGACTCGTCCTTGTTCCCCTCGGTACTCTGACCGTTAATCTGCGTCAGACGGGCCCGCACAATCGGGTAGAAGGATTCGGGAACGATCTGGTGCTCGGCAAGAAACGCCTTCAGCGGCGTTACCTGCTCGGGAGCGATGTTGATCAGGAAGTAGTTAGGGCTCTCCGGCGGGAGCTGCTGCTGCCAGCGATCGAGCAGATCGCCGCGTAGTACCAGCAGCATCGCCAGCAGCATGAACGACAGGGAGAATGCCGAGAGCTGGCTCAGAGTCGACCAGGGCTGGCGCAGCAGCCGGTTTACCGCCAGCCGCATCGCCAGAGACTTCAGGGTCAACCGCTTGAGGACGTTGAGCAGCATCCAGCCGAGCAGCCCGCAGAGCAGCGCCAGCACCACCGCGCC
>NZ_DAMACX010000005.1:46571-101723 GCF_031998825.1 Pseudescherichia sp.
CCGCGCCCGCCAATACCGCCCACAGCAGCATGCTGCCGCCCATCAGCCAGGCCAGCAGCAGCACCGCAACGGCGGCGACAATCGGCAGGTAGAGCTTCAGCGGCCAGACGTTAGCCACCGCATCGCGGCGCAGGACGCGGATCGGCGCGGTCGCCAGCAGCAGACGATAGGGTCGCAGCCCCACCAGCAGAGAGATCACCAGCATCGCCCCTGTCGTCCACAGCCACGGCCAGAGGCTGGCAGGCGGCAGCGCAGCGGGCAGCACCGGCTTGAGCAGGATCATCAATACCTGCTCAAACAGCAGGCCGATAGCGCCCCCGGTGACGGTGGCGAGGGCCAGCACCAGCAGCCACTGGCCGACAATCAGCTTTTGCAGCTGGGCGCGCCCTGCCCCCAGCGTTTTCAGAATGGCGACCAGATCGTAGCGGCTGCGGCAGTAGTGGTTCATCGCCACCGCCACGGCGGCGATCGCCAGCAGCAGGGTCAGCAGGGCCGACAGCAGCAGGAACTGCTGGGAGCGCTCGAGGGATTTCCCCAGCGCCCCTTCGTCCTGCTCGAGGCCATACCAGCGCTGCTCCGGTGTGAGCTGCGGCAGGAGCCACTTTTCGTAATCTTCGAGCTGCTGCGGCGTGCCGCCAAACTTGATGCGCCACATTACGCGGCTGCCGGGCTGTACCGCGTCGGTCGCCGCCACGTCGGCAAGGTTCATCATCAGACGCGGGGCCATCTGGAAGGGGTTAAACCCGGCGTCCGGCTCCTGCACCACCTCCCCGGCAATGCGCAGCCGGGCGTCACCCACGTCGATATAGTCGCCGGGCTTAAGGCTCAGCAGCGCCATCAGGCGCGGGGCAAGGAGCACCGTCCCCGCCTGCGGCTTGAGGCCCGGCGGATTGGTTTGCAGCTCGCCATACATAGGGTAGATAGCGTCCACGGCCTTGACGTTAGCCAGCTGCGGCGTATCCCCGGCAAAGGTCATGGTGGCGAAAGTGAGCTGCTCGCCCACCTTCAGGCCTCGCTTGCGTGCCTCCTCCAGCCACGCCGGAGGGATTTCACGGGAGCTGCGCAGCGCCCGGTCACCCGCCATAAAGTCGCGGCTCTGCTGGCTAAGGCCTTTCTCCATGCGATCGCTGATGTTGCCCAGCGCCAGCACGCAGGCCACCGCCAGGCTGAGGGCCAGCCAGACGATCAGCAGCGACGGCGAACGCCATTCGCGCCAGAACCAGCGGGCAATCATGCTTCCTCCCGCAGTTCGCCGTTGACCAGCCGCAGGCGACGATCGCAGCGGGCCGCCAGCTGCGGATCGTGCGTGACCAGAATCAGCGTGGTGCCATACTGCTGGTTCATGGAGAAGAGCAGATCGGCGATCTTATCTCCGGTCTGCCGGTCGAGGTTACCGGTCGGCTCATCGGCAAAGAGCACGCCGGGGCGACCGTTGAAGGCGCGGGCCAGCGCCACGCGCTGCTGCTCGCCGCCGGAGAGCTGGGCAGGAAGGTGATCCAGCCGCTTGCCCAGGCCGAGATCGGTCAGCAGCGTTTTGGCGCTCTCGCGACTCTGGCGACCGTTTTCACCGCGCAGCAGCGCCGGTAGCTCGACGTTCTCCAGCGCATTCAGGGTGGGGATCAGCATAAAGGACTGGAAGACAAAGCCGACGTTCTGCGCCCGCAGCGCCGCCCGCGCCTCCTCATCCATGGTGTGCAGAGGCTGGCCCAGCAGGCTAACCTCGCCGCTGCTGCCGTCGTCCAGCCCGGCGAGGATCGCCAGCAGGGTTGACTTACCGGAACCCGATTCGCCGATCAGGGCAATCGTCTGCGCCGGTTTGACAACCAGCTCAACTCCGGTGAGGATGGAAAGCTCATGTTCCCCCTGACCGACGGACTTCTTAAGATGATGAACTTCAACAATGTTTTCCGCTGGCATTTGCCCTTCCTGTTTATGCTTCTGTTTACCTTCCGTGCCGCAGCCGCTGACACGCTGTTGGTTCTCGGTGACAGCCTGAGCGCCGGGTACCGCATGGCGGCCAACTCGGCCTGGCCTGCGCTGCTTAACGATAAGTGGCAGCAGACGCCGCCGGTGGTTAATGCCAGTATAAGCGGCGATACCTCCCAGCAGGGGCTTTCCCGTCTGCCCACGCTGCTAAAGCAGCACCGGCCGCGCTGGGTGCTGGTGGAGCTGGGAGGCAACGACGGCCTGCGCGGCTTTGCGCCACAGCAGACCGAGCAGACCCTGCGTAAAATTTTGCAGACCATTAAGGACGCCAACGCACAGCCGCTGCTGATGCAGATCCGCCTGCCGGCCAACTATGGCCGTCGCTATACGGAGACCTTTAGCGCGATCTATCCTGCGCTGGCCAAAGAGTTTGACGTACCGCTGCTCCCCTTCTTTATGGAGGAGGTCTATCTCAAGCCGCAGTGGATGCAGGATGATGGCATTCACCCCAATCTGGATGCCCAGCCGTTTATCGCCGACTGGATGGCCACGCGCCTCGCACCTTTAGTTAACCATGATAGTTAACCATGACTCATAAATAATCGGGGACGCCTACGGGTAAAGTTATGCAAAAATCGGTCTTAATAACAGGATGTTCCAGCGGAATCGGTCTGGAAGCAGCAGTAGAGCTAAAGCGCCAGGGGTTTCATATCCTTGCCGCCTGCCGCAAGCCTGATGACGTCTCACGCATGAACGGGATGGGCTTTACCGGCATCCTGCTGGATCTCGACCTCCCGGAGAGCGTCGATCGCGCCGCCGATGAGATTATTGCGCGGACCGGCAATCGCCTCTACGGCATCTTTAACAATGCCGGCTACGGCGTCTACGGCCCGCTGGCCACCATCAGCCGCGAGCAGATGGAGCAGCAGTTCTCCGCCAACTTCTTTGGTGCGCATCAGCTGACCATGCGCCTGCTGCCCGCAATGCTCCCTTACGGCGAAGGGCGTATCGTGATGACCTCCTCGGTAATGGGGCTGATCTCCACGGCGGGACGCGGGGCTTACGCGGCGAGTAAATATGCCCTTGAGGCGTGGTCGGATGCCCTGCGCATGGAGCTGCGCCACAGCGGCATTCAGGTGAGCCTGATCGAGCCCGGCCCCATCCGTACGCGCTTCACCAAAAACGTTAACCAGACCCAGCAGGATAACCCGGTAGAAAATCCTGGCATTGCCGCACGGTTTACCCTTGGTCCGGAGGCGGTAGTGGCGAAAGTGCGCCATGCTTTTGAGAGCAAGCGTCCAAAGCTGCGCTATCCGGTGACGCTGGTGACCCACGCCGTCTGCTGGCTGAAGCGCCTGCTGCCGGGACGGGCGATGGATAAAATTTTGCGTGGGTGAGTTGAAGGCCACACCTCTCAACCCCATGTAAAGATAAACGTGAAAACAGAGAATTAGCTATGTCCGTACAGAATATTGTCACTATTACCGAAGCGAACCTCCAACAGACGCTAGAGCAGTCGGTTAACCTGCCGGTGCTTTTCTATTTCTGGTCCGATCGTAGCCAGCACTGCCAGCAGCTGACCCCGGTGCTGGAGTCGCTGGCCGCGCAGTATAGCGGGCAGTTTATTCTGGCGAAGGTGGACTGCGACGCTGAGCAGATGGTGGCCTCGCAGTTTGGCCTGCGGGCGATCCCAACCGTCTATCTGTTCCAGAACGGCCAGCCGGTGGACGGCTTCCAGGGGCCTCAGCCGGAAGAGGCGATCCGCGCTCTGCTGGAGAAGGTTCTGCCCCGCCCTGAGGAGCTGAAAGCCCAGCAGGCGATGGCCCTGGCTCAGGAAGGCAACTATGCCGAGGCGCTGCCGCTGGCGAAAGAGGCCTGGCAGCTGTCGAATCAGAACGGTGAGTTTGGTCTGCTGCTGGCCGAGACGCTGATCGTCCTTAACCGCGCCGACGAAGCCGAAGCGGTGCTGAAAACTATTCCGCTGCAGGATCAGGATACCCGCTACCAGGGCCTGGTGGCGCAGATCGAGCTGCTGAAAAAGGCCGCCGATACTCCAGAGATCCAGCTTCTGCAACAGCAGGTTGAGCAGTCGCCGGAGAACGCCGAGCTGGCAACCCAGCTGGCGTTGCAGCTGCATCAGGTTGGGCGCAACGAAGAGGCGCTGGAGCTGCTGTTTAGCCATCTGCGCAAGGATCTCTCTGCTGCCAACGGCGAGGCGCGTAAAATGCTGCAGGAGATCCTCGCCGCGCTGGGGACCGGTGATGCGCTGGCTACATCCTATCGCCGCAAGCTCTATTCACTGCTTTATTGATTGACCGCTATTGCGGCAGGGAGGGTGTAAATGCTTATCGTCATCCCGGTACTGATTTTCGTCGCGCTGGTGATTGTCGGCGCGGGCGTAAAGATTGTGCCGCAGGGCTACCAGTGGACCGTGGAGCGCTTCGGGCGCTACACCAAATCGTTACAGCCGGGCCTGAGCCTGGTTGTGCCGTTTATGGACAGGATTGGCCGCAAAATCAATATGATGGAACAGGTATTGGATATCCCCTCTCAGGAGGTCATTTCCAAGGATAACGCCAACGTCACCATCGATGCGGTCTGCTTTATCCAGGTGATCGACGCCCCGAAGGCGGCCTATGAGGTAAGCAACCTGGAGCTGGCCATCATCAACCTGACGATGACCAACATCCGTACCGTTTTAGGGTCGATGGAGCTGGACGAGATGCTCTCCCAGCGCGATAACATCAACACCCGTCTGCTGCATATCGTTGATGAGGCGACCAACCCCTGGGGTATCAAGGTGACGCGCATTGAGATCCGCGACGTGCGCCCGCCCGCCGAGCTTATCTCCTCTATGAACGCCCAGATGAAGGCCGAGCGAACCAAGCGCGCCTACATTCTGGAAGCTGAGGGGATCCGCCAGGCGCAGATCGTCAAGGCCGAGGGGGAGAAGCAGTCGAAGATCCTCAAGGCCGAGGGCGAGCGACAGTCGGCGTTTTTGCAGGCGGAAGCCCGTGAGCGTTCGGCCGAGGCGGAGGCCCGCGCTACCCAGATGGTCTCCGAGGCGATTGCCGCCGGGGATATTCAGGCGGTGAACTACTTCGTGGCGCAGAAATACACCGAGGCGCTCCAGCACATTGGCTCATCAACCAATAGCAAAGTCGTACTGATGCCGCTGGAGGCCAGCAGCCTGATGGGCTCTATCGCTGGCATCGCCGAGCTGGTGAAAGAGAGCGCCAGCGAACGGAAAGGCCTATGATCGACTCCCTGCTCCAGCACCCGCACCTCTTCTGGCTCAGCCTTGGCGGCCTGCTGCTGGCGGCCGAGATGCTGGGCGGCAACGGCTATCTGCTCTGGAGCGGCGTGGCGGCGGTGGTGACCGGCCTGCTGGTCTGGCTGCTGCCGTTTGGCTGGGAGTGGCAGGGGGCGCTGTTTGCCCTGCTCACCCTGCTGGCGGCGTGGCTGTGGTGGCGCTGGCTGGCCCGCCGCGTGCGCGAGCAGAAGCCCGCCGACGCGGCGCTTAACCAGCGCGGCGTGCAGCTGGTGGGCAAACACTTTACCCTCGACACCCCTCTCGTTAACGGCCGCGGCCATATGCGCGTCGGCGACAGTACCTGGCCGGTGAGCGCCGATGACGATCTGCCTGCCGGGACGCCGGTGGAAGTGGTGGCGGTTGAAGGCATTACCCTGCGTATCAAAGCGCGCTAGCTCTCCTTAGCCGAATGCCGGTGGCAGCAGCCGGAGAGGTTATCGATAATCGGACAGTCGGCACCGTCATCACCCGGACAGGCGTTCGCCAGGCTCAGCAGCTGATCGCGCATCGCCTGTAGCTCAACAATGTGACGCTCGATCTCCGCCACTTTTTGTAGAGTGTAGGCCTTCACGTCGGCGCTGTGCCGGGCCGGATCGTTGAACAGGGTGACCAGCTCGCCGCACTCCTCAAGATTAAACCCCACCTGCCGCGCCTGGCGCAGCAGAGTCAGCTCATCCAGATGCTGCTGCGTGTAGCTGCGATAGCCGTTCTCGCTGCGCAGCGGCGGCGTCACCAGCCCCTTCTCCTCATAGAAGCGGATCGCCTTGCTGGTTAAGCCTGTCTTTTTTGCTACGTCGCTAATATTCATGCTTCCCCCTTGACCTTCCCCTTAATGGAAGGTTTAAGCTTATGTACAGTTAGCCAAAATAGCGGCTCAGTCAATCCTTAATGCACAGGAGTATGATGATGTCCCAAACAATCGAACTGGCGCTGGAGGGTCTCTCCTGCGGCCACTGCGTCAAACGGGTGAAAGAGAGTCTTGAACAGCGCCCCGACGTGGAGCGCGCCGAGGTCACCATCGACCGGGCGGAAGTCACCGGTAGCGCCGATGCGGATGCACTGATCGATACCGTTAAACAGGCCGGGTACGGGGCGACGCTTAGCCACCCAAAGGCTGATCCGCTGGCAGAGTCATCACCTCCGTCGGAAGCACTGACAGCGGCCGAAACTGAGCTTCCGGCAGCGGATGACACTGACGACAGCCAGCAGCTGCTGTTGAGTGGCATGAGCTGCGCCAGCTGCGTTACCCGAGTGCAGAAAGCCTTGCAGGCGGTACCCGGCGTAACCCAGGCACGGGTCAATCTGGCGGAGCGCTCTGCGCTGGTTATGGGCAGCGCCTCCGCCGCTGAATTAGTGAGCGCGGTGGAAAGCGCGGGCTACGGTGCGGAGGCGATTGACGATGACGCCACCCGCCGCGAACGCCAGCAGGAGACCGCCGTTGCTACCATGAAACGCTTCCGCTGGCAGGCGATTGTTGCCCTGCTGGTGGGTATCCCGGTGATGATCTGGGGTATGGCAGGTGACAATATGATGGTCACCGATGCCAACCGCAGCCTCTGGCTGGTCATCGGCCTGATCACCCTTGGAGTGATGATCTTTGCCGGGGGCCACTTCTACCGCAGCGCGTGGAAAAGCCTGCTGAACCGTACCGCCACCATGGACACCCTGGTGGCGCTGGGTACCGGAGCCGCCTGGCTCTACTCGATGAGCGTCAACCTCTGGCCGACCTGGTTCCCGATGGAGGCGCGCCACCTTTACTATGAAGCCAGCGCGATGATTATCGGCCTGATCAACCTTGGCCATATGCTGGAGGCTCGTGCCCGCCAGCGTTCATCAAAAGCGCTGGAGCGCCTGCTCGACCTGACCCCGCCTACCGCCAGAGTGGTGACCGATGCCGGGGAAGAGACCGTTCCCCTTGCCGAGGTTCATCCGGGCATGACGCTGCGCCTGACTACAGGCGATCGCGTTCCGGTTGACGGGGAGATTGTCCAGGGCGAAGCCTGGCTTGATGAGGCGATGCTGACCGGCGAACCTGTTCCGCAGCAGAAACAGCGTGACGATACTATTCATGCGGGAACGGTAGTCTCCGACGGCAGCGTGCTGTTTCGCGCCAGCCGCACCGGCAGCCATACGACCCTCTCGCGGATCGTCCGCCTGGTGCGCCAGGCCCAGAGCAGCAAGCCGGAGATCGGCCAGCTGGCGGACAGGATCTCCGCGGTCTTCGTGCCGGTGGTGGTCGCGATTGCCCTCGTGAGCGGGGCGACCTGGTACCTCTTTGGCCCTGCCCCGCAGATTGTCTATACCCTGGTGATCGCCACCACGGTGCTGATTATTGCCTGCCCCTGCGCGCTGGGCCTGGCCACGCCGATGTCGATTATCTCCGGTGTCGGCCGCGCCGCCGAGTTTGGCGTGCTGGTGCGCGATGCCGATGCGCTCCAGCGTGCCAGCCAGCTTGATACGCTGGTGTTTGATAAGACCGGCACCCTCACCGAGGGCCGCCCGCAGGTAGCATCGGTCACAACTTATAGCGATCTCTCCAGCGAGCAGGCGCTGCGCCTGGCCGCCGCGCTGGAGCAGGGTTCCAGTCACCCGCTGGCCCGGGCGATTATCGACAAGGCCGGAACGGAGCCGTTGGCAGAGGTGATTAACTTTCGTACCCTGCGCGGGCTGGGCCTGAGCGGAGATTGCGAAGGCCGACGCCTGCTGCTGGGTAACCAGGCCCTGCTGAACGAACAGGGGATTGATACCGCTGTGCTGGAGAGGGATATCACCGCCCAGGCAGCCACGGGTGCGACGCCGGTGCTGCTGGCAGTTGATGGTAAGGCGGCGGCGCTATTTGCCATTCGCGATCCGCTGCGTGAGGATAGCGTGGCGGCATTGCAGCGCCTGCACCGTGCCGGCTACCGGCTGGTGATGCTGACCGGTGACAACGCCGTCACCGCCAACGCCATCGCCAAAGAGGCCGGTATCGACGAGGTGATCGCCGGGGTGCTGCCGGATGGCAAAGCCGCCGCGATTCAGGATCTACAGCGTCAGGGTCGTCAGGTCGCCATGGTGGGGGACGGCATCAACGATGCCCCGGCGCTGGCCCAGGCCGAGGTCGGTATCGCCATGGGCGGCGGCAGCGACGTGGCGATTGAGACCGCTGCTATCACCCTAATGCGTCACAGCCTGATGGGCGTTGCCGATGCGCTGGCCATCTCTCGCGCCACGCTGCGCAACATGAAGCAGAACCTGGTGGGGGCGTTTATCTATAACTCGCTGGGCATTCCGATTGCTGCCGGGGTTCTGTGGCCGCTGACCGGGTCGCTGCTCAATCCAGTGGTGGCGGGTGCGGCGATGGCGCTCTCCTCCATTACGGTGGTGAGCAACGCCAACCGCCTCCTGCGTTTTACGCCCAAAGAGTAAGCTGCCTGCCTGATTTGCACCTTCTCCCGGCTCGCGCTAGCATGGGTCTTTCAGCCGGGAGAGCGTATGGGCCTGTTTAGCCGTTTAAAAATGCTGTTGGGTGCGCTGTACAGCCGCACCTATTCGTGGCCCGCGCTGGATGTTACCCTGCCGGGTGGGCGCTACCTGCACCTGGTCGGCAGTATCCACATGGGCACCCGCGATATGTCTCCCCTGCCGGAAGGGCTGCTGCGCAAGCTTAAGCAGGCCGATGCCCTGATCGTTGAAGCCGACGTCTCTGTTAGCGGCTCGCCTTTCTCCGAGCTTCCTCCGCGCCCACCGCTGGCGGAGCGGCTGGATCCCGCCCAGCTTGCCGCGTTATCCCGGGTGCTGAACGAGCTGGCACTGCCGCTGGAGAGCTTTGACCAGCAGCCCGCATGGAAGATCGCGCTTGTATTGCAGGCAACCCAGGCCCAGCGCTTAGGTCTGCGCCCCGACTACGGTATCGACTATCAGATGCTGCAGGCCGCCCACAATAGGCAGATGCAAGTGATTGAGCTGGAGGGAACGGCGGATCAGGTTAACCTGCTCTGTCAGCTACCGGAGGATGGGAAAGCGCTGCTGCTGGATACCCTCACCCACTGGCACACCAATGCCCGTCTGTTACAGGTGATGCTCAGCTGGTGGCTCAACAGTCCCCCTGCCGAGGCGTCGCAGCCCCTCCCCTCTACCTTTAGCCAGCCGCTTTACGATGTGCTAATGCATCAGCGCAACCAGGCCTGGTGCAAACGGCTGCTGGCGCTGCCGCCGGGCCACTATGTGGTGGCTGCAGGCGCACTGCACCTCTATGGCGAAGGAAATTTACCAACGCTTCTGCGGCAGAAAATGAGCGCATAATATAGCGTCCCGAAACTCCCCAGCCTGTTTTGCATTTAACGTCAGGATGAACAACAAAAAATAGTCTTCTTAAGATTGTCCTTAATTGACTAAAACTACTTTACGCTTGCATTGTTCAAGCTTACTAATTATCCTCTTGACAAAGTCAACCCCAAGATAAATTAAGCATACTGAGCTATTTAAAGTTATTTTTCTCCACCAAATTATCAATAAAAACAGCAGTATGGATTTTTAATAACTCAAATTTTTCCCGCAAAAAGCGCAATTTAGCACTGCGTAAATCAGGGTTCGTTTTTCATGGAAAATCAGTAATTTACGCTCCTTTCTTTTACACCTGCGGCAATATTCGTCTTGGAGATGGATCTTTCGTTAATTATAACTGCACGATGCTGGATAACGAAATGATTACCATCGGCGAAAAAACGATGCTGGGGCCTAACGTGACTATTTGTACCGTTACCCATCCTGTAGACTTATTAAACCGCAAAGAAACCGCCTCCGAGGCCGTAACCATCGGTAATAACGTTTGGATCGGCGCAAGTGTGGTTATTCTTCCGGGTGTCACTATTGGTGATAACAGCGTCATTGCAGCTAATAGTGTTGTCACATCTCATATTCCAGAAAATGCGCTGTTTGCCGGTGCTCCTGCCGTTTTTAAACGCCATATAAACGTTAGCTAACTCTTATCCACGCAGCACCGGGTCATGACAGAATTGATCGTCTCTCCAACATAAACGGCAAGATGGTACTATTTTTGCGAGCGCCGTCAGGCGTATGCTGATAGCTCGATCATCTGTGGTAAGAAGGATTTTTATGACGCCCGCCGTAAAGTTACTCGAAAAGAATAAGATCCCTTTTCAGCTGCATAGCTACGATCACGATCCTCAGGAAACTAACTTTGGCGATGAGGTGGTGCGTAAGCTCGGCCTGAACGCCGACCAGGTCTACAAGACGCTGCTGGTGGCGGTAAACGGTGATATGAAGCAGCTGGCGGTCGCGGTGACGCCGGTGGCAGGTCAGCTGGATCTGAAAAAGGTGGCGAAGGCGCTGGGGGCGAAGAAGGTTGATATGGCCGACCCCGCCGTTGCCCAGCGCACTACCGGTTATCTGGTGGGTGGCATCAGCCCGCTGGGGCAAAAAAAGCGCCTGCCGACGCTTATTGACGCTCCCGCTCAGGAATACGCGACGATCTACATCTCCGGCGGCAGACGCGGGCTGGATATTGAGCTGGCGGCAGGCGACCTGGCGAAGATGCTGGACGCAAAATTCGCCGATATCGCCCGCCGGGATTAACTCGTTGTAGGCCGGATAAGACGCGTTAGCGTCGCCATCCGGCGTTCAGCATCCCACATACGCCTGATGGCGGCTGACGCCTTATCAGGCCTACAGAGTGCACAGCGTTACTGCCAGTTCACCTCGCCCTGCGGCTCAAGGGTTGCGGCATCCAGCGGTGAATTCTGCTGGATGTACTGCTTCAACACCTCGGCATCAATAAAGCCGGTATTAACGTAGCCAGGCTTATCGTCCAGACGCGGATAGCCGTCGCCGCCGGTGGCGTTAAAGCTGAGGGTTGCCATACGATAGGTTTTAGCGAGATCTACCGGCTCGCCGCCGATCTTCAGATCGTTAAGCGTGCCGTTCGCCATCGTAAAGCTGACGTGGCTAAACTGCGGATAGGCCCCTGAATTGGGCTTCATCTGCGCCACGGCGGTGAGGTAGTCCACCACCTCTTTCCCGGTCAGGTCGGCATAGACCACGACGTTGCCGAACGGCTGCACCTTCAGCACATCTTTGTAGGTGATATCCCCTGCGGCAATGCTGTCGCGGATCCCGCCGCCGCTCATCACGGCAAAGTTGGCTCCGGTACGTGCCATCTGCGCGGCGAGGATCAGGTGCCCAAGATTGGTCTGTACAAAGCGCACTTTGCTGCGATCGCCTTCAAGAGGCGCATTGACCGAACCAATTTTCACCGTCAGCTGGGCCTTGCCTTTATTCTGGAAGGGCGTCAGCAGGGAGAGCATCTGAGCGTTTTCAGGGATCTCCGGCGCATAGAGCACGCGTTCGCTCTCGCCGTTGTCGTAAACGACCTTTTTCTTCAGGTTGATGGGGATCAGCTGATAGTGCACCAGCTTCATCTCACCGTTGCGGAACTCAAAGTCCGCGCGGCCGACATATTTGCCCCACTCGTGAGCCTGAACGATCCAGATACCGTTCTGCCGGTCCGGTGCGCAGGGCGTGCCCGGTACATAATCTACCTGCTTTTTATTCTCTGCAGCCATACAGACCGGGTTTTGCGAGTGGCCGCCGACAATCATCGCCAGCGAACCCGCCGGCAGGCTGCGCGCCATTTCGACGTCGCCCGGCGCGTTGGAGCCGTGCTCACCGTTATCGTAGTGTCCCATATGGGTGGTGGCAATCAGGATATCCGGCCGCTCTTTTTCATCCAGACCATTCAGCTCCTGAATCACCAGCTTCGCCTCGTCGGCGGGCTTGCGGAACTCAATGTCGGTGAAGAACTCCGGATTGCCAATTTTGGCGGTGTCATCGGTGGTCAGACCGATTACGCCGATTTTCAGATCCTGGCGCTTGAAGATAGCCCACGGCTTAAAGAGACGCTCGCCGGTACTCTTCTGATAAATATTGGCTGACAGGAAGGGGAACTTAGCCCACTTCTCCTGCTGGCGCAGCACCTCCATCGGGTTATCAAACTCATGGTTGCCGACCGCCATCGCGTCGTAGCCGATGAGGTTCATGCCGCGGAAGTCCGGCTCGGCGTCCAGCAGATCGGACTCCGGCACGCCGGTGTTGATATCGCCACCGGAGAGCACTAGCACGCTGCCCCCTTCGGCAGCCACCTCTTTGCGGACGCTGTCCACCAGCGTTTTCTGTGCTGCCAGACCATATTCGCGGTCATCGCTGCGCCAGAAGTGGCCGTGGTGATCGTTAGTGTGCAGGATGGTTATTTTATAGGTTTTATCCTGTTCCCAGGCCTGGGCAGGCAGACTGGTGAGCCCCCACGCGGCGAGAAGCGCCAGTGCAACGCCCTGCTTTAACATATTCATTTCTCTCTCCCTGATGACATAACACACGCAAAAGTAGCGCGGGGACAGAGAATAAACAAATAGGATTTTATGTCTGCGACTTCCCTCAAAGAGTCGGGACGCGTATCTTAGTTTGCTAATAATCAGGACGCTTTCACAACTCCTGCACTCCAATAAAAGACAAGAAGTGACATTTTATGGCAATAAATCAATCCACCGGCGCGCTTTCCGGCGCTGCCGCATCGCCGCCGCGTACTGCGTTCGGTATTCTGGGGGCGATCAGCCTCTCGCATCTGCTCAACGATATGTTGCAGTCGCTGATCCTCGCCCTCTACCCGCTGCTACAGGCTGACTTCTCGCTAAGCTTTGTGCAGATCGGCATGATCACCCTCACCTTTCAGCTCGCCTCTTCGCTCTTACAGCCGGTAGTGGGCTACTACACCGATAAGCACCCGATGCCGTGGTCGCTGCCTATCGGCATGTGCTTTACCCTCTGCGGCCTGGTGCTGCTGGCGCTGGCAGGCAGCTTCGGCATGGTGCTGCTGGCGGCGGGGCTGGTAGGAACCGGATCCTCTGTTTTCCACCCGGAGTCCTCCCGCGTAGCGCGCATGGCCTCCGGCGGCCGTCATGGTCTGGCGCAGTCCATCTTTCAGGTTGGGGGCAACTTTGGTAGCTCTCTCGGGCCGCTGCTGGCGGCGTTGATTATCGCCCCCTACGGTAAGGGTAACGTGGGCTGGTTTGTGCTGGCCGCGCTGCTGGCTATCGTGGTGCTGGCGCAGGTCAGCCGCTGGTATGCTGCCCAGCATCGGGTGAATAAGGGGCAAAAAGCCGTTATTGAGCGCAGTCTGCTGCCGCGTAATAAAGTGATCCTGGCGGTAGGCATCCTGCTGATGCTGATTTTTTCAAAATACTTCTATATGGCGAGTATCAGCAGCTATTACACCTTTTATTTGATGGAAAAATTCCACTTATCGGTACAAAACGCCCAGTTTCATCTGTTTGCCTTCCTGCTGGCGGTTGCGGCGGGCACGGTAATTGGCGGTCCTGTCGGGGATAAGATTGGCCGCAAATATGTTATTTGGGGCTCTATCCTCGGCGTTGCCCCCTTTACGCTGGTTTTACCCTACGCATCCCTCTACTGGACCGGGATTTTAACGGCGATCATTGGCTTTATCCTTGCATCGGCCTTTTCCGCCATTCTGGTCTATGCCCAGGAGCTGCTGCCGGGACGTATCGGCATGGTTTCCGGGCTCTTTTTTGGCTTCGCTTTTGGCATGGGTGGGCTTGGCGCTGCCGTGCTGGGGCTGGTTGCCGACCATACTAATATATTCGTAGTCTATAAAATCTGTGCTTTTCTGCCGCTTTTAGGGATGTTAACTATATTCCTGCCCGATAATCGCCATAAAGCCTGATTCCAGGGCGGCCAAAGGCAAACTTCGGCCGCCTGCATTGCCCATGCCATAACACTTATAAGACGTTCACTGCCCTAATCCCCTCTCATACGCTTTTTTTATGTCAGAGCGTGCTTTTCTTCAATATTCAACAATTATTCATCAACATAATCATTAAAATTGTCATAGACTGTAACTCGGGCTTCTGGTTTTTTAGCCAGAAATGGATCCACTACCGCGAAAGGAGACGGAATGCATCACGCCACACCGCTTATCACCACCATTGTTGGCGGCCTTGTGCTCGCCTTTATCCTCGGCATGATTGCCAATAAGCTGCGCATCTCTCCGCTGGTGGGTTACCTGTTAGCGGGCGTGCTCTCCGGACCTTTTACCCCAGGCTTTGTCGCCGATACCAAGCTGGCTCCTGAGCTGGCTGAGCTGGGGGTGATCCTGCTGATGTTTGGCGTGGGTCTCCACTTTTCGCTGAAGGATTTGATGGCGGTAAAGTCCATCGCCATTCCCGGTGCTATCGCACAGATTGCTGTCGCGACGCTGCTGGGTATGGCGCTCTCCGCCGTGATGGACTGGTCGCTAATGACCGGTATTGTCTTTGGACTCTGTCTCTCTACCGCCAGTACCGTGGTGCTGCTGCGCGCCCTTGAGGAGCGACAGCTTATCGACAGCCAGCGTGGGCAGATCGCCATTGGCTGGCTGATTGTAGAAGATCTGGTGATGGTGTTAACGCTGGTCCTGCTGCCTGCCGTCGCCGGCATGATTGAAAAAGGTAACGTTGGGCTGGCGACGCTGTCGCTGGATATGGGGATCACCATTGGCAAGGTGGTGGCGTTTATCGCCATCATGATGCTGGTCGGCCGTCGTCTTGTCCCGTGGATCATGGCCCGCAGCGCGGCTACCGGTTCGCGGGAGCTGTTTACCCTCTCGGTGCTGGCCCTCGCGCTGGGCATCGCCTTTGGTGCGGTCGAGCTGTTTGACGTCTCCTTTGCCCTCGGCGCGTTCTTTGCCGGTATGGTGCTGAACGAGTCCGAGCTGAGCCACCGTGCCGCGCACGACACCCTGCCCCTGCGCGACGCCTTTGCAGTTCTCTTCTTTGTCTCCGTCGGGATGCTGTTCGACCCGAAAATTTTGATCGATGAGCCGCTGGCCGTCGCCGGGACGCTGGCGATCATTATCTTTGGGAAATCCATTGCCGCCTTCTTCCTGGTTCGCATGTTCGGCCACTCGCCGCGCACCGCGTTAACCATCGCCGCTAGCCTGGCGCAGATTGGTGAGTTCGCCTTCATTCTGGCGGGCCTCGGTATGGCGCTGGATCTGCTGCCGCAGACCGGACAGAACCTGGTTCTGGCGGGTGCGATCCTCTCGATTATGCTTAACCCAATCCTCTTTGCCCTGCTGGAGAAGTACCTCGACAAGACCGAAACCCTGGAAGAGCAGACGCTGGAAGAGGTTACCGAAGATGAGAAACAGATCCCGGTGGATATCTGCAACCATGCTCTGCTGGTGGGTTTTGGCCGCGTAGGCAGCCTGCTGGGCGAGAAGCTGATGGCGCAGGGTATTCCGCTGGTGGTGATCGAAACGTCGCGTACCCGGGTGGACGAGCTGCGTGAGCGCGGTATCCGCGCGGTGCTGGGCAACGCGGCCAACGAAGAGATCATGAACCTTGCGCACCTCGACTGCGCCCGCTGGCTGCTGCTCACCATCCCCAACGGTTACGAGGCTGGTGAAGTAGTGGCTACCGCTCGCCAGAAGTGCCCGAACATTGAGATCATTGCCCGGGCGCACTATGACGACGAGGTGGATTACATCACCGAACGCGGCGCAAACCAGGTGGTGATGGGCGAACGTGAGATTGCCAACACCATGCTGACGCTGATTGAGAAGCGCCCGGTTGAAGAGGCGGTCACCGGATAAATTGTTGCCCCAGCAGGGCATGCACTGCTGCTGGCATTTTGTTAACAATCAGGGTATAAAACTCCTTCAAACGGACATTTAGACATCCATACGTTTAGAAGGTGATATGCACACGCAGCAAGAGAATGGGCAGCTAAAGCGCACCATGAAAACCCGCCATTTGATTATGCTTTCATTGGGCGGCGTGATTGGCACAGGGTTATTTTTTAATACGGGATACATCATCTCTACGACAGGCGCAGCGGGAACGCTGCTGGCTTATCTGATTGGAGCGCTGGTTGTCTGGCTGGTGATGCAGTGCCTTGGTGAGCTTTCCGTGGCGATGCCGGTAACAGGTGCTTTTCATGTCTATGCGGCGCGCTATATTGGCCCAGCAACGGGATATACCGTGGCATGGCTCTACTGGCTCACCTGGACCGTTGCGTTGGGGTCCAGCTTTACCGCCGCCGGGTTCTGCATGCAGTACTGGTTCCCGCATATTCCCGTCTGGATATGGAGCGCCCTGTTTTGTGTCGTGATTTTTTCTCTTAACGCGATTTCAACGCGCTTTTTTGCCGAGGGCGAGTTTTGGTTTTCACTGGTTAAAGTCGTGACCATCATCGTTTTCATCATCTTAGGCTGCGGGGCGATTTTTGGTTTTATCGCGATGAAAGACGGTTCACCTGCGCCGGGGCTATCCAACCTCACCAGTGAAGGCTGGTTCCCACACGGCGGCTTGCCCATTTTGATGACGATGGTAGCAGTCAATTTTGCATTTTCTGGCACTGAGCTTATCGGTATTGCGGCAGGCGAAACGGAAAATCCACACCACGCTATCCCGGTCGCGATCCGTACCACCATTGCCCGGCTGATTATATTCTTTATCGGCACCGTTTTTGTCCTGGCGGCACTTATTCCGATGCAGGTGGCAGGCGTCGAGAAGAGTCCGTTTGTGCTGGTCTTTGAGAAAATAGGCATTCCCTATGCGGCGGATATTTTTAACTTCGTCATTCTTACCGCAATTCTCTCAGCGGCGAACTCCGGACTCTATGCATCGGGACGCATGCTGTGGTCGCTGTCCAATGAAAAAACGCTGCCGAGCTGTTTTGCCCGCGTCAATAAGAACGGCGTGCCGCTGGTCGCGCTTTCTGTCTCAATGCTTGGCGGTCTGCTGGCGCTTTTATCGAGCGTAGTCGCGCCCGATACCGTGTTCGTTGCCCTTAGCGCCATCTCTGGTTTCGCCGTTGTCGCCGTATGGCTCAGTATCTGCGCGGCACACTTTATCTTTCGTCGCCGTCATCTACAGTTGGGCAAGCCGTTGACCGATCTAAAATACAGAGCGCCCTGGTATCCGCTGGTCCCCGTCCTGGGGTTCGTGCTGTGTCTGCTGGCCTGCGTTGGGCTTGCATTCGACCCGGATCAGCGCATTGCGCTTTACTGCGGAGTGCCTTTTGTTGCCCTTTGCTACGCGACCTATTTTCTCACCCACAGAACAGAATCGAAGGAGGCTGACTATGCCGCAGATTAATCCTCTTACCGCGCTGCTTGAAAGCCACTCCTTTATTGTCCTTGATGGCGCTCTGGCCACCGAGCTGGAGGCGCGCGGATGCAACCTTGCCGATAATCTCTGGTCCGCCAAAGTATTGATGGAAAATCCACAGCTCATTCGCGACGTACATCTGGATTACTTCCGTGCGGGCGCGCAGGCAGCGATTACTGCCAGTTACCAGGCCACGCCTGCTGGCTTTGCTGCTCGCGGGCTGACCGAGTCGCAATCGAGAGCGCTTATTGCGCACAGTGTGGCGCTGGCGAAAGAGGCGCGTGAAATTTATCAGGCAGAAAATGCCAGCGCGGGCCCGCTGCTTGTGGCTGGCTCCGTTGGGCCATACGGCGCGTATCTGGCCGATGGCTCTGAGTATCGCGGTGACTACGTCCATAGCGCTGAAGAGTTTCAGGCGTTTCACCGTCCGCGGATAGAAGCGTTGCTCAATGCGGGCGCAGATCTGCTGGCCTGTGAAACCTTACCCTCGTTTGCAGAGATAGAGGCATTAGCCGATCTGCTGTTGGACTATCCGCAGGCGCAGGCGTGGTTCTCATTTACCTTACGTGACGAGAGACACTTGAGTGACGGCACCCCTCTCGTCGAGGTAGTGGAGACGCTGGCAAAATATCCGCAAATCGTTGCGCTGGGGATTAACTGTATTGCGCTGGAGAAAACGACCGCAGCGCTAAAACATCTGCACAGCCTGACGGCGCTGCCTCTGGTTGTCTACCCTAACTCCGGGGAAACCTACGACGCGACAACGAAGGAGTGGCATACGCACGGCGATTCATGCGGCTCCTTAGTGGGATATTTACCACAGTGGTTAGAGGCCGGTGCGCGGCTTATCGGCGGATGCTGCCGGACTACCCCAAAAGATATCGCCGCGCTGAGTGTGCAGCGTCCGGCGGCAGAGGCGGTCACGGGATAAGCTCTTGCCCCGGCAGGCGCTGTCCCGCCGGGGCTTTCTTTTAGCGGGAGTGCGTTTACACCGATCCACTCACCGGTGGAACCGTGCCATCGATCTGCTCTTTCTGCGCACCTGAGCCCGGACGGGCAGCACCCAGCGCGGGCTCGCCACCCAGGATGTCCGGCTGCTCTTTAGCCGTAAACTGTCCGCGTCCATCGTAAGCCGGACCTTCGCTCCAGCGCCCTTTCGGCAGCGGCTTGTCGAGAGAGGTATTCAGGCAGTAATAGGCGTGCTCCTGTGCCTCATTTTCCTGCGGGAAGCTGTTGGGGATTGGCAGGGAAGCATTCAGCCCACCCATATCTTCAATCACCGCCAGCCACTGCTGCTGGTGCATGGTGTCACGAGCGATAAGAAACGAAAGAAAATCTTTCATGCCCTTATCTTCAGTCAGATTGTACAGGCGAGTAGCCAGCACGCGCCCGGTGGCCTCGGCGGTGACGTTTGCCAGCATGTCGGCAGCAACGTTACCGGATGCGTAAACATGACTCATATCAAAGGGTACGCCGTTAGCATTGACCGGCAGCGCGGCTAAGCCGGAGGAGAGGATATGACGGGGATTCATGCCGCCCAGAATGGCGTTAACTACCGGGTCTTTTGCTGACGCCTCCTGATAGGAGAGCGGCGCGCCCTCAAGGTTCAGGGCAACGGCATACCCTAGCATTTCGATATGGCTAAGCTCTTCTGTGGCGGTAGAAATGAGCAGATCCCGAATTCGGGCATCGCCTCTGGCCCCCATCGCCTGGAAAAAGTATTGCATCGCTACGCGGATCTCTCCCTCTACGCCACCAATCGCCTGTTGCAGCAGCATGGCAAATTCCGGATCTGCTTTTTCAACGCGTACGGGGAACTGCATTTTGGATGAGTGATGAAACATGACTTTCTCCTGGTAGATTTAGACATCTTTTGGAGTAAGAAGCCTGGTTGAAGAAGCCAGATAAAGAAAGCGTAACGAGAAGCATTTACAATCAATATGGCAGCGGTGTACTGAACAATGTGTACGCACTTCCTGGATAGCCGTTTGACATCACATCAATGCAAACAGAGCGGGGTCTCGCGCCCCACTCTGTTATGCAGACCAGATGTTCACTTTTGCACCAGAACATCTGCCTATCGAACATCCTATTTATTTATCTGCTGGGCAGATTTCAGGTGCTGCTCAACGACCGGCGTATGCGCGTCGGCCAGAGCCTTCACATCCGCATCCTTGATCATACTGGCGTCACTTTTCAGCTTCGCTAGCACCATCTCGTGGTCTTTGGTGCCGGCGTTTTCCATATACATTTTGTCAAACGCGTCGCCGCTCTGCTTTTCCAGTTGGGCAGCCATCGTCTTGTGCATGGCGTCTGGCTCAGTTGGCAGCGTCACGCCTTTTTGCTGGGCGGTGGTCTGTACTTTGGTCAGCGCAGCGCCGTGATCGTCGACCATCTTCTGAGCGAATGCTTTAACTTCGCTGCTTTGGGCCTTGGTCAGCGCGATCTTAGCCGCAGCGATTTCGTTGATATTGGCCTGCGCCATGTCCTTCAAGGCTTTTTCGTCGCCAGCGCTAAGCTTAGTATTCGATGCGGTCTGGCCTGTGGCGTCACTCTGCATGGTGCTGGTCTGCGTCTGGGCTTGCACGCCGACAGAGATGAACATAGCTGCTACTGCTGATACGGCTAGCAGCTTTTTCAAGGTTTGACTCTTTTGCATTTTGTTCTCCTGATGGTCATGGGTAAGGTTGGCGACAGGTAATTAACCGTGCGCAACCTCGTATGTAGGTTACAGCCTCAATGGTCAGTATAGTGGATGATCGATTAGCGACAGCGGTTTACGCTATGATCCTCAACGGAGGACAGCAGGAAATGCCGGAGTTCGGCGGCAACGTCTTCTGGAGCCTCTTCGGCCATATGGTGGCCGCTGCTTATTGCTTTGCCCCGAACATCTTTTGCCCAGCTTTTCCAGATACCAACGATGTCGCCATATATCTCTTCCAGATCATCATATTTCGACCATAAGCAGAGCGTCGGACATGTAATCATGCGTCCGTGCTGACGGTCCTCAAGCTCATGCTCCTTATCTATGGATAAACCCGCCCGGTAGTCTTCGAGCATCCCATGTACCGTTTCGGGATCGTGTATGGCTCGCCTGAACTCAACGTACTCTTCATCACCCATTGCTTTCGGCTGCCCTCCATACCATTTGTCCGGATCGGCCAGAATTGCCCGCTCGGGTTTTTCTGGTTGTGCAAAGAAAAACCAGTGATACCACTGCCTGGCAAATTTCTCGTTACATCGGTTGAGTGCTTCAAGTATGGGGATGCAGTCCAGTACGGCAAGGCGAGTAATTCGTTGCGGGTAATCAAGAGCGGCCCGGTAGGCTGTGTAACTTCCTCTGTCGTGTCCAACCAGGGAAAACTGTTCGAAACCCAGCTGGCTCATCAACTCAACGCAATCTTTTGCCTTCGCTCTCTTAGAAGACCCCGCATGGTCAGGCTGGTCGACAGGTTTGGATGAGCGGCCAAAACCACGCAAATCAGGGCATATGACGGTAAATGATTTAGCAAGCTCCGGAGCCACTTTTGACCAGGTTGCGTGGGTTCGGGGATGCCCGTGCAGCAGCAAAACGGGAGGCCCATTTCCGCCATAGCGCACATTAAGCTCTGCTTCTGAAACGCGTATTGTTGTATGCGTAAATCCCTCAAACATAGGTTTCCCCCGCCTGTTGTTTAATACAAATATAGCGGTGGTGCGTCAGAGCGACGCTGGCCTCGCATCGAAAGCATCGATTTTAAACAATATGTAAAGAGTTAACTGCGGGTCAGGAAAGATGTTAGGATAGATATGTCTGGTGATCGTCCAGGCCACATCCTCTAGCAGGTTTGATGCCCCTGAATCGATGCGGGTGCACCTCATCTCCAATGAGCTGATTAAGCAGCTCTCACATGTTTTCATCTAGCCAAATGCGGCGCGCTCGATAGCGCTAGTGTGCGATAGTTCGCAAGGATTTCTCACGGCATTGGCGGCACAGATATCAAATATAAGCAGCGTTATTCGAGGACGAATGGCCCGCTTGCCAATGCAGTTAAGGCACGCCATGAATAAAATAACCCATGAAAATTCAGGGGATACAATCACTTGTCAAATTCTGGTTGAAGCAGAACATAGCGCCGCAGCGATTGTTTTACAGCCAGAGTATGCCAGTCCGGAAGAGGCGATCGGAGCCATATCAGCAGAGTTGCTTAAGTCTGGTAAGAGTCTGACATTTAAAGAAATTCAGCTGGTGCTGATTGTCAGAATGAAGCTCTCATCTGGAGAGGTACAGCAGAGTATTTTGCGTGAGGCGTTGATGCTGGTAACGAATAAGTCATTATTTTAACCCTGGTCGCCTTGACCAGGGCGTTTTTACTTGGTGATGAAATTATTTAGCCAGCAGTTCTCTGCGAACAATCTCTGCACCCGCGCTTAAGGCGTTGAGCTTGCCTCTGGCCACCCGGCGAGACAGCGGGGTCATGCCGCAGTTGGTGCAGGGATAGAGCTTGTCGGCATCGACAAACTGAAGTGCTTTCCGCAGCGTATCGGCGACCTCTTCCGGTGTTTCAATGGTATTGGTTGCCACATCAATCGCCCCAATCATCACTTTCTTACCGCGAATCAACTCAATGAGATCCATCGGCACGTGAGAGTTTTGACACTCCAGGGAGACGATATCGATGTTAGATTTTTGCAGCTTGGGGAAGATCTCTTCATATTGACGCCACTCGGAGCCCAGCGTCTTTTTCCAGTCGGTATTGGCTTTGATGCCGTAACCATAGCAGATATGCACGGCGGTTTCGCACTGGAGTCCTTCAATAGCTCTTTCTAATGCAGCAATGCCCCAGTCATTGACCTCATCAAAAAAGACATTAAATGCGGGCTCATCAAACTGAATGATATCAACCCCGGCAGCTTCCAGCTCTTTCGCTTCCTGGTTAAGAATTTTGGCAAATTCCCAGGCCAGTTTTTCACGGCTTTTGTAGTGGCCATCGTACAGCGTATCGATCATCGTCATCGGCCCCGGCAAGGCCCATTTAATCGGTCGATCGGTTTGCTGACGCAAGAATTTGGCATCCTCTACAAACACCGGCTTTTGGCGGCTTACCTCACCCACTACGGACGGTACGCTGGCATCATAACGATTGCGGATTTTAACGATCTCACGTTTCTCAAAATCAACGCCGCTAAGGTGCTCAATAAAGGTCGTGACGAAGTGCTGTCGAGTTTGTTCGCCGTCGCTGACGATATCAATCCCCGCCTGCTCTTGCTCTTGTAGTCCCAACCGCAGCGCATCCTGCTTGCCCTCGATCAGCTCGTCACCCTGTAATTTCCAGGGGGACCACAGGGTCTCAGGTTGGGCAAGCCAGGCCGGTTTAGGCAAGCTGCCCGCGGTAGACGTCGGTAATAATTTTTTCATAGCAGGTGACCTTATATTTTTAGTTAATCAAAGAGCGGGATGAGCAGACCATTGCTCAAGCAGGATTTGGTAAGGTTTGATAAAGTGCTCTTCGGTAAACCGTCCTTGCTCAATCGCTAACCTGCTGCGCTCTTCTCGATCGTAAACAATTTGCGTTAACGAGTAGTCCCGGTAGTTCAGGCTGGGCTGATAGATATGTCCTGCCGCTGAGTTAGCGTTATAGATCTCCGGCCGGTAGATCTTCTGGAATGTCTCCATCGTACTGATGGTGCTGATAAGCTCCAGATCGCTGTAGTCACGCAGCAGATCGCCTGCAAAATAGAACGCCAACGGCGCAACGCTGCCCTGCGGCATAAAAAAGCGTACCTGCAGCCCCATTTTGGCAAAATAGCGATCGGTCAGGGAGGCGCTGTCCTGCTGATACTCAATGCCCAGTACAGGATGCTGATTGCCCGTCCGCTGATAGACGTTTTTACTCGATACGCTTAAGCAGATCACCGGCGCTTTTTTGAAGTTCTCTTTATAGCAGTCTGACTCAACAAACCGCTTAAATATGTTGCCGTGCAGATCGCCAAAGTTATCCGGGGTGCTAAATCCTGCGCCGTTTTTGTTATGCTCGGACAGCAGGACGCTAAAGTCATAGTCACGCACGTAAGAGGAGAAGTTATTGCCTACGATCCCCTCAATGCGCATATCCGTTTTACGATCGACAATAGTGGTTTTCAACACCTCAATTACGGGGAAAATAGTGCGCTTGCCTTCAACCGCAATATTCATTTCAGCGGAGATGATGTCCAACTCAACCGCGTAGCGATCGCTTCTGGGGTTGTCCCAGTGCGCCAGCGCGTTGAACCGATTGTCGATCATCGTTAAGGCATTGCGCAAATTATCCTGGCGTTTCTCACCTCTCGCTAAATTAGCAAAGTTGGTGGTGATGCGCGTGCTCTCCGAGGGATTATAATTCTCGTCGAAGCGAAGGCTCTTCACGTTAAATGTAATCGCATTATTCATCGTAATCTGCATGATCTATTGTTAATAACATGATCACTTTATGCCTGAGTCACTGCGTGAGTAAAAGTGATTTAATTTCATTCAACATGAAGAACTTTCACGATCGTCATAGGGGCCTGCGCATTTTTCATCAGGCCAGCTTGATGAGCACCACGCCTGCGGTTAGCAACGTTACACCCAGCCAGCCAATTCGGTTTAGCCGCTGACCAAACAGCACCCAACCCGCTGCCACGGTAGCGACCAGGCCAAAACTGCCCCATAGCGCATAGGCTACGGAGAGATCGATACCTTTTACCGCCTGCGACAGGGCACTAAACGCGGCCAGTACGGCGACAAGGGACACTACGCCGTGCAGAGGTCGGCGAAAGCCATTGGAGTATTTAAGGGCGATGTTGGCAACGATCTCTAAACCAATCGCCAGCGCCAGCCAGGCAATATGCACCATATTAAACGTAGTCATGCTGCTGCTCCTTACGTGCCAGCGTGCCGGATTTGATCAGCGCAACACCTGTGACCAGGGTGACTAAGCCCACGACTTTCATCGCCGATAGGGTTTCATCAAACAGCATCACGCTAAACAGCGTAATCAATAAAATACCCAGCCCTTCCCAGATGGCATAGGCGACGCCGAGGGCAATGCGTTTAACGGCAAACGACAGGAAAATATATGACAGTGCAATCATGACCAGCATAAAAATAAATCCTGCCTTGTCATCGTTGACGCTGGCCCATTTCATTGACAGCGTGCCAATTATTTCAGCCACGATGGCCAGGGCTAATAAAATCCAGTAGCGCATGATTTCTCTCCTTAATGAGAAATAGATATCCGCCACGCAAAATAAGCGTGTTGGCAGAGTGAAATTAAATTGTGAGTAAAGGAGAGAACGGATCTATAGCGTAGAGCGCCAGTGCTGGTCGCAGATCGAACAGTGGGATACGGTGTGAAGGCAGGAGCGAATAATAATCATGGGTGCGAACATCTTGTTCATAATTTTACAACTTATCCACGTTGTTGCTTTTCCTCAGTGTGGATGAAAAATTGTCCTCAGTAGTTAAACACGGCCCTATTCTGGCATAACCCCACTCTGTTTATCGGGATTTTTTCATTTCTTTACGCTGCCGCTAAATAAGATCCGTGCCTTTAACAGAGACATTCTAGCCCGCCGTCGGCGGGCTATTTATTAACGATTAGCGCTCCCAGTAGGCCTCTTCCAGGCTATCTTCCCGCTCCGGCAGGCCGCGCGTCAGGCGCGGCGAGTGCTGGTTCAGTACCTGGTAGCTGACGCGGTTAGCGTATTTACACACCTGAGCCAGCGACGAGTAGGTCAGCCAGGCATAGTTGTGCTTGCTGGAGTTCGGTACGTTGCTGCGGTGGAAGTTATTAGCCGTGATATCGTGCAGCAGCGCGGCCAGTGCGCCATCGCCCGCGCCGTTGGTATTCATGATCTTCTCCGGCCCACCCATGTACGGCGCAATGTGGGAGAAGATACGCAGCGGCTGTTCACAGTCCTGGTGACGCATCGCCCGGCTAAACTCGTACTGGTTAAACTCGGCGATGGCCCCCGGCAGCAGCGGATGCTGGGTCTTACGCTTCGCCGACTCCTCGGTAAAGCCTGCCATGTACAGCCCCACCGGACCGGCGGTGCAGAGTACAAGGTCAACCCAGTCCAGCGCCTTATCGCAGGCCAGCAGCGGATCGCTCAGCCCGGTCAGCGCCTCGGCCTCCTCCTCGTTCATCGCCAAAATTGAGACGTTCTCTTTGAGGAAGTCGCGCCACCACTCTGGATTATCGGCAATCACGTACTTGGTGCCGAGGGTCAGCACCACCGGTACGTTGTGCTTTTTGGCGTACTCTACCGCCTTCATGGTCGCCTCACGCATCGGCTCACCGGGCTTGCAGCGTACCAGATAGGAGGAGAGCACCAGCGCGGAGGCCCCGGCGATCACCGACTCGGGAATGCTCTCCGGACGCAGCTGGTTCATATAGCCAGGGCTGATAGCAAAGGTGCGCTCCCCCGCCTCGCCGATCAGCGTAAAGCAGCGGCCAATCGGCCCGTCAACGCCCTGCAGGTAGTTAAGGTCGGTCCGGCTGGAGGTGTTGCAGAGGTAACGATAGGCGTAGCCGCCGATCTCCACGTTGCTGCACATGACGCCCAGCAGCACCGAGCGGTCATCCGCCAGCACAGAGTAGTTGTGCATGGTGTTACCGATGGTGCCACCGGCAAACTGGTGGGTGATGAGATTGTCGCGGACCAGCTCTTTATAGAGCGCGTCGGCAGCCTCGTCGCTGATGATCAGCGAGTGCCCGGCGCTGAGGGCATAGCGCTCGATAAACGCATCGTCCACCTTCGCTTCAATATCCACCAGCGTCTGATCGATACCGACCACCCAGGAGGCGCTGGCATCGCTCTCCGGTTGGATCTGCTGCAGAAGCGGATCGCGGGCGTTAACAGGGAAATAGTGTTTGGATTTGCGTTTACCGGGAAATTTCATGCGCGTTTATTATGAATAACCAATTGGGCCGGGAATGGTAGCACACTCCCGGCACCGGGCGCGATTAGCGGTAGGGGGCCGTCAGGTCCAGCATCATGTCGATATGATCGGCAGAATCATTAAGCGCCGGAATATATTCATATTTCTCCCCGCCCGCTTCGAGGAAAAATTCCCGGTTCTGCACCGCAATCTCCTCCAGCGTCTCCAGACAGTCGGAAGAGAAGCCCGGACAGATGACCTGAATATGCTTCACGCCCTTCTCGCCGAGCATCTTCAGCGTTTCGTCGGTATAGGGCGTCAGCCACGGCTCGCGGCCAAAGCGCGACTGGAAGGTCATCATCACCTTCTCCGGCGGCACGCCGAGGGCCGAAACCAGCTCGCGAGTGGTATCGCGGCAGCGCTGAGGATAAACGTCACCCTCTTCGGCGTAGCGCTGAGGAATGCCGTGATAGGAGAGCAGGAGCAGATCCGGCTCGCCGTGGCGGGCAAAGGAGGCCCGCACGCTGTTAGCCAGCGCGTCGATGTACGACCGGTTGTCGGCATAGTCACGGATCAATGAGATACCGGGAATGCTGCGCTTGCGTTGCAGAATACGTCCCAGCTCGTCCCAGACGGCGGCCACGGTCGAGCAGGAGTACTGCGGATAGAGCGGCAGAACCACAATGTGCTCTACGTCCTGAGAGATCAGCTCATCTACCGCACTCTCCAGCGAGGGCGAGCCGTAGCTCATCCCCAGCGCCACCGGCACGTCAGCCAGCCGGGCAGCCAGCGCCTGCTGCTGTCGACGGCTATAAACCATCAGCGGCGACCCCTCCTCCATCCACACGGATTGATAGAGCTTCGCCACGCGCGGAGAACGAATCGGTAGGATCACGCCGCGCAGCAGCGGCCACCACAGCAGGCGTGGGGTATCCACTACGCGTCGATCGCTGAGAAACTGGCGAAGATAGCGTTTGACCGCTGCGGGGGTGGGAGCATCGGGTGTACCCAGATTCGCCAGCAGGATGCCGGTTTTAGCGTGACTCATTCGCGCCTCGTATTCATTTAAGCTTAAGAAATTAACTGAGAGAATTGTAACTGAAACGGGCGTAAACGAAACCCATTGCTGCGAAAGGGAAAAGCTTGGGGGGAAATGGGGAAGAACATCCCCGGCGCAGGCACCGGGGATAAGCGTTTTAACCGAGGATCTTTTCCAGCTCGGCGCGAACGGCGCTGACGGCCTGGGTGCCATCAACCTTCGCGTATTTGGTGTTGCCGGCTTCGGCTTCTTTCTGGTAGTAGCCGATCAGCGGCGCGGTCAGCTGATGGTACTCCACCAGACGCTTACGCACGGTCTCTTCCTGATCGTCTTTACGGGTGCTCAGCTCTTCGCCAGTCACGTCGTCTTTACCTTCTACCTTCGGCGGATTGTATTTAATGTGGTAAACGCGGCCAGAGGCAGCGTGAACGCGGCGGCCTACGATGCGATCGACAATCAGCTCATCCGGTACGTCGAACTCCAGCACATAGTCAACGTTGATACCGGCTTCCTTCATTGCATCAGCCTGAGGAATGGTGCGCGGGAAACCGTCCAGCAGGAAACCGTTGCGGCAATCTTCCTGGGCGATACGCTCTTTCACCAGCGCGATAACCAGCTCGTCAGTCACCAGCTTGCCAGCATCCATGATGTCTTTAGCCTGTTTGCCCAGCTCGCTGCCAGATTTAACCGCGGCGCGCAGCATGTCACCGGTGGAGATCTGCGGAATACCGTATTTCTCCATGATGAACTGAGCCTGAGTGCCTTTACCTGCGCCCGGAGCGCCGAGCAAAATGATACGCATTGCGTAATTCCTCTACGTTTAAATTTTTATACCCAGATAATTAATGACAGGTATACAACGTTGTTTGAAGCGAAAACCATACCACTAAAGTCAGTATCACCACAAGGAAGCGAGGCTTATGCAGGCGGGTTCGGCGGGAAGTTGAGCAGCTGAATCGTTCCCTCCTACCAGGGGGTAAGAGGGAACGGAGCGGAGAGAGGTTAAGAAACCAGCAGCTGGTTCATGCGACGGATAAACTGGTTAGGATCCTCCAGCGTGCCGCGCTCGGCAAACAGGGCCTGATCCAGCAGCAGTTCGATCCATGCTTTGAACTGCGCTTCGTCCTGGATATCGGCGGTGCGCTTCACCAGAACGTGGTCTGGATTAAGTTCAAAGATGTACTTCACTTCCGGTACGGCCTGGCCCGCAGCGGCAAACAGCTTCGCCATCTGGGTGCTCATCTCATCGTTGTCGGTGGTGACGATCGCCGGCGTATCGGTCAGACGGTGGGTAAAGCGTACCTCTTTCACACGATCGCCCAGCAGGGTTTTCACGCGCTCAACGAACGGCTCAAGGGCTTTTTCGGCCTCTTTCGCGCTTTCGTCTACCTCGTCGTTGAGTTTATCCAGCGACTCATCGGCTTTCGCCACCGACTGGAAGGATTTGCCGTCGAATTCGGTGAGATAGCTCATCATCCACTCATCGATGCGATCGGAGAGCAGCAGCACTTCGATACCTTTCTTACGCAGCAGCTCCAGGTGCGGGCTGCTCTTCGCAGCGGCGTAGCTGTCGGCAGTGATGTAGTAGATCTTCTCCTGGCCCTCTTTCATGCGGGAGACGTAGTCCGCCAGCGCCACCGTCTGCTCAGAGGAGTCGGTATGGGTCGAGGCAAAGCGCAGCAGTTTGGCAATCGCCTCCTGGTTCGCACTGTCCTCCGCCGGGCCCTCTTTCAGCGCCAGGCCGAACTGTTTCCAGAAGCCCTGATACTTCTCGGCGTCATCTTTAGCCAGCTTCTCAAGCATCTGCAGGGCACGTTTGGTGAGGGCGCTACGCAGGTTGCGGGTGACGGAGCTGTCCTGCAGGATCTCACGGGAGACGTTCAACGGCAGATCGTTGGAGTCGATCAGGCCGCGCACGAAACGCAGGTAGTTCGGCATGAACTGCTCGGCCTCGTCCATGATGAAGACGCGCTGTACGTAGAGCTTCAGGCCGTGCTTGTGATCGCGGTTCCACATATCCCACGGTGCCTGCGCCGGAATGTAGAGCAGGCTGGTGTACTCCTGCTTGCCCTCTACGCGATTGTGGCTCCAGGCCAGCGGATCGGTGAAGTCGTGGGCAATATGCTTGTAGAACTCTTTGTATTCGTCGTCGCTGATTTCGGACTTGCTGCGGGTCCAGAGCGCTTGGGCCTTGTTGATCTTCTCCCAGCTGATGACGGTTTCGCCATCCTGCTCATCGTGCTTCTCGATCTCTACCGGCAGCGCGATATGGTCGGAGTATTTGCTAATGATCGAGCGCACGCGCCAGTCGTTGAGGAAGTCATCTTCGCCTTCACGCAGGTGCAGAGTAATTTCGGTCCCGCGATCCTCTTTGGTGATATCGGCAACGGTGTAGTCGCCCTCGCCTGCGGATTCCCAGAACACGCCGTTCTCTGCGCTCTCGCCCGCTGCGCGGGTGCGCACGGTCACTTTATCAGCAACGATAAACGCCGAGTAGAAGCCGACGCCGAACTGGCCGATCAGCTGGCTGTCTTTTGCCTGGTCGGAGCCCATCGACTGAAGAAATGCTTTGGTGCCGGATTTAGCAATCGTACCCAGATGGTCAATCACTTCGTCGCGGTTCATACCAATACCGTTGTCGGCAATGGTCAGGGTACGCTTCTCTTTATCAAAGGAGACGCGCACGCGTAGCTCACCGTCACCCTCGTACAGCTCGGGTTTTGACAACGCACGGAAACGCAGCTTGTCTGCCGCATCCGAGGCGTTAGAGATAAGCTCACGCAGGAAGATCTCTTTGTTGGAGTAGAGAGAATGGATCATCAGATGCAGAAGCTGTTTTACTTCTGACTGGAAGCCGCGTGTTTCTTGTCCTTTCATCGAAAAAATACCTCAACAATGCCATTTGGTGTTGAGGGGAAGATGGGGATATGGCGGAAGGATTTCAAGCGGGGGCAGAAAAATGCCCCCGTTTTTTTCACGAAATGCGGATCTTGTGGCGTCCGGCCAGCGAGTGGGAGAGCGTCGTGCCGTCGACCATCTCCAGCTCGCCGCCCACCGGCACGCCGTGAGCGATACGGCTGGCATCAACGCCATACTGCCCGCACAGCTCGGCGATATAGTTGGCGGTCGCCTCCCCTTCCACCGTGGGATTGGTGGCGAGGATCACCTCTTTCAACTGCTCACGCTCCAGCCGCTGCTCCAGTCGGTCGAGACCGATATCGTTCGGGCCGATGCCGTCGAGGGGTGACAGGTGCCCCATCAGCACGAAGTAGCGGCCGGAGAACTGCCCGGTCTGCTCAATGGCGTAGATGTCCGCCGGACTCTCCACCACGCAGATCTGGCCGTTCTCCTGGCGACGCGGGTTCGAGCAGATGTTACACACCTCCTGCTCGGTGAAGGTACGGCAGTCGGCACAGTGGCCAATCTCCGACATCGCCCGCGTCAGGGCCTGGGCAAGGCGCATCCCGCCGCTGCGATCGCGCTGCAGGAGCGTAAAGGCCATGCGCTGCGCCGATTTTGGGCCAACGCCCGGCAGGCAGCGCAGGGCTTCCATAAGCTGCGTCAGCAGCGGACTGGTCTGCATTAGAACGGCATCTTAAAGCCCGGCGGCAGCTGCATACCGGAGGAGACGCCTGCCATCTTCTCTTTCTGGGTCTCTTCAATACGACGCGCCGCATCGTTGAAGGCCGCAGCAACAAGATCTTCCAGCATATCTTTGTCGTCTTCCAGCAGGCTTGGGTCGATCTCCACGCGACGGCAGTTGTGCGCGCCGTTGATGGTGACCTTCACCAGACCGGCACCGGATTCACCGGTCACTTCCAGCTTCGCAATCTCTTCCTGCATCTGCTGCATCTTCTCTTGCATCTGCTGGGCCTGTTTCATCAGGTTACCCAGACCGCCTTTACCACCAAACATAGGCTTCTCTCTTCATTCACGTTAAAAATGACAATCGTAAGTCAAACTCACGATCAAATAGGGCGAATGCTCTCTTCGTCCAGATCCGCATCGAAGAATCGTTGCAGGGTCTGGATGTTGCTATCCGCAATAATCGACTCGCGCGCCTGCGCAAGCATCTCTTCGTAAATCGCCTGACGCCACTCCAGCGGAGTGCGCATCGCGGGATTATCATCTTCAATGATAGACACTTCAACCGCTGAACCGTACAGGGCGTTAAGTGCCTCACCTAAAACTTTTAGCGTACCGGGGGAGTTAAGGTGCCGCTGGGTAGTGCGCAGGTGCAGGCAGATCCGGCTCCCCTCCTGCTCTCTCCACGCGTTAAGCGCTACCTGTTCAACCAGTTTAGGCAAACTGAGCCGACTCACCTCTGCCGCCCACGGATCGCGGGTGATGGCCTCTTCGGCCAGCTTTTGCGCCAGCTCCGGCGTCCGCTCATGCTCAAGGGCTCTCTTCAGCGCCTTCGGCGTGGCGACAACCTCCTTCACCTCTTCAGTGACCAGGGTGGTCTTCCAGCGGTAGGCCTCTTTTTTTACCGGCGCTTGCTGCTGGGCGGCGGCGGCCGGACGCGCCTGGACGCGCTCGGTAACCGATGCCAGCCGCTCAAGCGCAGCGTTATTCACCGGCCGCGTGCGGGTTGCCGCTGCCGGTTCACTCTTTTTTGCTTTGGTCGCTCCCTGGGCACGCTGCAGCTGACTGCGGGCGGCCAGCACCTGGCTGGTGGTGTCCGACAGCGGCGCATCGCTACGCGGCGGCGCGGGGGGCGGAGATGGCGGCACCTGCTCCGGGGTCAGCACCGCCGTGGGTGCCACAGGAGAGAAGTCCTGGGTCGGCACGCTCGGCTCCGGCAGCGGCATACGCGGATGGAACGCCAGGGCACGCAGCAGGGTCATCTCAATACCCATCCGCCTGTCAGGTGCAAACGGCAGCTCTTTGCGGCCAATCAGCATGGTCTGGTAATAGAGCTGGACGTCGCCCGGCGGCACGGTGCGCGCCAGCTCGCGCAGGCGCTGCTCAATAGCCGCCATATCGCTGCCGAGCGCGGAGGGCGAGAGCTGAACCATGGCAATGCGGTGCAGCAGGGTCTGCATCTCAACCAGCAGCGCCTCCCACTCCACGCCACGGGCAGCGGCCTCGTTGACCAGCGCCATTACGCGCTCGCCGTTGGCCTCCACCAGCGCCTCAATCAGCGACAGCGCCTGATCGTCATCCAGCGTGCCGAGCATCTGGCTCACCGCCTGAGTGGTAAGCTGGCCGTCGCCGCTGGCAATCGCCTGATCGGTCAGGCTGAGGGCGTCACGCAGGCTGCCGTCGGCGGCGCGTGCCAGCAGCTGCAACGCGCGCGGCTCGTGATGGATCTTCTCTTCGTCGAGAATATGCTCAAGCTGCTGGCGGATCTGCTCCACGTCCAGCGCCTTGAGATGAAATTGTAAGCAGCGGGAGAGGATGGTCACCGGCAGCTTCTGCGGATCGGTAGTCGCCAGCAGGAACTTCACGTGCGCTGGCGGCTCTTCGAGCGTCTTCAGCAGGGCGTTGAAGCTGTGGCGCGACAGCATATGCACTTCGTCTATCAGGTAGACTTTGAAGCGGCCACGGGCCGGCGCGTACTGGACGTTATCCAGCAGGTCGCGGGTATCCTCAACTTTGGTACGCGAGGCGGCGTCGATCTCAATCAGATCGACAAAGCGCCCCTGCTCGATTTCGCGACAGTTGTCGCACACGCCGCACGGCGTTGCGGTGATGCCGGTCTCGCAGTTCAGCCCCTTCGCCAGCAAACGGGCAATAGAGGTCTTTCCGACGCCGCGGGTGCCGGAAAAGAGATACGCATGATGAATGCGTCCTAACGATAAGCCGTTCGCCAGTGCAGTCAGCACATGCTCCTGACCGACGACGTCAGCAAAAGTTTGTGGTCGCCACTTACGGGCTAAGACCTGATAACTCATGGGCAGGCTCTGGAACGCTGGAAGGTGGATATACGAGGGGCAATGCTACCACAGCCTCGCCCTAACAGCGAGACTGTGTACTGACGGATGGTAATCAGTGGCCCGGGAACGGGACCAGGCTGTAGCAGGTGATACCCTGCTTCGCGAGACGCTCTTCGCCACCGATATCAAACAGGTTGATAATAAAGGCTGCGTCGGTCACTTCACCACCCAGGCGGCGGATCAGCTTAACGGTGGCTTCAATGGTGCCGCCGGTCGCCAGCAGATCGTCCACCACCAGCACTTTATCGCCCGGCTTGATAGCATCGACGTGGATCTCTAACTGGTCGGTGCCGTACTCCAGCTCATAGCTCTCGGCGATGGTTTCACGCGGCAGCTTACGCGGCTTACGCACCGGCACAAAGCCGACGCCCATCGCCAGGGCGACCGGCGCGCCAAACAGGAAGCCACGGGCTTCGGTACCGACCACTTTGGTAATGCCTGCGTCTTTGAAACGCGCGACCAGCAGTTCAATGCTAAGAGCATACGCTTTCGGATCTTCCAGCAAACTGGTGACATCCCGGAACAGGATCCCCGGTTTCGGATAGTCCTGAATGCTTTTAATGCTGTCTTTTAAATACTCAAGCTGCTGCGCAGTTGCTGTCATGGATTTTTGCCTGCTAGAAACGGTCATACTCACTGCACGCTTTGCGGGTCATGTAACTATTGTTTAACATTTAACCAAACGTGCCCGTGCTCGAAAACGGTCGAATGTACTGGCAGAACGGGACAAATGCAATAAGCTTGAGTGCGCTTCACTGCTTTTGTTGCTTTTCATCAACAACCTCATCAACTACCGGAATGCGCCACATAAATATTAGCAGGCAGGCGAGGATCGCCAGCAGCAGAAAACGTACCCACATCAGCTTGACCAGCCATAATGAGATCGCGAACGTCAATAAGATAACCGCGATAGCCCGAGGTTTTGCGCCGCGGGGCATGGCACGATACTGCTGCCAGTGGCGCAGATAGCTACCAAACCAGGAGCGATAGAGCAACCAGGCGTGAAATCGCGGTGAGGAGCGAGCAAAGCACCAGGCGGCTAACAGAATAAAGGGCGTTGTAGGCAATACCGGCAGCACCACGCCGAGCGTGCCGAGCGCAACCGCCAGCCAGCCGGTGATAATTAACAGAGTACGTTGCATAATGGGATCGTTATCGGGCTTTTTGGCTAATGTAACATAGCCCCGATGAATACAGGGGAAAGATTGTTGAAAACGGTTTTGCTTTTAGATTCGCTGGAGAAACAGCTCGCCTCCCTGCGCGAGCGGGCCGCGCCGCTGGCCCACCACGCCACCGTTAGCGCACGCTTTGACCGCCATCTGTTCCAGACCCGCAGCACATTAATGCGAGCCTGCCTGGACGAGGCCGACCATAATCTGGCTGCGCTGCGCCACGCGGTTAATGCCGGGCAGCTGCCGCAGGTGGCCTGGCTGGCGGAGCATCTCTCGTCGCAGCTCGCTGCCCTTACCCGAGAAACGGCCACATGGTCGCTACGGCAGTGGGACAGCGCCTCGCCGGCAGTGACCAAATGGCAGCGCCAGCGGCTACAGCACCAGCAGTATGAGCGTCGCCTGCAGGAGATGAAACAGGCCCGCGAGCTGCTGCTCGCCAGAGCCACCGGTTTTGAGGAGCAGCAAAATTTACAGCGAGAAGTGGTGGCGCTGGAGGGTAGGCTGGCCCGCTGTCGCCATGCGCTGGCGCGAATTGAGAACGTACTGGCCCGGTTAACGCGCTAGGGAATAACAGGAGTTACTATGTCGCTGGAAAATGCGCCGGAAGAGGTCAAGCTGGCGGTAGATCTGATTATGCTGCTGGAGGAGCACGCTATCGCGCCGGAAACAGTGCTGAAGGCGCTGGAGATAGTAAAGCGGGACTTTGAGAAAAAAGTCCCGCTTCAGGATAGACGTTCTTAGAGCCGCATCAGGCGATGGAAGGTGTTGGATCGTCGCCGTTCAGGTCGCGCTTCACCTCGGTCAGCTCCTCACCCTTCGCATTGCGCAGGTGCACTTCCAGCTGGTTAAACGCAATGTCGATGCCGTTCTCGCGGCACAGACGATCGATGGTGCGGTTCAGTTCATCCACGGTGTAGCTGCGATCCCGCAGCTCGCGCACGTAGAGGCGCAGCTCGTGATCCAGGGTGCTCGGGCCAAAGGTCGTAAAGAAGACCGCCGGTTCCGGATCGTGCATCACCTTCGGATGATCCATCGCCGCCTTCAACAGCACCTCCTTCACCTTATCGAGATCGGAGCCGTAGGCCACCCCGAGCCGTACCACCACGCGGGTGATAGTATCGGAGAGCGACCAGTTGATCAGGCGCTCGGTTACGAAGGCCTTGTTCGGAATGATCACCTCTTTGCGGTCAAAATCGGTAATGGTCGTGGCACGGATGCGGATCTTGTTGACCGTTCCGGAGAAGGTGCCGATCGTCACCGTATCGCCGATGCGTACCGGGCGTTCGAACAGGATAATGATACCGGCAACAAAGTTACCGAAAATCTCCTGCAAGCCGAAACCGAGACCGACCGACAGCGCAGCCGCCAGCCACTGAAGTTTATCCCACGATACACCCAGCGAACCGAATACCGTCATCGCCCCGGCGGCGATAATCACATAGTTGAGAATAGTGGTGATGGCATAGGAGGCCCCCTGGCGCATCTTCAGGCGCGAGAGCACCAGCACCTCCAGCAGACCCGGCAGGTTGCGGATCAGCGCCCAGGCCACCATCGCCGCGATGATGGCAAACAGCAGGCTACCCATGGTGACGCTTTTCACCACGCTGGCCCCCGCTTCCATGCCGTTGTAGTGCCAGAGCGTAATGCTGTCGAGGTAGGCAAACACAGTGATCAAATCGGACCAGATTGCCCAGAAGACGACACCAAACAGCGCCACCATCACCAGCATGGTAATACGCAGCGTCTGCTGGTTGACCTGCTCAAGAGCGATGGTCGGCTCCTCCTGCGGCTCCGCGCCTTCAGCCCCCTCTTTCACCAGGTTCTGCCGACGGGCCAGCGCACGGCGGTAGGCGATGCGACGCGCCGCCACGCTAAGCCCGCGCAGCACCGTCTGGTAGAGCAAGTTCCAGATAATCACCAGATAGACGGTCTCGATCCAGCGGCCAGAGAGGCGCAGCGTGGTGTAGAAGTACCCGGTCGCCGTCAGCACCATCAGCGCCAGCGGCACGATGGAGAGCACGGTAACGGTCAGCAGGCGCAGAGCATGTGACTCCTTATCGCGCCAGCTATCGCGGCACATCGGCCACATCAGAATGCTAATTACCAGCAGGTTGAGGAAAATCACAATCTGCCCGGTGACGTCGTCCATCAGATGCAGCGGCGACAGCTCGGAGACCACCGACCAGAAGTGCAGCGGCAGCAATGCCAGGCTGACGCGCACGATCTGCCGACGCCAGTGGCTGGTCAGCTCCGCAGGCATAGAGAAGTGGGTCACCGCGACGCCGTTTTTCTCCAGCACCTTCCAGCACAGGCCGAACACCAGCCAGAAGAGCGCCAGCTTTTTACTGAAGGCCCACAGCAGCTCGCTAATGTTAAGCTGCATGGTAAGCAGGACCAAACCTGCCGCGAGGATCAGCAGGCAGACCGGCAGCGCGCGGATCAGGTCGATGAGGATCGCCTTCGGCGTATGGCCCTGGCTGTCGTTACGCAGCTGGCCCACCTCGTCCGCCAGCCGGGCCTGGTACTGCTTCAGCCAGCGCAGACGCCAGCGAATCAGGCCCGCGATCAGCAGCAGCGGCAGCCCGGCCAGAAACGCAATCGCCACCGCAGGCCAGGCTTTCTCCCAGTTCACGGTGATCTTCATGGTGCGGAACTGCTCTTTAACCGCCTGCGGGAAGGCTTTCACCCACTCCCAGTCCATCGGCTTGTTGCTGTTTACCCAGAAGATCTGCTGGGTCAGCACCTCTTGCAGGCTTTTAGAGACGCTCATCAGCTGCTGCTGGTTAACCTGCAGGTTAATCGCCATCATCAGCTGGTTGCCGAGCTGCTTGTTGAGCTGATCGAGCAGCTCACGGCGCATATCGACCACCTGCAGCAGCGCATCGTGCACCTCACCGTTCACCTCGCTCTCGTGCCCCTCCTCCAGCTTGCCGACGAAGGCGTCGCTCTGGAACAGGGCATCGCGCTGCTGGTTGATCTCAAACTGTTCAAGACGCAGGTCGGCGATGCGGTTAGTCATATCCGCCAGCTCGTCGGCGGAGGGCAGCGTCTGCTGCTGCTGGTAGAGAATGCGCGACAGCAGCAGGCTCCCCTTCAGCACCGAGATCTGCTCTTTGATATTGCGCTCGGACTGCAGGGCGCGATCGAGCCAGTTTTTAACTTTAATATTCTGCTGTACCAGCGCGTTGCCGTTTTCCGTGGCGTCAATCAGCCGCTGGCTGAGCTGGTGGTTGAGATCCAGCTCCTGTTTCACCAGCGGATTGGCCTGGATACGCGCGGTCTCATCCGGCGTAACTGCCTCCTGGGCCGTTTTTTCGGTCAGCGTGAGGCGTTTGCTGTTGACCGCCTCCTGCAAGAGCTGAAGCTGATGCTCCAGACGGTTGCTGTTGGCCGTCACGTAGTCGCGCTGCTTCTGCAGGGTATCCTGCAGGGTGGTGTTGCCTTCAAGGCTTTTACGCAGCTGGTCAATCTCGGCATTCAGCAGCGCCTGCTGGGCCAGCAGCAGCGTCTGCTGGGTCGGACGCAAGGCCCCCTCCCCTGCTCCAGTGCCGTTCAGGCGGTTACGGATCTGCTGCAGCTGCTGCGAGGCGGTGTACATGGCATTCTGCACCCGCTCCGGCTGGGTTTGCAGCGCCACCAGCTGGCTGTTATAGGTCGCCAGATCGTTCTGCGCGGTCTGGAGATCGTCCAACAGCTGCGAGACGCGCGACTCCAGCTGGCGCAGCGACAGCGTTGCCAGCGTTTTGCGCGTTTCGTCATCGTTGTCTTTATCGCTCAGCGCATTTAGCCCGTCCGTCGCCTCGCGCATCTTATCCGGCGCCTGAGCAACCTTCTGACGAAGCTGGGTGGTCTCCTGCTTGACCCGCTCGAGCTTGTCGAGGGTGTCCAGCGTTTGTGTCAGATCGTCAATGACGAGCTTATCCTGTGGGGTATGATCTTTTTGCTTATTTAGCGCATCAAGCTGGCTTTGCACCTCTGCCCGGCCGGGCAGATCGGTACTGGCACGGGCCTGCGAAGCCGTCGAAAACAGGCTTGCGACAAGCACCAGCATCAGAGCAAAAGCAGATAGCGGATTTTGCGAGCGTATGAAGTGCAGCATAATTTTTAGATGAATGGTTTCTTTACGGGAAAGCGGGCCGGGACTGGCCACGCGCAGAGAATATCACGCCCGTCTGGGACAACATAGCAATGCGCATAGCCTCCAGGATATTTCCTGGCACAGTGAAGAGAAATTAGGCGCAGAGCACGTCGCTCTTTGCGCGCATCGTCGGGCAGAGCTGAAACATCTCCAGCAGGATAGCAACGTAGTCGCGGGCTTCTTTTTTAAGATCAAACGTTTGTGGCGAGAAGAGCCAGTTCTCCATAATGCCGGAGATATAGCTGCGCATCAGAATAGCCGCCCGGCGGGTGAGCAGATTCGCGGGCAGCATTTTTGCTTTAATGCAGTGGCTGAGCGTCTGTTCAATACGATCGTAACTTTCGAGGCATAAATTACGCTGTGCCTGTTGCACAATGGTCATTTCGCCGACAAACTCACATTTATGGAAAATTATCTCCATCATTAAACGGCGGCGCTCTTCGACTACCGTTGCTTCAAGGATATAGACCAAAATTTCGCGCAAAACGGAGAGTGGATCATCAGGAAATTTTGCCTGATACTCAAGCTCGAGATCGCCAATACTGGATTCTGACAGCTGCCAAATTTCACCAAATAAATCTGACTTATTTTTGAAGTGCCAATAAATTGCGCCACGCGTGACACCCGCTGCCTGCGCAATGTCTGCAAGAGACGTTTTAGATACGCCGTGCGCTGAAAACAGCCGCATAGCAACATCTAAAATATGCTGACGCGTCTCCTGGGCCTGTTGTTTGGTTTTTCGTGCCATATGTTGGTGATTTTATGGTAGTCAGATTTACATACATTTATGAATGTATGTACCATAGCATGACGATAATATAAACGCAGCAATGGGTTTGTGGGCGCTTGATCCACTGAACAATTTGAAATCGGACACTCGAGGTTTACCTATGAACAAAAACAGAGGATTTACCCCTCTGGCGGCCGTTCTGATGCTTTCGGGCAGCTTAGCGCTAACAGGATGTGATGATAAACCGGCTCAACAAGGAGCACAGCAAGCGCCAGAAGTTGGGATTGTGACACTTAAATCCGAACCTCTGCAGATGACCACTGAACTGCCAGGCCGCACCAGCGCCTATCGCGTTGCTGAAGTCAGACCGCAGGTCAGCGGTATCATCTTAAAACGTAACTTCACCGAGGGCAGCGATGTCGAAGCGGGTGTCTCGCTTTATCAGATCGATCCAGCAACCTATCAAGCCTCTTATGAGAGCGCGAAAGGCGATTTAGCTCGCGCCCAGGCTGCCGCGAATATTGCTCAGGTAACCCTCAAACGCTACCAGAGCCTGATTGGCACCAAGTACATCAGCCAGCAGGACTTTGATAACGCCCAGGCCGAAGCGCAGCAGGCAAATGCCTCAGTCGTGGCCGCCAAAGCCGCCGTTGAAACCGCGCGCATCAACCTGGCCTATACCAAAGTGATCTCCCCTATCAGCGGCCGCATTGGTAAGTCGTCGGTAACCGAGGGTGCCCTGGTACAGACCGGCCAGACTAACGCGCTGGCAACCGTGCAGCAGCTCGATCCGATCTATGTGGATGTGACCCAGTCCAGCAATGATTATCTGCGCCTGAAGCAGGAGCTGGAGAAAGGCACCCTGAAGCAGGAGAACGGTAAAGCGAAAGTCGAACTGCTCACCAACGACGGCGCAACCTTCCCGCAGACCGGTACGCTGGAGTTCTCTGACGTCACTGTTGATGAAACCACCGGCTCCATTACCCTGCGCGCTATCATCCCTAACCCGGACCAGACTCTGCTGCCGGGCATGTTTGTCCGCGCCCGTCTGGAAGAGGGTCTGAACCCGAACGCGCTGCTGGTTCCGCAGCAGGGCATCACCCGCACACCGCGCGGTGAAGCTTCCGCCATGGTTGTTGGCGAAGGCGACAAGGTTGAAACCCGCCAGGTACAGACTTCACAGGCGATTGGCGATAAGTGGCTGGTTACCGGCGGTCTGAAAGATGGCGATCGCGTGATTGTCACCGGCCTGCAGAAAGTCCGGCCGGGCGCGCAGGTAAAAGTGCAGGAAGTGAATACCGATCAGGCTTCTGACAAGAAAGAGCAAGCTGCAGCCGGCGCGCAGTCAGAACAAACGAAGTCTTAACTTAAACAGGAGCCGTTAAGACATGTCTAAGTTTTTTATCGATCGCCCCATTTTTGCATGGGTTATCGCGATCATTATCATGCTGGCGGGGGCGCTCTCGATCCTCAACTTGCCGATAGCGCAATATCCTTCGATTGCGCCACCGGCAGTGACGGTCTCAGCGACCTACCCCGGCGCTGATGCGAAAACGGTGCAGGATACCGTGACGCAGGTTATCGAACAGAACATGAACGGTATCGATGGCCTGCTCTATATGTCCTCCACCAGCGACTCATCGGGTACGGTACAGATCACGCTGACCTTTAACTCCGGTACCGACGCGGACATCGCGCAGGTTCAGGTGCAGAATAAACTGCAGCTGGCCATGCCGCTGCTGCCGCAGGAAGTGCAGCAGCAGGGCGTCAGCGTTGAGAAATCCTCCAGCAGCTTCCTGATGGTGCTGGGGATGATCAACACCGATGGCTCGATGACCCAGGAAGATATTGCCGACTACGTGGGCGCGACGGTGAAAGATCCGGTTAGCCGTACCGCGGGCGTGGGTGACGTACAGCTGTTCGGTGCCCAGTATGCGATGCGTATCTGGATGGATCCGAACAAGCTGAACAACTTCCAGCTTACCCCGGTTGACGTGATTAACGCGATTAAAGCGCAGAACGCCCAGGTCGCTGCGGGCCAGCTCGGCGGTACGCCGCCGGTGAAAGGTCAGCAGCTGAACGCCTCGATCATTGCCCAGACCCGACTCACCTCCACGGAAGAGTTCGGTAAAATTCTGCTGAAAGTGAACCAGGATGGCTCCCAGGTTCGCCTGCGCGACGTGGCAGAGATTGAGCTGGGCGGTGAGAACTATGACGTTATCGCTAAGTACAACGGTCAGCCGGCGTCCGGTCTCGGGATCAAACTGGCAACCGGCGCTAACGCCCTGGATACCGCTGAGGCAGTACGCGCTACCATTGAGTCCCTGAAGCCGACCTTCCCGGCAGGCCTTGAGGTGGTTTATCCGTACGATACGACGCCGTTCGTTAAAATCTCGATTAACGAAGTAGTGAAAACGCTGGTCGAAGCGATCGTACTGGTGTTCCTGGTCATGTACCTGTTCCTGCAAAACTTCCGTGCAACGCTGATCCCAACGATTGCCGTTCCGGTGGTGCTGCTGGGGACCTTCGCGATCCTCAATGCCTTCGGCTACTCGATAAACACCCTCACCATGTTCGGTATGGTACTCGCCATCGGCCTGCTGGTGGATGATGCCATCGTGGTGGTAGAGAACGTCGAACGTGTTATGGCCGAAGAGGGTCTGCCGCCCAAAGAGGCGACGCGGAAATCGATGGACCAGATCCAGGGTGCGCTGGTGGGTATTGCCCTGGTGCTGTCGGCGGTATTTATCCCGATGGCCTTCTTCGGCGGCTCTACCGGTGCGATCTATCGCCAGTTCTCGATTACTATCGTTTCGGCGATGGTGCTGTCGGTGATCGTGGCGCTGATCCTGACGCCAGCCCTCTGTGCCACCATGCTGAAGCCGATCGCTAAAGGCGACCACGGCGAAGGCAAAAAAGGCTTCTTCGGCTGGTTTAACCGCATGTTTGATAAGAGCACGCACCACTACACCGACAGCGTAGGGAATATTCTGCGCAGCACCGGTCGTTATCTGCTGCTCTATATCATCATCGTTGCGGGCATGGCGTTCCTGTTTGTCCGTCTGCCAACCTCGTTCCTGCCAGATGAAGATCAGGGCGTATTCCTCACCATGGCGCAGCTACCGGCGGGTGCCACTCAGGAGCGTACGCAGAAGGTGCTCGATGAGGTAACGGACTACTACCTGAAAGAAGAGAAAGCGAACGTTAACTCCGTGTTTAGCGTGAACGGCTTCGGCTTCTCGGGTCGTGGGCAGAACACCGGTATTGCATTCGTCTCCCTGAAAAACTGGGATGAGCGTGCAGGGGAAGAGAACAAGGTTCCGGCCATTACGGGCCGCGCCAGCGGACACTTCTCGCAGATTAAAGATGCGATGGTCTTCGCCTTTAACCTGCCGGCGATTGTTGAGCTGGGTACGGCAACCGGCTTCGACTTCCAGCTGATTGACCAGGGCAACCTTGGCCATGACAAGCTGATGCAGGCACGTAACCAGCTGCTCGGCGAGGTGGCGAAACACCCTGACATGCTGGTGGGCGTACGTCCTAACGGCCTGGAAGATACGCCGCAGTTCAAGATCGATATCGATCAGGAGAAAGCGCAGGCGCTGGGTGTCTCCATCAGCGACATCAATACCACACTGGGTACGGCCTGGGGCGGTAGCTACGTTAACGACTTCATCGACCGCGGTCGCGTGAAGAAGGTATACGTGATGTCACAGGCTAAGTACCGTATGCTGCCAAACGATATCAATAACTGGTACGTGCGCGGCAGCGATGGTCAGATGGTGCCATTCTCGGCGTTCTCTACGTCGCACTGGGAGTATGGCTCTCCGCGTCTGGAGCGCTATAACGGTCTGCCATCAATGGAGATCCTCGGTGAAGCGGGTGCAGGCAAGAGTACCGGTGAAGCGATGGATCTGATGGAGCAGCTGGCGGGCACGCTGCCTGCGGGTGTAGGCTACGACTGGACGGGCATGTCCTATCAGGAACGTCTCTCTGGTAACCAGGCCCCTGCCCTGTACGCTATCTCGCTGATCGTGGTCTTCCTCTGTCTGGCGGCGCTGTACGAGAGCTGGTCGATTCCGTTCTCGGTCATGCTGGTTGTTCCGCTGGGGGTCATCGGTGCGCTGCTGGCGGCGACCTTCCGCGGGCTGGGTAACGACGTTTACTTCCAGGTGGGCCTGCTGACCACCATTGGCCTGTCGGCGAAGAACGCGATACTTATCGTCGAATTCGCCAAAGATCTGATGGAAAAAGAGGGCAAAGGGCTGATCGAAGCGACGCTGGAGGCGGTACGTATGCGTCTGCGTCCTATCCTGATGACCTCGCTGGCGTTTATCCTCGGCGTTATGCCGCTGGTTATCAGTACTGGCGCAGGCTCTGGTGCTCAGAACGCCGTAGGTACGGGCGTTATGGGTGGGATGGTGACGGCAACCGTTCTGGCCGTCTTCTTTGTTCCGGTATTCTTTGTGGTGGTGCGCCGCCGCTTTAGCCGCAAGTCAGAAGATGTTGAACACAGCCATGCCGTTGAACATCGTTAATAGGCTCTGAATCTCAGAGAGTTATGAATCAAAGGCCGCGTATGCGGCCTTTTTCATTTCTCGCCGGAAAATCATCACGACGGCTTATTGTTTATTTGGTTATTTTCTGTAACAAATATAAGTCGCATAATTCTTAAGGCTTAAAGGATTATCTTACGAAGTGAAGATATTCTTAATTAATAGTAAACAGACTTTCATGTAAGAATATTCTTAGTAAGCAGCAGAGAGAGAGTTGAGGTTCACCCCTTTAGCCGAGGGTGAACGAAAGCAAAAGATGATAATTGTAATTTTTCGTAATCGCTCCAGGAAATCTTTTTCAGAGTGACTTATAGTTAAATTGAGGCGCAAGAGCAGCTTACACGCCGACCTCAAGGAGGTATCCATCCCGAAACGGTGTTCCATGTGAAAAAAAAGCCACTTAGAAGGGGATACGTTATGGACGAATACTCGCCAAAAAGGCATGATGTCGCGCAACTGAAATTTCTTTGCGAAACGTTGTACCATGATTGCCTCTCCAACCTTGAAGAAAGCCATCATGGCTGGGTTAACGATCCCACGTCAGCAATCAATTTGCAGTTGAACGAGCTGATTGAGCATATTGCGACCTTCGCACTTAATTATAAAATTAAGTACAATGAAGATAATAAACTGATTGCCCAGATTGACGAATACCTGGACGACACGTTTATGCTGTTCAGTAGCTATGGCATTAGTACAGAAGACTTGCAGAAATGGCGCAAATCCGGCAACCGACTGTTTCGCTGTTTCGTTAATGTGAGCAAGGCTAACCCTGTTAGCTTGTCCTGTTAAAACTATTACAAATACATAGGTGAATTTATGTCTGATAAACCATTAACAAAAGTAGATTATTTGATGCGCCTGCGGCGCTGTCAGACAATTGACACGCTGGAACGCGTGATTGAAAAAAATAAATACGAACTTTCTGACAATGAGCTAACCGTGTTTTATTCCGCAGCGGATCACCGTCTGGCTGAACTGACAATGAATAAGCTTTATGACAAAATCCCCTCCTCCGTGTGGAAATTTGTTCGCTAGTCCGCCCACGGTTTTATCGCGATTCCCCGCCGCCTTTATCAGACACGTTTTGGTGAATCTCAAGGTTGGGCTTTTGTCTCTTGAAGTAGTGTGATCTATTTCACATACTATAGCCAACGCTATACTCTTTCAGGCTATCTCACTCCAGGATGCTGCTGTTATGTTTAACAGTGAGATAGCCATGAGTACAGAAAAGCAGAAAATGATTGCCGGTCAACTCTACCGATCTGGCGATGAAACATTACGGGCAGATCGCCTGCGTGCCAGGGAGCTGCTGCATCAGTATAATCACTCTGGCCCGACCGAGAAGAGCGAACGGCGCGCCCTGCTTGCGGAGCTGCTGGGCAAAAGCGGCAATGCCTACATTGAGCCAAGCTTTCGCTGCGACTACGGCTACAATATTTTTCTCGGCAACGATTTTTATGCCAACTTTGACTGCGTGATGCTGGATGTTTGCCCGATACATATTGGCGATAACTGCATGCTCGCCCCGGGCGTGCATATCTACACTGCCACCCATCCGCTTGATGCGACCGAACGGAATAGCGGATTAGAGTTTGGTGCCCCCGTGACTATTGGCCATAACGTCTGGATCGGTGGTCGGGCAGTGATAAACCCGGGCGTGACCATTGGTAACAACGTGGTGATTGGCTCCGGCAGCGTGGTTATTCGCGATATTCCCGATGATGTGGTGGTGGCGGGTAACCCGGCACGGATCATTAAAAAGCTGCCGTCGGCCTCGGCATAACTGTTATGCTTTTTTGCCGCCTTTCTGTTACTTTTTTCTCACTGCCACGGATCGTAAAATAGGCTGTTTCACCTGCGTTTTGTCCGATCCCCAAAGGTAAAAAATGACAGAAATAGAGCGACTGCTTACCCAAACTATTAATGAGCTAAATATTCGCGAGAAGCGTGACAATCGGCCACGCTTCAGCATTAGCTTTATCCGCAACCATCCCTGGCTGTTTATCGGCATGTACGTTGGCTGGTTTGCTACCCTGGCGGTGATGCTCCAGTCCGAAACCCTGGCCGGCTCTGTCTGGCTGCTGGTGGTGCTGTTCGCCCTGCTGAACGGTTTCTTCTTCTTTGACGTCTACCCGCGCTACCGCTATGAGGATATCGACGTGCTCGATTTCCGCGTCTGCTATAACGGTGAGTGGTACAACACGCGCTTTGTGCCGCCTGAGCTGATCGACGCCATTATGCAGTCGCCAGAGGTAGAGGCAGCGCAGAAGAGCCAGCTGCAGCAGATGGTGCAGAAAAAAGGCGAGCTTTCGTTCTACGACGTCTACTCGCTGACAAAGCCTAAAACCGGGCCGCACGCCCAGCCACAGGTCGCTTCTTGAGTCAGTTGACATATCCAAAAAAAGTATTAGATTTAAGTTAACAGCGTTGCTCATTGAGGGCGCTGTTAAGCAGTAAGATGTAATGTATAAATGCGATAAAGGCCACGAAGTCTTGTTGTATGGGAGAGTCGGCGTAGCGTAAATCAGTTGCAAGCCTACCCGATGACGCTTTAAGGCCACGTAGTCAGTCTCTACAATCGCAGGGTGTGAACGTAATCGCGATGATGTAAGGCCCCGTTATATGTTGTTTGGGTTGCGCGTTAAAACATCATGTTTTAAAACGCAATGGAAGTAAGGCCACGCATCAAAAAGTCTATATCGCGAAGGGTGTGTACTTGAGTACCGAGGTCTACGACCTTAAACCTGTACATTTAAAGCAGTATCATAAGCAGTATCATGTAGTTAAGTTCCTTAATGTTAAATGCAATATCAGCAGTACCCTAAGAGCCCTGACTTCTTCTGTCAGGGCTCTTATCATTTTGGCCTGCCGCGAACCGCATCCCCTGCCTTATCCATTTTTCGCAAAAGCACTTGATCCCACTCGGTCATAAATTAGAAAAGAAGGTTATTGGTTGAAAATTTGGCGTTAAGGCACTCTGCCAGAAAGCCAATATAAGGAGCCAGCCATGACCGCTACCCGCCTGCCCATTCTTGACCTGTCGCACTTTGCCGACCCCGTCAATCGTCCCGCCTTTCTGGAACAGCTGCGCCATGCCGCACGAGATATCGGCTTCTTCTATCTGGTTAATCACGGCGTGGATGACGATCTGCAGCGCGCCGTCCAGCAGGAGGCCCGCCGCTTCTTCGCTCTTTCCGACGCAGAGAAGCAGCAGGTGGCGATGATCCACTCTCCCCATTTTCGTGGCTATAACCGGGCGGCCTCTGAGCTGACGCGCGGCCAGCCGGACTGGCGCGAACAGTTTGATATTGGCGCTGAGCGTCCGGCCCTGAACGTTGCCGGAAACGATCCTCGCTGGCGGCGTCTGCAGGGGCCGAACCTGTGGCCAGAGGCGCAGCCGACGCTGAAGCCTGCCCTCCTCGCCTGGCAAAAAGCAATGACCCGCATGGCACTCAACCTGCTGCGCGCCTTCGCTCAGGCACTGGATCTCCCCCCGGACGCTTTTGATGCGCTGTATGGCGATAAGCCTAATGAGCATATCAAGCTGATCCGCTATCCTGGCCAGCCAGCAACCGAGAGCCAGCAAGGCGTCGGCGCGCACAAGGACTCCGGCTTCCTTAGCTTCCTGCTGCAGGATGAGCAGAGAGGCTTGCAGGTGGAGGTGGCCCCGGGCCGCTGGCTGGATGCCGCCCCGCTGGCCGGGAGCTTTGTCGTGAACATTGGTGAGCTGCTGGAGCTGGCGACCAACGGCTATCTGCGCGCCACGGTGCACCGGGTGGTCTCGCCCGCAGCCGGACAGGAGCGACTGTCGATCGCCTTCTTCCTCGGCGCGCAGCTGGACGCGGTGGTACCGGTCTACGCCCTGCCCGAGCAGCTGGCGCAGGAGGCACATGGGCCAGAGAGCGATCCGCAAAACCCGCTGCTGCGCGACGTGGGCTGGAACTACCTGAAAGGGCGGCTGCGATCCCATCCGGACGTGGCCGAGCGTTACTACCGGGACGTGCTGCGCGAGCGCAGCGAACAGCTGATTGCCTGATCAAACCTACCGTCATAACGATAAAGGATAAAAATCATGAAACCTGCAGCATTTAAACTGGCTGGGCTGGCACTCTCTCTTTCTCTGGCATGGGGTTCCGCCCACGCGGAAGCGTTGCGCATCGCTGCGGACGCCGTACCGCACGCGGAAATTCTCAACTATATCAAAACGTTTGATCCCAAACTGGATATCAAGGTGGTGGAGCTGACCAGCGGCGTCAATGCCAACGAGCTGCTGGCTAATGGCGACGTCGATGCCAACTATTTCCAGCACGTTCCGTACCTAAAAGATCAGGAGAAGGCGCTGGGCAAAACCTTTGCCGTGGCGGCGACGGTACACATTGAACCACTAGGCATCTACTCGCGTAAGTATAAAGATTTCAAGTCGCTTCCTGACAACGCCACGGTGGCGGTCCCGAACAACACCACTAACCTGAGCCGCTCCCTGTTCCTGCTGCAAAGCCAGGGGCTGATTAAGCTCAACGCGAAGTTTACCGATCCCGCCACCACCCTCGCCACGCCGAAGGACATTGCCGAGAACCCGAAGCATATTAAAATTCTTGAGATCGAATCCCCGCAGATCCCCCGCTCGCTGGACGACGTCGATCTGGCGGTGATCAACGGCAACTACGCGCTGGAGGCAGGCCTGACGCCTGCTAAAGATGCGCTGGGGCTGGAGAGTGCCGAGCACAACCCCTACGCCAATATTCTGGTGACCAATCCGGCGTTGGCCAACGATCCGCGCATCAAGGAGCTGGCGAAGGACCTCACCTCGCCACAGGTGGCGGAATTTATCCGTAAAAATTACAACGGCTCGGTTATTCCGGTCGCGCCGCAGTCATGATTGTGATTGAAGGGCTGAGTAAAACCTATGCCGGAGCAGGCCGACCGGCGCTGAACGACATCTCGCTAACCGTTCCCGAAGGAGCCATTTACGGCATTCTCGGACGCAGCGGCGCGGGCAAGAGCACGCTGATCCGCTGTCTTAACCTGCTGGAGCGGCCGACCCGCGGCCGCATTCTGGTTAACGGGCGCGACATCACCGGCTTCGATAAAGCGGCGCTGCGCGCGCACCGTCTGCAAACCGGCATGATTTTTCAGCACTTCAATCTGCTGCACGCCCGCAGCGTGGCGGATAACGTCGCCGTGCCGCTGGAGATCGCAGGCGTCGCCAAAGCGCAGCGCCGGGCGCGGGTCGAGGAGCTGCTGCACCTGGTGGGACTGAGCGATAAGGCGCAGGCCTTCCCCTCTCAGCTCTCCGGCGGGCAGAAGCAGCGCGTCGGCATCGCCAGGGCGCTGGCGGCGCGCCCGCAGGTGCTGCTCTGCGACGAGGCCACCAGCGCGCTGGATCCAGAGACCACCCAGTCGGTGCTCAGCCTGCTGGCGGATATTAACCGCCAGCTCGGCCTGACGATTGTGCTGATCACCCATCAGCTGGAGGTGGTAAAAAGCCTCTGCGATCATGCGGCGCTGCTGGAGAACGGCGAGCTGATAGAGAGCGGGAAGATTGCCGATCTGCTGGTCACGCCATGGTCGCGCCTGCGCCAGGCGCTGCTGCCCGATCCGCAGGCGGAACGCCTCTTCCTGCAACGACATGGCTTAAACGGGAGGCCGCTATGCGTAGCATGAGCTGGGATGAGCTGTGGCCGATGCTGTTGAACGGCACCCTGGAGACCGTCTACATGGTGGCGCTGGCCGCCCTGTTTACCGTGCTGATTGGTCTGCCCATCGGCGTATTACTCTCTATTTCCCGGGCAAACGGCCTGCTGCCGATGCCTAAAACCAACGCCGTGCTGGGGGCCATAATTAACCTTGGCCGCTCGCTGCCGTTTATCGTGCTGCTGATTGCGCTGATCCCATTTACACGGCTGCTGATTGGCACCACGCTGGGCAGCACCGCCGCGGTGGTCCCCATCACCATCGGCGCGTTTCCCTTCTTTGCCCGGCTGACGGAGAACGCGCTGGACGAGGTGGACTATGGCCGCATCGAAGCCATTTTGTCGATGGGGGGCAGCGTCTGGCACGTCATCGCTAAAGCGCTGCTGCCGGAGGCGCTGCCGACGCTGCTGGCGGGGACCACGCTCACCGTAGTGATGCTGATTGGCTTCTCGTCGATGGCCGGGGTCATTGGCGGCGGCGGGCTGGGGGATCTGGCCATTCGCTACGGCTACCAGCGCTTTAACGACCAGGTGATGGTGGGCACGGTGGTCATTTTAGTGGCGCTGGTTCAGGGGGTGCAGATGACCGGCGATCGTCTGGTACGTCGGCTGGCCCACCGCCGCTAGCGCTACGCTTTTTTCATTAAACGTTTTTTGCATCAAGGAATTTTGGCGTGAAATAGCAGAGGATCGCCGCAGAGAATGGTATAAAGATTATACACATCTGCTGCTGACTCTCTTTCGCCATATATCAAAAAGGAACGTTTGATGATGACAAGCCGACGGCTGGTAAGCGTTGTTACCGTTGTCCTGATCCTTGCGGTGCTCATCCCGGTGGGACTGAGCATCTGGCTGGCGCACCGCCAGGCGCAGGAGAACTTTATAAAAGAGCTGGACGCTTACGCCACCCGAGTCGTGATGCGCACCCAAAAAGTGGTTCAGCAAGCCAAATTAGCCCTTAACGAGATTGACCAGTTTACGGGCGCGCCCTGTAGCCCCGCCCATCTGCTGGCGATGCGCAGGGTTGCCTTTGCTAACCACTACGTGCAGGAGATGATCTACGTTGACCATCTGCAACCCGTCTGCTCGTCGCTGGAAAACCACAGCCGGGAAGGTATGCTCCCGCCGGTAGAGAGGATCACCCCGGACGGTTACCGGGCCTGGCTCACCACCCAGAACGATATCGGCTTAAACCGCATCATGGCTGCGCTGGGCAGCGAGCGCCATGTGGTAATGATCGATCCCCTGTCCTTTATCGACGTCCTGCCCTTTGGCGCATGGCCCATTGACGTGTCGCTGGTCAGCATGACGACCAACCGGCTGATTGCCAGCAGCGGCGGGTTCAATCCTGCCATCTGGCAGCAGGCGCGACAAAGTACGCTGACACGTTTCCAGCAGAAAGGCACACTGTATGACGTTCGCCGCTTCCCCGAGCTGGGGTTAGCCATTATTACCGCTGCCTCCCTCGACCCGCTGGGGAAAAACCTGCACCGACAGCTGCTGATTTGGCTTCCGGTTGGTGTGCTGATGAGCCTGGCGATCGCGTTCTTCCTGCTGCGGGTGCTGCGCCGCCTGCAGTCGCCCCACTATCGCATTCTGGATGCCATTAACGCCCGCGAGATCGAGGTCTACTACCAGCCGATTGTCGCGCTGGGCAGCGGAAAAGTGGTCGGGGCCGAGGCGCTGGCTCGCTGGCGGCAGGCCGACGGCCGCTTTCTCACGCCGGATATCTTTATTCCGCTGGCGGAGCAGTCTGGCCTGATGCCCCAGCTCACACAGCTGATTATTGAGACGGTATTCAGCGATCTAGGGCCGTGGCTACAGCGCCATCCGGATCAACACGTCTCGATCAATCTCGATCCCGGCGATCTGGTGTCGAAACGCCTTCCGACCTTGCTCAGCACGCTGCTGACCCGCTGGCAGCTCAGCGCCTCGCAAATTGCCCTTGAGATCACCGAGCGCGGCTTTGCCGATCCAAAAGTCAGCTCCCCGGCCATTGCCGAGCTTCGCCGTGCCGGGCACGCGATCTATATTGACGACTTCGGCACCGGCTACTCCAGCCTGAGCTATCTGCAAAATCTGGAGGTCGATATTCTGAAGATCGATAAATCTTTCGTTGATGCGCTGGAGTACAAAAACGTCACCCCACACATTATCGAGATGGCAAAAGCGTTGGGGCTGGCGATGGTCGCGGAAGGGGTTGAGACCGAAGGCCAGCTTGAGTGGCTGCGCAATCACGGCGTGCAGTTCGCCCAGGGCTGGTTCTACAGCAAGGCGCTGTCGAAGGAGGCATTTATGGCATGGGCCGAAGAGAACCTCCGGCCCCACCAGGTTACGCCTGACGCCAGCTGAAGGCGTAGCGCACCCGCTCCTCAGCCAAAATAAACTCCGGCGACACGCTCGGACTCCACGAGTCGTCGCCGCCTACCCCCATATGAAACGCGTCGAGGTTAAGCCAGCAGCCCTCCTCTTCGCACAGCAGATGGTGATGGGTCGTGTCATGGAGCTGACGCTGGCCGTAGCGGCTGAGAGAGAAATGAAAATGCCCGTTCAGCCGGTGCGCACCGTACTCCAGCTGACGCGTATCACAGCGCAGGCCGTTATCGCTGGGGAAAATATAGGGCGTATGCAGCGCGCTTAGCGGCCGCGTCCAGCGCCCCTGGCTTGCCGCCAGCCTGCGGTCCGGGTAGTTCTCATGCGGCCCCAGACCCAGCCAGCTCGCGGACTCCTCCACCGCAGCCAGCTGGCAGCAGAGGCCTACCCTTGCCGGTGGCGGCGCGTCAGTGGCGATCTGCACCTCAACCTCACCGTGCAGCACGCCGTGGCTGTCGATGCGCCAGCGCTTATCGCTGATAAACAGCACCTTGTTCTCATGCTCCCAGGCGTGGCGGGTAGTAACGATTACCTCTCCGGCGCTCTCCTGCGCCGCGCAGTGCAGCAGACGCGGCGTCATGGCGTACATGCCCGCCGCCTTCCAGCGTTCGACCCATGCGTTGGGATCGATACGCGTCACCTCGCTAATACCAATATCGTTATCAAGCGGCGCACGGGTAAACCGATCCCGAACCGGGGCCAGCAGCGTCGGCGTCTCCCCGCACCACCACTGCCCCAGATCGCCGCTGCGGCGTGAGAAGTGCCAGCGCCGATCCTGCCAGCTGACGTTAAACGCCTCGTCGCTGACTGCCAACGTCGCGCCGGGACCGGCATCCTCCTGTGGGGCAACAGCCAGCGGCGCAGGCAGCCGCCACTGATCCCATGCGCAACGATGGTTCTCCGGGGACCACGCGGTGGCCCGCTGCTGATAAATCTCAACGTTAAGCCACACCTCCCCCGGCACGGCAGACAGCGCGGGGGCATCGATCTCCAGCCGCTGTACGCCCTGGGGCAGGATCTCTAGCCGCTGCTCGCCCTCGGCCAGCACCTCGCCGTCGCGGGCAATGTGCCAGCGCAGCACCTCATTATCCGCGTGGCGGAAAAGGTATTCGCTGTGGATCTCAACCACCAGCGGCGTGGTGCTAAGCAGACGGAACTGGAAAAATTGCTGCGCGCGCTGGGCCTCATAGAGGGCCGGGTGCGGGGTGCGATCCGGGAAGACTAGCCCGTTCATGCAGAACTGGCGATCGTTTGGGGTATCACCAAAATCGCCGCCGTAGGCCCAGAAGGCGTTACCGTTTTCATCACGCTTGGTCAGCGCCTGGTCGACCCAGTCCCAGACAAAGCCGCCCTGCAGACGCGGGTTATCGCGAAACGCCTGCCAGTATTTGGCAAAGCCACCGAAGCTGTTGCCCATCGCATGGGCGTATTCGCAGAGGATCAGCGGGCGCGTCTCTTCCGGCAGGGCGATCCACTTCTTAATCGACCATTTCGGCACGGCGGGGAAAGGCTGGTCCCTATCCACACGGGCATACATCGGGCAGATAATATCGGTCGCCGCCGTGTTCGCCCCGCCGCCCTCGTACTGCACCGGACGGGTGGGATCGCTGGACTTCACCCAGCGGTAGAGCGCGTCATGGCTCGCGCCGTGGCCGGATTCATTCCCCAGCGACCAGATGATGATAGAGGGATGGTTGCGGTCGCGCTGCACCATGCGGGTGACGCGCTCGCTCATCGCAGGGAACCACTGTGGATCCTCCGCCAGACGGCTCATCGGCACCATGCCGTGAGTCTCAATGTTGGCCTCATCAACGACGTAGAGGCCATAGCGATCGCACAGTCGGTACCAGAGAGGATGGTTCGGATAGTGGGAGCAGCGCACGGCGTTAAAGTTATGCTGCTTCATCAGCTCGATATCCCGGCGCATGGTGGCCTCGTCCACCGCCTGGCCGTTTTCCGGGTGGTGCTCATGACGGTTAACCCCGCGGATCAGCAGCGCCTTGCCATTGACCTTCAGCTGGCCGTGGCTAATCTCCACCTTACGCACGCCCACGTCGCAGGCCTCGGCCTCCAGCAGCTGGCCCTGCGCATCGAGCAGCGCGACGGTCAGCCGGTAGAGGTGCGGCGTCTCGGCGCTCCAGAGATCCGGCTTATCGACAGCAAGCTCGACGCTCAACCGCTCAGCCCATGCGCCGCGCTCGTCCACAATCGCGCTGCCGGGGCGCTGCTCCGCGCTGGCGATCGGCTCCTCGCCGCGCCATAGGGTGACGGCCACCCGGTAGTCAGTGAACTCACCGGCAAGCTGCACGGTGGTATTTATCCGGGCATGGTTAAAATCCGCGTTTAGCGCGGTCTCGACCCGGAAATCGCTGATGTGCGTTGCTGGCTTATGCAGCAGCACTACGTCGCGGAAGATACCGCTCATGCGCCACATATCCTGATCTTCCAGATAGCTGCCGTCGCACCAGCGCAGAACCATCACCGCCAACCGGTTAGCGCCGGGCCGCAGCACCGCGCTGAGGTCGAACTCCGCGGGCAGGCGGCTATCCTGCGAATAGCCAATCCACTCTCCGTTGCACCAGAGATAGAAGGCTGAGTTGACCCCCTCGAAAATAATCCGCGTCTGGCCGCTCGCCAGCCATGCCGCATCCACGTCAAAGGTCAGCGAGTAGCAGCCGGTGGGGTTCTCCGCAGGGACAAACGGCGGCGTAACCGGGATTGGGTAGGTGACGTTGGTGTAGATCGGCGTATCGAACCCCTGCATCTGCCAGTTAGAGGGGACCGGCATGGCAACGGCACTGGCGCCATCCTCCGCTATCCACGACGCTGGCACGGCTTCCGGAGCGGGATAGAAGCTAAACCGCCACTCGCCGTTGAGCAGCCGCCATGACGGAGATCCACTCTCCTGGGCCGCTGCTTCGGCGTCACGCCAGCTGCGCAGAGGGACGTGCATTGGCAGACGGTTCCAGTGGGTCACAACTGGGTTTTCCCAGTCGCGGCGGGCAAGCAGGGTGTTCAGTGCAGCAGCAGACATGTCGACCTCATGATTTTTGCGAAGCGCTCACAATTTTCTGTACGATGCCCGGACAAGGGATAAAGGTAAAGGATCGCCATCGCCAGAAGCGGGGTCGATCACAAAAGCGAAGGTTTTAGGCCGAGCTGCGGATGACCAGCGTGACCGGCAGTAGCGTCTGGCTAAGCTCAGCATCCGCGGGCGGCTGGAGC
>NZ_DAMACX010000005.1:101733-149568 GCF_031998825.1 Pseudescherichia sp.
CGCTGCGCTCCCCTGCCTCTTTAAAGGCCTGGCGTACCGTCGTCAGCGGCGGCGTATACCATGCGCTGTCGGCGGTATCGTCATAGCCCACCACCGCGATCTGGTCGGGTACGGCGATGCCCATTTCCGCACAGGCGCGAAGCACGCCAAGCGCCATCTGATCGTTCGCCACCAGAATGGCGTCAGGCAACGGCCGGGAGGCCAGTAGCTGGCTGGCCTGTTCATACCCCGAGGCTGCGCTCCAGTCGCCGTGCACGCTGGCCGCTGGGGTGATGTTGGCGTTTGTCAGCGTCTCCAGCCAGCCCGCAAGACGCGCTCGCGCTGATACCGAGCTCGGTGGCCCGGCGAGCAGGGCAATAACGCGATGGCCCAGGGTCAAAACGTGCTCTGCCCCCAACCTTGCCCCCTGTGCGGCGTCAAACACCAGGCTATTCACCTTCGCCGTCGGGCTGACGTCGAGAAACAGCGTGGGCGTCGGATGCGCCAGCGCCGCCAGCTCCTCGGCCTGGTCATCCTCCAGCGGCAGGTTGATCAGCAGCCCGGTAACCCGTTGGGCCAGCAGCTCCTGTAACGCCAGCAGGCAGGCAGCCTGGCTCGCCTGCTCGGGCATGGCGATAATCACGCCAGCCCCGGACTGTGCGGCGCGGTTTTTTACCGCCGAGGCGATCTGGGACGGCGCATGGAGAGCCAGATCGCTGGTGAGCAGCCCGAGGGTACGGCTACGCTTGCCCGCCAGCTGCTGTGCGCCACGGTTGGGCACGTAGTTCAGTTCGCGCATGGCGAAAAGCACCTTCTCGCGGGTACGCGCTGAGACGTGCTCCGCCTGGTTAATCACGCGGGAGACGGTCTGATAGGAGACGCCCGCGTAACGGGCGACATCATAAAGCGTAATGGGTTTCATGGTGTTACCCTGGCAGCTGGCGTGCCGCCAGTGTAACCCAAACCGCTCAGCGTTGCTGTGAGCGCTTCGCGGGTTTACAACGCGCTCTTCTGCGGCTGGGTGACCGGTGCAACACGGGACGGCTGGCGAAACCACGGCAGACAGAACTGGATCAGCGGGCCAATTGCCAGCGCGTAGAGCACGGTTCCCACGCCAAAGGTGCCGCCCATCGCGCAGCCCAGCAGCAGGACGCTCACCTCAATGGCGGTACGCACCATGCGCACCGACCAGCCTGTGCGGGCGTTGATGCCGGTCATCAGGCCGTCGCGCGGGCCTGCACCGAACCCGGCACCAATATACATGCCCGTTGCCAGCGCGTTAACCACCACGGCGGCAGCCAGCAACATACTGCGGGCCAGCAGCGAATCCAGAGGAGGCATCAGCACCAGCGCGGCGTCCGCCGCTAAGCCAAGCACCACCACGTTACTGACGGTACCTAAGCCCGGACGCTGGCGCAGAGGGATCCACAGCAGCAGCACCAGCGCACCGATGGCAATCATCACCACGCCAATATTGAGTGAAAGGAGTTTCGCTACACCAAGATGAAACACGTTCCACGGATCGGCACCGAGATCCGCCCTGACAAACATGGCGGTAGAGACGCCGTAGAGCGTCAGGCCGATATAGAGTTGCAGGAGTCGCCGCAGCATAGTTCACCTCATTCAATCAAAGAGAGTGACATCCTCGCTCTTACTGGCATTATCATTAATGACCAGTTTTGAAAAAGTGGACTGCCTATGTCATCACGTCGATTTGGAAGCCAGTCGCTGGTGCGGCTGCTGGGCCAGTGGCAACATCCCGCATCGCGCACGCCGCTGTGGCAGCAGCTTGCCCAGGCGCTGCGGATGCTGATCCTCGACGGTCGGCTGGCGCTGGAGACCCGCCTGCCGGGGGAGCGCGAGCTGGCTGCGGCGCTCGGCATCAGCCGCACTACCGTGGCCAGCGCACTGGCACAGCTGCGGGACGAGGGCTTTCTTCTCAGCCGCCACGGCAGCGGCTCCATCGTAACGCTGCCCGAGAGCAGCCGCACGGTGCCTACCCGTACCAATGCAGGCAGCGCGTTGGATCTCTCTACCGCCTCGCTGGGGGCCAGCCCGGAGATTCATCAGGCCTACCAGCAGGCGCTGATCGCCATGCCGCAGCACTTTGCCTCCACCGGCTACGATCAGCAGGGATTACTGGCATTACGGGAAGCCATTGCGGCCCGCTACGGCGCGCGTGGCCTGCCGACCCGGCCTGATGAAATCATGATTGTTAACGGGGCGCTCAGCGGATTTGCGCTGATCCTGCGCCTGCTGACCGGACCGGGGGATCGGGTCGTGGTCGATCACCCCACCTACCCGCTGGCGATTGCGGCGATTGAGGGGGCATCCTGCCGCCCGGTTGGCGTGGCGCTGCCGCAGCAGGGCTGGGATAGCGACGGTCTGGCGGCAACGATCGGCCAGACCTCGCCGAGGCTCGCCTACCTGATGCCGGACTTTCATAATCCCACCGGCCGCTGTATGGACGCCGCCACCCGGCAAACCGTGGCGGAGATCGCCGCCCGCACGCGCACGACGCTGGTGGTAGACGAAACCATGGTCGATCTCTGGTATGACGCTCCGCCCCCTCCCCCGCTGGCTGCGTTCAGCCCGGATGCGTCGGTGATTTCCCTTGGCTCCGCCGCCAAGAGCTTCTGGGGCGGGCTGCGGCTGGGCTGGATCCGCGCCCCGGCCCGCACCATCGCCTCGCTGGTTCAGATGCGTGACACAATCGATCTGGGTACGCCGGTGCTGGAGCAGCTCGCTGCCCGCTGGCTAATTGAGAATGGAGAGACCTTTTTGCCCGCCCATCGGCAAATGCTGGCTGCGCGCCGGGACGACTGCCTGCGTCTGATGCAGACCTTTTTTCCACAGTGGCAGACGCAGATCCCGCAGGGTGGGCTCTCTTTCTGGGTAGAGCTGCCGGAAGCGCTGGCAACGCGATTTGCCACTGGCGCAGAGAGTGCGGGTATTCACCTGGGAGCAGGAACGCGCTTTGGTTTGGCAGGCGCGTTTGAACGCTATCTACGGATGCCGTTTACCCAGTCGGAGACGGTATTACAGGAGGCATTTATGGCCCTACAGCCAATATGGACTTCATTAATTAACCAGCCGCCGATTATACGGCAGCGGAAATATATTTAATGTGACTGCGATCGGTTAACCGATCGCAGTATTGTTACTGTCGGGGAATAGGAAAACCTTTCAGCGCAATAATAAAACTTTCGCCCTGTTTTTTTATTTTTGCGCCGGCATCACACCACTCTGATGCGATACGAAAAAACTCATCTGTTCCGACATTCCAGTTCAGACGAACCTGTTTTACGTAGCCGGAGCGCAGCTGCTCGCAGGCTTCAGCATAGTTGCTGGCGGTTGACTGTAGCGGCTTCATTTTTTCTTCTTCAGCAGTTTACGTAACGCCTTGATCTCTTTAACACTCAAGGCCGATGCGTTCTCTTCTTCCGTATGCTGGCTGTCGATATCATCCTCTGAGATGGCGTCGCCATGTGACTCAAAGGCCAGCTGGAGAAGCTTTTCAGTTGCGGTGCTTAAATTCTCATTATTTGCTTCTGCGTAATGGCGGAGCTTCTCTTTTACTGCTTCGTCGATTTTTACGTTTAACACTGCGCTGACCATGATTATCCCTTTCGGTATAAATGAGACGAGTAATTAATACACCAGCTTTATGCGTTGATCCAGAAATAGTTTTCCTAAAACGCCGTCGATCACATTACTGTAATATTACTGTGGCAGGAATATATGACATAAAAATGACATTAGCATTTCAGTTTAATGACAAATAGATGTCAGGCAATACGACAGAGGAGTGATCTTATACAGGAAGCAAATTGCATGAGAAGAGATTGGCATAGCGAGTGCTAAAAATGGGTGGGGGCCCTGCCAGCTACATCCCGGCACACACGTCATCTGCTCTGGCTGCTTCCTTCCGGATCTGACCTGGTAAACAGAGTAGCGTTGCGGGAGAACCAACAGGGCCCCCATTGAGAGCGTTGTTAACCAACGCGCGGACGCATTATTACCGTATGGCCTGGCAATTGCAAGCTGCGGCCTGCTGGATGCTGGTTTATTGCGCAAGTGCCTCTTCACAGGGCAGCATACGCTGATTATGCTGGTGAGAGACACTTAAGGAAACCGTTATGGCAGACAACGACTCTTTTCCCCAGCGGGTGTGGCAAATCGTCGCCGCTATCCCGCCCGGCTCGGTGACCACCTACGGAGAGGTGGCACGGCTGGCAGGTTCACCGCGTGCGGCACGCCAGGTCGGCGGCGTGCTCAAACGCCTGCCTGAGGGCAGTACACTGCCGTGGCATCGGGTAGTGAATCGTCAGGGGCACATTTCTCTCACCGGGCCGGATCTACAACGCCAGCGTCAGGCCCTGCTCGCCGACGGCGTTCAGGTATCTGGCAACGGTATAATCGATTTAGCGCGCTATCGCTGGAACTATTAAAAAACCCTCTCCGGGGAGAGGGTTCGATTGTTACAGCTGCGTCGGTGCGGGAGTCGCTGACGAAGGGTTAACCTGCGTTGGCGAGGTAGACGGCACGGTGGTTGCTGCCCCACCGCTCTGCTGCATCGGCACAGCGGTCTGCTGAACCGGCACCAGCGTCAGGTCGATACGGGTACCGCCCTGATTAACCGCTGGCTTGATGCCATCAGTAATAAACACCAGCTTATTATCAATGGTGATCGCGGCGCTTAGCAGAATACGCGCGTCCGGCTGTACCTGCGCCGGGTCAAACGGCAGTTCATAGCTGAACGGAGCCTGTTTACCTTCGGTACGAACGGCACGCTGGGCAATGACTTTAGACGGCACGTCAGCCTGGGACGCATCGGCCAGGGTCACGGTCAGTACCGCATCCGGCGGCAGAGCCACCTTCTGACGGATCCAGATCGTACCCGAGACGTTAGGCTGCTTAATCACGGACTGCGTTGAGGCAATGGAGGTATTCGGGTTTGGTGCGGGCGTCTGGATATCTGCGCTTTTGTCGGCACAGGCAGCCAGAGAAACGGCAACCGCTAAACCACTTAACATGTGCACGAGTTTCATTGAGTTCTCCTTATCTTCAATGCACCAGCAGGTATGACGCCCGCCAGAATCAGTGGTTAATACTTAAATCGTATCGAACGCCAGTAAGTGTGGCACACATCACTGATTTTTGCCTGGAAACAGCCATGTATTCAGATTTTTGCACCCATCGGACCACTTGCATTTCTGGGTTATACTCTGCCTGTATCCGCTCGGTCGCTTTTATTTTATTGAGGACACCTATGAGTCAAGCGCTGAATAATCTGCTGACGTTGCTTAATCTGGAAAAAATTGAAGAGGGTCTGTTTCGCGGTCAAAGCGAAGATTTGGGCCTGCGCCAGGTCTTTGGCGGCCAGGTTGTCGGTCAGGCACTCTATGCCGCAAAAGAGACCGTCCCGGCAGATCGCCTCGTCCACTCGTTCCACAGCTATTTTTTACGCCCTGGCGATAGCCAAAAACCGATCATCTATGACGTAGAGGTGCTGCGCGACGGCAACAGCTTTAGCGCCCGTCGGGTAGCCGCCATCCAGAACGGCAAACCTATTTTCTATATGACAGCCTCGTTCCAGGCTCCCGAGCCGGGCTATGAGCACCAGAAAACGATGCCTGCCGCCCCTGCTCCGGATAATCTGCCATCGGAGACGGACATTGCCCGCTCGCTGGCGCACCTCCTGCCGCCGCAGGTAAAAGAGAAGTTTCTCTGCGATAAACCGCTGGAGATCCGCCCGGTTGAGTTCCATAACCCAATGAAGGGCCACGTGGCAGAGCCAACCCGTCAGGTGTGGATCCGTGCTAACGGCACGATGCCCGCGGATTTTCGTACCCATCAGTACCTGCTGGGCTACGCCTCTGACTTCAACTTCCTGCCGGTGGCGCTGCAGCCGCACGGGGTCGGTTTTCTGGAGCGGGGCATGCAGGTTGCCACTATCGATCACTCGATGTGGTTCCACCGTCCGTTCGATATGAACGAGTGGCTACTCTACAGCGTGGAGAGCACCTCCGCTTCCAGCGCGCGCGGGTTTGTGCGCGGCGAGTTCTATACCCAGGATGGCGTGCTGGTGGCGTCCAGCGTGCAGGAAGGGGTGATGCGCAACCGCAACGAATAAACAAAAAAACCTCCTGCTGGCGGGAGGTTTTCTGAGGGTTAAACCAGATTACGCGTTGTAAGCGTTTTCGCCGTGGCTGTTCACGTCCAGGCCTTCGCGCTCCTGCTCTTCCGGTACGCGCAGGCCAACAATCATGTCCGCCAGCTTGTAACCGATGAAGGCGACGACGCCTGACCAGACGATGGTGATAGCGATACTTTCCAGCTGCACCAGCACCTGATGGCCCATGGTCACGCCTTCAGCGTAGCCGACGCCGCCCAGAGAGGTAGAGGCAAACACGCCGGTCAGGATACAGCCTACGATGCCGCAGACGCCGTGCACACCGAACACGTCACACGGGTCATCAACGCGCAGCCAGCGTTTCAGCATGGTCACGCCCCACAGACCGGCCAGGCCCGCAACGATCCCGACAATCAGTGAACCGCCCACGCCGATGTAGCCACAGGCTGGCGTCACGGCAACCAGACCGGCAATCGCGCCGGAGCATGCGCCCAGCAGCGACGGCTTGCCGCGGGTTGCCCACTCGCCGAATACCCAGGCAAGGATAGCAGCGGCGGTGGCGACAACGGTGTTGACGAACGCCAGGGCAGCGATTTCGTTGGCGGCACCGGCAGAGCCTGCGTTAAAGCCGAACCAGCCGATATAGAGGATCGCCGTACCGATAAAGACCATCGGCAGGTTGTGCGGTTTAAACGCCTCTTTACCGAAACCAACACGTTTGCCAATCAGGTAGGCCCCCACCAGACCCGCAATCGCGGCGTTGATGTGCACTACCGTACCGCCGGCAAAGTCCAGCGCGCCGTGGGAAGCCAGCAGGCCGCCGCCCCAGACCATGTGTGCAATCGGCACATAGGAGAGGGTCATCCACACCACCACGAAGATCAGCACCGCTGAGAAACGGATACGCTCGGCCAGCGCACCGACGATCAGGCCAACGGTGATGCAGGCAAATGAGCCCTGGAACGCAACGTGAATATACTGGTAGAAGCTACCCATTACGGCGGTCAGTTCGATATTTTTCAGCATCGCCCAGTTGAAGTCGCCGAAGAAGTTATTGCCCGTGCCGAACGCCAGCGAGTAGCCGTAGACCACCCACAGCACGCAGACCAGCGCAAAGGTCACGGTGACCTGGGTCAGCATCGAGAGCACGTTTTTGCCACGGATCAGGCCGCCGTAGAACAGCGCGATCCCTGGAATGGTCATAAACAGCACCAGCGCGGTGCAGATCATCATAAAGGCGTTATCGGCTTTGTCGGCCACGGCCGGAGCCGCCATCGCCAGACCCGGTAACGCTGCCAGTGCGGCCATCGCCGTTTTTAAGGTTACTTTTTTCATTTTTACCATCCCAATCACTGTGTGTCTGACGTTACAGTGCCGCTTCGTCGGCTTCGCCGGTACGAATACGGATAACGCGTTGCAGTTCGGCAACGAAAATTTTGCCGTCGCCAATTTTTCCGGTGTAGGCCGCTTTGCTAATGACATCAATCACTTCATCAAGCTGATCGTCAGCAATGGCCACGTCAATCTTTACCTTCGGCAGGAAGTTAACGCTGTATCCAGCCCCGCGGCAGAGTTCAGCATGCCCCTTCTGACGACCAAAGCCTTTCACTTCGGTAACGGTCAGCCCCTGAATACCAATAGACGACAGTGCTTCACGGACGTCCTCAAGTTTAAATGGCTTAATGACCACGGTAACCAGCTTCATAAATCCCCCTCAGTCGAAAATCGGTAATGGCCGCAGCTAACACGCAGGAAGTATTGCAAGCGGTGTGCCAGATTTGGAAAAAGGGAAAAATTCAGCGGCTTAAGCCGTCAGAACAGGACAGCTGGTTTCATAGAAAAGTGTGATGGGGATTCAGATTGTTCCTGGGAAAGAAAAACGCACCATGGCAGTGCATGGTGCGCAACGTTTTTGCACCAACAGGCGATCCTGTCAGTAGCTTGCCTGATTATGGTGCATCAGGCGATTAGCGACTCTTCTTGTGCACTGGCTGCCAGCTCTTCGCCTGCCAGCTGCAGCTGATACATCTGCCAGTAGCGCCCTTCAGCGGCCAGCAGTTCCTGATGGTTACCACGCTCGACCGCCTGCCCACGATGCAGAACCAGAATGGTGTCAGCCTCCACGATTGTAGAGAGACGGTGGGCAATCACTACCAGGGTCGTATGCTGGCGTACCGCTGCCAGCGCCTGCTGAATAGCCTGCTCGGTGCCGGAGTCGATATTTGCAGTGGCCTCATCAAGGATCAGGATCTGCGGGGTAGCCACCAATACGCGAGCCAGCGCCAGCAGCTGCTTCTGTCCGACCGAGAGGTTATTCCCCTGCTCTCCCAGACTGGTATAGATATCGTCGGGCATTCCCCGGGCCAGATCCGCCAATTGAACGGTCTCCAGCGCCTGCCACACCTGTGCCTCGCTGATATCGCGCCCGAGGGTGACGTTAGCAAAGAAAGAATCCGCCAGCACCACCGGATCCTGCTGAACCATTGCCACACCCTGGCGTAGTACGTCGTGGCTGAGAGTGGAGAGCGGCCGACCGTCAAGGCGGATCTCCCCTTTCGTCAGCGGATAATAGCCCATCAGCAGGCTGGCGAGAGTGCTTTTGCCGCTACCGGTATGGCCCACCAGCGCAATAAAGCTGCGCGGCGGCACGGCGAGGTCGATATCCTGTAATACGAGGTTATCATCACGGTAGGCGAAAGAGAGGTTCTCAATGTCGATAGCGCCGCTGGCCAACGGACGCTCGTCGTCACCGTAGGTCTGGCGCGGCCGATCCATCAGCTCAAATACGCGCTCCCCTGCTACCACCGCCTGCTGCAGCATCGACTGCTGGGTCGTCAGCTCAATCAAGGGTTCGTTAAGGCGGCCAAGGTAGCTGATAAAGGCGTAGAGCACACCCACCTCAATGGTACCCACCGAGGTAAAGCCAAACAGCATCAGCAGCCCACAGAGCACCAGCGCCGAGAAGAGGCTCAGCAGCGGACGCAGCAGAAAACCGTCGAGCCGCAGAGTCTGCATGCGCGCAAAGTAGTGGGAGCGGCTAGCCTCACTCATCCGCTCGCCAAAACGCGCCTGCTGACGAAATTGCTGGATCACGTTCATGCCGTTGATCACTTCGTTAAACCCGTCGTTGATATCCGCCAGGTAGGTGCGGACGCGACGCACGATAGGCGTGCTGTAGCGCTGGTAGAGCGCCATCACGCACAGCACCGCCGGGAAGATCGCCAGCGCCACCAGCGCCATCCGCCAGTCGAGGCTGAACATCGCCACCAGCATTGCGCCCACCAGCGCCGCGCTGCGCAGCACGGTCGAGACCACCATCACGTAGAGATCGCGGATCACTTCCGTATCGTTAGTGACGCGGGAGATAAGCTGCCCTACCGGCTGGGTATCAAAGGCGTTAAGCGGCTGGCGCAGGGCGGCGTCCATCACGTCAGTACGCAGCTGCTGCACCACGCCGACGGCGGCCTCGTTAAACAGCAGCGACTGGGCATAGTGCAGCCCGGCGGCCAAAAGCTGAAGGCCAATATAGGCCACCGCCAGCCCTATCAGCAGGCCGAGCGGCAGATAGCTTTTCGCCACCATGTTATCGATAAAATAGCTGATTAGCGCCGGACCGGCGACCTCGGCCGCCGCCGCGACCCACAGCATGACTACTGCTCGGGTCAGCGGCTTTTTCCACGGCTTACCGTAGGCTAACAGGCGTTTAAGGGTTGGCCAAAGCTGTCCAAAACTACGCATCAGCACTCTCCTTCTCTTCGTCATCCAGCGCGGCTTCCAGCTGCTGGTAGCGGTGCATATCGCGATACCAGCCCGGCTGATGGGCTAACGTCTCGTGCTGCCCTCGCTGAACAATGTGCCCATGCTGCATCACCAGGATCTCGCTCGCTTCGGCGAGCGCCGAGAGCCGGTGCGCGCTAATAATTACCGTACGCCCTTCGCCCCACTGGCGCAGGTTATGCAGGATCTGGTGCTCGGTGCGGCCATCCACCGCCGACAGCGCATCGTCGAGGATCAGGATCTCGGCGTTGAGCAGCAGCGCCCGGGCAATCGAGATACGCTGCTTCTGCCCGCCGGAGAGCATCACCCCGCGCTCGCCCACCTCGGTATCGTACCCCTGCGGCAGGCGCAGGATATCCTCATGAACGCTGGCTAGCCGGGCGACGTGCTCAATCTCCTGCTGTGTCGCGCCGGGGTGGCCGAGGGCGATGTTATTGCCTACGGTGTCAGAGAAGAGGAACGGCGTCTGGTTGACTACCGCCAGTCGCCCGCGCCATGCGTCCAGCTTCAGGCTCGGCAGGGGCCGGTCATGAAAGCGGATCTCCCCCTGGGTGACGTCAAAGTGGCGCTGGATCAGCGACAGCAGGGTGCTTTTCCCCGCCCCGGTCGGCCCGCAGATACCCAGCATCTGTCCTGGGGTCAGCGTAAAGCTGACGTTCTCCAGAGTCGGATGCGACGTCTGCGGATAGCGAAACTCGCGGATCGCCACGTTCAGGTTGCCGCGTCCTTCCGGCAGCGGCTCGCTGCCGTCATCCACCACCGGCGCTTCCGCCAGCATGTCACGGATGCGGCTGTAGGCGGCGCTGCCGCGCTCAACGATGTTAAACATCCAGGCGAGGGCCAGCATCGGCCAGATCATCAGCCCCAGATACATAGTAAAACTGGTGAGTTCGCCCAGCGTCAGGCTACCGTTAACCACCATCCAGCTACCGCCGCCAATTGCCAGCAGGTTTGCCATCCCGATGGCAATATAAATCGTCGGATCGAAACGGGCGTCCACTCGCGCCACCTTCATGTTTTTTCTGCCGGTATCGGCGGCATCTTCGGCAAACAGTCCGGACTGGCGATCCTCAAGGCCAAAGGCTTTGATCATGCGGATGCTGGTCAGGCTCTCCTGGGTACGGTCGTTGAGAGAAGAGAACGCCGCCTGCGCCAGCTTGAATCGATTATGCAGCTGATCGCCGTAGCGTTTGATCACCAGGGCCATAATCGGCATCGGCAGCAGCGCCAGCAGGGTAAGCTGCCAGCTGATCTGGGTCGACATGACGATCAGCACCACACAGCCCATCACCAGCGAGTCCACCAGGGTCAGCACCCCCTCCCCGGCGGCAAAAACCACGCGATCGACGTCGTTAGTGGCGCGGGCCATCAGGTCACCGGTGCGGTGGCGCAGGTAAAATTCTGGGTGCTGGCGGCTGAGCTGACGGTAGAAGTCCTCCCGCAGCTCGACGGCCAGCTGGTAAGACGCGCCAAACAGCAGCACGCGCCAGACGTAGCGCAGCAGGTAGATGACGATGGCTACCAGCACCAGCAGGCCAACCCACATCATGACATCCTGCGGACGATAATGACCTTCGGTCACGCCGTCGACTACGTATCCCACCACTTTCGGGGGGATGAGCTGCAGAAGAGCAATGATGATGAGCAGGGCTACGGCACCGAGATAGCGTCGCCACTCCCGGCGAAAGTACCAGCCTAGTTGAGCAAATAATCGCACGCGGTTATATCCTGAAGGTCTTTATTCGGCCCCTGACGCCGGGGCCAGAAGCGTTATTCAATGGGTAACTCTGTCGTATATTTTATCTGTTCCATCGCAAAACTCGATGTCACATCGGACAAGCCTGGCACGCTATTGACCAGACGTTTGTAAAAATCGTCGTAGCGCTTCATGTCAGCGACCTGAACGCGCATTAAGTAGTCATATTCACCGGCCATGCGCCAAAAGCCCAGCACCTCCGGCATGGCGGAGACGACGCTGACAAACTGATGATACCACTCGCTGCAGTGCTGCTGGGTTTTAATGAGTACAAATGCCGTCAGACCGAGGCCCAGCTTTTCAGCGTCCAGCAGCGCCACGCGCGCCAGCAGGATCCCTTCATCTTCCAGCCGCTTGAGCCGTTTCCAGCAAGGGGTAGTCGTCAGATTAACGGCATCGGCTAACGCCTGCAAAGAGAGGGTACTGTCTCGTTGCAGCAGGGCGAGCAGCTTCTTGTCAATTTTATCTAGCATTACCGGCCTCCGGGAGAAATTTTTTCTCTCTACATTCTATTTCAAAGGCGGAATGGCAACAATTTTTTAGGCGCTTTCCGTTAAGCTAGGCACAAATTGACAAACAGGATCGCCCCGGATGAACAACGCCTGGACCAAACACGCCATCAGTGAAATTAACGCCGATGCCCAGCGCTCGGCGGATACGCACCTGATTCGCCTCTCCCTGCCCGCCTTTCCAGGGATCAATCTCTACCTGAAGGATGAAAGCACGCACCCGACCGGTAGCCTGAAGCATCGCCTGGCGCGATCGCTATTCCTTTACGGGCTGTGCAACGGCTGGATCCGCGAAGGTATGCCGATTATTGAGGCGTCGTCAGGCTCGACAGCGGTTTCAGAGGCGTGGTTTGCCCGCCTGCTGGGACTGCCGTTTATCGCGGTGATGCCCGCCTGCACCGCAAAGCGTAAAATCGAGCAGATCGCGTTTTACGGCGGCCGCTGCCACTTCGTTGAGAGCGCCTGCGAGATTTACGCCGCCTCGGAGACCCTGGCGCAGGAGCTGCACGGCCACTATATGGATCAGTTCACCTATGCCGAGCGCGCCACCGACTGGCGCGGCAACAACAATATTGCCGACAGCATCTACCGCCAGATGCGCCATGAGCCGCACCCGATCCCCGACCATATCGTGATGAGCGCCGGAACCGGCGGCACTTCGGCAACCATCGGGCGCTATATTCGCTACCAGGGATACGATACCCGGCTTACGGTAGTCGATCCGCAAAACTCTGTGTTTCTCGACTATTGGCAGCAGCGGGATATCAACCTGCGCAGCCCGGTCGGCAGTAAAATTGAGGGTATCGGGCGTCCTCGCGTGGAGCCGTCGTTCATTCCGGACGTGGTGGATGAGATGCTGCGCGTCCCGGACGCCGCCAGCGTCGCTACCGCCCATTGGCTGGAGACGCAGCTGGGCCGCAAGGTCGGGGCCTCCACCGGCACTAACATGTGGGGCGCATTGCAGCTTGCCGCCCGGATGCGTGACGAGGGGCGTACCGGCTCGATTGTCACCCTGCTGTGCGACAGCGGCGAGCGCTATCTCGACACCTACTACAACCCGGAGTGGGTCAGAGCCAATATCGGCGATACCGCGCCTTATACCGCAGAGATTGCCCAGCTGCTGCGATAACAAATGGATACTGGTCGTGCCCGCCAGCAGGCGCTACCATAGCGGCTTTATTGCTATTGAAACTGTCAGGAAAATGTATGAAACGTGCCGTTGTCGTCTTTAGCGGAGGCCAGGACTCCACAACATGTCTGGTACAGGCGCTGCATCACTATGATGAAGTCCACTGCGTCACCTTCGATTACGGTCAGCGTCATCGGGCAGAGATTGACGTCGCGCGCGAGCTGGCGCTAAAGCTGGGTGCACGGGCGCATAAGGTGCTGGACGTCACTTTGCTTAACGAGCTGGCGGTCAGCAGCCTGACCCGCGACAGCATCCCGGTGCCGGATTACGAACCGGATGCCAGCGGCATCCCTAATACCTTTGTGCCGGGCCGTAACATTCTGTTTTTGACCCTTGCGGCGATCTACGCCTATCAGGTGCAGGCCGAGGCGGTGATCACCGGCGTCTGCGAGACCGACTTTTCCGGCTACCCGGACTGCCGCGACGAGTTTGTTAAGGCGCTCAACCACGCGGTGAGCCTTGGCATGGCAAAAGATATCCGCTTTGAGACGCCGCTGATGTGGCTCGATAAGGCGGAAACCTGGGCGCTGGCCGACTACTGGCAGAAGCTGGAGCTGGTACGCAAAGAGACGCTGACCTGCTACAACGGCATCAAGGGCGACGGCTGCGGCCAGTGCGCCGCCTGTAACCTGCGCGCCAACGGCCTCAATCACTACCTGGCAGAGAAGCCAGCGGTGATGGCGGCAATGAAGCAGAAAACCGGGTTGCAGTAAGTTTGCATAACGCCGGGTGGCGGCTTCGCCTTACCCGGCCTACAAAGGTAAAGTGCGGTTTGTAGGCCCGGTAAGCGTAGCGCCACCGGGCGTGAGAGCTTACTCCATCATCATCTCCAGCTTCTGCCGCAGCTCTCCCTCCAGCGCCAGCGCTTTTTTGCTGCGCAGATCGATGCAGACAAAGGTGATCAGCGCGTCGGCCACCACCTCCCCTTCTGGCGATAACGTCACTACCTGACTCAGCACGCCGCTTTTGCCGTTCAGCTGCTCTATTTTGCTGCTAATTGTCAGCAGATCGCCCAACACCGCCGGGCGGCGATAGTTAATATTGATATTCACCACCACAAACGCAATGTGGTTAGCCGTCATCCACTGAAAGCCTTCGCTGCTCTCCAGCCCTTCCCAACGTGCTTCTTCAAGGAACTCCAGATAACGAGCATTGTTTACGTGCTGGTAGACGTCGATGTGGTAACCACGAACCTTAATCTGAGTCTGCATAGCGCAATAACCTTCTTTTTATGTTGTAGGATGGTACAGAGGCCATAACTGGTATGACCTCTTTATCATGGCAAAGAATGGCTACGACGCAAGCAAAAGTTACAGGGTTAAACGATCCAGGTTACGCTCCACCAGCGAGGCCCCCATCCCCGGTACCTGCTGCAGATCTTCCAGCGTCTTAAACGGCCCATACTCCTCGCGGTAGCTGACGATCGCCTGCGCTTTCTTCAGCCCCACGCCGTTCATGGCCTGCGCCAGTGCCTCTGCCGACGCGGCGTTGATGCTTACCCGGGTCGTCTCCTCATCGCCCTTCGCCGCTTCCGGCGCTTTCGCTTTGGCCGCCGGCGCGGCTGCGGGTGCTGATTTATGTTGTACCGTCTGGGCCTGAGGGGACTTCACCGGCGCATCAGCGGCAAGCGCACGCTGGCCCATGGCGGCACAGGCAAGTGTCAGAGTCACTACTGCTATTTTGATTCCACGTTTCATGCTGCTTTCTCCTTGTTTGTTGACAGCCCCCGCACAATAAACAGAGCGGTAACAGGAGACAAACGGCAGATTGCAGAAATGGAAAAGGCCGCGAAAGCGGCCTTTGATTGTTGCATGGCGTTGCAAAAGTCTGCGAGACGCCCGGAGAAATTACTGCTGCGGATCGACGATGTCGCCCGTTTTGATTTTGGCTTCTTTACGCAGGTTGCTCATCAGCGCTTCGAAAGAGATCTGGGCATTGTTCTGGGTGATCCCCTGAACCATCGCCTTTTTCTGCGCGTCCGGCATGGTGCCCGCTTTCACTTCGTCCAGCGCCAGCAGCACGACGTTGCCCTGCATATCATTAGCCACGCCATAGACAGGCTTATCCTTCGCCGGCAGGGCCAGCGTAAAGGCCGCCTGGCTCAGCGGATCCTGACCGGTACGCGACAGCGTTTTAGACTCACCAAAGCTCAGGCCTGCGGCTTTCAGCGCGTCGTCGCCTTTACCGGCTTTCAGGTCGGCCAGCAGCTTATCGGCATCCAGCTTCGCTTTTTGCTCAGCTTTGTTGTGCTTAACGATATCGGCAACCTGGGTTTTGACCTCTTCCAGCGGCTTCACGGCTTCGGCTTTATGCTCGCTCACGCGCAGCACAAACGCACGATCGCCATCAACGGTAATGATGTCAGAGTTGCTGCCCGGCGTACCGTTTTCACCCACCAGCGCGCCACCGAAGATAGCGTCAGAAACCGGTTTGAAATTCAGCTCTTCCGGCAGGTTGTCACGGCCAAACCAGCCGGTTTCTACCGCTTTCACACCCGCAGCCTGCTCTGCACCCGCCAGCGACTCGTTATCGTTGCTTGCGGCATCGCTCACCTTCTGCTGCAGAGCGTAGTAAGCATCAAGGCCCTTCTCCTGCTTCACCTTCGCCGCCAGCTCATCGCGCACGTCGTTAAACGGTTTAACCTGGGCAGGCTGAACGTCGTCGAGGCGGGCGACCAGGAAACCAACGGAGGATTTAATCACGCCGGATAGCTGGCCCTTCTCTTTCAGACCGGCGTTTTTCAGCTCTTCAGGGGTGGTGGAGTCCTCCAGCCAGCCCATGTCGCCGCCGTTACGGGCAGAGATGATGTCGGCGGATTTCTCTTTTGCCAGCGTCGCGAAATCAGTACCTTTGCTTAACTGATCCAGCACTGCTTTCGCTTCGTCTTCGGTCTTGGTCTGGATCACGCTGTAACGATTACGCTGCGGCTGGGTGAACTGATCCTGATGCTGGTCGTAGTAGGCCTGGATCTCTTCATCGCTGGCGTTCTGCTGCATGCTGGCAGCATCCAGCTTAATGTAACTGACGCGGAACTGCTCCGGCGCGATAAAGCTGTTTTTGTTCTGTTCGTAGTAGCTGGCGATCTCCTGATCGGAGGCGGTCTGCTGCTGCGCCAGGGCGTTAACGTCGATGGTCGCGGTGCGCACCAGACGCTGCTGGGCGACCAGCGCGGCCAGCTCATCGGTTTCACCTTTCAGCATAAAGTCGGTACCGGCAACGGCGTTGATCAGCTGCTGGGAGGTGAGCTGATTACGCAGCGCCTGAGCATACTGATCGGGGGTCATGCCCATCTGATTGACCAGCGCGTTATAGCGTGCGTTATCGAATTTGCCGTTGTTCTGGAAAGCCTGGGTAGAGAAGATTGCTTTCTTTACCTGCTCGTCACTGATGCCAAGGCCCAGATGCTGAGCGTACTGGTCCAGCAACGCTTCATCAATCAGGCGGCTCAGCACCTGCTGGCGCATGCTCTTCATATAGGCTTCGTTGCCGGCCAGCTCAGAGAATTGCTCGCCCAGCTGCTGCTGCATACGGTTACGTTCAGCCGCTACCGCATTTTCGAACTGGCTGCGGCCGATCTCCTGGCCATTAACTTTTGCGGCATAATTATTGTTACCGCCAATCAGGTAGTTACCAACGCCAGTCAGAATGAATGACACGATAATCAAACCCAGAATGATCTTGAGCACGACGTGGTTTGCCGCCGCGCGTAAATTGTCCATCATGGTGTAACAACACTCCGCTGTAGGTGACTGTCTGTCTCACGCAGCGCCATTAATGCAGGCCGCTGCGCGTAAAGCCGTATTGTGACAAGAAACCGGGGGCGTTGTCAGCCCGCGGGCCCGATTAATTCCGGCATCGCAAATAAAAAAGGCACATCTGGTGATGCGCCCTTGTACTTTGTCACAATCCTGAGAGGGATCGCTATCAGTTTACCGCGTCTTTCAGCGCCTTACCTGCGCGGAAACCCGGAACTTTAGCGGCAGCAATGGTGATCTCTTTGCCGGTTTGCGGGTTGCGACCAGTACGGGCAGCACGCTCTTTAACAGCAAAAGTACCAAAACCTACCAGCGCTACCTCGTCTCCGGATTGCAGAGATTCAGTCACAGAAGCAATTAAAGCATCTAACGCACGTCCAGCCGCAGCTTTAGAGATATCAGCCCCTGCAGCAATTTTGTCTATCAGTTGAGATTTATTCACTCTTCTCTTCCTCTCTTTATAATTTATATCGCACCTTAATCCATCGAAGTGCGACCGCGCAGCAGTTATATCAGGCCTGTCATGCCCTTACAACACCCGTTGTTGATGATACAGCAAACCAGCCATCTAAATTAGCTATACAAAAAAAGGCTGGCAAGCCCGAAATGCGCTGCCAGCCCTGTTTTTATCGACGCTCTTTGCGCAGTGTCACTATTTTGCGCTAACGACCTGCATGCCTGAAGGCTCGTTTTGCAGCGCCAGCGTCAGCACTTCCTCAATGCGTTTCACTGGGTGAATGTCGAGATCGGCAATCACGTTCTCCGGGATCTCTTCAAGATCGCGCTTGTTCTCATACGGGATCAGCACGGTCTTGATACCGCCGCGGTGCGCTGCCAGCAGCTTCTCTTTCAGGCCGCCAATCGGCAGAACCTGACCGCGCAGAGTGATCTCACCGGTCATCGCCACGTCGGCACGCACCGGGTTACCGGTCAGACAGGAGACCAGCGCCGTACACATCGCAATACCGGCACTCGGACCATCTTTCGGCGTTGCCCCTTCTGGAACGTGAACGTGGATATCGCGTTTTTCATAGAAGTCGCCGTTAATGCCCAGCTTCTCTGCACGCGCACGCACCACGGTCAGTGCCGCCTGGATGGACTCCTGCATCACCTCACCCAGCGAGCCGGTGTAGGTCAGCTTGCCTTTACCCGGCACGCAGGCGGTTTCGATGGTCAGCAGATCGCCGCCCACTTCCGTCCACGCCAGACCCGTTACCTGACCCACGCGGTTTTCATCGTCCGCACGGCCGTAGTCGAAGCGCTGAACGCCCAGATACTCGTTGAGGTTATCACCGGTGATGGTGATCTGCTTCAGCGACGGATCGAGCAGCAGCTGTTTCACTGCCTTACGGCACAGCTTGGAGATTTCACGCTCCAGGCTACGCACGCCCGCTTCACGGGTGTAGTAGCGGATAATGCCGATAATAGCGCTATCGTCCACCGTGATTTCGCCATTTTTCAGCGCGTTACGCTCAATCTGCTTCGGCAGCAGGTGGCGTTTGGCGATGTTCAGCTTCTCATCTTCGGTATAGCCCGACAGACGGATCACTTCCATACGGTCCAGCAGTGGCGCAGGGATGTTCATCGAGTTTGACGTCGCAACGAACATCACGTCGCTGAGATCGTAGTCGACCTCAAGATAGTGATCGCTAAAGGCCACGTTCTGTTCTGGATCAAGCACTTCCAGCAGCGCCGAAGCCGGATCGCCACGCATGTCTGAGGACATCTTGTCGATCTCATCCAGCAGGAACAGCGGGTTTTTCACCCCAACTTTCGCCATCTTCTGGATCAGTTTGCCAGGCATGGAGCCGATGTAGGTCCGACGGTGACCGCGAATTTCCGCTTCGTCACGCACGCCGCCCAGCGCCATACGGATGTATTTACGTCCGGTCGCTTTGGCAATGGACTGCCCAAGAGAGGTTTTCCCTACCCCCGGCGGTCCCACCAGGCAGAGGATCGGCCCCTTCAGCTTGTTAACCCGGCTCTGAACCGCAAGGTACTCAAGGATGCGATCCTTAACGCGTTCCAGACCGTAGTGATCGGTATCCAGAATCTCCTGTGCCTGGCGCAGATCTTTCTTCACCTTGCTACGGGCGTTCCATGGAACCTGAATCATCCACTCGATATAGCCGCGCACTACGGTCGCTTCTGCCGACATCGGAGACATCATCTTCAGCTTCTGCAGCTCAGCTTCCGCTTTCTCTTTTGCCTCTTTCGGCATCTTCGCCGCGTCGATCTTGCGCTTCAGCGCTTCGTTTTCGTCCGGCGCATCGTCCATCTCGCCCAGCTCTTTCTGAATGGCTTTCATCTGCTCATTCAGATAGTACTCGCGCTGGGATTTTTCCATCTGTTTCTTCACGCGGTTACGGATGCGTTTCTCAACCTGTAACAGGTCGATCTCCGACTCCATCATCGCCATCAGATACTCCAGACGTTCATTAACGTCGGACATCTCAAGCACGGACTGCTTATCCGCCAGCTTCAGCGGCATATGTGCGCCGATGGTGTCAGCCAGACGTGCTGGATCGTCAATGCTATTGAGCGACGTCAGCACTTCCGGTGGAATTTTTTTGTTGAGCTTGATATAGCCTTCAAACTGACCGATGGCGGTGCGAACCAGCACCTCCTGCTCACGCTCGTCAATGGCGGGCGATTCCAGGTACTCGGCTTTCGCAGAGAAGAAGTCGCCGTCATCAGACAGGGTGCTAATGCGCGCGCGCTGCAGGCCTTCGACCAGTACTTTTACCGTACCGTCAGGCAGCTTCAGCATCTGCAAAATAGAGGCCACGGTCCCGACGGTGAACAGATCGTTAACACCCGGCTCATCCGTAGACGCCTCTTTCTGCGCCACCAGCATGATTTTTTTATCCTGGTCCATGGCCGCTTCGAGACAACGAATCGATTTTTCCCGCCCTACGAATAAGGGGATGACCATGTGCGGATAAACCACCACATCGCGCAACGGCAATACGGGGATTTCAATGCGTTCAGAACGCTCAGAAGTCATAGAGCTCTCTCTTAAGTTTAATGTCCGCCTGGTAACCCGGCCGCAGGCCTGTGCGTCAAGCGACCGTTAACATGTAAATCAGTATATGGGGATGTTTCCCTTACATTCAACGTCGGGAGTACGGAAAAATAAAAGGGGAGATAAAATCCCCCCTTTTTGGTTAACCGCTTGTATGGATAGGTTAATTATTCGCCAGAAGCCTGCTGCGCTTCCGGTTTACCATAAATCAGCAGGGGTTTGGTTTGACCCGCGATAACCGCTTCGTCAATCACCACTTTTTCCACATCTTCCATTGAAGGCAGATCGTACATGGTATCCAGCAGGGCCGCTTCTACGATAGAGCGCAGGCCACGGGCACCCGTTTTACGGGCGTTTGCTTTCTTGGCGATGGCGTCCAGCGCTTCGTCACGGAACTCGAGATCAACCCCTTCCAGATTGAACAACGCCTGATACTGCTTGGTCAGGGCGTTTTTCGGCTCTTTCAGGATCTGGATCAGCGCTTCTTCGCTCAGCTCGTTGAGCGTCGCTACGACCGGCAGACGGCCGATAAACTCAGGGATCAGACCGAACTTGATCAGATCTTCTGGTTCAACCTGCGCCAGCAGCTCGCCCTCTTTCGCCTTCTCGGACTTGCCTTTCACCGTTGCGCCAAAGCCGATACCGGATCCGGTTTCCACACGATGGGAGATCACCTTGTCCAGGCCAGCAAAGGCCCCACCGCAGATAAAGAGGATTTTGGAGGTATCAACCTGCAAAAACTCCTGCTGCGGATGCTTACGTCCACCCTGCGGCGGTACGGCAGCCACCGTCCCTTCGATCAGCTTCAGCAGTGCCTGCTGAACGCCTTCACCGGAGACGTCACGGGTAATCGACGGGTTATCGGACTTACGGGAAATTTTATCAATTTCGTCAATGTAGACGATGCCGCGCTGCGCTTTCTGTACGTCATAGTCGCACTTCTGCAGCAGTTTCTGGATGATGTTCTCGACATCCTCGCCCACGTAGCCTGCTTCGGTCAGCGTGGTAGCATCGGCCATGGTAAACGGCACATCGAGCAGGCGCGCCAGCGTTTCAGCCAGCAGCGTTTTACCGGAGCCGGTTGGCCCGATCAGCAGAATGTTACTTTTACCCAGCTCTACGCCGTTGCTGCTGTCACCGTTACGCAGACGTTTGTAGTGGTTGTAAACCGCGACGGCCAGCACTTTTTTGGCCTGCTCTTGGCCGATAACATAGTCGTCCAGGTGATGGCGAATTTCGTGCGGCGTCGGCAGCGCACTACGCTCACGATGCGGTGCAACTTCTTTAATCTCTTCGCGAATGATGTCGTTACAAAGATCGACACACTCGTCGCAGATATACACGGACGGCCCGGCAATTAGCTTACGCACTTCATGCTGGCTTTTGCCGCAAAAAGAGCAGTACAACAGTTTGCCCGAACCATCTTTGCGTTTATCTGTCATGAGTCAAAACCTCTTTTCTGTTTTTTGTGCCGCACACGACGACGCAAATGCCACTCCAGGCGCAAGACGCTATACAGCATCGTGCCGCTCTCAATGATTATAGCGGTACTCGTCCGGCCTGGGCATTAATTACGATGGGTCAAGATTGAGTCAACCAGCCCGTACTCTACCGCTTCAGCGGCGGAGAGGAAGCGGTCACGCTCGGTGTCGCGCTCAATCTGCTCTAATGATTGACCCGTATGGTGTGCCATAAGTTCATTCATGCGCCCCTTCACTTTCAAAATTTCACGCGCATGGATCTCGATATCCGTTGCCTGGCCCTGATAGCCACCCAGCGGCTGGTGAATCATCACGCGTGAGTTTGGCAGACAGAAGCGTTTGCCTTTTGCACCTGCGGTCAGCAGGAATGCGCCCATTGACGCCGCCTGGCCCATACAGATGGTGCTGACGTCAGGCTTGATAAACTGCATAGTGTCATATATTGACATCCCGGCGGTAATCACCCCGCCCGGCGAGTTAATATACAGGTAAATATCTTTTTCCGGGTTTTCTGCTTCCAGAAACAGCATCTGCGCCACGATCAGGTTTGCCATATGGTCTTCGACCTGGCCGGTCATGAAAATGACGCGCTCTTTAAGAAGACGAGAGTAGATATCGAATGAGCGCTCACCGCGTGAAGTCTGCTCAATAACCATTGGCACCAGGGCCATATGGGGTGCAAAGTTATCTCGTTCGCCGCTGTATGACATGTCCGTCTCCTGGATAAATATGAATAAACCTGCTGTCCCGATTCTACTTGACTCTGACTGGTCTGACTACGACCACCGTGGACGGATCTGCAGCAAGCGTTGCTCCTGATAGTCTCCCTGTTATGGGGATGGCATCGTCTTATTTCAAGCATAACAATCTTTTGGCTTAACGCTAACACTGAAACGTGCTTTTAGCACTCTTCCGATCGCCGCGGATTGTTAAAAAAAAACCCGCCACCAGCAGGTGACGGGCTTTCGTTTCCGCATAAAGGCGGGAAACGTGACTTACGCTTGCTGGTTCATCAGCTCGTTGAAGGAAGTGGCTTTTTCAGTCACTTTCGCTTTCGCCAGAACGGCTTCAACAGCCTGCTCTTCCAGCGCAACGTTGCGCATGTTGTCCATCAGCTCTTTGTTCTTGCTGTAGAACTCAACCACTTCTTTCGGATCTTCGTAAGCAGAAGCCATCTCTTCGATCAGCTCGTTCACGCGTGCTTCATCTGCTTTCAGCTCATGGGTACGGATCACTTCGCCCAGCAGCAGACCCACAACAACGCGACGTTTAGCCTGCTCTTCGAACAGCTCACGCGGCAGCTCCAGAGCCTGTTTCTCGTTGCCACCGAAGCGCTGAGCAGCCTGACGGCGCAGCACGTCGATTTCGCTGTCGATCAGGGCAGCCGGCACGTCGATTTCGTTCGCTTTTACCAGACCGTCGATCGCCTGAGTTTTAACACGGTTACGCACCGCGCCTTTCAGCTCGCGATCCATGTTCTTACGCACTTCAGCGCGCAGGCCGTCGATGGAGCCATCTTCAACGCCGAAACGTTTGATGAACTCTTCGGTCAGCTCTGGCAGCTCGCGCTCTTCAACTTTTTTCAGGTTGATGACGAACTTGGCCGCTTTACCTTTCAGGTTTTCAGCGTGGTAATCTTCCGGGAAGGTCACGTCGATAGTGAACTCTTCGCCCGCTTTGTGACCTTTGATGCCGTCTTCGAAGCCCGGGATCATACGGCCCTGGCCCATCGCCAGCACGAAGTCAGTGGCTTTACCGCCTTCGAACTCTTCGCCGTCAACGGAACCGGTGAAGTCTACGGTTACGCGATCTTCTGCATCCACCGCGCCATCTTTGTCTTTCCAGGTCGCCTGCTGCTTGCGCAGGGTGTCCAGCATGCCGTCAACGTCAGCATCGGTCACTTCAACAACCGGTTTTTCAACTTCGATACCTTCCAGGCCAGTCAGCTCAACCTGCGGGTAAACTTCGAAGTCTACGGAGTAGGTGAAGTCTTCACCCAGCTTGTACTCGCCCGGTACGTAGGTCGGTGCGCCGGCCGGATTGATTTTTTCCTGAATGATCGCATCAATGAAGTTGCGGCTCATCAGTTCACCCAGCACGTCCTGGCGTACGGATGCGCCATAACGCTGAGCAACAACGGTCATCGGTACTTTGCCTTTACGGAAGCCGTCAATGCGAACTTTTTTCGCTACGTTGACCAGCTCGCTTTTTACAGCGGTCTCGATGCTGTCAGCAGCGATAGTGATCGTTACACGGCGGCCAAGGCCCTGAGTGGTCTCAACTGAAACTTGCATCTTGTTACCTCAAAAAATCAGAGTGCTCGGTCAACTCTACCCGCAGACCGCTATGGGTGGCTGCGCAGAACCGGGATGCTCTCTTGAATCAGATACACATTCCCTTCACCAGAATCATCCCGAAGACGTTCAAAAAATAGGACGCAGCATTATAGCGGCATCACTTTTGTGAGTCGAGAACGGTTATTGCACGCTGTTGCGGCCTTTTTCACAATTCACGGCTAATTTTTGTCTGAATTTTGGACTCATCGAACAAAACTCAGACAAAATAAAACGGCCCGCAGGCCGTTTTCACATATTCTGTACGCAACATACTGGAAAAGTTCTCGCTGTTGCAAACCTCATTTATTATGCAATGGTGCCTGCACCTCGACAGGGCGGCGACGCGAAGAGGGTATCCTGCAGCCCTTCCCACTCTTTCAGGGTATAGGTATGCAGGGCCAACGCGTGTACCGTCGTGGCAAGTTCAGACGTCAACGTGCTGTAGATCATGCGATGGCGGTTAAGAAAACGTTCGCCTGCAAAGCGATCGCTTACCAGCACCACCTTAAAATGGCTTTCGGAACCGGCCGGAACATTGTGACGGTAGCTTTCATCAACAACTTCGAGGAACGCGGGTTCAAACGTTGCCCTTAATTTTGATTCTATTTGTTCGCGTATCATCATGAAAAGACTCCTCAGACAGCGTTCAGATGTAACCCATCCCTTTAAATATTAGCCGCTTTTACCGCTTCCATAACAAGAAAACAACAAATATTTAGCGTTCGTCTCGTTTTATCATTCAAAGGCATGAACCCACCCTGAAAATTCTCATTCAGACCTCTTTTATGAGCGGTTAAAAACGGTTTGTGAGCACAAAATGCACAAGGCGATGAATTTACATGCATTGCCGGGTTGCCCCGGCCGTTGGCAATGTTATGATGGCGCGAATTACTCCTTTATAAGCTTAAGATTCACAGAGATCTCTTATATGTTAAAAAAAGTGCTTTTCCCGCTGGTCGCTCTGTTTATGCTGGCTGGCTGTGCTACGCCTCCTACTACCATTGATGTCTCACCGAAAATTACCCTGCCGCAGCAGGATCCGAGCCTGATGGGCGTGACCGTGAGCATCAACGGTGCCGATCAGCGTCAGGACCAGGCGCTGGCGAAAGTGACCCGTGACAACCAGCTGGTGACCCTGACCGCCTCCCGCGATCTGCGTTTCCTGCTGCAGGAAGTGCTGGAGAAACAGATGACCGCGCGCGGCTACATGATTGGCCCGAACGGCGCAGTAAATCTGCAGATCATCGTGAGCCAGCTCTACGCTGACGTCTCCCAGGGCAACGTGCGCTATAACATCGCCACCAAGGCCGATATCGCTATCATCGCGACCGCGCCGAACGGCAACAAGATGACCAAAAACTACCGGGCAAACTACTCGGTTGAAGGTGCACTGCAGGCGTCGAATAAGAACATCGCCGACAGCGTAAACAGCGTGCTGACCGATACCATTGCTGACATGTCTCAGGACACCAGCATCCACGACTTTATCAAGCAGAACGCGCGTTAATTCTGCCCGCTGACCCGGTTCGCGCCGGGTCAGCCCGTCTCCTATGCCCAACCACTATCTACGTATCTTCCAGCAGCCTAAGTCAGCTATCCTGCTGATCCTTGGCTTTGCCTCTGGCCTCCCCCTTGCCCTGACATCCGGCACGCTTCAGGCGTGGATGACCGTTGAAAACATCGACCTGAAAACCATCGGCTTCTTTTCGCTGGTGGGCCAGGCCTATGTATTTAAGTTTTTATGGTCACCGGTGATGGACCGCTATACGCCGCCGTTCTTTGGCCGCCGTCGCGGCTGGCTGCTGACTACCCAGATCCTGCTGCTGGTCGCCATTGCGGGGATGGGCTTTCTGGAGCCGACCACGCAGCTGCGCTGGATGGCCGGGCTGGCGGTAATTATCGCCTTTTGTTCCGCCTCGCAGGATATTGTGTTTGATGCCTGGAAGACCGACGTGCTGCCCGCCGAAGAGCGCGGTGCAGGCGCGGCCATCAGCGTGCTGGGCTACCGCCTCGGGATGCTGGTCTCCGGCGGGCTGGCGCTCTGGCTGGCGGATCGCTGGCTGGGCTGGCAGGGGATGTACTGGCTGATGGCGGCCCTGCTGCTGCCGTGCATTATTGCCACCCTCCTTGCCCCCGAACCGGACGATGCCGTGCCGGTACCCAAATCGCTGGAGCAGGCGGTGGTTGCGCCGCTGCGCGACTTCTTTGGCCGCAACAACGCCTGGCTGATCCTGCTGCTTATCGTCCTTTATAAGCTGGGTGACGCGTTTGCCATGAGCCTCACCACCACCTTTCTGATCCGCGGCGTGGGCTTTGATGCCGGGGATGTTGGCGTAGTGAATAAGACTCTCGGGCTGATTGCAACCATTCTCGGCGCGCTGTACGGCGGCGTGCTGATGCAGCGCCTGTCGCTGTTTCGCGCCCTGCTGATCTTTGGCATCCTGCAGGGGGCCTCTAACGCGGGCTACTGGCTGCTGTCGGTGACCGATAAGCACCTCTACAGCATGGCGGCCGCGGTTTTCTTCGAGAACCTCTGCGGCGGGATGGGGACGGCGGCGTTTGTTGCCCTGCTGATGACCCTGTGCAATAAGTCGTTTTCCGCCACCCAGTTCGCCCTGCTCTCTGCCCTCTCCGCTATCGGCCGCGTCTACGTTGGCCCTATCGCCGGGTGGTTTGTTGAGAGCTGGGGCTGGTCAACGTTTTACCTCTTCTCGGTGATCGCCGCCGTGCCGGGACTGCTTCTGCTGCTGGTATGTAAAGAGACGCTGGCTTATACCCAGCGCACGGACGGTTTTCTCCCTCGTAGCCGCTACGCCGGCGCCTACCGGATGGCGCTGCGCACGCTGGCCGTGGGCTGCCTGCTGCTGGCGGCCTGGCTGGGCGTCATAACGCTTAACGCCCTCGGCTTGACCTCATGGCACTTCGCGCTGCTGTTGCTGGATGTGGGCGCACTGCTGGCCGTAGGGGGCATCCTTTACGGCGGCCTGTTGGACTACCTTGCCCTGCGCAAAACGGCGCAGGAAAAATAACCCGTTAGTTACTACAGGTAATAATTTCGCAAAATAATTAAAGAATTTAATTTCAGGATATATTTGTTTAATTCTGGCTTCATCTCTCTTTTTGTTTAATTATTTTGTGCGGTATAGGTTTGCGACTACGCTTTAATGATTCAGCATAGTTATCAAATTAAGCTTCGTGCAATGTTTGATAATTGCTGAATTAATGTTAATTAAATGTTCACAAAAAGGATTGGTTATACCATTTCCCCTGGTCTATAAGTACCAGAGCCGGTTTTGGTTATAACCTTGGGGCCGAACGCGGCGATTGTGAGATTTTACAGATTGTTGCATTGTGTGTGACATACGCGGCAGAACCCAGTAACACCCTACTGACAGCGCGCCATGCATGTTTACAGTAATGTAACCTTCCCGTAAAATGCCCGCACACTTTAAACGCCACCAGACCCCCGTGGAATTGAGGTCGTTAAATGAGACTCAGGAAATACAATAAAACTTTGGGAATGTTGTCATTAATCACAGGCGCAGCGTTACTGAGCGGCTGTGATTCTGCACTTCTCGATCCAAAAGGACAGATTGGACTGGAACAGCGTTCACTGATACTGACGGCTCTTGGGCTGATGTTGATTGTCGTTATTCCCGCCATCGTGATGGCTATCGGTTTTGCCTGGAAGTACCGGGCGTCGAACAAGGAAGCCAAATACAGCCCCAACTGGTCGCACTCGAACAAAGTTGAAGCTGTGGTTTGGACGATTCCCATCCTTATCATCATTTTCCTTGCGGTACTGACATGGAAAACCACGCACTCGCTCGAACCAGGCCGTCCGCTGGATCACGATGCGAAGCCGGTGACCATCGAAGTCATTGCAATGGACTGGAAGTGGTTCTTTATTTACCCGGAGCAGGGCATCGCAACGGTCAATGAGATTGCATTCCCGGCAAATACGCCTGTGGAATTCAAAATCACCTCGAACTCGGTGATGAACTCCTTCTTTATTCCGCGACTGGGTAGCCAGATCTACGCGATGGCCGGGATGCAGACCAAACTGCACCTGATCGCCAACGAAGCGGGTACCTACGATGGTATTTCTGCTAACTACAGTGGTGCTGGTTTCTCCGGCATGAAGTTCAAAGCCATCGCAACGCCGGATGCCGCGACCTTCGACCAGTGGGTGGCGAAAGCGAAGCAGTCGTCAAAAGTCATGAATGACATGGACGCGTACAACCTGCTGGCAAAACCAAGCGAATACAATAAAGTCGAATACTTCTCCAGCGTTAAACCCAATCTGTTTGTTGATGTTATCAACAAATTTATGGGACCTGGGAAGAGCATGGACGTGACTCAGGCTGAAGGCGAACAGAACTCGCATGAAGGCATGGAAGGCATGAACATGAATCACGCGGAAACCTCTCACTAAGGGGCCGAGGAATAATACGATGTTCGGAAAACTTACACTGGATGCAGTGCCGTACCATGAGCCGATTATCATGGTTACGGTGGCAGCAATTCTCGTCGGAGGTCTGGCGTTAGTTGCAGCGCTCACTTACTTCGGTAAGTGGTCATATCTGTGGAATGAGTGGCTCACCTCCGTGGACCACAAACGCCTGGGGATTATGTATATCCTCGTTGCTATCGTGATGCTGGTGCGTGGTTTTGCTGACGCCATCATGATGCGTACCCAGCAGCTGCTCGTCTCGTCGGGCGAAGCCGGGTTCCTGCCACCGCACCACTACGACCAGATCTTTACCGCCCACGGCGTTATCATGATCTTCTTCGTGGCGATGCCGTTCGTGGTAGGCCTGATGAACCTGGTCGTGCCGCTGCAAATCGGCGCCCGTGACGTTGCCTTCCCGTTCCTGAACAACCTGAGCTTCTGGTTCACCGTTGTGGGCGTGGTGCTGGTTAACATCTCTCTGGGCGTGGGCGAGTTTGCTCAGACCGGTTGGGTGGCCTATCCGCCGCTCTCGGGCATTGAGTACAGTCCTGGCGTAGGCGTTGACTACTGGATCTGGAGCCTCCAGCTCTCTGGTATTGGTACAACCCTGACCGGTATTAACTTCTTTGTGACCATTCTGCGCATGCGTGCCCCTGGCATGACCATGTTCAAAATGCCAGTGTTCACCTGGGCGTCACTCTGTACTAACGTGCTGATTATCGTCTCTTTCCCTATCCTGACGGTAACCATCGCGCTGCTGACGCTTGACCGTTATCTGGGCACCCATTTCTTTACCAACGATATGGGCGGCAACATGATGATGTACATCAACCTGATTTGGGCCTGGGGCCATCCGGAAGTGTACATTCTTGTTCTGCCAGTGTTCGGCGTGTTCTCAGAAGTGGTTGCAACGTTCTCTAAAAAGCGTCTGTTTGGTTACACCTCCCTGGTATGGGCTACCATCGCGATTACCGTTCTGTCGTTTATCGTATGGCTGCACCACTTCTTTACCATGGGCAGCGGCGCGAACGTTAACGCCTTCTTTGGTATCACCACGATGATTATCGCCATCCCGACCGGGGTGAAGATCTTCAACTGGCTGTTTACCATGTACCAGGGTCGTATCGTGTTCCACTCAGCCATGCTGTGGAGCATCGGCTTCATCATCACCTTCTCTATCGGTGGGATGACCGGGGTACTGCTGGCCGTGCCGGGCGCGGACTTTGTTCTGCACAACAGCCTGTTCCTGATTGCACACTTCCATAACGTTATCATCGGTGGTGTGGTATTCGGTTGCTTCGCGGGCCTGACCTACTGGTGGCCGAAAGCCTTTGGTTACACCATGAACGAGACCTGGGGCAAACGCGCCTTCTGGTTCTGGATCATCGGCTTCTTCGTGACCTTTATGCCGCTGTACGCCATGGGCTTCATGGGTATGACTCGTCGCGTGAGCCAGAATATCGATCCGATGTTCCAGCCGCTGATGATTGTGGCTGAGATCGGTGCGCTGCTGATTGCGCTCGGTATCTTCTCCATCATTATGCAGATCTACACCTCTGTGCGCGATCGTGACCAGAACCGCGACCTGACGGGTGACCCATGGGGTGCACGTACGCTGGAGTGGGCAACCTCCTCTCCGCCGCCGTTCTATAACTTTGCCGTCGTGCCGCACATTCATGAACGTGATGCATTCTGGGAAATGAAAGACAAAGGCGAAGCGTACATCCAGCCTACGCACTATGAAGAGATTCATATGCCGAAAAACAGCGGCGCGGGTGTGATTATCTCTGCTTTCAGCCTTATCTTCGGCTTTGCCATGATCTGGCATATCTGGTGGATGGCGATCCTCGGCTTTGCCGGCATGATCGTGACCTGGATTGTGAAAAGCTTTGATGAGGACGTGGATTACTACGTACCGGTTGCCACCGTTGAAAAACTGGAAAACCAGCACTTCGACGAAATTAGCAAGGCAGGACTGAAAAATGTCAACTGAGACTCTAACTCACGCTAACGCTCATGCCCACGAGCATGAGCATCACCACGATGCAGGGTCGAACAAAGTGTTCGGCTTCTGGATCTACCTGATGAGCGACTGCATTCTCTTTGCATGTCTGTTTGCTACCTATGCCGTTCTGGTGAACGGCACGGCAGGTGGCCCGAGCGGGAAAGATATTTTCGAACTGCCGTTTGTGCTGGTTGAAACTGCCCTGCTGCTCTTCAGCTCCATCACCTACGGCATGGCGATTATCGCCATGAACAACGGTCGTCAAAGCCAGGTGATCTCCTGGCTGGCGCTGACCTTCCTGTTCGGTGCGGGCTTTATCGGGATGGAGCTGTATGAGTTCCATCACCTGATCGCTGAAGGCTTCGGTCCGGATCGTAGCGGCTTCCTGTCAGGCTTCTTTGCCCTGGTTGGTACCCACGGCCTGCACGTGACCTCTGGTCTGGTGTGGATGGCGATCCTGATGTTCCAGGTTACCCGTCGCGGGCTGACCAGCACTAACCGCACCCGTCTGATGTGCCTGAGCATGTTCTGGCACTTCCTGGACGTGGTCTGGATCTGTGTGTTCTCTGTAGTTTACCTGATGGGGGCGATGTAATGAGTCATTCTACCGATCATAGCGGCGCCGCTCACGGCAGCGTAAAAACCTACATGACAGGCTTTATCCTGTCGATCATCCTGACGGCTATCCCGTTCTGGATGGTGATGAACGGCTCCGCCTCGCACGGCACCATTCTTGGCGTCGTGCTGGTGACGGCAGTGGTACAGATTCTGGTTCACCTGGTGTGCTTCCTGCACATGAACAACTCCTCTGAAGAGCGTTGGAATCTGGTGGCCTTTGTCTTTACCGTGCTGATCATCGCCATTCTGGTGGTAGGCTCAATCTGGATTATGTGGAACCTGAATTACAACATGATGGTTCACTAAGAGCGGCGAGTATGATGTTTAAGCAATACCTGCAAGTAACGAAACCAGGCATCATTTTCGGCAACCTGATCTCCGTGATCGGGGGGTTCCTGCTGGCCTCCAAGGGCAGCATCGACTATCCCCTCTTCGCCTATACGCTGATCGGGGTGTCGCTGGTGGTGGCATCGGGTTGTGTATTTAACAACTACATCGACCGTGACATTGACCGTAAAATGGAGCGTACGAAGAACCGGGTGCTGGTCAAAGGCCTGATTTCCCCGAAAATTTCGCTGGTGTACGCCACCTTGTTGGGTATTGCTGGCTTTATGCTGCTGTGGTTTGGTGCTAACCCACTGGCCTGCTGGCTGGGGGTGATGGGGTTTGTGGTTTATGTCGGCGTCTATAGCCTGTACATGAAACGCCACTCCGTCTACGGCACGCTGATTGGCTCTCTCTCCGGCGCTGCGCCGCCGGTGATTGGCTACTGCGCGGTAACCGGTGATTTCGACAGCGGTGCACTGATCCTGCTGGCTATCTTTAGCCTGTGGCAGATGCCGCACTCCTACGCCATCGCGATTTTCCGCTTTAAGGATTATCAGGCGGCGAACATCCCGGTACTGCCGGTGGTGAAAGGGATCTCGGTTGCGAAGAACCACATAACGCTCTACATCATCGCCTTTGCCGTAGCGACTCTGATGCTCTCGCTGGGTGGCTACGCCGGATACAAATATCTGGTGGTGGCTGCCGCCGTTAGCGTCTGGTGGCTGGGTATGGCGCTGAAGGGGTATAAGGTCGAAGATGACAGAGTATGGGCGCGTAAGCTGTTCGTGTTCTCTATCGTCGCCATCACCTCCCTTTCGGTGATGATGTCCGTGGACTTTATGGTTCCGGACTCACAGAACCTGTTGACCTACGTCTGGTAATTTAAAAAAGATGTTACAAAAAGGGTGCTACGGCGCCCTTTTTTATTTATTAAATCAATAACTCATTGATGTACTATATTCCACGCTTTGCGCATCACGGGATAACCCGCCCCGCCCTCCCCTGCACTATACTGTGTCCGGTTTTTTGATTGAGGTAGTAATGAACGACTATAAAATGACGCCGGGCGAGCTACGCGCCACCTGGGGTTTAGGGACAGTATTCTCGCTGCGTATGCTCGGCATGTTTATGGTTCTCCCCGTTCTGACCACCTATGGCATGGCGCTACAGGGAGCAAGCGAAGCGCTGATCGGCTTCGCCATTGGCATCTATGGCCTGGCGCAGGCGGTATTCCAGATCCCTTTCGGCCTGCTCTCGGATCGCATCGGCCGTAAGCCGCTGATCGTCGGCGGGCTGGTGATTTTTGTCATTGGCAGCATCGTTGCCGCCCTCTCAGATTCGATCTGGGGCATTATTCTTGGTCGCGCCCTGCAAGGCTCGGGGGCGATCGCCGCCGCGGTTATGGCCCTGCTCTCAGATTTAACCCGCGAACAGAACCGCACCAAAGCGATGGCCTTTATTGGCGTCAGCTTCGGCATCACCTTTGCTATTGCCATGGTGCTTGGCCCCATCATTACCCATCGCCTGGGCCTGCACGCCCTGTTCTGGATGATTGCTGGCCTGGCCACGGCGGGCATCATTCTGACGCTGTGGGTGGTTCCGGACAGTAAAAATCACGTGCTGAACCGTGAATCTGGGATGGTAAAAGGCTGCTTCAGCAAAGTGATCGCCAGCCCGCCGCTGCTGAAGCTCAACTTCGGCATCATGTGCCTGCATATCCTGCTGATGTCCACCTTCGTTGCCCTGCCGGGGCAGATGGAGGCCGCCGGCTTCCCGGCAGCGGAGCACTGGAAAATTTACCTCGCTACGATGCTTATCTCCTTCGTCAGTGTGGTGCCGTTTATTATCTACGCCGAAGTGAAGCGCCATATGAAGCGGGTCTTCATCTTCTGCGTCATCGTCCTGCTGATTGCCGAGATTGTGCTCTGGGGTGCCGGACCGCACTTCTGGGAGCTGGTAGCAGGCGTGCAGCTCTTCTTCCTGGCGTTTAACCTGATGGAAGCCCTCCTCCCCTCGCTGATCAGCAAAGAGGCGCCGGCTGGCTATAAGGGCACGGCGATGGGCATCTACTCCACCAGCCAGTTTATCGGCGTCGCCATCGGCGGCTCGCTGGGGGGCTGGGTTGATGGCCTGTTCGACTCCCAGACGGTATTCCTGGCGGGGGCGCTGCTGGCCACCGTTTGGCTGCTGGTGGCCAGCACCATGCAGGAGCCGCCCTACGTCAGCAGCCTGCGCGTGGAGATCCCGGACGACGTGGTGATTACCGATACGCTTAAGCAGCAGCTGGAGAGCAAAGCAGGCGTCAGCGAGGTGCTGATCGTTCCCGAAGAGCGCAGCGCCTACGTGAAAATCGACAGCAAAGTGACAAATCGCTTTGAGGTTGAGCAGGCGCTCAGAGCCTAAAAAAATGCCCGGCTAACCGGGCATTTTTATTAATCGCGGAAGTTTTTGAACTGGAACGGCTGCCCCAGGTCACCGCCGCGCACCAGCGCCATTACCGACTGCAGATCGTCGCGGGATTTACCGGTTACGCGGATCTCCTCACCCTGAATCTGCGCCTGCACCTTCAGCTTGCTGTCCTTGATGAGCTTCACAATCTTCTTCTGTACCGCGCTCTCAATCCCCTGCTTCAGCTTGGCTTCCACAAACCAGGTTTTACCGCTGTGCACAAACTCTTCCGGCACATCGAGAGAGGTGCCCTCAATGCCGCGCTTCAGCAGCTTGGCCCGCAGAATATCCAGCAGCTGGTTAACCTGGAAATCAGATTCGCTCAGTACCTTGATGGTTTTATTGGCATCGTTCAGCTCAAACGACGCCTCTACGCCACGAAAATCGAAGCGTGACTCCACTTCACGGCTGGCATTGTCTACGCCGTTACGCACTTCCTGAAGATCAACTTCAGAAACAATATCGAAAGATGGCATCTTTTCTTCTCCTTTCACTTTTGTTGCGATGCATAATACCCGCAACCGGACATAACGAGAAGCTTAGCTGACAGCGCTATAATTAACGCATCGCCACCTGGCGCTGTTGCAGGTGAGGAGGAACAATGAAAATAACCGTGCTTGGATGCGGAGCATTGGGGCAACTGTGGCTGGCTGCACTGTGCAAGCGTGGCCATGAGGTGCAGGGCTGGCTACGCGTGCCCCAGCCCTACTGCAGCGTTAACGTCATCGACGAAGACGGCAGCGTGTTCAACGAATCCCTGACGGCAAACGATCCCGACTTCCTGGCCCAGAGCGATCTGCTGTTGGTGACGCTCAAGGCGTGGCAGGTCTCCGATGCGGTAAAAAGCCTGACCTCAGTTTTACCTGTTACCACGCCGGTGCTGCTGATTCACAACGGCATGGGCACGGTGGAGGAGTTAAAAACCATCCCTCATCCGCTGCTAATGGGCATCACTACCCACGCTGCCCGCCGGGACGGCAACATCATCATTCATGTTGCCAGCGGCACCACGCATATCGGCCCTGCCCGGCAGCAGGACGGTGACTACAGCTATTTGGCGGACACGTTGCAGGAGGTATTGCCGGACGTTGCCTGGCACAACACCATCCGTCCACAGCTGTGGCGTAAGCTGGCGGTGAACTGCGTGATTAACCCGCTGACGGCCCTGTGGAACTGCCCTAACGGCGAGCTTCTGGCGCACCCGGCTCTGACAGAGACCATCTGTAATGAGGTTGCCGCGGTGATGGAGCGCGAAGGACACCATACCTCGGCGGATGACCTGCTCTATTATGTTAATCAGGTTATTGAAAATACAGCAGAAAACATCTCATCCATGCTGCAGGACGTCCGCGCCCAGCGCCGTACCGAAGCGGATTACATTACCGGCTATCTGCTCCGACGCGCCCGCGCGCACGGCATTGCGGTGCCGGAGAATACCCGGCTCTATGAACAGATTAAACGTAAGGAGAGTGAGTATGAGCGCATCGGCACTGATATGCCTCGCCCCTGGTAGCGAAGAGACCGAAGCGGTCACCACCATTGACCTGCTGGTCCGCGGCGGCATTAAGGTCACCACCGCCAGCGTCGCCAGCGACGGCAATCTGACCGTGACCTGCTCCCGCGGCGTGAAGCTGCTGGCCGACGCCCCGCTGGTAGAGGTTGCCGACGGCGACTATGACGTGATTGTCCTGCCCGGCGGCGTGAAAGGCGCGGAGTGCTTTCGTGACAGTTCCCTGCTGGTCGAGACGGTAAAGCAGTTTCACCGCTCGGGCCGGATCGTGGCTGCCATCTGCGCGGCAGCAGGCACCGTGCTGGTACCGCACAATATCTTCCCTATCGGCAACATGACCGGCTTTCCGGCGCTGAAGGATCGCATCCCCGAGGAGCAGTGGCAGGATAAGCGCGTGGTTTGGGATCCACGAGTGAATCTGCTCACCAGCCAGGGACCGGGAACGTCGATCGATTTTGCACTGAAGATTATTGACCTGCTGGTCGGGCGCGAAAAAGCGCATGAGGTAGCGTCGCAGCTGGTGATGGCGGCGGGGATCTATAACTTTTACGAAGCGTAAGCAATAAAACGCCGGGTGGCGGCTTCGCCTGACCCGGCCTACATTATGCACTTTGTAGGCCCGGCAGGCTCGCCGGGCGTTTTCTTATGGGCGGTACACCTTCACGTTGGTGAAGCCCTGCTCGTGCAGGTAGAGCGCCTGCAGGCGGCTCATCACCCCACGCTCACACCACAGCAGCCAGGTTTTGTTGCGATCGAGATCGCCAAACTTGGTGCTCAGCTTGTAGAACGGCAGCGTCACCACATCGACTCCCTCGACCACCAGCGGATTGCTCTCCTGATCGTCCGGGGAACGAATATCCAGCAGGACGTCGTTCGGGCCAAAGCCGGTCACGGTCTCAACCTCAACCACTTCCTGCTCGGCCTGCTGAGCGATCTCGCGGATGTCGACGTTGGTCGCCTCTTCCACCACCCGATCGAGGATCGCAAAGTCGAAATTCTGCTCTTCGGCTTCGATCTTCGCCTTCACCGCTTTTACCGTCGGGCTTTTGGAGATCACGCCGCAGTACTCCGGCATGGTACGGGAGAAGTCTTCTGTACCGATCGCCCGCGCCACGTCGATAATGTGCTCTTTATCGTGGGAGATCAGCGGACGCAGGATCAGCGTATCGGAGACGTTATCGATCAGGCGCAGGTTGGTCAGGGTCTGGCTGGAGACCTGGCCCAGCGCTTCGCCGGTGACCAGGGCCTGCACGCCGTAGCGCTCGGCGACCTTCGAGGCGGCACGCACCATCATGCGCTTCAGCACCACGCCCATCTGGCCGTCGTCTACTTTTTCGAGGATCTCACCAACCACCGGCTCAAAGTTGATCGCCACAAAGCGTACCCGGTGCGAGCTGCCGAAGCGGTTCCACAGGTAGTGGGCTACCTGACGCACGCCGATCTCGTGAGCCGCGCCGCCGAGGTTAAAGAAGCAGTAGTGCACGCGGCAGCCGCGGCGCATCAGCATATAGCTGGAGACGCTGGAGTCAAAGCCACCGGAGATCAGCGACAGGACGTCCTCCTGGGTACCGATAGGGAAACCGCCGATGCCTTCCGAGCGGTTGGTGATCAGCAGCAGGCGATCGTCTTCAATCTCCAGATGTACCGTGTAATCCGGGTGGGTCAATTTTACGCGGGCGCTCTCAATGTGCTGATTCAGGCCGCCACCGACGTAGCGTTCTACCTCAATAGAGCTAAACTCATGTTTACCGCGACGTTTCACGCGCACGCAGAAAGTTTTACCCTCTAACTGCTCGCGATACTGCGCCAACGCTTTCTCGAAGATGTCATGCAGGGAGGTATAAGGGACATCTTCTACCTCCAGAATATGGTGGATACCGGGAATACGGGTCAGCGCATCGCGGATAGCAGGACGCAGGGTCTCGTCTTTGGTGCGAACTTCCACGTGGTCCCAGTGACGAACGACTTTAATCTCTTCGTCATGGTACTTCAGAACGTTACGAATGTTTCCGGTTAAAATTTTAATAAAGCGCAAACGCACGGATTGGCTTTTGATGGTGATTTCCGGGAACAATTTAATGATAAACTTCATGGCGGCAAAGGTTCTTTGGCAAGTCGCATAGTGGACTTGTGGGGGATTAATACAGCAGCCCCTAACCGCGGCTGCATCCAGGCGCGCAAGTATACCACCATCGAGGTCGACCTTGCACACCGCATGACCATTGCGCGTTATTTAATACGCGGCACGACTTCGCTACCATAGCGCAGATGAATAAAACGAGAGTCAGACATCCTTATGGCAAAGAAAAACGACGCACCAGCCAGCTTTGAAACGGCACTTACCGAGCTGGAACAGATAGTGACCCGTCTTGAGAGCGGCGATTTGCCCCTTGAAGAGGCGCTGAGCGAATTCGAACGCGGCGTGCAGCTGGCACGCCAGGGGCAGACTAAGTTACAGCAGGCGGAGCAGCGCGTGCAGATCCTGCTCTCAGAACAGGAAGAGGCCCCGCTCACCCCCTTTACCCCGGACGCCGAGTAATATGGATTTTACAGAACAATTAGAGACCTGCGTCGAACAGGCCAACGCCGCGCTACGGCGTTTCATCGCTCCCCTGCCCTTTCAGAACACTCCTCTGGTTGAGGCTATGAACTATGGCGCATTATTAGGTGGCAAACGCCTGCGGCCGTTTTTGGTCTATGCGACCGGCAGCATGTTTGGCGTCAGCGCCCAAACTCTGGATGCGCCTGCCGCCGCCGTGGAGTGCATTCACGCCTACTCCCTGATCCATGACGATCTGCCGGCAATGGATGATGACGATCTGCGCCGGGGCCAGCCCACCTGCCATATTAAATATGGCGAGGCCAGCGCGATCCTGGCCGGGGACGCTTTGCAGACGCTGGCGTTCTCTATCCTCGCCGATGCGCCAATGCCGGAAGTTGCCGATCGCGATCGGCTGGCGATGGTTGCCGAGCTGGCGCAGGCCAGCGGCGTGGCAGGCATGTGTGGCGGACAGGCGCTGGATCTGGAAGCCGAAGGCAAACAGGTTCAGCTTGTTGAGCTGGAGCGTATCCACCGCCATAAAACCGGCGCGCTGATCCGCGCGGCGGTGCGCATGGGCGCATTAAGCGCAGGTGAGAAAGGACGCGAGGTGCTGCCCATTCTCGATCGATATGCTGAATCTATCGGTCTGGCCTTCCAGGTACAGGATGACATTCTGGATGTGGTAGGTGATACTGCAACTCTCGGCAAACGTCAGGGGGCCGATCAGCAACTGGGTAAAAGCACCTATCCTGCACTGCTGGGCCTTGAGCAAGCCCAGACCAAAGCCCGTGACCTGATTGACGACGCCCGCAGCGCATTAGCGCAGCTGGCCGCCTACTCTCTGGACACCTCGACCCTTGAAGCGCTGGCCGACTTTATAATTCAGCGTGATAAATAAACAACAATGAGTCTCTGATGAGTTTTGATACTGCCAAATACCCGACCCTGGCGCTGGTTAACGCCACCCAGGATCTGCGCCTGCTGCCCAAAGAGAGCCTGCCGAAGCTTTGCGACGAGCTGCGCCGCTATCTTCTCGACAGCGTGAGCCGCTCCAGCGGCCACTTCGCCTCCGGGCTTGGCACGGTTGAGCTGACCGTGGCACTGCACTATGTCTACAATACGCCGTTCGATCAGCTTATCTGGGACGTCGGCCATCAGGCTTATCCGCACAAAATCCTGACCGGTCGTCGGGATCGCATCGATACTATCCGTCAGAAAGGCGGCCTGCACCCCTTCCCGTGGCGCGGCGAGAGCGAGTATGACGTGCTGAGCGTCGGCCACTCCTCTACCTCTATCAGCGCCGGAATTGGCATCGCGGTAGCGGCGGAGAAAGAGGGCAAGCAACGCCGCACCGTCTGCGTGATTGGTGACGGCGCGATCACCGCCGGTATGGCCTTCGAGGCGATGAACCACGCCGGTGATATCAAGCCGGACATGCTGGTGATCCTCAACGACAACGAGATGTCGATCTCCGAGAACGTCGGCGCGCTGAACAACCACCTGGCGCAGCTGCTCTCGGGCAAGCTCTACTCGACCCTGCGCGAGGGCGGAAAGCGGGTCTTCTCCAATGTGCCGCCGATCAAAGAGCTGCTGAAACGCACCGAAGAGCACATCAAGGGCATGGTCGTACCCGGCACGCTGTTTGAAGAGCTGGGCTTTAACTACATCGGGCCGGTTGATGGCCATGACGTGCTGGGCCTGGTCACGACGCTGAAGAATATGCGCGGCCTGAAAGGTCCACAGTTCCTGCACATCATGACCAAAAAAGGACGCGGCTACGAGCCAGCTGAAAAGGATCCGATCACCTTCCACGCCGTACCGAAATTCGATCCGGCCAAGGGCACGCTGCCAAAAAGCAGCGGCGGTATGCCCTCCTACTCAAAAATTTTCGGCGACTGGCTGTGCGAGACGGCGGCGAAAGATAACAAGCTGATGGCGGTTACGCCTGCTATGCGCGAAGGCTCCGGCATGGTGGAGTTCTCCCGCAAATATCCGCAGCAGTACTTTGACGTAGCGATTGCTGAGCAGCACGCGGTGACCTTTGCCGCCGGGCTGGCGATTGGCGGCTACAAGCCGGTGGTGGCGATCTACTCCACCTTCCTGCAGCGCGCCTATGACCAGGTGATCCACGACGTGGCGATCCAGAAGCTGCCGGTGCTGTTTGCTATTGACCGGGCGGGAATTGTCGGCGCAGACGGGCAGACGCACCAGGGCGCGTTTGACATCTCCTTCCTGCGCTGCGTGCCGGAGATGGTGATCATGACCCCGAGCGACGAAAACGAGTGCCGCCAGATGCTCTACACCGGCTACCACTACAGCGAAGGGCCGAGCGCCGTCCGCTACCCGCGCGGCAACGCCGTGGGCGTGACCCTCGAGCCGCTGGCCGAGCTGCCTATTGGTAAAGGGGTGGTGAAACGCCAGGGTGAAGAGGTTGCGATCCTCAACTTCGGCACCCTGCTGCCAGAGGCGGAAAAAGCCGCCGAGACGCTGAACGCCACGCTGGTGGATATGCGTTTTGTGAAGCCCCTCGATGAGGCGCTGATCCTCGAGCTGGCTGCGACCCACGCGTCGCTGGTCACCCTGGAGGAGAACGCCATTATCGGCGGCGCAGGCAGCGGCGTGAATGAGGTGCTGATGGCCAGGCGCAAACCGGTTCCGGTTCTCAACCTCGGCCTGCCGGACTACTTTATTCCGCAGGGCACCCAGGAGGAGGCGCGGATCGAGCTGGGCCTCGACGCCGCCGGTATCACCGCAAAAATTCAGACCTGGCTCGCCTGAGCCTCCGGTTCTGCTCCTGCTATGCTTAAGGGTACTTGTACCCTTATGCAGGAGTGGAACCATGCAATACAACACGTTAGGAACAACGGATCTTAAGGTTTCCCGTCTTTGTCTTGGCTGTATGACCTTTGGCGAACCGGACCGGGGCAATCATGCCTGGACCCTGCCGGAAGAGAGCAGCCGTCTCATCATCAAGCACGCCCTTGAAGGCGGCATCAACTTTTTCGACACCGCAAACAGCTACTCCGACGGCAGCAGCGAAGAGATCGTCGGCCGGGCGCTGAAGGATTTCGCCCGTCGCGAAGAGGTTGTGGTCGCCACCAAAGTCTATCATCAGGTTGGCGATCTGCCGGAAGGACTCTCCCGTCCGCAAATTCTGCGCTCCATTGATGACAGCCTGCGCCGGCTGGGCATGGAGTATGTTGACCTGCTGCAAATCCACCGCTGGGACTACAACACCCCTATCGAAGAGACGCTGGCGGCGCTGGACGAGGTCGTGAAGGCCGGTAAGGCGCGCTACATCGGCGCATCTTCTATGCACGCCTCACAGTTCGCTCAGGCGCTGGCGCTTCAGGATCAAAACGGCTGGGCGCGCTTCGTCACCATGCAGAACCACTATAACCTTATCTACCGTGAGGAAGAGCGCGAGATGCTGCCGCTCTGCTACCGCGAGGGCGTGGCGGCGATCCCGTGGAGTCCGCTGGCGCGCGGTCGCCTGACCCGCCCGTGGGGGGAAACCACCGCCCGCTCGGTCTCGGACGAGTTTGGTAAAACGCTCTATAACGAGAGCGATGCCGGAGACGCACAGATTGCCGAGCGGCTGGCGGGGATAGCGGAAGAGACCGGTGCAACCCGGGCGCAGGTGGCGATTGCCTGGCTGCTGAGCAAACCCGGCGTGGCGGCACCGATTATCGGCGCCTCGCGGGAAGAGCAGCTTGAGGAGCTGATCCAGGCGGTTGAGCTCACCCTGACGCCGGAACAAATTGCCGAGCTGGAGACACCGTACAGGCAGCATCCAGTCGTCGGATTCAAATAGGTTCGGTTAGTCTGGAACACGTAGGCCGGATAAGGCGTTACCGCCGCCATCCGGCATTTTACGAGGCTAAAGGATACCAATCGGCCAGTGATGGCCGAGAACGTAGAGGATCCCCGCCGCCACGATCCCGGCGACGATATCATCGACGATGATACCCATCCCACCATGCACGTTGCGGTCAAACCAGCGGATTGGCCAGGGCTTCCACATATCAAAGATGCGGAACAGCACAAACCCGGCGGCCACCCACTGCCAGTCGTTAGTGGGCAGCGCCATCAGGGTGATCCACATGCCGATAAACTCATCCCAGACGATGCTGCCGTGATCGTGCACGCCCATGTCTTTTGCCGTCTGGTGACACAGATAGACGCCAATACAGATAGAGAGCATCACCACCATGGAGTAGAGCTGCCACGGCAGGAAGGTCATCAGATACCAGAACGGGATCGCCGCCAGCGAGCCCATGGTTCCAGGAACCACGGGACTCAGGCCGCTGCCAAACCCGGTAGCCAGCAGGTGCCACGGGTTGCGCAGATTCAGGCGGCTTTTAGCGATATCTTTAGTGCGCGGCAAAATGGTCATATCCTTTCCAGTCAAACGTCACTTCCCTGCCCTCGCGGGTAAAGCTGATGCCATCGACATCGGCGCTCATCTGCCCGATACAGGTATAGGGAATACCAAGCTGGCCAATCGCCACCTCCAGCGCGCCGCGGTTAAGCTCGGGTACGGTGAAGCAGAGCTCGTAATCCTCGCCGCCGCCCAGCGCCCAGCGTAGGGCCTGGTCTGGCTCCACGTGGCGACGCAGCGCCTCCGAGTATGGCAATGCATCAACGTCGATAATCGCCCCGCACTCGCTGGCCTGCAAAATGTGCCCCAGGTCGGAGATCAGCCCGTCAGAGAGATCGATAGCGGAATTAGCCAGATCGCGCAGCGCCTGGCCATGCAATATACGCGGCGTCGGGCGCAGATGGCGTTTAACCAGCCAGTCGGCATCTTTAGGATCGTCTACCTGCAAACGATCCTGGAGGAGCGCCAGCCCGGCAGCGCTGTCCCCCGGCGTGCCGGTGACGTAGATCCAGTCTCCTGGCTTCGCGCCGGAACGCTTCAGCGCCCGGCCTGCGGGAACGTAGCCGTGAATACCCAGCGTCATGGAGAGCGGCCCGCGGGTGGTATCCCCGCCGATGAGCTGCATGTCGTAGTAGCTAAGCTGCTCGAACAGGCTGTCGCTAAACGCTTTCAGCCAGGGTTCGTCGACCTCCGGCAGGGTCAGTGCAAGGGTCAACCACGCCGGGTCAGCGCCCATGGCTGCCAGATCGCTTAGGTTAACCGCCAGCGCTTTGTAAGCCAGGTCGGCAGGATCGATATCCGGCAGAAAGTGAATGCCCGATACCAGCGTATCGGTACTGATTGCCAGCGTCTGTTTTTCCGGAATGTTTAGCAGTGCGCAGTCATCGCCGATGCCGGTTTCGACATCCAGGCGCGCGCGTCTGACACGGTTAAAATAACGGGCAATAAGGGAGAATTCGCCGCATGCCATACGCTATGCCTCAGCAGAATAGATGTGTAAGGCCGGGCGAAGCGGCAAATGCGCTCCGCCGTACCGGCCTTGAGATTACTTTTTGTGGGGGCGGATCGCGGGTGCGGCTTTATCCAGCACGCCATTCACAAACTTGTGGCTGTCCTCTGCGCCAAACGTCTTCGCCAGTTCAATGGCTTCGTTGATGGCAACCTTGTACGGCACGTCATCACGTTTGGAGAGTTCGAACAGCGCGATACGCAGTACCGCTTTCTCAACCTGGCCCAGCTCTTCAAGCAGGCGGGACAGATAGGGCTTCATCAGGCCGTCGAGATATGCGCTGTTAGTCGCCACCCCGGACAGCAGCTCGCGGAAGTAAGCGATGTCAACGTCTTTGACATCCTGTTCCGCCAGGAACTGGTATTCAACATCGGCGATGTCGTTCTGGGACAACTGCCAGGAGTAAAGCGCCTGGACGGCGCACTCACGGGCGCGGCGACGAGCAGCAGGTTTCACGGAATTCCCCTTACAAAAATCAGCCTTGGATGGCTTTCAATACATTAATCATTTCAAGCGCGGTCAGTGCTGCTTCAGCACCCTTGTTACCCGCTTTCGTGCCAGCGCGTTCGATGGCTTGTTCAATACTTTCAGTGGTGAGCACACCAAAGGCTACCGGAATGGCGCTCTCCTGAGCCACGTGCGCCAGGCCGTTGCTTGCGCCGCCCGCCACGTATTCAAAGTGTGCCGTACCGCCACGGATCACCGTGCCGAGCGCAATAATCGCATCGTATTTACCGGCTTTTGCCAGCGCGCCCGCCGCCAGAGGCAGCTCATAAGCACCTGGAACCCAAACAACGGTGATGTTTTCATCTTTAACCTGGCCGATACGCTTCAGGGCGTCGATAGCACCTTCCAGCAGGCTGTCGTTGATGAAGTTGTTGAAACGCGCAATGGTGATGGCGACGCGAGCGTCCGGGGCAGCAACAGTAGCTTCAATAATGTTCATAAACTTACCTTAGGGTTCTCATATAGCCCCCGCAGGGGGGCGGATTTTATCATACTATTTTACGCACTGCTTCCCTTTTACGAGCGCACTACGCGGGGGTCAGATGCAGGCACAGATCCGGGCCTACCTGACGTATTTCAGTGAATTTAAGCTGCGGTGCGGCCGCCAGGCTCTCAAGCCCCGGCAGAACGCAGAGACCACGCGCCTCGCTGCCTAACAGCTTTGGTGCCAGATAGACGATCAGCTCGTCCACCAGCCCGGCCTGCAGCAGCGCGCCGGCCATCTGCGCGCCCGCCTCTACCCAGATGCTGTTAATCTGCTCGCGTCCCAGCAGCATCATCAGCGAGACCAGATCGAGATGGCCGTTGTGTTCGGGAACCAGAATCTGGCGCACCCCGTCCGGCCAGTGGCGATCGTCAGCGCGGGTGCGGGCAAACCAGGTTTCGCCTGGCTGCTGAACAAGGCGCTGCTCCGGCGTCACGCGATTCTGGCTGTCGACGACGATACGCACCGGCTGACGCAAATCGGCTTCGGAATAGCGCGCCTGGGTATCGGTACCCAGCTCGCCCCAGCGTACGGTCAGGGCCGGATCGTCCGCCAGCACCGTAGCGCTGCTGGTTAATATCGCGTGGCTCTCGGCGCGCAGGCGCTGAACGTCCCGGCGCGCCTCAGGCGAGGTGATCCACTGGCTCTCGCCGTTCGCCATCGCCGTGCGCCCGTCCAGCGATGCGCCAAGCTTGAGCTGAATCCAGGGGAAACCGGTGCGCATGCGCTTGAGGAAGCCGCGGTTAAGCCGCTCCGCTTCGCTCATCATCAGGCCATGGCTGACCTCGATTCCCTCCTGGGAGAGACGGTACAGCCCCCGTCCCGCCACCTGCGGGTTGGGATCCTGCATCGCCGCGACCACGCGGGCAACGCCAGCATTAATCAACGCTTCGCAGCAGGGCGGCGTGCGGCCGTGGTGGCTGCACGGCTCCAGCGTCACGTAGGCAGTGGCACCACGAGCGCGATCCCCCGCCATGCGCAGGGCGTGCACCTCGGCATGTGGCTCCCCGGCGCGGAAGTGAAACCCCTCCCCGACGATTTCGCCATTTTTCACAATGACGCAGCCGACGTTTGGATTAGGATGGGTGGTGTAACGCCCACGCTGCGCCAGCTTCAGCGCGCGGGCCATGTAGATCTCGTCCTGCTTGTCGTCCTGCATAAGCCTAGTCCTGTAAGCGGGCGATCTCTTCGCCAAATTCGCGGATATCTTCAAAGCTGCGGTAGACGGAGGCAAAGCGGATATAGGCCACTTTATCGAGCTTCTTGAGCTGCTCCATCACCAGGTTACCAATCATCTTGCTGGGGATCTCACGTTCACCGGTGGCCCGCAGCTGGGATTTAATATGGTTGAGGGCCATCTCGACGTCGTCAGCGCTGACCGGGCGTTTCTCCAGTGCTTTGAGCATGCCGCTGCGTAGTTTGTCTTCGTTAAACGGCTCGCGGACTTCGTTGCTCTTCACTACGCGCGGCATCACCAGCTCTGCCACTTCGAAGGTTGTAAAGCGCTCGTTGCACACCAGGCACTGGCGGCGGCGGCGAACGGAGGAGCCTTCGCCCACCAGGCGAGAGTCAATTACTTTGGTATCCACGGCGAAACAGAATGGGCAATGCATACGGCGTCCTGAAGATAATATTAACTGAAATCTATTTTAACCTGATATGCCGCGACAACAAAGGCATCAGCACTTTTGGGATAAAGGATCGATGGCAAGCGCGTCCGAACGATCTACCCTTACAGGCAATAAAACGTTTAAGGAAACCGTTAGCATGACAAGACGTTATCTGAAGCTCGCCCTGCTGGGGAGCCTGTTTACCCTTAGCGCCTGCGCCCAGCAGAGCGAAGTGCGCCAGCTGCACCAGAGCGTGAGCACGCTTAACAAAGAGATGAGCAAGCTCAACCAGGAGACGGTGAAAATCACCCAGCAGAACAGCCTGAACGCGAAGTCTGATAGCGGCGTCTATCTGCTGCCAGGGGCGAATACCCCGGCGCGGCTAAACAGCCAGCTCGGTATGCTGCGCATGTCGTTGAAGGATATCGCCCCTAACGCAGGCGGAACGCGCCTGACGCTGCTCATTCAGGGTGAGTCGAATACGCCGCTGCCAGCCTTTAGCGGCACCGTCGAGTGGGGACAGATTCAGGGTACGACGGAGAACTATCAGGAAGTTAACGTGCAGAACCAGCTGATCAGCGCTCCGGCCAGCACCCTTGCACCGAGCGACGTCAGCGTCCCGTTACAGCTCAACGGCATCACGCCTGAGCAGCTCGGTTTTATCCGTATCCATGATATTCAGCCAGCCTCTGTGCAATAGGGTTTCGCTTACCTCTCTTTAAGGGCGCTGCGTCGCCCTTCACTTTTATCACGCCTTTTTACCCCCGCTTACAAACACCCAATATTGGCAATAACCCGGAATGCCAGTACAATCGCCACGTTTTATCTACGCAAACGTGAACGCAATCGATTACGTAAATGATAGATATGTGAAACAAGACAGATTTTTGTGAGCAGTGGAACTTATAATAGGCCCGCAGAAACACGAAACATTTAGAAACGCGTTAATCGTGTCCTTTCGATCCCGTAAGGGACTTTAAACAGTGGCATACATATGAAAAAAACATTATTCGTCGCCGGTGCGGCTCTCGCGCTCTCTTCTTCCTTCGCCGTTAATGCGGCCGAAACCAGCAACAGCGAGTTCGTCTCCGACTGGTGGCATCAGAGCGTGAATGTGGTAGGCAGCTACCACACCCGCTTCGGACCAACTATTCGTAACGATACCTACCTGGAGTACGAAGCGTTCGCTAAGAAGGACTGGTTTGACTTCTATGGCTACATGGATGCGCCGGTATTCTTCGGCGGTAACAGCACCGCGCAGGGTATCTGGAACCACGGCTCCCCGCTGTTTATGGAGATTGAACCGCGCTTCTCTATCGACAAGCTGACCGACACCAGCCTGGCGTTTGGTCCGTTCAAAGAGTGGTACTTCGCGAACAACTACATCTACGACATGGGCCGCAACAAAGCGGGCCGCCAGAGCACCTGGTACATGGGTCTGGGTACGGATATCGATACCGGCCTGCCAATGAGCCTCTCCCTGAACGTCTATGCCAAATACCAGTGGCAGAACTACGAAGCAGCAAACGAGAACGAGTGGGATGGCTACCGCTTCAAGGTGAAATACTTTGTGCCGATCACCCAGCTGTGGGGCGGCCAGCTGAGCTATATCGGCTTCACCAACTTTGACTGGGGCTCCGATCTGGGCGACAAAGATTTCCGCGATCTGAACGGCAAGCAGGCACGTACCAACGACTCTATCGCCTCCAGCCACATTCTGGCCCTGAACTACGATCACTGGCACTACTCAGTGGTGGCGCGTTACTGGCACAACGGTGGCCAGTGGAACGACGATGCCAGCCTGAACTTCGGCAGCGGCAACTTCAACGTCCGCTCTACCGGCTGGGGTGGTTACCTGGTGGCAGGTTACAACTTCTAAGCCTGCTGATGCCCGGCGTCAGGCATAAAAAAAGCCAGCTTAATTGCTGGCTTTTTTGTTGGCAGTGACCCGTCCTGAATAGCGTTGACACATTTTACTCATACACTGAGGAAAATGTG
>NZ_DAMACX010000006.1:0-59124 GCF_031998825.1 Pseudescherichia sp.
GGTGGGGTCGAGCGGTGCCATCCTCTCGTACATCATGTGTAAGGCGATGAACCGTTCGTTTGTTAGCGTGATCGCCGGTGGTTTTGGTACCGACGGCTCCTCAACCGGTGAAGAGGACGAGGTGGGCGAGCACCGTGAGATCAACGCAGAAGATACTGCTGACCTGCTGAAGAATTCACACTCGGTCATCATTACCCCTGGCTACGGCATGGCGGTGGCGCAGGCGCAGTATCCGGTTGCCGAGATCACCGAGAAGCTGCGCGCTCGTGGCATCAAGGTGCGCTTCGGTATTCACCCGGTTGCTGGACGTCTGCCGGGCCACATGAACGTGCTGCTGGCGGAGGCGAAGGTGCCGTACGACATCGTGCTGGAGATGGATGAGATCAACGATGATTTCGCCGATACCGATACGGTGCTGGTCATTGGTGCCAACGACACCGTCAACCCGGCGGCGCTGGACGATCCGCGTAGCCCGATTGCCGGAATGCCGGTTCTGGAAGTGTGGAAGGCGCAGAACGTGATTGTGTTTAAGCGCTCAATGAACACCGGCTACGCTGGCGTGCAGAACCCGCTGTTCTTCAAAGAGAACACCCAAATGCTGTTTGGCGATGCCAAGCAGAGCGTGGATGCGATCCTCAAAGCGTTATAAGAGACGCATTTAACAAAAAACCGCCGTAATGGCGGTTTTTTTATGCAATTAACGACTCAATCGTCTTCGTCATCGTCAATTTCAACCGGCGACCGGTAGTCATCGGGTTTGATAACCAGCAGGTCGCAGCGCAGGTGATCGATAACCTGCTCGGCGGTATTGCCCAGAAACGCGGCGGAGAGGCCGGTACGTCCGACCGTTCCCAGCACCACCACGCCTGCCTGCAGATGCTCTGTCAGGTCAGGGATCACCTCTTCAGGCAACCCTTTTTCGACGTGGGTCAGCTTCTCTGAAATACCAAACTTCTGCCGCAGAGCTTTCATCGCCAGCAGGTGTTGACCGCGGATGGCATCGTTGTAGACGGTAGGATCAAACTCCGGCAGCTCGATAGCAATATTAATCGGGGTCACAGGGTAAGCGCCGATCAGATGGACTTCCGTATGGTTTACCTGTTCGGCCAGCTGGATAGTTTCACGCACCAGCTTCTCGTTCAGCGCATTATGGTACGGCTCTTCGCTGGCCAGATTGACCGCCACCAGCGCTTTGCCGCCTTCGGGCCACGGCTGGTCTTTTACCATCCAGACCGGGCAGGGGCACTTACGCAGCAGATGCCAGTCTGTAGGGGTAAAGATCACCGATTCCAGCTTGTCGTGCTGGTGGGTCATCTTCAATACCAGATCGTGATGCCCGGTTAACACTTCCTGAATAATGGCTTCGAAGGGGCGGTTATGCCAGATCACCTTGATATCAATAGGCACCCCGGCATCGAGGTAGAATTTTGCCTGCTCGCGGATCCAGGCGCTCCGCTGGCTGATGACGCCCTGACGCATGGCGGTCCGTTCGTCGGGCGACAGAAGGGTGGTCATCTCGTATGAGAAGTCATAGATCGGCAGAAAAGCTTTAATGCGGCCGCCAATCTTCTGATGCAAATATACAGCGCGCCGTAGCGCAGGCTGGTCATCCTGATTGGGATCGATGGCAACCAGCATATTTTGATACATGGCCATACAGGGTCTCCTTACATCTGTCACCGCAGTCTGTAATTAAAAGAGTAACCTATATGTGCAGAATGAAACAGAGGCGAACCTTTGCCAGATCAACAAATCGGACTATTTTGCTGTCTGGCAAGGGCTTAATGGTGACGTAAACGTCAGGCGACGTTACGTGCGTGGCCGGCAAGCTCGGCAAGAATATCGCCGTTTTCGATGGTGATGTACTTACCTTTTACCGCCAGCATGCCGCTTTTCTGGAAACGTCCCAGCAGGCGGCTGATGGTCTCTACCGTCAGGCCCAGGTAGTTACCGATATCGCCACGGGTCATGGTCAGGCGGAACTCACGAGGTGAAAAACCGCGCTGGGCAAAACGGCGGGAGAGGTTATAGATAAAGGCCGCCAGGCGCTCTTCCGCATTTTTCTTGGACAGCAGCAGGATCATATCCTGATCGCCTTTGATTTCGCCGCTCATCAGACGCATCATCTGCTGGCGCAGGTTGGGCATCTTACCGGAGAGATCGTCCAGGGTCTCAAACGGAATTTCGCAGACCATTGAGGTCTCAAGCGCCTGAGCAAAGCTCGGATGTTGACCGGTACCGATAGCGTCGAAGCCTACCAGGTCACCCGCCAGATGGAAACCGGTGATCTGCTCATCGCCCTGTTCGGTAATGGTGTAGCTCTTAATGGTACCGGAGCGGATCGCATAGAGCGATTTCAGTTCGTCGCCCGCTTTAAACAGCGTTTGTCCTTTCTGAATCGGTTTTTTGCGCTCGATGATGTTATCAAGCTGGTCCAGCTCATGTTCATTGAGAGTAAACGGGATACAAAGCTGGCTGATGCTGCAATCCTGGCAATGGATAGCACAACCGCCAGATTGAATGCGTCGTATAATTCGCTTTTCCGGGATCATAAGTCTGCTCAGGCCGTAATTGATATTGGTCAATTTTAACATCTTTTTGCTGACCACGTAAGCCTGGTTAAACGTCAAACAGCGATTATTGGAATCATTGGAAAATCAATAAGTTTAACTCATTGAAATTCCTTAGTTTGATTAGGGGTTTAGCGAATAATCGCCCGTAAAAAGGCACAAAACGGCCTCTTTTTTCACAGTAAAAGATAACCCTCATGACGCAAAAGCCACTCTTTGCGCGGCACGCCGCCCGCATAGCCGGTCAGGGTACCGTTGCGCCCGATGACCCGATGGCAGGGGACAACAATGCTTACCGGATTAGAGCCATTTGCTGCGCCGACCGCCCGCGCTGCACCGGCCCGCCCCAGCAGGTCAGCCAGCTGACCGTAGTGAATAACCTGGCCGCAGGGGATCTCACGCAGCGCTTTCCATACCTCGCGCTGAAAAGGGGTGCCTGCGGTTTCGGTCGGCAGGTCCTCTATCACGCTAAGGTTGCCAGCAAAGTAGTCGTGAAGTTTATCGCTTAATCCGCCGGGGTTAGTCGTCGCTACCCGGCGATAGCCTGGCTTACGATAGTGAACGTTAAGCAGCAGCTCCATACGGTCGGCGTGCTCTTCCCACTCGACGGCGCGCAGGCGGTACTGTTCATCGCAGATGACCCAGAGTGGACCAAGGGGGGTATCAATTTTGTCTTCCAGCAGGGTTAACATGGGGGATCCTGAACATGCAGCATGGCAATATAGGATATTATCTTACCGTTTTTGGCGTAAAAAAATAGAGCCTGCCGACATCCGCCAGACTCTACAGTACACACAGCAGTGCATCCTTACCTTATTTTAACGCAACTATTCCTTGTGCGGGTTTATTTTAGTATAGACATCTTTAATACTAATTCCAGTAAAAATGAGTAAGAAGTTTGTCAGCGGATTAAGTTAAATCATTTTGTTTACTGTAATTGTGGTATTAGTTAAGGAGCGGTTAATGTACTTAAACCCGAGTACATTTTGCTGATTACGTCTCCTTTCAGGAATGTTCAAGAAATTAATCAACATCGTTGAGACCTGTCGCACAGGTGGCTATAGTAGCGCCTGTGCTGTCAAACGTTACACGAGGAGCGAGCATGAACCTTGACGACAAATCGCTATTTCTTGACGCCATGGAGGATGTCCAACCCCTGAAACGCTGTGCCGACGTACACTGGCAACCCAGCCGTAATACGCGCACGCCACCGCGTATCGATCTGTTGCAGCAGGAAAATTTTCTGACGACTGATTTCCTTGAGGTCGTGCCGCTGGCAGTGCCGCTTGAGTTTCGTCGTGAGGGGTTACAGAGCGGCGTCCTGGATAAGCTACGCCTCGGCAAGTACAGCCAGCAGGCAAGCCTGAACCTGTTGAAGCAGCCGGTAGAGCAGTGCCGCCAGATGCTGTTTAGTTTCCTGCACCAGGCAAGGCAGGATAACCTGCGCAATTTACTCATTATTCATGGCAAAGGGCGCGAAGATAAATCGCACGCTAATATTGTGCGTAGCTATCTTGCCCGTTGGCTACCCGAGTTTGAGGACGTGCAGGCATTTTGTCAGGCGCTGCCGCATCATGGGGGAAGCGGGGCCTGTTATATTGCGCTACGCAAATCTGCTCAGGCCAAACTGGATAATTGGGAACGGCATGCTAAACGCAGTCGTTAAGCATCAGTAAATATTATTGTAGCTATTTTTACTTATATTTACGTGCGGTAAAATATAAGCGATTTAATTAATTACGCGGCTTAACTAATACAAGTATATTATATTTGATGCCTGCATCAGGCGGCAAAAATTAGCGAAAATGCGCGTAGAAGGGGAAACTGCCCGCTTCAGAGCGAAACGGGCAGGAGGCCGGGCAGGATTAGCGTTTTGCTTCAGTATGCGGCTGAGCCGAGCGTGACAGGAACTGCTCGGTTACATCTGGCAGGTGGGTCTGGCACCAGTCGGCCATCGCAATTTCCTGCTCACGGATCTGGGCAAAAATTGCCGCGCCTTCATGGTCACCAGCCAGCTCGGCTGCGCTGATCAGCGAGGTGTAGCAGGCAATTTCAAAGTGCTCGAAGACGTAGCCGCTGATTGCGCCCTTAACCACTTCATCCGGCGTCATCATGCCGCCGATGGCCTGACCCATCGCAGAGAGTTTACCCATCGCATCTTTCAGCGTTGAGGTAGAGATGTTGTTGCGGGCCAGAACCTGATCAACCAGCTTCTGCTGCTGACGCGTCTCTTCAATATGCTGCACGATACGCGCCCGCAGATCGGGGTAGTGCTCCAGACGGCCTGCCATCTTCTCCAGCATGGACTCGGCCTGTTTCTCCATCGCATGAGCGTCGCGTAACCAGTCATGATAGTGTTCGGTATAGTTAGTCGCCATCGTTAATCACTCCTCGTAAGATCTAATAATTTATTGCTCTCTTCAGTGGATTTAACAGAGCACTTACGCTCTGAAGTATAGAAGCCTTGGTCGAATTCGTCAGACGTGCCACTGTTTTTCACCGTCACGGAAGCGTGACAGCGCGTCGGCAGCGCAGATCAGTGACAGATGGCTCAGTCCCTGTGGGACATTGCCGCGCCACTCGCCGGTGCGCACGTCAAACATCTCGTTAAAGTTCTCGACGTTACCTTTGTCGCACAGGCTGTCGAGAATGGTATCCATATACTCTGAGGCCTTAGCCGTGTCGCCCAGTCGCGCCCATGCCTCAACCAGCCAGAACGAGCAGGCTACAAAGGTGCTCTCCTCTTTCTCGACTTCGCTGTAGCGATAGAGCATCGGTGAATGGTGTCCCAGCTCTTCGTACATGGCGTGATAGGTCGATTTCATGCGTTCCGGGCTAACCTTCTTGCCGTAGTACCAGGCCAGGCACATAGCGGCGTCCAGATGGTCGCTACCCGCATAGAAGGTGTAGGCCTGCTTCTCTTCTGACCAGCAGTGGGTTTCAATCCAGTCGCTGATTCGGTCCCGCTCGCGCGTCCAGCGATTAACCCAGGTTTTTTCAATATGGCCGTCTTCCGCCAGCCGGACGGCAATATCCAGCGTGACCCAGCAGGCCATTTTAGAGTGAGTATAGTGGCGCCGTTCCGGAAGCTCCCAGATACCGCAGTCATCCTGGCGCCAGGTATCCGCACACTCATTCGCCAGCGAGGCCAGCAGACGGGCGGTAGTAAGATCCAGAATATGTCCGGCGTGAACAAACAGCAGGGCAGTATCCAGCATATCGCCATACATACTGAGCTGCTGCTGGCTCTGGGCGTTATTACCCACCCGTACCGGTTTTGACCCCTTATAGCCATCTAGCGGCAAATAGGTTTCATTTGGCACTACGTCGCCATCGAGGGTATAGCAGGCGCGCAGCTTGCCCTCATGACGCACGATGGTATGGGTCAGCCACGAGAACGCCGCTTTACACTCCTCAAGCGCGCCGATAAAGGCAAAAGCACGAATGATCAGGCAGGCATCGCGGATCCAGGCGTAGCGGTAGTCGTAGTTCTTCTCGCCGCCAATTCCCTCCGGAAGAGACGTGGTCGGCGCCGCGGCCAGCGCGCCGGTAGGCGAGTAGAGCAGAAATTTCAGCGCCAGCGCTGAGCGAACTACGTGCTGTTTATGTACGCCTTCATAGCTAAGGTGTTCCGCCCATGACGCCCAGTTTTTATCACTGACGTCGATACGCTCGTCGATTTTCTCCAGCGGCGGCACCGCCAGCGGTTCGTTGTCGCTCACCAGTAGCGCCACCAGCGAACGGGAACCCGCCTTAGCGGTGAAGGTGCCTTCAATCACCTTGTCATCAACAAGGGTAATCTCAATATCAGCGGTAGTGCGCAGCATCGCCATCAGATCGCCCACGTGGACAATCTGGCCGCGTGCTGATTCGCCTATCCAGGAGGAGCGCGTATAGGCGGCAGTGCCAGGCACAAAGACCAGCTTTAGCGTCACCTCGCCCTCTAATCCCTCTATGCGTCGAGCCAGTTCACACCAGGGCAGACGACCCGCATTGTTACTGTTGAGGGACTCGGTAAATCTGACTTTGCCCGTTTTGGTGGTGTAACAGGTCTCCAGCACGTTGCTGTTTTCCCGATACTGCCGCTGCATGCAGTAGTCATCGATCGGCTCGATCTGAAAATAGCCCCCAAACTGCGCATCAAGAATGCGATCGAACAGCGGCGGCGAGTCCATGTTCGGCGCGCACCACCAGTCGATGGCACCATCAGGCGCAATCAACGCTACCGAACGACCATCGCCAATGGCGGCATAGTCGCCAAGGCCAGCATAGCCGTCGATACGTTCGGTTCGGGGTAAAGGCTGATTCTTCATTAATGCTTATCCTGCAAAAATCAGTAAGGCAGGCGGGGCCTGCCTGCACATTACACGGTACCGGTGCCGCCGTCGGAGCACCAAACCTGGCCAGACGAGAAGGAGCTTTCGTCAGAGGCAAACAGGACATAGAGCGGGGCAATCTCGACAGGCTGACCCGGACGGGCAAGCGGAGCCGTTTCACCGAAAGCTTTCACTTTCTCCTGCGGCTGTCCGCCACTCACCTGCAACGGCGTCCAGTAGGGGCCGGGGGCAACGGCGTTGACGCGGATACCCTTCGGACCCAGCTGCTTCGCGAGCGCTTTGGTAAACGCTACGTTACAGGCTTTGGTCTGGGCGTAGTCCAGCAGAATGTCGCTCGGCTGGAAAGCCTGCACGGAGGAGGTATTAATGATTACCGCGCCCTCTTTCAGATGCGGGACAGCTGCCTTGGTGATCCAGAATGGCGCATAGACGTTAGTCTTAAAGGTCTCGTCAAAGGCTTCGGTGGTCAGCGTCTCGATAGATTCGCAGAACTGCTGGTGACCAGCGTTGTTAACCAGAATATCCAATCCGCCGAGTTTATTGATGGCCTCAACCACCAGCTGCTGACAGAAGGTTTCTGAGCGAATATCGCCGGGCAGGGCGACGGCGTTGCGACCTTCTGCCTTAATTAAGGCAATCACCGCTTCGGCATCAGACTCCTCTTCCGGCAGGTAGTTAATCGCGACGTCTGCGCCTTCACGGGCATAGGCAATAGCGACGGCGCGCCCAATACCGGAGTCGCCGCCGGTGATAAGCGCTTTTTTCCCTGCCAGCCGGCCCGAACCGGTATAGCTGGTTTCACCATGATCGGGGATCGGCTTCATTTCTGACGCAAGCCCCGGCACTTTTTGAGTTTGCTCTACAAAAGGAGGGCGTGGATAGTGTGGCAGGTTGTTATCTTGTGTCGTCATAATTATCCGTCTCGTTTGAATGAACCAGTAATAACCGTAGACAGCAATACGCCGATCCGCTATTTTTTTTAAAAATTATGCTGATACTTTAAAAACTTTACCTGGTACGTTATTTTTACGTTGAAATTATGCTACCTGATTGAATTTTGACTATTTCGCGTAATTTTCTGGTATTCAGTTAAGTCTGTGCTAAATAAAATGCGGGAAAGTGCAAATCATACGAAAGTACTGTTAACGTCATGCAGGAAATGCTTCAGAATGCTCCTGGTTACAAGGTTATAGCCCTTAATTCTTAGGGTCGGCTTGTGTCTGCCTGACGGTAAGCTAAACTGAAAATTCCGCTGGTGAGTTTAAGATGAATCTTAAGCCGCGCTGACGAGATTGGCTGCAAAGGTTACATTATGCATCACGTTTATAAGGAGATTTAGGATGAGCAAAGAGCCCGTATTTCCTGCGTTTCCAGTCATTGGCTGGCAGGTAGGCCCGGTGGAGGATCATAACGGTGTGGTGGTTCAATTCGGCTTTAGCGCCTCTCCGCATGCAGCGGGGGCCAGCACGTTTGATTCACAGTTCTTCCAGCTATCACCAGAAATGGTAAAAAGTCTGATTTACGATCTGCAGCTCAGTCTGCGCCAGTGTGAAAGTCCTGTAGCGGAAAAAGTTGCCTAAGCCTGCTCCACTTTCCAGCCGCAGTAGCGCGTATTTCTTTGGCTGCTGCGGAAACCCCCGCCCGATCGTCTCTACTATTTGATAAAACCTGTTTGATAAAAATAGTTGCGGCTGCGTTTTCATTGCTAATCTTGATTTAACGCGGTAGCTAAGAGTGGTCGTAGGGGCATACATGAATTTTGTCTATTTTAAGGCTGAATATCCCAACTACCTGGGATCCCATTCAGTTAATCTGGTTTTGAAAGCATTAACGCTGCTTCGCGATGGTGAAATTATCGCTGACGTAGGTGATTTAAAAATAACCAGCCTGCCGTTTTATTTTTTCAGCACGGCCTCTACCGGCTTTCGTAAAATTGAATACGCCGTCAATGCGCCGCCGATGCGCAGAATACGTTATTCGTGTGGTTATTTACCGAGCGGAAAATATATCGTTAATACCCCTGAGGGCGAGATACAGCTTGCGTTTAATGCATTAACGGGGCTGTGGCAAGGGCAACAGCGGGGTGCAAGGTCTATCGATAACCGTGAGTTTGTTGCGCTGGGCTATACGCTTATTCGTCCGGTACGCGGTAGAGGCGGAAACCGTGCTTCATCGCTGCCTTAGATTCTGTTACCCGGATGATGAATCGTTGACTAAACTTCAGGTGTGGTAATAACAGGAGACCATAATGACGGACAAATACGCTTCCCCCCTGAAAGCTGAAGAGACCAAGCCGGTTAAGGACAACCCTGCCAAGCAGGGCGAGCTTCCCCGTAAACGGGATGACAGTGAGGACGATCATAAAGATCCGTTCAAAGCCAGCTAGCGTCACGCCCATCCGCTGCACCAAAGCCTTTTCGCTGCTAATGATGATGTCGTAGCCCTGGCGAACTAAGCAAGAAAGCAAACAAGAGAGATGGGAAGTATGTTAGAGGCCGCCAGAAATGGCGGTTTTTTATTTGCGCTAAAACGTTGCATATAGCGACAAATTGTCGCATACTTGGATTGGCTTGATTTTTGACGCTTTGACTATTTGCATTCAAGCTGGCGATTGCTACCGATTGGCTTCTACACAAGGCCAAACGTTGCGGGGACGAGCACCACTATAATTAAAGCCCAAAAGGGCAAAGGACATAACCGATGGCTACGAGCATCAGATTAGATGATGACTTCGTGAGCGACGTTAAGGTATACGCAGATGCGGCTAGCCGCAGCATTCCGAAGCAAATCGAGCATTGGGCCAAGATTGGCCGCATTGCTGAAGATAATCCGGATCTGCCGTTTAGCTTCATCCAAGAAATCTTAATAGCGCAAGCAGAAGTCGCTAACAATAAGGTTTCCCGGTATGAACGAAGGACAAGAAGAAAATCAGTCACAGATTGACGTGTACCAGACCCGCAGGTTTGAAAAGGCGCTAGATAAATTGCCTGAAGCACTTCAGGAAGAAGTCGAGGACGAGGTTGACCGCATCATCGCTAACCCGGAGATCGGGGAACGCAAAAAGGGCGATCTGTCTCACCTGTGGGTACATAAGTTCCGCCTCAATGGTCAGCTTACGCTGTTAGGCTATACCTGGATTGAGGTTAAGATAGAGCTTTACTTGCTTAGCGTAGGTTCGCACGAGAACTTTTACGATGAGCAGAAGCAGCACCGTAAAGCCGATTTGAAGTTGATTAGTTGATTAGTTGATAAGAAGCCCGCTTAAGCGGGCTTCTTTATGCCTTTAAAGCAGTTTTTTAACCACTGGCGCGCCCCAATCGACCGGACCATCGCGGTTCTCTCTGGGTTCGCGATGACCTGATACGCAACGAATTTGACGTCTGGTATCAGCCAATTGTTAATGCTCGCAGCCAGCGGGTATGGCGGTGGTTGCTGAAGGGGTCGAGAACGAGAAGCAGATGAAACTCCTGCGCCTCGCCGGTTGCGATCGGCTTCAGGGGTTCTTCTTTAGCGTGCCGATGCCCATTGACGCGCTACGGCAGCACCGTCAGCGCCGCCAGGGTTAGCTACTGCGCCTGCGCCAGGGCGTCGAGCCGATCGCGAAAGCCGGTGATAGCAATGGCCCGGTTATCGGCGCGCCAGCGATCTTTTGCTCCCGGCGCGGAGCTTTGCACGGCAATCAGCCGCCAGCCGTCTTCGGTTTTGAGCATCAGCGGAGAGCCGCTATCGCCAGGCAGCGTATCGCACTGGTGGGAGAGCACGCTATCCTGCGCCCAGCCGGTCACCACGCAGTTTTGATGGCTATAGAGATCGTCCAGATGATCCTGAGGATAGCCGGACTGCGTCACCTTACGGTCGGCAACTTTAAGTGCAGCGGTGAGCGCATCGCGATCGCCTTCAAATAGCGGCAGAGGCGTAATGCCCGACGGGGGATAGCGCAGCACAATCAGACCAAAATCCCACGGTGCGGCGGCGGGCGGCACGATCCACCCCTCACCGTCGGGTTTCAGGCGCTTACCAAGCGTTGACTCAACCCGTCCCTCAATACCGTGTATCTCATAGCGCCAGCTGCCGTTCTGCGCCACAAAGCGCAGCGCTACGGCTTTATCGGCCTTGCCTCGGGGCGGCGTCAGCAGGCAGTGTCCGGCGGTTAACGCCAGATGCGGAGAGATCAGCGTGGCGGTGCAGAGATTGCCGCTGGCGGTCTCCAACTGGCCAATAGCATCCCATGGTGACTGGGTCGGATTACTTACCCGGACCCGGTCATCATGGTTAAAAAACAGCGTCTTGATCTCAGCAGCTGCGGCAGCATCATCATCGGCATGGCTGTAAAAAGAAAGTAAGCAAAACGAACCCAATAGCAGAATACCGAATTTATGCATATCACACTCTGGTGGGGCATTAATGATTATTCAAACCCTAAGCAACAACTATAGACGGGACGGGAGGAAAGGGGGAGTAAAATCAGCGTACTACATTCAGGAAAGATAGAAGCGGAGTGACACCAGCGCGCAGACAATCAGCATAAGCAAAATCAGCTCGAAACGGTAGCGTTGCAGCATGGCTCCCCCTAAAAACAGCGCCCGGGGGCGGGCGCTGTGGCAAACGTAAAACTTAAGCAGCTGGCTGGGCAGCCGGTTTAGCAGCCGTGTGTTTTACTGCTTTTTTGTGGTGTTTTTTTGCAGCCTGGGCTTTCTGGTCAGCAGCGGGTTTGGCTGCGTTCTGGTCAGCGGCCGGTTTAGCGGCTTTTTTGTGGTGCTTTTTAGCAGCCTGCGCTTTCTGAGCAGCGGCTTTCTGGTGTTTTTTGTGGTGCGTGGTTTTAGCAGCCGGAGCAGCGCTCTGAGTCTGAGCGGTGGCTGCTGGCGCAGCGGTGGTCGCAGCGGTATCAGCAGCGAACGCAGCAGAAGAGAGACCCATAGCAGCGGCAACAACCAGAGCTAATACTTTTTTCATTCTGATATCCTCGAATTGGTTTCATCATTCAACCCCACTGCGGGGCCGGTGAAGAGACTATATGCTTCTCAATGCGAGGCTTCCGTGAGTGATTGGTATCGCTGTGTAACGGTATGTACTAAACGCGTAGTTTTTGCCAAAGACGCCCCTGTCCGGGGCGTTTGACTATGCTTGCTTCAGTTCTTCAAAAATTTCAGGGTGCTTATCCAACGCTTTAAACAATAAAATCAAGGGACGTGGAGGCGCTACGCGTCCGGTCTCATAACGACTGAACGCGTTAGCCCCGCCACCGAAAATATCCGCCGCCTGGCGTTGATCTAAATTCAGGCGTTTACGGACGGCGGCAATAAATGCCGGATCGACTTCCTGAGCATTTACTTTTTTGGTAAATGCAGAAATTGCCGCCATATATTTGTCTCCAGCCTCTTTTCCTAATACACCCTCTCCGCACTCACTGCAAAAATCGCCAGCGATGCCCTGAACGATAGTTTTTTGGCCTTTGTACTCATACTCAATATCTCGGATATCGTGCTTCAGTTCTGCACCGCCACAATCTGGACATTTCATTTTACTTCTCCTTAAATGAGACGATGACAACATTGTCTTTTACTAGAAACTTTAGATAAATCCACTGGCCGTTGTATACCGGGCGGTAAACCTCTTGCCAGTAACCAGGATCTTTATTCGCTTCCATAACCTTATAAAAATCTGAAGGTTTTAGAGCGTAAATGACCTCAAAGATCTCATCTTGACACGTAAACCCTAGCTCATTTGCACCATTCAAGGCGCTAATTTTTACAGCAACTTTTCCGTTGCGCACCATACCCTGGACGGTGCTTAAATCAGTAGGTTCTTTTCCTTGTGCCATAGTATTACCCTAAATGCAAAATTATGCAAATAGGGTAATGCTTGCGTTTCGGAAAAACAACAGCAAAAATAAGGGTATTCTCTAAAAGGAATGAGTCAGCTACAGATAACGGGCTGTTAGATGCTGGCGGAAGTAGCGACTGTTCAGCGCTTCGCCGGTTGCGGACTCAATCAGCTGGGCGGTGGTAAAACGGCTGCCGTGCTGCCAGATATTCTGCCGCAGCCACTCAAACAGCGCGCTGAAATCACCTTCGGCAATGGATGCATCAAGATTAGGCAGCGCGGTGCGTGCGGCATGGAACAGCTGCGCGGCGTACATCGCACCCAGGGTGTAGGAGGGGAAATAGCCAAAACCGCCGTCGGTCCAGTGAATGTCCTGCATGCAGCCGTCGCGGTAGTTGCCCAGGGTCGAGATGCCCAGCCAGTGCTGCATCTTCTCATCCCACAGGGCCGGAATATCCTCGACCTCAATCTCACCGTTGATTAAGGCGCGCTCAATCTCATAGCGCAGGATCACATGCGCGGGGTAGCTCACCTCGTCAGCATCGACGCGGATGAGGCCAGGCTGCACCTGCTGGTTCCAGGCGATGAAGTTCTCTTCGGTAAACGCGGGCTGCGCGCCGAAACGTTCGATTACCGCGGGCAGGAGACGCTGTAAAAACGCCTTGCTGCGGCCAAGCTGCATCTCAAAGAACAGACTCTGCGATTCATGCACCGCCATCGAGCGGGCCTCGGCTACCGGCTGTCCCAGCCAGGTGCGGGGCAGGTTCTGCTCGTAGCGGGCGTGGCCGGTTTCATGCACCACGCCAAAGAGGGCACCCAGCAGATCGTTCTCGTCATAGCGCGTGGTGATGCGCACGTCCTCCGGTACGCCGCCGCAGAAGGGGTGGGCGCTGATATCCAGGCGGCCTGCGTCAAAATTAAAGCCGAGGGTACGCATTGCCGTTAAACCCAGCTCGCGCTGCTTCTCCACCGGGAACGGCCCGACCGGGGCGATAAGCTGGCGCTGGGCCTGCTTTGCTACCGCCTGATTCAGCAGGTCCGGGAGCCAGGATTTCAGATCGGCAAACAGCACGTCGAGCTTCGCAGCGGTCATATCCGGCTCATAGAGATCCAGCAGCGCGTCGTAGGGGGTACAGCCCTTAGCCGCCGCACGCAGCGTTGCCTCCTCACGGCTCAGCTTTACCACCTCTTTAAGATTGGCGGAAAAACCGTCCCAGTCATTCGCCGGGCGCTGGCTACGCCAGGCGTGCTCACAGCGGCTGCCCGCCAGTGATTTCGCCTCCACCAGCGATTCCGGCAGCACTGCCGCCTGCTGGTAGTGGCGGGTCATCTCTCGCAGGTTGGCCTGCTCAACGTCGTTCAGATCTTCCTGCGCTGCGGCTTCCAGCCACTGAGCCACTTTTTTATCCGTCAGGATCTGGTGTTTCAGGACGCTGATCTCCGCCAGCGCTTCGCCACGGGCGGCGCTCCCGGCAGAGGGCATCATGGTCATCATGTCCCAGCCGGCAATAGATGAGAGGTGGGAGAAACGGTAAAGACGCTGGAAGGTGCGGGTCAGCTGCTGGTAGTTGCTGGTGTCCATTGTGCCTCGTGTTGTGTTGATATTATTTGCTTACATTTCAAGATAACAGGACGCTTGCGCTGATACCACTGTGAGACATTGCCTGGCACGAGTTGAGCAGCCGGGGTTATCTGTTGCCCGGCGGCGCTACGCTTGCACGGGCCTACGGTAGGGCGCTGTTTGTAGGCTGGGCAAGCGTAGCGCCGCCCGGCATGTTCAGGCAGGATACATTTAGCTATGCCGAAAGACGGCGGTGCAGGCTGCGGCCCACCAGCAGCGCGGCCAGCAGCATCACGGCGATAAAACCGCCGACGCCGTTCCAGCCATAGCTGTGCCAGAACAGGCCGCCTGCCGTCCCTGCCAGGCTCGATCCCAGGTAGTAGCTGAAGAGATAGAGCGAGGAGGCCTGGCCCTTTGCCCGACGCGCCCGCGGCCCGATCCAGCTGCTGGCGACGGAGTGAGCGGCAAAGAAGCCAGCGGAGAAGAGCAGCATCCCGGCAAAGATCAGCCCCAGCGACGAGAAGAGGGTCAGCAGCACGCCCCCCAGCATAATTCCCGTCGAAACGAGCATCACCGGCCCGCGGCCAAAGCGTGCGGTCATCGCCCCGGCTTTAGGTGAACTCCATGTCCCGGTCAGGTAGGCCACCGAGAGCAGGCCCACCACCGCCTGGCTCAGCTGCCACGGGGTCTGCATCAGGCGGTAGCCAATGTAGTTAAACAGGGTGACGAACGATCCCATCAGCAGGAAGCCGGTAACAAACAGCAGCGGCAGGCCACGATCGCGCCAGTGCAGGCGGAAGTTGATCATCAGCGAGCGGGGTCGCAGGGAGGCGGGGCGAAAATGACGCGACTCAGGGAGAATTTTCCAGAACATCAGCGCCGAGGCAAGGGCAAAGCAGCCGATAACCGCCAGGGCGATGCGCCAGCTAAAGAAGTCGGTAAACACGCCGCTGAGCAGGCGACCGCTCATGCCGCCGATAGAGTTACCGCTGATGTAGAGACCCATCGAAAAGGCCACCACGCTGGGGTGGATCTCTTCGCTCAGGTAGGTCATCCCCACCGCCGCCACGCCGCTCAGCGACAGGCCCACCAGCGCACGCATAATTAAAATGCCGTGCCAGCTGGTCATCATCGTGGAGAGCAGCGTACAGCACGAGGCCAGCAGCAGAGCGGTGACCATCACCGGCTTGCGGCCTATGGCATCCGAGAGCGGGCCGGTGAAGAGAAGGCCGACCGCCAGCATGGCGGTAGAGATCGAAAGCGAGACACTGCTGCTGGCGGGCGAAACACCAAACTCATGGGAGAGCACCGGCAGAATCGGCTGCACACAGTAGAGCAGGGCGAAGGTGGCGAGTCCGGCAGAGAAAAGCGCCAGCGTGACGCGCATAAACTGTGGCGTGCCGCGTTTAATATAGGGGGTGGCGGGAATAGCGGTAGTCTGCACGTCGGCATCGCTCGCCGGGGCGATGTCAACGACGGTAGTACGGCTCACGGAGGATCCTTAGTGGTGGGTTGCTGCGATAAAGCGATTACCGACAAGGGTAGGAAATTGTAAATATTCTGTCTAATATATTAATAATCTCAAATAATACATTAAACATATGAATATCGAGCTGCGTCATCTGCGCTACTTTATTGCCGTGGCGGAGGAGCTGCATTTTGGCCACGCGGCGGCCCGGCTGAACATCTCTCAGCCGCCGCTAAGCCAGCAGATCCAGCTGCTGGAGCAGCAGGTTGGCGCCCGACTGCTGGCGCGGACCAACCGCAGCGTAGCCCTGACCCCGGCGGGAAAACAGTTTCTGCTCGACAGCCGCCAGATCCTTACCCAGGTCGATGACGCTGCCGCTCGCGCCGCCCGCCTGCATCAGGGGCAGACCGGTGAACTGCGGGTCGGCTTTACCTCCTCCGCCCCCTTTATCAAAGCGGTTTCGGATACCCTGTCGAGCTTCCGGCGACGTTATCCGGATGTGCATCTGCAAACCCGGGAGATCAATACCCGCGAGCAGATCGCCCCTCTGCATGAGGGGACCCTGGATCTGGGCCTGATGCGCAATACTACGCTGCCGGAGACGCTGGCGTGGGAGGTGATCCTGCGCGAACCGCTGCTGGCGATGGTTCCCCGCGATCACCCCCTGGCGGCGCAGCCTGCGGTGACCCTGAGCCAGCTGGCGAGAGAGCCGTTTGTTTTTTTCGACCCGCATGTCGGAACCGGACTGTACGACGATATCCTTGGCCTGCTGCGCCGCTACGGGCTGGTGCCGCGTATCGCCCAGGAGGTGGGCGAGGCGATGACCATTATTGGCCTGGTGGCGGCGGGACTGGGAGTATCGATCCTGCCCGCGTCGTTTTGCCGGGTGCAGCTGAGCGAGATGCGCTGGCTACCCATCGCCGAAGCCGATGCGGTCTCCCAAATGTGGCTGGTCTGGTCGAGGCACCATGAGCAGGGCGCTGCGGCGCTGCATTTCAAGCAGCAGCTGTTGGAGAGCGTTAAAAGCGACCAGAATGGGCCCCGTAGAGGGTGAAATTGTGCGGTAAATCACAAGGCTAATCAAAAATTTGACGGCCTCAAGGAACTGCTTCACCATAGCCAGAAGTTTATTTCGAAGCGCGAAAATAAAGGGAGCACGAGGTGGTTGCTGATAGTACGCCCGGCCATATTGATCAGATTAAGCAGACCAATGCAGGAGCCGTTTACCGGCTTATCGATCAGCTAGGCCCGGTTTCACGTATCGATCTGTCGCGTCTGGCGCAGCTTGCTCCCGCCAGCATTACTAAGATTGTCCGTGAAATGCTCGAAGCACACCTTGTGCAGGAGACGGAGATCCAGGAGCCGGGCAGTCGTGGGCGTCCCGCCGTAGGGTTAATGGTGGAAACCGAAGCCTGGCACTATCTCTCGTTGCGCATTAGCCGGGGTGAGATCCATCTCGCCCTGCGTGATCTTAGCAGCAAGCTGGTAGTCGAGGAGCAGCGTGAGCTGCCTCTACACTCCCACGCTCCCTTTGTCAGCCGCGTTATTCATCATATCGACCAGTTCTTTATCCGCCACCAGAGCAAGCTCGAGCGCCTGACTGCCATCGCCATTACCCTGCCAGGCATTATCGATACCGAGAACGGCATCGTGCACCGGATGCCGTTCTATGAGGATGTCAAAGATATGGCGCTGGGGGAGGCCCTTGAGCGCCATACCGGCGTGCCGGTCTATATTCAACACGACATCAGCGCGTGGACCATGGCGGAGGCGCTGTTTGGCGCTTCCCGTGGCGCGCGGGACGTTATTCAGGTAGTGATCGACCACAACGTCGGCGCGGGAGTGATCACCGACGGACGCCTGCTGCATGCGGGCAGCAGCAGCCTGGTTGAGATCGGCCATACTCAGGTCGACCCCTATGGCAAGCGCTGCTACTGCGGCAATCACGGCTGTCTCGAAACCATCGCTAGCGTAGAGAGCGTGCTGGAGCTGGCGCAGCAGCGCATGAGCCAGTCGATGAGCTCGCAGCTGCACGGCCAGCCGCTCACCGTGGCCTCGCTCTGCCAGGCCGCGCGGGAGGGGGATAGGCTGGCGACGGATATCATTACCGGCGTAGGCACCAACGTCGGGCGCATCCTGGCGATCATGGTAAACCTGTTCAATCCGCAAAAAATTCTTATTGGCTCCCCCTTGAGCCAGGCCGCAGATATTCTCTTTCCAGCCATCAGCAGCTGCATCCGCCAGCAGTCGCTGCCTGCCTACAGCCGACATATCACCGTAGAGAGCACGCAGTTCTCTAACCAGGGCACGATGGCGGGTGCAGCGCTGGTAAAAGACGCGATGTATAACGGTTCGTTGTTGATTCGACTGTTGCAGGGTTAACAAATTCTCACAGTTGTAGGAAAAATTGCGCTACCTCAAATTGGGCCATGACGACTTAACTTAGACTTTCTCCTCTGAATTATTTTCCTGGTGTATATTTTCGCGGCAAAACGGTGGAGTGAGTGATGCTTAAGCGTTTCTTTATTACGGGTACCGATACGGCTGTCGGGAAGACAGTGGTCTCCCGCGCACTTTTGCAGGCGCTGGCGGCCAGCGGCAGAAGCGTGGCTGGCTATAAGCCGGTGGCGAAGGGGAGTAAAGAGACGCCAGAGGGCCTGCGCAACAGAGATGCGCTGGTGCTGCAAAGCGTCTCGACGTTGGCGCTGCCTTACGAGGCGGTGAATCCTATCGCGCTGAGCGAAGAGGAAAGCAGCGTCGCCCACAGCTGCCCCATCAACTACGGTCTGCTCTCGAAGGGGCTGGCGCATCTTAACGACTGCGTCGACCATGTGGTGGTCGAAGGGACCGGCGGCTGGCGTGGCCTGATGAACGATCTGCGTCCGCTCTCTGAGTGGGTGGTCCAGGAGCAGCTTCCGGTGATCATGGTAGTGGGGATCCAGGAGGGGTGTATCAACCATGCCCTGCTGACCGCCCAGGCCATTGCCAGCGACGGCCTGCCGCTCATCGGCTGGGTCGCTAACCGCATCAATCCCGGCCTTGCCCACTATGCTGAGATCATTAACGTGCTGGGCAAAAAGATCCCCGCGCCGCTGATTGGCGAGCTACCCTATCTGCCGCGCGCCGAGCAGCGCGAGCTGGCCCACTATATCGACATCACCCTGCTGACCCGGACGCTGATCGCCGATCGCGTGCTGGCCTAATCGACTACTGCGGCTCGGTACGGGAGCCGTCCGGCGCAGAACCGGCGGCGGGCACGTTGCCGCTGCTGGTGCGGGTATAGAGGATCTTATAGGTATCGTTAGCGCAGTGGCCAACCACGTGCGTATCAGGCTTATCCGCCTGGTCTGCCGGAACAATATTGAGCGTAAACGCCGTCTCCGGCAGGCCGTTGGCCATAATGCGCTGCTTGATCTCACGTCTGACTTTTTCGCAATACTCCGGCGCGGCCAGCGCCGGGGCGGCGGCAAACAGTACGAGGGTGATGAGCAAACGGGACGCTTTCATACGCGGCTCCTGTTTTCAGGGGTATAGCTCTAGTCTAGCAGCCGCATCCCGGCAGTAAGGGCTAAATCGCTACCAGATTGCGCACGCCGTGACTCTCCATCTCTTCGCCTCTGCCGCGCTGAACGATTGCCCCCCTGGACATCACCAGATAGCTGTCCGCCAGCTCGGCGGCAAAATCATAAAACTGCTCCACCAGCAGGATCGCCATGTCGCCGCGCGCGGCCAGAGTTTTGATCACTACGCCAATCTCTTTGATCACCGAGGGCTGGATCCCCTCCGTTGGCTCATCAAGGATCAGCAGCTGTGGCCGACAGGCCAGCGCCCGGCCTATGGCTAACTGCTGCTGCTGACCGCCGGAGAGATCGCCCCCGCGCCGCTGCTTCATCTCCCGCAGCACCGGGAAGAGGTCGTAGATTTCATCGGGAACCCGCTTCGCCTGCGAACCAGTAAAGCGCGCCAGGCCCATCAGCAGGTTCTCCTCTACCGTCAGCCGGGGAAAGATCTCCCGCCCCTGCGGCACGTAGGCCATGCCGCTGCGCACCCGCTGGTGCGGCTTCTGCTGATTGATGGTCTTTCCTTGCCAGCTAATAGTGCCGGATTTGGCCGGGATCAGCCCCATCAGGCACTTCAGCAGGGTGGTTTTCCCCACCCCGTTGCGCCCCAGTAGACAGGTTACCTCGCCGGGATGCGTCGCAAACGAGAGGCCGCGCAGGATATGGCTGCCGCCGTAGTATTGATGCAGTTCATTCACTTCCAGCATGTTAGCGCCCCAGATAAACGTCTATAACCTGTTCATTCGCCTGCACCTCGCGCAGGGAACCCTCGGCCAGCACCTGGCCCTGATGCAGCACCGTAACGTGGTCGGCAATGGTATCGACAAAGCCCATATCGTGCTCCACCACCATCAGGGAGTGTTTCCCTGCCAGGGTGCGAAACAGCTCGGCGATATACTCGGTCTCGGCGTCCGTCAGTCCGGCGGCAGGCTCGTCGAGCAGCAGCAGGTGCGGCTCCTGCACCAGCAGCATGCCGATCTCCAGAAACTGCTTCTGGCCGTGGGAGAGCAGTCCCGCCTGACGCTGGCTCTGATTTGCCAGCCGCAGCAGCTGAAGGGTCTCATCGATGCGATCCCGCTGTTCGCCGCTGAGCGTCGCACGCAGGCTGGCCCAGACCGATTTATCGGTTTTCAGGGCGATTTCCAGATTCTCCGCCACCGTTAGCGCCTCAAACACCGTCGGCTTCTGAAATTTACGCCCGATGCCCGCCCGGGCAATCTCTACCGGGGAGAGCTGGGTCAGGTCGATATTCTGGTCGTAAACCACGCTGCCGCTGTCCGGGCGGGTCTTGCCGGTGATCACATCCATCAGCGTGGTTTTGCCCGCGCCGTTGGGGCCGATGATGCAGCGCAGTTCGCCCACGCCAATCGCCAGCGTCAGGTCGGTGAGGGCACGGAAGCTGTCGAAGGAGACGTTGATCTTCTCCAGCAGCAGTACCGGATCGGTGGTCTCCCGGAAGCGATCCTGCGGCAGCGGCTGGGTGAAAAGGGTGTCAGTCATGCTTTCTCCGCTTCAGCAAACCAATAACGCCGCGCGGTAAAAACAGCGTGACGAGGATAAACATCAGGCCCAGGAAAAAGAGCCAGTACTCCGGGAAGGCGACGGTGAAAAAGCTCTTCGCCCCGTTAACGATGCCTGCGCCTAGCAGCGGCCCGATCAGCGTCCCGCGCCCGCCCAGCGCTACCCATATGGCGGCCTCGATAGAGTTAGTGGGCGACATCTCGCTCGGGTTGATAATGCCTACCTGCGGCACGTAGAGCGCCCCGGCGAGACCGCACAGCACGGCGGAGAGTGTCCAGACAAAGAGTTTGAACCCCTGCGGATCGTAGCCGCAAAACATCAGCCGGTTCTCGGCGTCGCGCACTGCTGTAAGCACCCGGCCAAACTTGCTGCGCGCCAGCGCCATGCCAATGCCCAGCGCGGCGACCAGCAGCAGCACGGTGGCGATAAACAGGCCGATGCGCGTTCCGGTGGCAGTGACCGGAAAGCCGAGCAGGGTGGTAAAACCGGTGAAGCCGTTGTTACCCCCAAAGCCGGTTTCGTTGCGGAAGAAGAGCAGCATCCCCGCATAGGTCAGCGCCTGGGTCATGATTGAGAAGTAGACGTCTTTGATCCGCGAGCGGAAGGCGAAGTAGCCAAACAGCAGCGCCAGCAGGCCCGGCAGCAGGACGATCAGGCACAGCGCCCACGCAAAGTGCTGCGTACCTGTCCAGAACCACGGCATCTCGCTCCACGAGAGAAAGGTCATAAAGGCCGGGAGGCCGTCGCCCGCTGCCTGACGCATCAGGTACATCCCCATCGCGTAGCCGCCGAGGGCAAAGAACAGACCGTGCCCCAGCGACAGCAGGCCAGCGTAGCCCCAGACCAGATCCAGCGCGACGGCGACGATGGCGTAGCAGAGGATCTTGCCCACCAGCGTCAGGGTATAGGCGGACATCGCCAGAGGGTGATCCTGGGGCAATAGGGCCAGAAACGGCAGGGCCAGCAGCAGGGCGATAACGCCCAGCGTCAGGGTGCGTGTCAGACGGGGCGCACGCTGCGCCAGCGTCAGGGTTATAGGTTGGCTCATCAGTCGATCACTCGCCCCTTAAATGCGAACAGCCCCTGCGGCCGTTTCTGGATAAACAGCACGATCAGCACCAGAATGGCGATTTTGCCCAGCACCGCGCCAATCTGCGGCTCCAGCAGCTTGTTGATGATGCCGAGGCCAAAGGCCGCCACCACCGTACCTGCCAGCTGGCCAACGCCACCCAGTACCACCACTAAAAATGAGTCGATGATATAGCCCTGGCCCAGCTCAGGGCCGACGTTGCCCAGCTGCGACAGCGCCACGCCCCCCAGCCCGGCGATGCCGGAGCCCAGCCCAAAGGCCAGCATATCTACCCGCCCGGTGGGCACGCCGCAGCAGTCGGCCATCCGCCGGTTCTGGGTGACCGCCCGCACGTTCATCCCCAGCCGGGTTTTGTTGAGCAGCAGCCAGGTCAGGGCCAGCACCAGCAGCACGAAGACGATCACCGCGATGCGGTTGTAAGGCAGGATCAGGTTGGGCAGCACCGCCCAGCCGCCGGAGAGCCAGCCGGGGTTAGCTACCTCAAGGTTCTGCGCCCCAAAGAGCAGGCGCACCAGCTGGATCAGCATCAGGCTGATGCCCCAGGTCGCCAGCAGGGTCTCCAGCGGACGGCCATAGAGATGGCGAATGATCAGCCGCTCCAGCGCCATGCCCATCGCGGCGGTAATGAAAAAGGCCACCGGCAGGGCGACGATGGGGTAGAGGGACAGCCACTGCGGTGCAAGGCGGACAAAGAGATCCTGTACCAGCCAGGTGGCGTACGCTCCCAGCATCAGCATCTCGCCGTGGGCCATGTTGATCACCCCCAGCAGACCGTAGGTGATCGCCAGGCCGAGGGCGGCCAGCAGCAGGATCGATCCCAGCGACAGGCCGCTAAAGGCCTGCCCCAGCCAGTCACCCCAGCGCAGGCGCTGCTGGATCTGCTTCAGGCTGTCGGCAGCGGCAGCGCGCACGCTGGCATCCGGTTCGTTTTGCGGCTGGGTCAACCGCTGCAGGCTGGCCTGGAGCTGCGGGGCGCTGCTTTCACCCAGCTGTCTAACCGCCAGCAGGCGCACCTGCGGATTAGCATCGGCGAGCTGGAGAGTGGCGACGGCCAGCAGCAGGGCCGCCTTCACCTCGTCATCCTGCTCCTGGCCTAGCCGCTGCTGAATCAGAGGAAGCTGCTCTGCCGTGGCGTCATTTTGCAGATTTTGCGCGGCGGCGAGACGCAGGGTGCGATCGTCACTGACCAGCTGGTGGGCGGCAAGGGCATTCGCCACCAGGGTGCGGATGCGGTTGTTCATAAACAGCTTGCGCGGGTTGCCTTCGGGGGCCGCGTTGCCCTCCAGCGGCGTCAGAGTCTCTCCTGACTGGGTAAAGAGCTGGCCGCGCTTATCGACGACCACGTTCTCCTGGCGAAGCGCCTGAAGCAGGGGCAGACGCGACGCATCGGGCGCTGCGGACCAGGTTTGTAAAAGCTGTGCCTGCTGGGTCCGGCTGGCAGCGCCGTACTCGCTGGCCGGTCCGGCAGAGGCCGTGCCGATGAACAGCAGGCAGCAGGCAAAGAAGAGGCCGAAGCGCGTGACTATTTTCATGGTCGCTCATTCCGCTGATGGGGTCATTGCCCGGCAGCCCATGCCGCCGGGCGTCTGGGTTACTGCCCGGAAGATTTCACCGGCGTATCCGGCTTCTTATCGTTACCGGCGATAAACGGGCTCCACGGCTGGGCCCGAACCGGCTGCTCGGTCTGCCAGACGACGTTGAACTGGCCGTTGTCTTCGATCTCGCCGATCATCACCGGCTTGTGCAGGTGATGGTTGGTCTGATCCATGGTCAGGGTGAAGCCGTCCGGCGCTTTATAGGTCTGCCCGGCCATCGCCGCGCGCACTTTATCTACGTCGGTGGTGCCCGCTTTCTCTACCGCCTGGGCCCACATATGCAGCCCGACGTAGGTCGCCTCCATCGGATCGTTGGTTACAACGGTGTCGGCGTTTGGCAGGTTATGCGCTTTGGCATAGGCCTTGTAGTCGGCAACAAATTTGGCGTTGGTTGGGTTATCTACGGACTGGAAGTAGTTCCATGCCGCCAGGTGGCCCACCAGCGGCTTGGTGTCGATCCCGCGCAGCTCCTCTTCACCCACCGAGAAGGCCACGACCGGCACGTCGGTAGCCTTGATACTCTGGTTAGCCAGCTCCTTATAGAACGGCACGTTGGAGTCGCCGTTAATGGTCGAGACCACGGCGGTTTTGCCCCCGGCGGCGAACTTCTTAATATTGGCGACGATGGTCTGGTAGTCACTGTGGCCGAATGGGGTGTAGACCTCGTCGATATCTTTATCCTGTACGCCTTTGCTGTGCAGGAAGGCACGCAGGATCTTATTGGTGGTACGCGGGTAGACATAGTCGGTGCCGAGCAGGAAGAAGCGTTTAGCGCTGCCGCCGTCCTCGCTCATCAGGTACTCTACCGCCGGGATCGCCTGCTGATTCGGGGCCGCACCGGTATAGAAGACGTTCGGCGACATCTCTTCGCCCTCGTACTGCACCGGGTAGAAGAGCAGGCCGTTCAGCTCTTCGAATACCGGCAGCACCGATTTGCGCGACACCGATGTCCAGCAGCCAAACACCGCCGCGACCTTATCCTGAGAGATCAGCTGGCGGGCTTTCTCGGCGAACAGCGGCCAGTTAGAGGCGGGATCGACCACCACCGGCTCCAGCTTTTTCCCCAGCACGCCGCCGTTGGCGTTGATCTCATCGATGGTCATCAGCGCGACGTTTTTCAGCGGCGTCTCGGAGATCGCCATGGTGCCAGAGAGCGAGTGCATAATGCCGACCTTGATGGTATCGGTGGCCCAGGCTTGCCAGGAGATCCCCATGCCGACCATGGTGGCGGAGAGGGCAAAGGCTTTAATTAACGAACGTCTTTTCATCATCAACCCCTAAAAGTGTAAGAGAATCATTGCGTTATATCTGGGATGAAACCGGCGCTAGCCGCGATTGCTGAAGCCTGTGTAGTGTGATTTTTCTGACCACCGCTTTGCTCTGTAATATGTGGTCGGTCAGGATCCGCTGCGCCTCCTCTGTCTGCTGTGTCAAAATGGCGCGTAGCACACGCCCGTGTTCTTGATAGGTCGCCGCCACCCGATCTTCACGCGTAAAGTCGAGATGGCGAATAATGCGTATCTTCTCCGTCAGGTCGACGTGAACTCGCGCCATCTCGCCGTTGCCCGTTGCCGCCACCAGCGCGGTGTGGAACTGCTCGTCATGGGGCGAGACCGCCAGCCCGTCTTCCAGCGGCGGGGCATCGACCCAAAACGCAATTAGCGGGGCGAGATGCTCGGCGCAGGTGCCGGGGGGCATGCCGCACAGGCGGCGAACCGCCTCGCGCTCCAGTACGATCCGCAGATCGTACAGCGCCTCGAACCAGGCGAAATCGAACGGCTTCACCTGCCAGCCGCTGCGCGAGGCCACCTCGACGTAACCCTCGTGCTCCAGCCAGTAGAGCGCCTGGCGCACCGGGGTTCGGCTGGCAGCCATCCGTCCGGCAACCTCGCTCTCGCTAAAGCGATCCCCCGGCATCAGCTGAAATGTGAAAATCTCATTCTTCAGCGCGCGATAGATGCGCTCCGCCAGACCCGGCTTGCCGCTCATGCTCACGGCTCAAGCCACAGCAGGGCATCGCCAGGCGTTACCGGACGGCCCGGCTGACAGCTGATGCGCTTGATGCGGCCCGCCAGCGGGGCGTGGATCGCCAGCTCCATCTTCATCGCCTCGACAATCACCAGCGGCTGGCCTGCGATAACCTCATCGCCTGCCTGGACCAGCACCTTCCAGATGTTGCCGTTCATGTCGGCGTTCACCGCCAGCGCGCCGTCGTCCACCGCGTCGACTATGGGCAGGACAATCTCTTCGGGCTGGGCCTGCTCATCCAGCTGCCAGCGGGCAACCTCCACGCTAAAGGCGGCGGCCTGACGCTCGCGGAACTGGGCAATCTCAGGCGCGTTCTGCGCAAGGAAACGCAGATGCTCGGCGTAGTCGAAAACCGTCTCCTCGATACGGATAGTGGCCCGGCCTTCGCGGAAATCATCCCGCAGGCGATCCAGCTCCTCCTCGCTGACCGGGTAGAAACGAACCTGGTCAAAGAAGCGCAATAGCCACGGCTCATCCTGTTTGAACTGGCTGTTTTTCAGGAACTTGTTCCAGATAGGCAGGGTGCGGCCCACCAGCTGGTAGCCGCCGGGCGAGTCCATGCCGTAGATGCACATATACATCCCGCCGATGCCTACCGTGCCTTCGGCGGTGAAGGTGCGCGCCGGGTTATATTTCGAACTCAGCAGACGGTGGCGAGGATCCACCGGAACGGCGCAGGGCGCGCCCAGATAGACGTCGCCGAGACCGAGGATCAGGTAGCTGGCGTCAAAAATCGTGTCGCGCACCGCGTTACGATCCTCCAGGCCGTTAATGCGCTGGATAAAGTCAACGTTGTTCGGCAGCCACGGGGCGCTGGCCCGCACCGTATCCTGGTAGCGGCTGACCGCCCCAAGGGTGGCGCTGTCCTCAAAGGCCATCGGCATCCAGACGATACGCGACGGCACCTTCATGTCGCTGACGTCTCCCAGACGGCTCTCAATCTCCAGCAGCATGCTCACCAGCGACGACTGGTCGATCGCCAGGCTGTCGTAGCGGATCTGCAGCGAGCGCACGCCGGGGGAGAGCTCTTTAATCCCCGGATGGGCCAGCGCCTGAAGCTGCTCCATCAGCAGGCTGACGCGCAGGCGCAGGGCCAGATCGAGGACGTTCTCGCCATACTCAATCAGGATGTAGTTATCACCCGCCTGGCGATAGCAGATGGCGGGTGTTGTGCCGCTGGCTGGAATAGAGACCAGCGCGGCGGCGGAGATCCCGTCGCGATCCGCCAGCGACGGGGTAGCAAACGCGGGCAGCATTTCGGCCGGCTCCAGCGTCTCGACGATGCGGTGCTGGGTCTTCTCCAGGGCTACCGCCTCCTCAACGCTAATCGGGTAGAAGCGCAGGCGATCCCCAGGTTTCACCTGGCCTACTTTCCACAGCTCCGCTTTGGCGATGGTCACCGGGCAGACAAAACCGCCAAGGCTCGGGCCGTCGCGGGTGAGGATCACCGGGAAGTCGCCGGTAAAGTTGATCGCGCCGATTGCGTACTCGCAGTCGTGGACGTTGGACGGATGCAGGCCCGCCTCACCGCCGTCGGGCCGGGTCCAGGAGGGTTTCGGTCCGGTAAGACGTACGCCCAGACGGTTAGAGTTGTAGTGCCCCTGCCACTCGCTGGCGAAGAACTCGTCTATTGATTCCTGGGTGAAGAAATCCGGCGCGCCGTGCGGCCCGTAGAGCACGCCAATGTGCCAGCTCTCCCCATACTCCGGGATCAGCCCGGCGGCCAGCGGCTGCGGATCCCGCTCCGGTGCAGGCGTAGTGCAGGCGGCCAGCTCGGGGCGGGAGACAGGCAGCAAATCGGCCACCTTCAGCGTGCGTCCGGCGTGGCCGCCAAACTGGCCGAGGGCGAAGGTCGCGCGGCTACCGAGATAGCAGGGCACGTCGATACCGTTGCGCACAGCGAGATAAGTGCGGCAGCCGGACTGGGCGCGGCCCAGGACCAGCGTCTGCCCGGCCTTCACCGCGACCGGCTGCCAGTACGCGACCGGCTGGCCATCAAGCTGTGCCTGACAGTCCGCCCCGGTCAGGGCGATAGTGGTATCGCTGTGGAACAGCAGCGTCGGGCCTTGCAGGGTAAACTCCAGCCCGGCGGCGGCGGCGTGGTTGCCCACGATGCGGTTAGCCAGGCGGAAGGCAAAATCGTCCATCGGGCCGGAGGGCGGAACGCCGACGTCCCAGTAGCCCGGACGACCGGGGTAGTCCTGAACGCTGCTCCATGTGCCAGGCTGCAATACCTCAATGGCCCCCGTGGCGGGGGTAAAGGTATCGAGCATCCGCGTCCAGACGCTGCCCTCAACAAAGGCCTCGCTGGCAACGATCTGCCGCAGATAGTCGAGGTTAGTGGCGATGCCGTGCAGCTGAGTGGCGTCCAGCGCCTCGCGCAGCGTGAGCAGGGCCTCCTCGCGCGTATCAGCGTGGACGATCAGCTTGGCGATCATCGGATCGTAGAAGGCGGAGACCTCGCTGCCGGTGATTACGCCGCTGTCGACGCGCACGTTCTCCGGGAAGCTAACGTGGGTCAGTGCGCCAGGGCTTGGCTGGAAATTCTTTAGCGGGTTTTCGGCATACAGCCGCACCTCAATCGCCGCACCCTGCGGTGGGCGCTGGAGCCGCGCCCAGTCGATGGTATCTCCGGCAGCAACGCGCAGCATGCACTCCACCAGATCGAGACCGGTCACGGACTCGGTGACCGGATGCTCCACCTGGAGGCGGGTGTTGACCTCCAGGAAGTAGAACGCATCCTTCGCGGCGTCGTAGATATACTCTACCGTGCCCGCGCTGCGGTAGTTCACCAGCTTGCCCAGCTCAACGGCGGAGGCTAACAGCGCGGCGCGGGTGGATTCCGGTAATCCCGGCGCAGGGGTCTCTTCTACAACCTTCTGATTGCGGCGTTGCAGGGAGCAGTCACGCTCGCCGAGCGCCACGACGTTGCCCAAGCCGTCGCCGAAAATCTGCACCTCGACGTGGCGGGCGCGATCGATGCAGCGTTCTATAAATACCCCCGCGTCGCTGAAGAACTGCTCGCCCAGACGGCGGACGCTCTCCCACGCCTGCCGTAACGCCTCGGCGTCGGCGCAGCGGGTCAAACCGATCCCACCACCCCCCGCGGTGCTTTTTAGCATTACCGGGTAGCCAATCTCCTGTGCGGCCAGCAGCGCCTCGTCGAGAGTATTCAGCAGGCCGGTGCCCGGCGTCATCGGCACGCCAGCCTGGGCGGCCAGCTCGCGCGCCCGATGCTTGAGGCCAAACTCGCCAATCTGCTGCGCCGTCGGGCCAACAAAGACAATGCCCGCCTGCTCGCAGGCGTCGGCAAAGGCCAGGCTCTCTGAGAGAAAGCCGTAGCCGGGCCAGATAGCCTGGGCGCCGCTTTGCTTCGCGGCATCGATAATGCTGTCGATGCGCAGATAGCTGTCGCTGGCCTTCTCACCACCCAGCGGCAGGGCAACATCCGCCGCCTTGACGTGCTCGGCGTTTTTATCCGCGTCGGAGTAGACGGCGATGCTCACGATCCCCAGACGCCGCAGGGTGCGGATGGCGCGGCAGGCGATTTCGCCCCGGTTGGCAATCAGTACGCGATCAAACATGCTGGGTCTCCTTGCTGGCGAGCCAGTGCCGCCAGCCTTTGTAAGCCGTAATGTCCTGCGCGTCGCCAAGCGCCGCACCCTCACAGATAAAGCCTTTCACCCAACGGCCATCCGCCAGCTGCAGGGAGCCGATCCCCAGCGGGGCCGGGATCTCAGCGACAAACTCACCGAAGCGCGCCAGCGGGATATCCCACAGCTCGACCTGAATGGATTCGCCGCTGCTGGCTCGGGCCAGACCCGGTTTCGCCGGCTGGGTATTGGCCAGGGCATAGAGGCGGTAGCAGGCCGCGGTTTCGCTGGTCTCGACAAACACTGCGTGGCGGTTAATCAGCTGGTGGTTAAGCGGCATGCCGCGCAGATGCGCCCCGACCACCGCGATACGCACGTGATCCTGGGAGAGGGGCAGCGCCGTTTCGCCTGCGGGGAGCCGGTTGCCGGTTGCCCCCAAAGTCAGGCCGCTCTGCTGCTGCCAGCGGATGCCGAAGCTGGCGAGGGCGCGATCGTGCCAGGCGGGGGCAAGCAGAGTGATCCCGGCAGGCAGGCCGTCGGCGCGGAACGGTGCGGGCAGGGCCAGGGCGCTGAGATCCGCCAGGTTGGTAAAGTTGGTATAGGTGCCAAACTCCGAGTTGTAGCGGACCGGCTCCTGCTGCATCTCCTCTTTAGTGCGGATGGTCGGCGAGGTAGGCACGACGAGCGCGTCGACCTCGGCAAGCGTCTGCTGAATTTCACGGGCAAGCTCGGCGCGCAGGTACTCGGCCATGTACGCCTCCACCGCGCTGTAGCGACTGCCTCCGGCGACGATCTGATACACCGTCGGATCCATCTCCTCCGGGCGGTTGATTATCTCGCCTACGGCAGCGGTACGTTCGGCAACCCACGGCCCCTGATAGAGCTGGGCGGCCAGTTCGGCGAACGGGGTGAAGTCGATGGTTTTCAGCGTTACGCCACAGACGCGCAGCTGCTCAAGAGCGCGCTCCCACGCCTCTTCGGCCTGGGCGTCGCCAAAGAATTGCAGCGTGTCGGGAACGGCAAACACCGGGCGATCCGGCAGCGCGGCGGGGGCGGTGGCCGGTGCGCGGCGGGAGTAAGCGTCGCGGGCGTCATAGCCTGCCGCTGCGTCGGCGATAGTCCATGCGTCGCTGACCGTCAGGGCAAACACCGACACGGTATCGTTAAGGCGGCAGGCCGGAACCACGCCGCGGGCGGAGAACCAGCCTTTGGTGGGCTTCAGCCCAACGATGTTATTAAATCCGGCGGGCACCCGGCCGGAGCCAGCGGTGTCGGTGCCGAGGGAGAAGGGCACCAGGCCGCGCGCCACCACTGACGCCGAGCCGGAGCTGGAGCCGCCGCTGACGTAGGCCGGGTTGAAGCTATTGCTCACCGCTCCCCACGGAGAGCGCGTGCCCACCAGACCGGTAGCAAACTGATCGAGATTGGTTTTGCCAATAACAATCGCTCCGGCGGCTTTAAGCTGCGCAACCGTGGTCGCGTCCTGCTCGGCGATATAGCGAAAGGCCGGGCAGGCCGCGGTGGTGGGAAATCCGGCCGCATCGATATTGTCTTTGACGGCAAAGGGGATGCCATACAGCGGCAGCGACGCCGGATCCTGTTGATAGCGAGGCGTTAACGCTGCCAGCTGGGCAGCAATTTGTTCAGGTGTGGCGAGGGTAATCCATGCATTGTCATCGGCAGAGAGGGTTGCCAGGTGCGCCGTCAGCAGAGATAAAACGTCGCCGCGCTGCTGCTGGATCTGCTGCTGCCACCCGCTCAGGGTCTGGCCGGTCATTATTGTCATAGTGAGCAATTCCATCTGGTATACAAGATGGAATTCAAATAGCAAGCGGCGTGCCAGTTTTTAATCTATTGTTTAATAATAATATTTTAATAATGTGCAGCTAGCGTGGAGCGGCGGCTGCACTCGGTCTGCGCAGCGTTGAGCAAAAAAGGTGCGCCCCGTCACAGCGCAGCGAACAAGCTAATGCGAAGGGATGATGTTACATAAATGACTGAATTTGCTAAGATGCTTTAATAAGGTGCAACGCGTGGGGTAGGTATGAAAAAATTAATGATGCTGGCAGCCGTTGCGGCAGTGCTTGCTGGGTGCGATGACGGCAAAGCGCCGGTTTCGTTTACACCAGAGATGGCCAGTTTCTCCAATGAGTTTGACTTTGACCCACTGCGTGGCCCGGTGAAAGACTTTAGCCAGACGCTGCTCAATGACAAGGGGGAAGTATCCAAGCGCGTGACCGGCACGCTCTCGCAGGAGGGATGCTTTGATACGCTGGAGCTTCACGACGTAGATAACAACACCGGCTTAGCGCTGGTGCTGAACGCCAACTTTTACGTCGATGCCGTGACCCATGAGAAGCGCCTGCGTTTACAGGGTAAATGCCAGCTGGCAGAGTTCCCGTCGGCGGGCGTGACCTGGGATACGGATGAGAAGGGCTTTGTGGTGCTTGCCCGCGGCAAGGAGCTGCAGATCAACTACCAGTACGATGCGGAAGGCTACCCGCTCGGCAAATCGACCACCAGCAAGGAGATGCATCTGTCCGTGGAATCAACGCCCTCATCGGACAGACGCAAGAAGCTCGACTACACCGGCGTCAGCACGCTAAACGATAAACCTATCGGCAGCGTGAAGCAGGCCTGTGAATACGATCGCCACGACAACCCGGTGAGCTGCACGCTGACCATCGTTGATGAAAGCGTAACCCCAGCCGTTGAGCATCAGTATGCGATCAAAAACACCATCGCCTACTACTAGGCTTACTGTCCGATCGGCCGCCCGGTGCGGCGATCGAGGCAGCGCAGGGTATTCTCTTCCCAGTAGGCGTTAACGTTAGCGCTCTTCTGGCAGTTATCGCGGGCATCAAAGGCCACATCGCTCTTATCAAACTCTTTTTCCACGCGGGTGTTCACCTTGTTGCGCAGGCTGCGGGTATCATTCCACTGCTCTTTTTCCATTGCAGCCTGCTGGCGGCTCTGGGCGCTGTCGCCGGACTCAATGATAAGCTTATTGGTATCGGCATTGGCTGCGGAACTCATCATGCCAGCACCCAGCGTCAGCATAGCCGCCAGGCAGAGGCGTTTACTAAAGGTCATGTTCATTGTTATTCCTCGGTTCGCCAGGGAGGACGTGGCTCATTACTCACGCTATTCTACACCATTCTTCTTAGCCGATATAAGGCCGTCATCTTTAATGTTTAATATCGCCATTCTCAATACCACGCTGCTCTTTTTCATTACCGCGCTGTGCGAAATTCTCGGCTGTTTCCTGCCCTGGCTGTGGCTAAAGCGGGGTGCCAGTCCGCTGCTGCTGATCCCGGCCGGGCTGGCGCTGGCGGCCTTTGTCTGGCTGTTGACCCTACACCCGGCGGCCAGCGGGCGCGTTTACGCCGCCTACGGCGGGGTTTATGTCTGCACCGCGCTGATCTGGCTGCGGGTCGTGGATGGCGTCAAGCTCAGCGTTTACGACTGGCTCGGGGCGCTGGTGGCGCTCTGTGGGATGCTGATTATCGTGGCAGGATGGGGGCGCGCATAGCGCCTTTTTTTGTGATCCAGCGAAGGTTTCTTGATCATCATACTTGTATGGTAGTAGTTCAGTTGCGTAGATTCTCTACATCACAACCGAGATGTAAAGGATCAGAAGATGAAGATTGTAGGGGCTGAAGTATTTGTTACCTGTCCGGGGCGCAATTTTGTCACCCTCAAAATTACCACCGACGAGGGGATTGTCGGTCTGGGCGATGCCACGCTAAACGGACGCGAGCTCTCCGTGGCCTCCTATCTGAAGGATCACCTCTGCCCGCAGCTGATTGGCCGCGATGCCCATCGCATCGAAGATATCTGGCAGTTCTTCTATAAAGGCGCTTACTGGCGTCGTGGTCCGGTCACCATGTCCGCTATCTCGGCTATCGACATGGCGCTGTGGGACATCAAAGCCAAAGCTGCCAACATGCCGCTCTATCAGCTGCTGGGCGGCGCCTCCCGGGAAGGGGTGATGGTCTACTGCCACACCACCGGCCACAGCATTGATGACGTGCTGGAAGATTACGCCCGCCATAAAGAGATGGGCTTCAAAGCCATTCGCGTTCAGTGCGGCGTGCCGGGAATGAAAACCACCTACGGCATGTCTAAAGGTAAAGGACTAGCCTACGAACCTGCCACCAAAGGCCAGTGGCCGGAAGAGCAGCTCTGGTCAACGGAGAAGTATCTCGACTTCACGCCGAAGCTGTTTGACGCGGTGCGCAGCAAGTTTGGCTTTAACGAACACCTGCTGCACGACATGCATCATCGCCTGACGCCAATTGAGGCGGCGCGCTTCGGCAAGAGCATTGAAGAGTTCCGCATGTTCTGGATGGAGGATCCGACTCCGGCCGAGAACCAAGAGTGCTTCCGCCTGATCCGCCAGCACACGGTGACCCCGATTGCCGTAGGTGAGGTCTTCAACAGCATCTGGGACTGTAAGCAGCTGATCGAAGAGCAGCTGATTGACTACATCCGTACCACTATTACCCACGCGGGCGGCATCACCGGCATGCGCCGTATTGCCGACTTCGCCTCGCTCTATCAGGTGCGTACTGGCTCTCACGGCCCGTCGGATCTCTCGCCGATCTGCCACGCGGCGGCGCTGCACTTCGACCTGTGGGTACCGAACTTCGGCGTGCAGGAGTACATGGGTTACTCCGAGCAGATGCTCGAGGTCTTCCCGAACAGCTGGACCTTCGACAACGGCTATATGCACCCTGGCGAGAAGCCTGGCCTCGGCATTGAGTTTGACGAGAAGCTGGCGGCGAAATACCCCTACGATCCTGCCTATCTGCCGGTAGCCCGCCTCGAAGACGGCACGCTGTGGAACTGGTAAAGAGGAGTTGATGATGAAAAGCATTGTTATCCAGAAACCGAACGAGCTGGTCATTGAAGAGCGGCCGGTGCCGACGCCAGCCGCAGGGGAAGTGCGGGTCAAAATCAAACTTGCCGGGATCTGTGGTTCAGACAGCCACATCTATCGCGGGCATAACCCGTTTGCCAAATACCCACGGGTGATCGGCCATGAATTTTTCGGCGTCATCGACGCGGTGGGAGAGGGCGTTGACGAGGCGCGCCTGGGGCAGCGGGTCTCCGTTGATCCGGTGATCAGCTGCGGTCACTGCTATCCCTGCTCCGTCGGCAAACCCAACGTCTGTACCTCACTGGTGGTGCTCGGCGTCCATCGTGACGGTGGCTTTAGCGAGTACGCGGCGGTGCCGGCAAAGAACGCCTGGGTTATTCCCGACGCCATTCCGGATAAGCATGCCGTGATGGTAGAGCCGTTTACTATCGCCGCCCAGGTGACCGGGCATGTCAGCCCCACCGAGCAGGATGTAGCCCTGGTCTATGGCGCAGGCCCGATGGGTCTGACCACCGTCCAGGCGCTGAAGGGCGTGTACAACGTTAAGCAGGTCATTGTCACCGATCGCATCGAAGAGCGGCTGGCGATGGCGGAAAAAAGCGGCGCGGACTGGACGATCAATAACGGTAAAACGTCGCTGCAGGAGGCGCTGGAAGAGAGGGGCGTTAAGCCAACGCTGATTATTGACGCGGCCTGCCATCCGTCGATTTTGCAGGAGGCGGTGAACCTGGCATCACCAGCGGCGCGCATTGTCATGATGGGTTTCTCAAGCGAGCCGAGCCAGATTGTTCAGCAGGGGATCACCGGCAAAGAGCTGTCGATCTTCTCCTCACGCCTGAACGCTAACAAATTCCCGGTCGTCATCGACTGGCTGGAGAAGGGGTTAATCGATCCAGATAAATTGATTACCCACGCTTTTGACTATCACCACGTCACAGACGCAATCGAACTGTTTGAAAAAGACCAGCGGCAGTGCTGCAAGGTTCTGCTCACGTTCGGGGAATAACAATTACTGCGATACGTGGTCCACATCTTACCCTGTAGAGATAGCCATTATGACTCAAGCACAACATGAAAGATCGACCTCAGACCTGGTGAAAGCGGCCGTCTCCGGCTGGCTCGGCACCGCGCTGGAATTTATGGACTTCCAGCTTTATTCCCTGGGGGCAGCGTTAGTATTCCATGAGATCTTCTTCCCGGAGCAGTCTGCCGCTATGGCGTTGATTCTGGCGATGGGGACCTACGGCGCAGGCTATATTGCCCGCATTGTTGGGGCATTTATCTTTGGCAAAATGGGCGACCGGGTTGGGCGTAAAAAGGTGCTGTTTATCACCATCACCATGATGGGGATCTGCACCACGTTAATCGGCGTTCTGCCAACCTATGCGCAGATCGGTATTTTTGCCCCGATCCTGCTGGTTACCCTGCGTATCGTTCAGGGGCTGGGCGCGGGCGCGGAGATCTCCGGCGCAGGCACCATGCTGGCTGAGTATGCCCCGAAAGGGAAGCGCGGCATTATCTCATCGCTGGTGGCGATGGGCACTAACTGTGGCACGCTGAGCGCCACGGCTATTTGGGCGGTAATGTTTTTCTTCCTCGATCGGGAAGAGCTGGTTGCCTGGGGCTGGCGTATTCCGTTCCTCGCGAGCGTGGTGGTGATGATCTTCGCTATCTGGCTGCGTATGAACCTCAAGGAGAGCCCGGTATTTGAGAAGGTCAGCGAAGGGGAAGCCCCTGCGCAAGCCAATCCGCAGGAGAGCTCTCTGGGCGCGATGTTTAAGAGCAAATCCTTCTGGCTGGCAACCGGTCTGCGCTTCGGCCAGGCAGGCAACTCGGGTCTGATTCAGACCTTCCTCGCCGGTTACCTGGTTCAGACTCTGCTCTTTAATAAAAGCATCCCCACCGATGCGCTGATGATTAGCTCTATCCTTGGGTTTATTACTATCCCGCTGCTGGGTTGGCTGTCGGATAAGTTCGGGCGTCGTCTGCCCTATATCCTGCTGAACATCTCGGCGATTATCCTCGCTTACCCGATGCTGTCGATTATCGTGGATAACAGCTACACCCCAGGCGTAATTATGATGTCGATCATCATCATCCATAACTTTGCCGTGCTGGGTCTGTTCGCCCTGGAAAATATCACCATGGCGGAGATGTTTGGTTCCCGTAACCGCTTTACCCGAATGGCGATTTCGAAAGAGGCGGGCGGTCTGGTGGCGGTCGGCTTTGGCCCGGTGCTGGCAGGTATCTTCTGTAACATGACCGGTTCCTGGTGGCCAATCGTGGCGATGATGATCTGCTACTCCCTGATCGGTCTGGTCTCTGCATTCCTGATGCCAGAAGTGCGCGACCGCGATCTGAGCACGCTGGAAGACGCCGCTGAGCCGCAGGTTAAACAGGGCTCACTGGGTAACCACAACGCCTATGCTGCGGCATCCTCTCGCCGTCATTAACAGGTATGACAATGTGGTCTGATAGCTTTTAAAAGATATCAGACCAATTAAGCAAAAGTTAATACAAATCAATATAAATGCCGTCGCTTCACGTATCTTTGTGGCAGACGGCATCTTTTCTCTACTGCCATTCTAGTCAGTGTAGTCAACCAATTAACGAGTCTTATCATGGAAAACCGGCTATTAGAAGCAAAAGCAACTCTTCCTCAGTACGATCGGTCAAAACTGGTTCCGCGTATCGTCCATTTAGGTTTTGGTGCATTTCACCGCGCCCATCAGGGCGTCTACACGGACATCCTGGCGGCAGAGCATAACAGTGACTGGGGATACTGCGAGGTCAACCTGATCGGCGGCGAGCAGCAGATCGCCGATCTTAAGCAGCAGGATAACCTCTACACCGTGGCGGAGATGTCCGCTGACGCCTGGACGGCGCGCGTCGTCGGGGTGGTAAAACGCGCGCTCCACGCTCAGGTCGACGGTCTGGAAACCGTCTTTGCCGCGCTGTGTGAGCCGCAGGTGGCGATTGTCTCTTTAACCATTACCGAGAAGGGCTACTGCCACGCGCCCGCCACCGGGGAGCTGATGCTCGATCACCCGCTGATCGTCGCCGATCTGCAAAACCCGCAGCAGCCAAAATCTGCGCCGGGCGTTATCGTTGAAGCGCTGGCCCGCCGTAAAGCTGCCGGTCTGCCGGCCTTTACCGTGATGTCCTGCGATAACATGCCGGAAAACGGCCACGTGGTGCGCAACGTAGTCTGCGCCTACGCTCGGGCAGTGAATGCGGAACTGGGCGACTGGATCGCGCAGCACGTCACCTTCCCGTCAACCATGGTGGATCGCATTGTTCCGGCCGTTACGGCCGATACGCTGGATAAGATTGAACAGCTGACCGGGGTACGCGATCCGGCGGGTGTGGCCTGCGAGCCGTTTCGCCAGTGGGTTGTAGAGGATAGCTTCGTTGCCGGCCGTCCTGAATGGGAAAAAGCGGGCGCGGAGCTGGTTGCCGACGTGGTGCCGTTCGAAGAGATGAAGCTGCGAATGCTCAACGGCAGCCACTCGTTCCTTGCGTACCTTGGCTATCTGGCCGGTTACCAGCACATCAACGAGTGTATGGAGGACAAAAACTATCGCCGCGCCGCTCACGCGCTGATGTTAAACGAGCAGGCACCGACCCTGAAGGTGAAGGGCGTCGATCTGGCTCACTATGCGGATCTGCTCATTGCCCGCTACAGCAACCCGGCGCTGCGCCACCGCACATGGCAGATTGCCATGGACGGTAGCCAGAAGCTGCCCCAGCGGATGCTGGACTCCGTGCGCTGGCATCTGGTGCACAACAGCGATTTCTCACTGCTGGCTTTGGGCGTGGCGGGCTGGATGCGCTACGTCGGCGGCGTGGATGAACAGGGGCAGGCGATTGAGATCAGCGATCCGCTGCTGCCAACCATTCAGCAGGCAGTTAACGGCAGTGAAGAGAGGGAATCCCGCGTCTTAGCGCTGCTGGGCATTGAAGGGATCTTTGGCAAGGAGCTGCCGCAGGAGCGGGCTTTCGTGGATCAGGTGCAGCAGGCCTATCAGCAGCTGCTGGCGCAGGGGGCGAAAGCCACCGTGGCGCAGTACGTTCAGCGTTAAGCAATAAAAATGCCGCCATCAAGGCGGCATTTTCGATTCATATTCCCGGTTCGCGCGCTTTTACTCTTCGCTAAACCAGTCGCTGTTCTCCTGGCGGATCAGCTGTACCGTCTCGCCGATCTCCTCCAGATGCGCGGTCATCGCTCTATCCACGCCCTCGACATCGCGCTTTGCCAGCGCATCAAAGATAGCCTGATGCTGGCGCAGCAGCTTCTCGGGCGGGGAAACGTGATCGAGACTCATATAGCGTACCCGGTCAATGGTGGCCTTGATGTTCTCCACCGTATCCCACGCCAGCTGGCAGTCGGCAATCAGCGCCAGCTTCTGGTGAAACTCATCGTCAAGCTGGAAGAAGTCATCAAGCTGCTTGTGGTCGATAGCGATCCGCTGCTGGTGCAGATTCTGCTCCAGCTGATAGCGCTGACCGTCGGTGATCAGCGTCGCGGCCCGGCGAGCCACGGCGCACTCAATCGCCTGGCGAACAAAGCAGCCGTTGCGGACTTGGGTCATGGAGATCTTATTCACGTAGCTGCCGCGCTGGGGACGGATCTGAATCAGACCGTTCTCCGCCAGCTTAATGAAGGCCTCACGAACCGGCTGGCGCGAGACGTCAAACCGCACCGACACCTCTTTCTCCGACAGCGGCGTGCCGGGAGGGATCAGGCAATGTACGATATCCTGACGCAGGATACGGTAAATTTGCTGATTGACGGGCAATACAGGATTAAGGTGGGTTTCGACGGCCATGCGCTCATACTTAATAAAATAGTGACTGGCCTACCATACCATCTATTTGATCTGCATCCCATACCCGGCCCGCAGGCCGGGAGGGAAATATCAACCGCGGTGCACGCTCAGGCCAGCCCATGTCTGGCTAACCGGCATCATCTCAAGGGTGTTGATGTTAACGTGCTTCGGCAGGGTCGCTACCCACCAGACGGCTTCACACACATCTTCTGCGCTCAACGCGTTGGTATTCTCGTAGGTTTTGCCAGCTTTGTCGTCGTCGCCTTTGAAGCGTACGTTGGAAAACTCCGTTCCGCCCACCAGACCCGGCTCAATGTTGGTGACGCGCACCGCCGTACCGTGCAGATCGGTACGCAGGTTGAGACTGAACTGCTGCACAAAGGCCTTTGTTGCACCATAGACGTTACCGCCCGCATAGGGCCAGCTGCCGGCCGTGGAGCCAATATTGATAATGTGGCCGCGGTTGCGCTCAACCATACCCGGCAGCACGGCGCGGGTCATGTAGACCAGCCCCTTGTTATTGGTGTCGATCATCGTCTCCCAGTCCTCTACGCTGGCCTTATGCGCAGGCTCGAGGCCCAGCGCCAGACCGGCGTTGTTGACCAGCACGTCAATGTCGCGCCATTCGGCAGGCAGGGAGGTGAGCGCCTGCTCGATAGCGGCGCGGTTGCGCACGTCTAATTGCAGGGTCAGAACGCTATCGCCCAGCTCATCCTTCAGGGTCTGCAGACGCTCCTGACGACGGCCGGTAGCAATCACTTTATGACCGTTCTCAACGAAACGGCGGGTGATGCTTTCGCCAAACCCTGCCGTTGCCCCGGTTACTAAAATAATCATCATTCTGTTCCTCAACGCTTTTTGTGTGTTATTACGATAGCATGGGTTAAGAGCCTGCGGTAAACGACAATGTTTAAGGAGTTGAAATGTCGCTAACAAATCCTTTATTAAGTGAAAGCACGCTGCCCTATCTGGCTCCGCGTTTTGATCTGATCGAAGATAGCCACTATCGCCCCGCCTTTGACGAAGGGGTACGGCAAAAACGCGCTGACGTCAGCGCCATCTCCCAGGCGACGACGGCAGCGGATTTTAATAACACTATTCTGGCGCTGGAGCAGAGCGGGCAGCTTCTGACTCGGGTTACCAGCATCTTTTTTGCTATGACCTCCGCCCACACTAATGACTATCTCCAGCAGCTTGATGAAGCCTTCTCCACGGAGCTGGCCGAGCTGGCGAACGATATCTATCTGGATGAGGCACTCTTCTCGCGTATCGATGCCGTCTGGCAGCAGCGCCATGCCCTCGGACTGGACGCAGAGTCCGTCCGGCTGACGGAGATCGTCCACCAGCGCTTTATTCTGGCGGGAGCAACCCTGGGTACCGCCGAGAAGCAGGCGCTGAAAAGTTTGAATACCGAGGCGGCGGCGCTCACCAGCCAGTTTAACCAGCACCTGCTGGCGGCGGGCAAGGCGGGTGGGCTGATCGTAGAAAGCGAGCGGCAGCTTGATGGCCTGAGTGAGGCGGAGAAAGCCCAGGCGCGGGCGGCGGCCGAGGAGCGGGACCTGCCGGGGCGCTGGCTTATCCCGCTGCTAAACACCACCCAGCAGCCAGCGCTGGCGGAATTGCGCGATCGCCAGACCCGGGAAAAACTCTTCAAAGCGGGCTGGTCGCGTACGGAAAAGGGCGATGAAAACGATACTCGCGCTATCGTGCTGCGCCTGGCCAAAATCCGCGCCGAGCAGGCCGCGCTGCTGGGTTTCCCTGACTATGCGGCATGGAAAACCGCTGACCAGATGGCGCAAACCCCCGCCGCAGCGCTGACGTTCATGCGTAATATCGTTCCGGCAGCGCGCGCCCGTGCGGAGCAGGAGCTGGCGGATATTCAGCAGGTGATTGATCAGCAGCAGGGCGGATTTAATGCCGAGGCGTGGGACTGGGCATGGTACGCCGAGCAGGTGCGCCGGGAGAAGTTTGCCCTCGATGACGCGCAGATTAAACCCTACTTTGTCCTCAATACCGTGCTGGTTGAGGGGGTGTTCTGGACTGCAAGCCAGCTGTTTGGCCTGACCTTTGTCGAGCGTTTCGATCTGCCGGTCTATCACCCGGACGTGCGCGTTTGGGAGATTTTTGACGCTGACGGCACCGGCATGGCGCTCTTCTACGGCGACTTCTACGCCCGCGACAGCAAAAGCGGCGGGGCATGGATGGGGAACTTCGTTGAGCAATCCGCGCTACAGGGAACCCGGCCGGTTATCTATAACGTCTGCAACTACCAGAAACCCACCGCAGGCGGCCCGGCACTGATTTCATGGGATGATGTCATCACGCTATTCCATGAGTTCGGCCACACCCTGCACGGTCTTTTTGCCAGCCAGCGCTACGCCACGCTCTCAGGCACCAATACGCCGCGTGATTTCGTCGAGTTCCCGTCGCAGATTAACGAGCACTGGGCCAGCCATCCTGACGTTTTCGCCCGCTATGCTCGCCACTATCAGACCGGAGAGCCCATGCCAACGGCGCTACAGGAGAAGATGCATCGGGCTGCGCTGTTCAACAAAGGTTACGACATGACGGAGCTACTGAGCGCCGCGCTGCTGGATATGAACTGGCATAGCCTGACATCACAAACCCCAGTGAGCGATGTTGCTGCCTTTGAAGCCGAGGTGCTTAAGCGGGAAGAGCTCGATCTTGCTGCCGTGCCGCCGCGCTATCGCAGCAGCTATTTCGCGCATATTTTCGGCGGGGGCTACGCTGCGGGCTACTACGCCTATATCTGGACGCAGATGCTGGCCGATGACGGTTACCAGTGGTTTGTGGAGCAGGGCGGATTGAACCGCGAAAACGGGCAGAAATTCCGTGAGGCGATTTTATCGCGCGGGAACAGCACTGATTTAGCTGAACTTTATCATTCCTGGCGTGGGCAAGCTCCAAAGATTGAACCGATGCTGGTGAATCGCGGGTTGAGCGCGTAGGGCGTATTTAGGTTGGAGACAGAACCGGGCGCGATGCCCGGTACCCAGTCGAGACCGCGAGCTCAAAGGAGACGCTAAGGCTCTTTTCGCCATTTCTTATAGGCCGAAATCAAGAGCAGGGGCAGCAGTATAACATGGACGATCGTTAACCCGAGTAGTATCCCGGCATTACCTGCATGATGGTCCCCTGTCGTTGAAAGTTGGTGAAAGTGCCCATAAATAAGCCCGGCAAATTCAATCGAAACCCACATCACGACTGCTGATTTGAATTCAAGCGAACGCCAGAAAGACACAATGGCAACGATCCCCAAAGCAATATCGGACATTCCCATTTCAAACTGAAAGGGGCTACTCTGCCAGCCAATGAATTCAGCTGCGGTTGCGGGCCATATCGTATGGTAAAGGCCTGCCCACAGGGATGTGACACCTATCGATAACAGTAGCAACCAGGATAAATAGCTCTCAGCAGAATTGCCGGACTTTCTCTTTTTTATCAATGGGATAATTAATGCGAGAATAAACATAAACAACGGAATATTAGTTACTATCAAGCGAATAAGGCTCGCAATCATAATGATTCCTCTCTTAAAAAATCATTACCCAACATGTGAATAGAGTAGTGAGTCAAGGAAGATCAGATTTTTTGTCGCATCGGTATATAATATTCTAAAACCTACCTTGCTCGTATCTAATGCAAATGGGTGATTGTAACGTCCGCCTCTGGCAAAATACGCCCCGATGAGTAACGCTGAAGTTTGGCCCGGCAATTAAGTGCGGTCCACACTCTTGAGCCTCCCACTTCCGTCCTTTCTGCTATCTCAGATCATTCAACTATACTGACTATTGCCGTTGAATACACCCCAATAAAACGTAAGAAATAATAATATTCTGTTTATCCGGGAGATAAGTAATGAAAATAACAAAGTTTGTTTATTCCGCTTTAATTGGCGTTGTCGCCAGCTGCCGGTCTATGACGCCGATGGCGGCCCTCGCTGCAGCACGCCTTGCCAGGCGCGACACACCGGGCAGCCTCATGCTGCTGGACCGTCCGTTATTCAAATATGGCGCGTTAGCGATGGGTGTAGGTGAGCTGTTTGGCGACAAGATGAAGTCAGCGCCAGACCGCACCGTGTTTTTGGGCTTGTCAGCACGGGTGGCCAGTGCAGGGATTGCGGGCGCCGCGTTGGCACCTGCGGGAGAAGAAAAAACCGGGGCAACGATCGCTATCTCTGCCGCTGTGCCACTTGCCTATGCCACACTTGCGGCACGCAAAAAAGCTATGGCAGAAATTGGGCAGACCAGAAGTGGCATAATTGAAGATACGCTCATCGTCGCTATCGGAGCAGCCGTTGTCTTCTTCGCAACACGGCCAAAACGTATTTAAACGTTTTTGCCGGTCAAGAAGTTAAGTAGGGCAGCAGTGTCAACCTTAGATATGGTAGTCGTGCGTCCTGTCTTTATTGCGTTAGTCTGTCTGCCTGGAAAGGACCACAACAAGAAGCTCTGTATGGAAATTATTTTAATGCGTCATGGAAAGCCCGCTTTTACAGGATCTGCGAAAGTAACGAGCCGTGAAATGTCCAACTGGATTGCAGAATATGATCTTTCTGATACAGGAGAAGATATACCGCCTGAGTCCAGTAACGCATTAGCATTCAGCGCATCGCGAATCATAAGTAGTCCTCTTCCCAGAGCACTTTCTTCCCTAAAAGCATTAGGGCTTGAACCGGATGTTATTGATGAGGTTTTCAGAGAAGCAGATCTGCCGGTATTTCACATGCCCGGTTTCAGGTTATCCCCGTCCGTATGGGCTGCTTTTTTCCGCGTCATGTGGTTATGCGGCATATCCCATAATGCGGAGCGCGTGAAAATAGCAAAGAAACGTGCTGTTCAGGCTACGAATATCCTCATAGCGTTTGCAAAAAGATCTGACGGCTCCGTGCTGCTTATGGGACACGGGGTAATGAATCGGCTAATTGCAAGGGAACTAAGGTCGTTGGGTTTCAAAAAATATTGTTGTCAGGGTAATGGTTACTGGAACGCGAGTATCTACAGGCTTCAGTAAGCAGATATCTTGAATACATATCCGGCGTCTGCAGGCATTGGCCTTAGCATCAGTTCTAAAATTCTTAATCGAGTAACAGGTAAAAAACAATGATTTCTAAGGCTAATGCTGAGCATTACGTATGGGGTGACAAGTGCGATGGTTGGTATCTGGTAAACCGACAAGACATGCTGGTTATTCACGAAAAGATGCCGCCAAAAACGTACGAAAAGCGACACTACCATTCCGTATCGAGACAGTTTTTTTTCGTTCTTGATGGGGTTCTGGTCATGGAGCTGGAAGGGAAAGAATATCGGATCGTCGCTCAGCAGGGCATTGAAATTCCCCCAGGCTCAAAGCATCAGGCCAGAAATGACTCTGATTCTGCGGTCGAGTTTATCGTCATCTCACATCCAACACCGCGCGGGGATCGAACAGACCTTACCTGACAGTGATTTAACAAAGAGTCATTGGCCGCGAAACTAAATCACTATTGTGAATATAATTTCACTATAGTAAATTTTGACGGACTCATTTTGTATGTAAATACATAAGGTCAAGATCAATTTAAGGTAGAAAAATGCTAAAAATCAGGATGTCACGACCGACTGAAGCACCTGACATCATAAAAATTTGGAAGCGTTCAGTAGATGCAACACATGATTTTCTGACAGCACATGACCGACAAGAGATTGAAAAAGAAGTTGTCGGCTTTTTTTCAGAAATTCCTGTATGGGTTGCTACAAATCAGGATGACCAGCCACTAGGATTTATGTTTTTGCATGATGGTCATCTGGAAGCACTTTTTGTGGATGCTTCTGCTCGCGGACTTGGCGTCGGCAAACGGTTAATCTCACATGCACTGACCCTGCATCATGATCTAAGCGTCGATGTAAATGAACAAAACCAGCAAGCTGTAGGATTTTATCAGCATATGGGTTTTCATGTTTCAGGGCGTTCCGAGCAGGATAATCAGGGGAGGCCATATCCCCTGTTGCACCTAAGTAAAGCTAAGGGGATGTAGTTATTGCGGCAGCATAATATTGTTGATTTCTTGGCTAAAAGCGACGATGTAAGAACAACCCTGCTCACTATTTACATGAGGCATTGGTCATTATTTCCATTCAAATCTTGTCGTTCGAGGGTTGAAAACGATCGCGGCATAGGTCCACTTTTGACCTGAGAGAATCTGTTCAATGCAGTTAGTCGCATAGAGGTCGTCTGGCGGGGAAAATCTCGCGTACTCTGACTCTTCAGTAAGCTTAAACTCGTGAGAGACATTTACTGTCTGGTGACCTTCACTATTCACACTGCACTGACACGTAACCCTTGCTTCATAAAACGTATCCGGAAGTCCCTCTAGCATGCAGCCCGTGGCCCACTGTAAAAGCTGTTCATGTGAATATTCTGGCTGAGCGGTTGGTGCTTCTTGCTGATTGTTTATTAGTCGCTTTAATGTGTTAAGAAAGGAAAACATCTTATCTCCTTGTTTTTTCCAAGCATAGCATAGTCCGGTTACTGAACCGATGCTGAAAACCGTGGCTTAGAGAACGCGGAGCAGGGAAGGTGACACTGTAACTTATAGGGCGGGGGTATTGGGGCTGGTTCACCGCGTTGCCGCCTCGCTGGTGGTATCGAAAAAGCTTACCTATACTCCAGGTGCAGCAAAAGCTGTCACCTTACCTGGAGTTACCCATGAAAAGCGTTAACCTGAACGTTTCTAAAGACCAGCCAAAAAATTCTGATAAGCGGTCTGGGTCTGACAACAAAAAGCCAAAACAGGATAAAAAGTAGCGTTTCGCTAACATCCTTTACTGCAGTTTATCGTGCTGGAGGTTCTATGTCCGAACGCCCCGATATTGTTGATCCGTTACCTTCTGACAGACCGGACCGGGACGATCCCGACCGTTATCCGCCAGATGATATTGACCCTATCGACCCTGACGATCCCGATTTTGACGATCCTGATATCGACAACCCTGATATCGACGATCCCGATCGCACAAGGCCTCTCTAAGAATAGCCGCCTACGGGCGGCTTTTTGCTGAACACGGTTTCACGCCGCTGTCATAAAAAACGTTTATGTTAAGAACCGCTAATTAAGGTAGTTACATTCTCTGCTAATAAGGAGAATACTATGCGGCGCGTGTTTCTGTTAGAAAATAGGCTTTTCAAAATGAAAAGAAAAATGCTGTTATCGTTACCGCTCATTCTGGCGGCGGGCGCGGTATGTACCGGTTTTATGTACAATAATAAGCCGGCTTACATTACGAAAGCTGAATCCCGAGTCGACTCTTATCTCTCAAACAGCTACGGTCCGGGCCAGTGCGGCATTGCGCAAGCAGAGAAAGGGCACTGGAATATGGAGTGCCAGCGCCATGGCGGTCAGCTGGTGTTTAAATATGCAGTTTATCCCGCGGATAAAGCGCCCTATGCGATCGCAACAGATTACTATCTGGTAGCCGCTAATGACGAAGCTAAAAAGAGCGCGACCGTAGGGCTGATGCGCTATCTGAAGATCGATACCGGAACGCAAAAAGGTTAATATCGTAGGCCGGGCAAACGCAGTGTCGCCCGGCATGGCAGCGTCAGCACAGTAACGCCTGAAGGCGCTGCGCTTATCAGGCCTACGTGTTTTCATGCAACCACTCTGTCTTTTGTCATTAATCAATATTTATTAATTAACACCGCTTTATTGTTAATGCTCTCTTCTCCTTTTAGAGCAATACCCATGATAAAAAAATGCTGCTTAGTCAGCCTGCTGGCTGGCATGACTTTCCTTGCGAGTAATATAGCGCTTGCGAAAGGCCCAGCTATTTCAGATGCCGAGGTAAAAGAAAATATCATTAAAGAGTCTATTGCCGAGTATCCGGGGACCTGTGCCTGCCCATTTAACCGGGCACGCAACGGCAGCTCATGCGGCAAGCGGAGTGCGTGGAGCAAGGCCGGTGGCTATTCACCTATTTGTTATAAAGATGAAGTTACCAAAGAGATGATCAAAACCTGGCGAGAGAGCCGGTAAAAACCGCACTGTGCGCCCGGCATTGCGGTGTCAGCCCGGCAACGCCCGGTGGCGCTGCGCTTACCGGGCCTACCTACTTTCTTCATAGTTATTACGCCGCGTTGTTTAACCTCTGTTAAGAAATGCTGTGCGATGATAGTGACGATCGGCTATCCCAACTGATAAACCTCGGGATAACGTACAGAGCAAAATAGATCTATCCATGCAAGCATTTACCGCCAGTATCACTGGCGGTTTTTTTATGCCTGATTTTTACGATAGTCACGGGGTGACAGGGCGAAACGCTGGCGAAAATGGTGGCGCAACGAGGCGGCGGTAGCAAAGCCTGCCTGCGCAGCGACCTCCTCCATAGTGAGATCGGCGTTATCCAGCAGCGTCCGGGCGCGCGCCAGCCGCTCCTGTAAAATCCATCGCGCGGGCGTGGTTCCCGTCGCCTCATCAAAACGACGTAAAAAGGTTCTTGGACTCATACCGGCGAGCTTCGCCAGAGAAGCCACAGAGTGCTGGTTTGCAAGCTGGCTGTGAAGATAATCGAACACCTGCCCGAGTCGCTGACTCTCACGCGATCTGGCGACCGGCCGGGCAATCTGCTGGCTTTGCGAACCATCACGATGCGGCTGCACCACCAGCCGACGGGCAACGTTGTTCGCCACGTCGATACCGTAGTCCAGACGAACCAGGTGCAGACAGAGGTCGATCCCGGCCGCGCTGCCCGCCGAGGTTAGCACGTTGCCGTCATGATAATAGAGCGCATCCTCAAGCACCTCGATGGTGGGGTAGCGCTCCCGCAGCAGCGGCGTATAGCGCCAATGGGTGGTAGCCCGCTTTCCGTTAAGCAGCCCGGCGGCGGCCAGCACAAAGACCCCTGAACAGATAGACATGATCCGGCAGCCGCGGGCATTAGCCTCGCGCAGCGCCTGGCACAATGCCTCCGGCACCGGACTTTCAGCGCCGCGCCAGCCGGGAATAATAATGGTATCGGCCTGCGCCAGCAGCCCTAAGCCGCCGTCGGCCACCAGCCGGATGCCGCCGGTAGCGCGCAGCTCACCCTCATCTACCGATGCCACGGCAAAACGGTACCAGTTCTCGCCCAGTTCAGGGCGTGGCAGGCCAAAAATCTCCACGGCAATACCGAATTCAAAGGTGCAAAGGCCATCGTAGGCGACGGCCACCACCAGCGGGCGGGGGGAGGGTAAGGTTGTCATTATCCTGGCGTTTTCTGGCATAGCGGTAGGCGGTGGGCCGATAAGTTTTACGTTAGCTTAGTGTTAACACAATCGTTAACACAATCAAGGAGAAAGCACCATGAGCTACGTAAGCGAATATCCCGCCGCCCCCGCCGAGCAGGCCGCCCGCCATTTTCTGCAGCGTCTGAGCGTTGAAACCGACTGCGCTGATGTCCACCATGCCTTATCTCATCAGCAGCAGGATTTTGCCCTGCTGCACGTTGTTGGTAGCCCGCAAGCCTATGCTAACCGTCATCTGCCTGGGGCGGTGCATCTGCCCCACAGCCAGATCACCGAGGAGAAGATGCGCGAGTGGCCTGCCGGGACGCTGTTTGTTGTCTACTGCGCCGGTCCGCACTGTAACGGTGCCGATCGCGCCGCGCTAAAGCTGACGACGCTGGGCCTGCCGGTGAAGATTATGATCGGCGGTATTACCGGCTGGGAAGATGAAGGATTTGCATTCGTCAGCGGGGATTAACGCGGCAACATGAAAGTTTTTCACGTCTCGTGAATTATTCTCGGTTGCATCGGGACGAGGAGTGTGACATATTTTTAGACATATAGCCGTCCAGAAGGCTAAAATGTTTAAATCATGAACTATCACGTCAGGTTATCATTACCCGACGGCAAGGAGATTACCATGCAGCGTCACCACTCCCCGTTCCGCGCCGATGTTGTCGGCAGTTTCCTGCGCCCGGATGCTATCAAGCAGGCACGCATTCAGTTTGCCGCAGGCGAAATTGATGCGGGCCAGCTGCGCGCGGTTGAAGACAGCGCGATCCGCAAAGTGGTTGAGCAGCAGTGCGCCTGCGGCCTGCACGTCGTCACCGACGGCGAATTCCGCCGTGCCTGGTGGCACTTTGACTTCTTTGATGGCCTGCAGGGCGTAGAGCGTTACGATTCTGATGCGGGCATCCAGTTCAACGGCGTACAGACCAAAGCACACGGCGTACGCGTGACCGGCAAGCTGGGCTTCGGCGATCACCCGATGCTGGAGGATTTCCGCTTCCTGCAGAGCATTAGCGGCAGCGCCCAGCCGAAGATGACCATCCCTAGCCCGAGCGTGCTGCACTTCCGCGGTGGCCGTAAGGATATCGACAGCACGGTCTACCCGCAGCTGGACGCCTACTTCGACGATCTGGCGACCACCTGGCGCGACGCTATCCACGCCTTCTATGAGGCAGGCTGCCGTTACCTGCAGCTGGACGATACGGTCTGGGCCTACCTCTGCTCAGACGATCAGCGTCGTCAGGTTCGCGAGCGCGGTGAAGATCCTGACGAGCTGGCACGCATCTACGCCCGGGTTCTGAACAAGGCGCTGGAGGGCAAGCCGGAGGATTTAACCATCGGCCTGCATGTCTGCCGCGGTAACTTCCGTTCAACCTGGATCTCTGAAGGCGGCTACGAGCCGGTGGCGGAAGTGCTCTTCGGCCAGGTCAACGTCGATGTCTTCTTCCTGGAGTATGACAACGACCGCTCCGGCGACTTTGCTCCGCTGCGCTTTATCCGTCCGGGCAAGCAGCAGGTAGTGCTGGGGCTGATTACCACGAAAAACGGCGAGCTGGAGAACCCGGAAGGGATTCAGGCACGCATTCAGGAAGCGGCGCAGTATGTGGATATCAATCAGATCTGCCTCAGCCCGCAGTGCGGCTTCGCCTCTACGGAAGAGGGCAACAGCCTGACCGAAGCCCAGCAGTGGGATAAGGTCCGCCTGGTGACACGCATTGCCGAACAGGTCTGGTAAGCGTTAAGAGGGGCAGATTTCCTGCCCCTTTTTTTATGCTTTTGCCGCGCTCAGTCCGCTGTCCCACGGCCTGACCTGCATCCCGCGCAGCATCATCAGCCAGGCCAGAACGATGATTGCCGCCAGGATCGCAAACAGCGTCCAGCCTGGGAGCGTGGTCAGAATGATGCCGGTGGCGAGTGGGTTCATCGCCGCGCCGAGCCAGCCGAGGGCCTGGGCCGAGAAGTAGCTGGCTTTCATCCCCGGCGGGGCAATATGATCTATCAGCATGTATTCCCCTGGTGCATAGACAATCTCCCCAACCGTAAATACGGCAGCGGAGACGCCCCACAGCCAGAGCTGGCTGCCGGAGATCATAAAGCCCAGCAGCCCGATCACGAAGCAGAGCGTCCCGATGGCCATCATCGGACGAATATTGTTGGCCTGCAGATAGCGGCCAATTACGTACTGGAACATGACCACGATAACCGCATTCACCGGCAGCACCAGCGCCACCACCTTCTGCGCGAAGGCGTTATCGGCCACGGCCATGACGTACTGCGAAATGCAGGAGGCAAAGGAGCCGCTGACGAAGGAGGCCAGCAGGCCGGAGAGCGTGAACCACAGCAGCGCTTTATCGTGCAGCAGAACCGAGGGCGACCAGGGCTGGATGGCATCTCCCTCACTCTTCACCCTAACGCGCTGCACCCAGAGTTGAATAAACACCAACGGGAAGGCCGCGCAGCCAGCAGCAAGCCAGAACGGCAGCTGGCTGTTCTGCATCACCAGCAGCGTGCCCAGCGGCGGGCCGACCGTCCAGCCAATATTCAAGAATGAGTAGTTAAGCGAGAAAACCTTTGATTTCGCCGCCGGAGCCAGGGTATCGGAGAAGTAGGCTTTAACGACGGTGGCGAAGACCGAATAGGCACAGTTAATTACCGAGAAGAAGAGCACCACCAGCACCGCATTATGGCTAAGAGGAATGCCGATAAAGCTCAGTACAAAGGTGGTGATAGCGATCAGCATGTAGCGCTTCTTATCAAATTTATCGGCAAGAATGCCGAAGCCGAGGCTAAAGAAGACGCCGACGGTCATTGCCACGGTCATGGCAAAACCCACCTGATCTACGGCCATGCCATACTGGCTGTTGAGATAGATGGTCATAAAGGGCAGCGTAGCGCCGCGGCCGATGGTTAGCAGCAGTGATGAAGCGAGTAGTGCGATGATGGAGCGTTGTTGAGTTGTGATCATGTTGTATCCGACAGTGCGTAGTTTTTTATTTTTGCTTTCGCTATCAGCAATAACATGCCAAAAGCGCACTGTATAGCGACCAGATCTATGACATGGCACAGGCTGACCTACCGAATATTGTGATCTGTCTCTCGACAGATTTTTACGATAACGTAATATTTTTACAAAAGCTTAAACTTCAGGGGCAGGTATGACGCGGAAAGACGGGCTGCTGGCATTACTGGTGGTGGTGGTTTGGGGACTTAATTTTGTCGTCATTAAGGTCGGGCTGCACAATATGCCCCCCCTAATGTTGGCAGGTCTGCGCTTTGTGCTGGTCGCCTTTCCAGCGCTGCTGTTTGTCGCCCGGCCAAAGGTGCCGCTGCGCCTGCTGTTGGGCTATGGCCTGACCATCAGCTTTGGCCAGTTTGCCTTTCTGTTTAGCGCCATCAAGTTTGGTATGCCCGCTGGGCTGGCCTCGCTGGTATTGCAGGCGCAGGCTTTCTTTACCATCGTCCTTGGGGCGGCAGCCTTCGGCGAGCGGCTTCAGCTTAAGCAGGTGCTTGGGATCACCCTTGCCGTTTTTGGCGTGCTGGTGCTGGCCGAGTCCAGCCTGAACGGCCAGGACGTTACTCTGCTGGGCTTCATGCTCACCCTGGCGGCCGCGTTGAGCTGGGCCTGCGGCAATATCTTTAACAAAAAGATCATGCAGCACCCGTCGCGTCCGGCGGTCATGTCGCTGGTGGTCTGGAGCGCCCTGATCCCCGTGGTTCCCTTTATGGTCGCCTCGCTGATTTTTGATGGCCCGGCGTTGATGGTGCAAAGTCTGGTACAGATCGATATCACCACCGTGCTGTCGCTGATCTACCTGGCGTTTGTCGCCACTATCATCGGCTATGGGATCTGGGGAACGCTGCTCGGACGCTACGAAACCTGGCGCGTCGCGCCGCTCTCGCTGCTGGTGCCGGTGGTGGGCATGGCCAGCGCTGCGCTGTTGTTGGGTGAGACGCTGAACGGTTTACAGCTACTGGGTGCTGCGCTGATTATGGCGGGCCTCTATATCAATATCTTTGGCTTTCGCCTGCGTTCATCGTTGGCGGCACGCTAAAAAAAGCCCCGCACGGTGCGGGGCAAGAACGTATTAGCCGTGCTTAGTTGTAATAAGGCACGCCTAACTCGTCGGATTTATCACTCCCGGAGCCCATGTGGTTAAAGTCAAAAGGTGACTGGTCATGGGCGGAAGGCATAATCATCGCGTCGCGCTGGTTTTGATCGGTAGGGCGCGGCTGCTCCGCAAAGCTGTTGCCAGAAAACAGCGCCAGCAGGGTAAGGGCGGCGGAGACGGTAAACTTCATGATTTCCTCGATACGTCTTAAAACAGGCGATTAATGGTTGTAATGGTTTAGCGGCAGCAGATAACGGGCTTCGCCATGCATATTGGTAATGCGGTACTTATGCGGCGGCACGTCGAAATAGTTTTTAAAGGTTCGGGTCAGCGTCTGCTGTGACTCAAAGCCGTAGCGCTCTGCCAGATAGAGAATCGGCTCGTTGCTCTGCTTAAGCTTCTGTGCGATTTCAGTAAGCTTGCGGCTGCGGATATAGTGACCTAAAGAGTGCCCGGTCTCTTTCTTAAACATCCGTTGCAGGTGCCATTTTGAATAACCCGAACGCTCGGAAACCTTCTCCAGCGACAGCGGTGACTCCAGGTTATCCTCGATCCAGTCCAATATGCTATGAATAGTAATGGCGTCATTATTGCGTCTGGACATCATTATACCTCTTCTGTTTACGGCAGTATTTTCTTGAGCAAATACTCAAGGGTTGCCACTTCATCTGCCGTTAAGTTTTTTGTTAGTTCCTGATGCAGGTCTTGCCCCACTAATTTATGGCCTTGCTCACAAAGCGCTGCGCCGTCGGTGGTGAGCTGAATCAGCACGCCGCGCTTGTCGTGCGGATTGGGCTGGCGTTCAATCCAGCCTTTGCATACCAGTCGATCCAGCATTCGGGTCAGCGCCCCGAGATCGACAGACAGCACTTTTTTCAGCTCCACCGGCGTAATACAGCTTGCGCAGCGGATAGAGCAGAGCACCTTAAATTGCGTCGCCGTGATATCCAGCGGCGAAAGGTAATCGTTTAATAAGCGATCTTTTTTCTGGTTGACCATGTGGATCAAGCGGCCCAGTGGGATAATTTCATTGAACAGGTCACTGGTGCTTTTCACGATGGTTGCCCCGGCAAGTAGATTAGTCACGGCAGATATTATTGCCGGGGCAACTATAAGTCAACTGAATGCATTAGCTTATGCCACAATTTGCTAAAACGTTTCATGCACTAATTTTTTAGCAATAACTAATAAATTAATAACTGTAGGTTATACATTGGGTTAGGATGATATCCTCTGCACGGGCAGGGGCTTTGTAGGTATAATGAACGCTGACAATTTCGCTTCGAGGAGTGCCGCTTATGCAGGATCTGTTCAGGGCTATTGGATTAGGGCTGGTGGTATTGCTCCCGCTGGCAAACCCGTTAACTACCGTCGCGCTATTTCTTGGGCTGGCGGGCAACATGAACAAGGCTGAACGCGATCGCCAGTCGCTGATGGCGTCCGTTTACGTCTTTGCCATTATGATGGTTGCCTGGTATGCCGGGCAGGTAGTGATGAATACCTTCGGCATCTCTATTCCCGGGCTGCGTATTGCAGGTGGGTTAATCGTCGCTTTTATTGGATTCCGGATGCTGTTTCCCCAGCAGAGAGCGCATGAGTCGCCCGAGGCCAGCACTAAATCAGCCGAGCTGATTGAAGAGCCGGATACCAATATCGCTTTCGTCCCGCTGGCCATGCCCAGCACCGCCGGGCCGGGAACCATCGCCATGATCATCAGTTCGGCCTCAACTCTGCGTCACAGCTCCACCTTTCCGGAGTGGGTGATACTGATTGCGCCGCCGCTCATCTTCCTGATCGTGGCGGTGATCCTGTGGGGCTGTCTTCGCAGTTCAGGGGCGGTGATGCGGCTGGTAGGGAAAAGCGGTATCGAAGCAATCTCAAGGCTGATGGGTTTTCTGCTGGTCTGCATGGGCGTGCAGTTTATTATCAATGGGGTGCTGGAGATTATCTCCAGCTACCCACTCTCGTAGCAGTGCCACCCGGCGTAAACGCTATTGGCTCTGCTCTTGAAGCTCAGCGTGCTCTTCCAGCACCGTGGGCCAGCGGCGGAAGATCACCACCGACCAGACCAGCGCCGCCAGCGCAGGCACTGCACCCACGTAGCCCACGTTGGCCATCGACCAGTTCAGGCTCACCTGGTTGCCCACCAGCGCGCCCGCGCCGATGCCGAGGTTAAAGATGCCAGAGAAGAGTGACATCGCCACGTCGGTGGCATCCGGAGCCAGCGACAGGACTTTCACCTGCATACCCAGTCCGATAATCATAATGGCGATGCCCCAGAAGACGCCGAGCACGGCGAGGTACGTCGTGCTGTGGGAGGCGGGCAGCATCAGTATCAGTGAGATCGTCAGCACGGCAATCGCACTGCTCACCAGCGTGGAGGCGTGCTGGTTGCCTAGCTTGCCAAACAGGATGCTGCCAATAATGCCCGCGCCGCCCAGGATCAGCAGCAGAACGGTAGCGAAGCTGGCGCTCAGGCCCGCCACGTGATGTACAAACGGCTCGATGTAGCTATAGGCGGTATAGTGTGCGGTCACCACCACAACCGTCAGCAGATAGATGCTCATTAGCGCCGGACGGCGGATCAGCAGCGGCAGGCTCTTGAGCGAACCGGAGTGCTCGCTCGGCAGCTTAGGCAGCAGCTTCGCCAGGCAGAGCAGGGTGATCAGCGCCCCGAGGCCGATGATAAAGAAGGTGGTGCGCCAGCCAAAGTATTGCCCGACGATGCGGCCAATTGGCAGCCCGAGCACCATCGCCAGCGCCGTACCGGTGGCCAGCAGGCTAAGCGCCTGGGCGCGCTTGCCCGGCGGCGCTACGCGGATCGCCAGCGATGCGGTAATCGACCAGAAGATCGCGTGGGCAAAGGCAATGCCGATCCGGCTTATTACCAGTACGGTAAAGTTCCACGCAAGGAAGGAGAGGACGTGACTGGCAATAAACAAGACAAAGAGCACAATCAGCAGCTTGCGCCGCTCCACCTGGCTGGTGAGCAGCATAAACGGCAGCGACATCAGCGCCACCACCCATGCATAGATGGTGAGCATAATGCCCACTTCTGGGGTCTGCATCCCGAAGCTGTCAGCGATATCAGAGAGCAGGCCAACGGGCACAAATTCAGTGGTATTGAAGATAAAGGCCGCGATGGCCAGCGTCACGACGCGCAGCCACGCAACTTTGCGTGAAACGGTGTTCGTTGTCATAAGGTTATAGTAGTGTTGATGAGCGGAAAAGATGCCACGATCTTAAAACGTTCACTGGCGAAAATACAATCGTTTTGTGATTTAGATCTCGATTTTGACTCCCAAACCAGAGCGCTCATGTAGGCCGGATAAGGCCTTTGGCCGCCATCCGGCGTCAGGCGCCTTGACGCCGGATGGCGCTGCGCTTATCCGGCCTACGGCTCTTCAAATCCTGTTATTTCGCGTAAATATTTTGGTAGAGAAAAGCCACGTTGAAGTGTACTGTGTACTCCTATAAAGAGGGGAGAGGTGTAATATGACTTTTTTTGATGAGCTGAAAACCTCTTTGGAAGAGGCTGTAGAGATTAAAAAAGGCGCGAAGAAAGCGGCTCGGGTTACGCGTTATGAGGTTGCCGACGTTAAAGCAATCAGAGAGCAGCTTAATGTCTCGCAGAGTGAAATGGCCCAAGCGTTAGGTACTAGCGTCGATACTATCAAAAGCTGGGAGAGTAAGAGACGCAACCCAACGGGGCTTGCAGCAAAGGTGCTGGCAGCCATCCAGTCAAATCCAGCTTTTTATTACGAACTGGCCTCGCATTAAATACTGCTGACACCATGAAAAAACGGGAATTTATCACTCAGGACTTGCTCAGTAAGATCTTCCAAACCGCCAGCGAGCCGTTACATAAATTACCCGCCGAGCGCGAACTCGCTGAAGAGTATGGCGTCTCGCGCTATACCGTGCGGGAAGCGTTAAAAAAGCTGGTAAGCATCGGCATAATTCGCATCGTGCAGGGCTCAGGCATTTACGTCAGTGAAAATGCACGCAGCAATCCGCTGGTCTACAACTCCATCACCGAAAAACGCTTCGACCAAATGCGCTATCGTCTGCTCAGCCTGCATAAACGGCTGCCGGGCAAAGAGCAGCAGCAGGTATTTGGCATCGGTGAAAATGAGTGGCTATGGTACTTCTGTCGCCTGCGCTACGTGGACGATCGCTGCACGCAGATCGAAACCTCCAGCCTGCCGCTGGCACGCTTTCCCGACCTCAATCAACAGGCGATCGAAAGCTCATTGCAACGCTATGCAATTGGCAAAGGCTTCTCACTTTCGCACTTTCTTACCCACTATCAGGCGGTGGCGGTAGATAAGGCTCAGGCCACGCAGCTCGGCTGCAAACGCGGTACGCCCGCCATGAAAATCACCAACCGCGGCATTCTCTCCGGCGGTGAAGTCTGGGTGATGAGCGAAGTGATCGACATTCATTACGAATGTACCTACGTTACGCCGTTCAACGCCGACAATCTGCGCTTTCGCAGCGGTGACTAAGGCGTGTGCATCGCACCGTTCGGCAGGCGGCTTTGTGTCCATTCGTGGGGACGATACACCACCGGGAAATGCGCCAGCGCTGTTTCATCCACCTGCATACCGATGCCCGGACGGTCGATCGGATACATATACCCGCCCTCCGCCTGCGGCGCATTGGGGAACACCGTCAGGGTATTGGCCTGCGGCGGGATAAACTCCTGGATCGCTGCGTTATGCAGGTGAATATTAAGATGGGTGTTCACCGCTACGCCGATGGGCGTCATGTCTGGCGGCCCGTGCCATGCCAGCCGCACGCCAAATGCCTGACACAGGACCGCTAGCTTAAGTGCTGGGGTAATACCGCCAATCTGTGACACATGGCAGCGGATAAAGTCGATCTGCCGATTAACGATCACATCGTGCCACTCGGCCGGATTGTTAAACAGCTCGCCCAGCGCCAGCGGCACGCTGCTGTGCGCCCGGACCTGCGCTAACCAACCGCTCTGCTGCGGTGAGACGATATCTTCCAAAAACCAGGGCTGATAAGGCTCCAGCGCCTTCGCCAGCTGAATCGCCTGCTGCGGAAACAGCCGCTCGTGTACGTCATGCAGAATATGGAAACGCTGGCCGTACTTCTCGCGCAGCGCTTTAAACATGGCGAGGGTATTTGCCATGTATTCATCCTGATCGTAATAGGCACCCGGCGTCGGTTCGCGGGTGGCATGTAAGTCCTGCGGCGTGCCGCCGTAAAAACCGAGCTGGCAGCGAATGTAGCGATAACCTTGCGCAAGCAGGGCATCTACCTGAGGATAGAGTTGATCCATGCTTTCACCTGCGGCATGACTGTAAACCGCTATCGCGTCTTTCGATTTACCCCCAAACAGCTGATAGAGCGGCATTCCCGCCAGCTGGCCTTTGATATCCCACAGCGCCATATCCACCCCCGCGATGGCGTTGTTCATCACCGGGCCATTTCGCCAGTAGGCGTTTACCTGCATCATCTGCCACAGATCTTCAATGTGATTGCCGTCGCGCCCCATCAGCAACGGTTGCAGATATTCATCCACCATGGCTTTTACCGCCAGCGGCCGCTGCTGAAACGTGGCGCAGCCATAACCGACGATATTTTTATCCGTGGTGACTTTGACCAGCACCAGGTTATGGCGATCCGGGCGGGTGATAAAGCATTCAACGTTGGTGATGATAGTGGGTGTCATGGTCGCTCCTGACGGCTGACTAAAAGCAGATTACGGCGACTATTATTCCTGCTCTTTTTTACCGATTACCAGCACTTTATTTTGGTCTGCACAGAGGCATTGAATGGCGTAAAAACCAGACCAATTGAGCATAAAACCTGTTCAGTTTGCTTCCCATACCTGCTTTTGTGAGCATCGTCACTTTTTATTGGTCTGTTTATCGCTGCAGCCTTCCCGTAGACTTCTTCAGCATTGAAGATGCCGTCATCAAGGCAGACGAGGAGCAGGAAATGAGTAATCCAGCCATCATCAACGCGCTGATCCAGGGCGTTGGCGGTCGAGAAAATATCAATAAAGTCTGGCACTGCATGACGCGTCTGCGCTTCGATCTGGTGGATGAGGCGAAGATCAATCAGCAAGCCGTTACCCAGTTACCCGGCGTATTGGGCGCGCAGCTGCAAAGCGAGCAGTTTCAGGTGATCATCGGCCCGCAGGTCAATTACTGGTATCAGCAGATCGGCGGCGACGTCGCTGCTGAGCCAGCCAACGCGTCTCCAGCCAAAGCGAAAAGGGGGCTGGTTTCGCTGTTTATGGATACGGTTTCTGGGGTCTTCGGCCCCATCGTACCGGCTATCGCGGGGGCGGGCATGATCAAAGGCTTGCTGGCCGGTTTCATTGCCATGAATCTGCTGTCGGCAAAAAGCGATACCGTGATGGTGATCGATATGATCGCCAGCGGCGTGTTCTGGTTCCTGCCGTTTTTCCTGGCGGTTTCCGCCGCGAAGATGTTTAAAACCAACGAATATTTAGCGGCGGCGGTGGTTGCCTGCCTGATGTATCCCTCCCTGATTGAGGCGGCTAAGCAGCTGGCGAGCGGCGCACCGGGGGCGGTGCAGGCTTACTGGTTTGCCGGTGTGCTGCCGGTATCAGTATTTAACTACGCCTCCAGCGTGATCCCGGTCATTTTCTCGGTGCTGGCGCTGAGCTATATCCATCGCGCCGTTGATCGCATCATGCCAGAGGTATTGAGAACTGTCTTTACACCCACCCTGACGCTGTTTATCACCGCGCTGGTAGCGTTAGTGGTGATTGGTCCGGTAGGTATCTGGCTAGGCAAAGGGCTGGCATGGTGTATTCAAGGCCTGTTTGATACCTCATCGGTGCTGGCGGGTTTGATTGTTGGCGCGATCCGTCCGGTGGCGATC
>NZ_DAMACX010000006.1:59134-98224 GCF_031998825.1 Pseudescherichia sp.
AGGACTCGCCTTCTTTATAGAAGGGCTGTTTGGCGTGTCGGCCAGCTTCGCCGGACTTATCGTCGGGGCGATCCGTCCGGTGGCGATCCTGACCGGCATGCATCACGCCATGACGCCCATCGCCCTGCAAAACTTCAGCGAACATGGCTATGACATGCTGATGCCAATGATGTGCATGGCAAACATGGCGATTGCCGGGGCGACCTTTGCCATCTGGTTCCAGAACCGTCATCGCGACGATCGTACCGTGACGCTCTCTGCGGCGATCTCCGCGCTGCTGGGCATCACCGAACCGGCGCTGTTTGGCGTGCTGACCAAAGAGAAACGGGCATTTATTGCCGCGACGATTGCCAGCAGCGTAGCGTCGGCGTTTATCGCTTTCTTTGGCGTACGGCTGTTTGGCTACATTCTCTCCAGTATCTTTAGCCTGCCAGCCTACATCGGCCCGTGGTTCCCGTACGCCATTTCCGGCGTGCTGATCTCGCTGGTACTGTCGTTTAGCTTGACGCTGCTGTTAGTGCGGCGCAGCGCCGCACAGTAACGCCTGGCTATCAGGGCAGGCGGGCGATGTTTGCGGCAATCACGCTAGCCGAGTGTCGGAATTTCGCCTGCTCATCCTCCGCCAGCTGCAACTCAATGATCTGCTGTACGCCGCTCTGGGCCAGCACTGCCGGCACGCCGATGGCAATGTTCTCTGCGCCGTACTCTCCGTCCAGCACGCAGGAGATCGCCAGCGCACGGTGGCTACCGGTAAAGATATTGCGGCAGATCTCGGCGATTGTCCCGGCAATGCCATACTCGGTACAGCCTTTGCGGGCGTAGATATCAAAACCCTGACGGCGAACCTGCTCTGCCAGACGCTCACGATCCAGCTCTTGACCCGTCTTACGCCGATAGACCTCGGCGATGGGTGAACCGTAGACTGAAGAGTGAGACCAGACCGGGAATTGGGTATCGCCATGCTCGCCGAGAATAAACGCATCGATACTCTGCGCGCCAATATCCAGCGTCTGGGCGAGGGAGCGGCGCAGGCGAGTGGTATCCAGCCAGACGCCGGTACCGATGACCTGATTACGCGGCAGGCCAGAGAGCTTCCACACCTGCCAGGTGATAATGTCACACGGGTTAGTAGCAATCAGAAAGATGCCGTTAAAGCCGTTCGCCATCATCTGCGGCACGATCTTCTTGACGATTTTTGCCGTGTTGGTTAACTCGTCCAGCCGGGTCTGGCCCGGCTGGAGCGGGCCGCCGGAGACGGTGATCACCGCGATATCGACATCCGCGCACTCGCTGGCCTCACGGGTTGAGATGGTCATCATCCCTGGCATATAGGCCGCTGCGTCTGCCAGATCCTGGGCGTGCCCCTCGACGCGATCGCGGTTGAGATCGACCAGGATCAGCTCTTCACAAATGTTCTGATTCAGCAGAGCGTACGCTGCCGATGCCCCGACGTTGCCGGTACCAATAATCATAACTTTACGGGCTTTGGTATTCATTCTTTTTCCGTTAACCGTTAATGGCGACCGCTTAAAAGTATCCCTTGCGGGTCATCGACGCAACATCCTGAAACATCTATTGTATTATCCTATGACGTCTGCGGCCGCTCTTGCAGCAGGGCAATAAACGCTTCCAGCGGGCGGCTCTTTGCGTCCTTACGCCATACCAGCCAGGTGGTCAGCCAGCGCCACTCCTCCACCAGCGGCCAGGCAGAGACCTGCTGATGGCCGGGCATGCTCTCCAGCATGGAGCGCGGCATCAGCGCCAGCCCGGCTCCGGCTATCACGCAGGCCAGCATTCCATGGTAAGACTCCATTTCGTGGATTTTGCCGGGCATTGCGCCCGCCGCCTTGAACCAGCTCTCAAAGTGACGGCGGTAGGAGCAGTTGGCGCGAAAAGCATAGATGCTCATCCCGTTAACCCGCATGGCGTCATCGACAGGGGCATGCCCGCCAGGGGCAACGATCATCATCTCCTCCCGGTAGACCGGAATGCCCTCCAGGCCTGGATGCATCAGCGGCCCGTCAACAAATGCCGCGCTTAGCCGACCCTCAATCACCCCGTCGATCATGGTTCCGGACGGCCCGGTGGCGAGATCAAACTGGATACGCGGATAGCGCTGATTGAAGTCGGCCAGGGTAGCGGGAATGCGTACGGCGGCGGTGCTCTCCAGTGAACCGAGGGAAAAGAGCCCCTGCGGTTCGTCCCCGGCGACGACGTTGCGCGCCTCTGCAACCAGATCGAGGATCTGCTGGCTATAGCGTAAAAAGCTGTGCCCGGCGGGCGAGAGACGCAGGCGCTGGTTTTCGCGAATAAAGAGATCCACGCCTAAATCGGCCTCCAGCTGGCGGATGCGCGTCGTCAGGTTCGAGGGAACCCGATGCACCCGCTGTGCGGCCTGGGTAATGCTGCCGGTCTGCGCCACGGCGTTAAACATCTCAAGCTGGGTTAAATCCATATCATTCTCGATTTGTGAATGGTTAGGTTAATATTATTCAGTTTTCAGAAATAGCAGAGTAGGCCAGGATAAAGCAAGTTCCCTGTTTATAAGAGAGATAAATAATGTCCATTTCCGCCAAAACGCACGCACTATCTATTAACCCGGCAACGGGCGAACAGCTCTCGGCCCGCCCGTGGGCAACCTCGGCAGAGGTCGAGACGGCTCTGGCCGCCGCGCAGCAGGGTTTCCGCCAGTGGCGCGAGCAGAGCGTGGATCAACGCGCCCAGGCGCTGCGTAACGTGGGTGCCGTTCTGCGTCAGCACGGTGAGAAAATGGCCCAGCTGATTAGCGCCGAGATGGGCAAACCCATTCTGCAGGCTCGGGCTGAGGTAGCAAAATCAGCCAACCTCTGCGACTGGTATGCCGAACATGGCCCGGCCATGCTGGCGAGCGAGCCGACTCAGGTAGAGAATAACCAGGCGGTGATTGAGTACCGTCCGCTGGGGGCGATCCTGGCGGTGATGCCATGGAACTTCCCGGTCTGGCAGGTGCTGCGCGGTGCGGTGCCGATCCTGCTGGCGGGTAACAGCTACCTGCTGAAACATGCCCCTAATGTGCTGGGCTGCGCCGAGCTGCTGGGCGATATCTTTCGCGAGGCGGGTCTACCGACAGGCGTCTTTGGCTGGGTAAACGCCACTAACGAAGGCGTAAGCCAGGCGATCAACGATCCGCGTATTGCTGCGGTGACCGTCACCGGTAGCGTGCGTGCCGGGGCGGCAATCGGTGCCCAGGCGGGTGCGGCATTGAAAAAATGCGTGCTGGAGCTGGGCGGGTCCGATCCCTTTATCGTGCTTAACGACGCCTCGCTCGATCTGGCCGTTAAGGCGGCGGTGGCCGGTCGTTATCAGAATACCGGACAGGTCTGCGCCGCGGCGAAACGCTTTATCGTTGAAGCAGGCGTAGCAGAAGCCTTTACCGAAAAATTTATTGCCGCAGCGGCCGCGCTGAAGCTGGGCGCACCGGATGTAGAAGAGAACTACCTCGGGCCGATGGCGCGTTACGATCTGCGCGACGAGCTGCATGCTCAGGTGGAAGCCACCCTGAATGAAGGGGCCACGCTGCGCCTTGGCGGGGAGAAGATCAGCGGGGAGGGCAACTACTATCCGGCAACGGTGCTCACCGGCGTGACGTCGAAGATGACCGCATTCCGTCAGGAGCTGTTTGGCCCGGTAGCCACGATTACCGTCGCCGATGATGCTGAGCACGCTTTAGCCCTGGCAAACGACAGCGACTTCGGTCTCTCGGCAACCCTTTTCAGCGCTGACGAGGCGCGGGCGAAAGTACTGGCTGCGCGCCTTGAGTGTGGCGGCGTGTTTATCAACGGCTACAGCGCCAGCGATGCCCGCGTGGCGTTTGGTGGCGTGAAGAAGAGCGGCTTTGGTCGCGAGCTGTCACATTTTGGCCTGCATGAGTTCTGCAACGTGCAGACAGTGTGGAAAGATCGTCTGTAATCGCTAGCGTAACCTGCGCGGCACCGCTGTTTATTCAGCGGTGCCGCGCTGTCATGGTTCTGTCGTAGACTCACGCGCAGTGTGTCGTTTCAGAAGATGAGTTACAGAAGAATATCATGAATTTAACTAAAATTTTTCCGTCTCTATTTCGCCGGGCTACGCCACGGCAGTTTGGCCTGCTGGCAGGGATATTGTGCATTATCGGCTTGTTCTCCGCGCTTCAGATCTCCTCATCTCTTCTCCTCTCCCGTTCCCTCCACGATGCCCAGCATCACGAGCAGCTGAACCAGCAGGCTATCCTGCAGCAGGCCAAGGTCGATGAGGCGCGCGTTGCGCTGCTGGCAGCCAGCGATCTGCTTAACCGCGCAGGCGTCTATTTTATGCAGGACCAGGCCACCGGCTCCGAGGGCAGCTGGCATAGCCTGATGGATGAGGCCCAGCAGGCGCTGGAAAGCTCGCAGAAAAGCTGGCAGGCGTGGCGAGCGCTCAATCCCCCGGAGGATGAGGGGTTAGTTAACAGCTACCAGCTCTTCTACGGCGCGATCAAAGAGCAGGCGGATGCCCTGACCCGCAGCCAGTCCATCGACGCCTTTTTTGCCGTACCGGCCCAGGCGTTTCAGGCTGACTTCAACGATAACTTTGCCCGCTTCCGCACGGCCAGCGATGCACGCGCAGAGGAGGGCAGGCAGACGCTGATGGCCCGCCTGGCGAATCTGCAATACCTCTTTATTCTGGGACCGGCGCTGCTGCTGGTGATCGCTATCGCCGTCTGGTTTGGCATGTCGCGCTGGGTGATCGCCCCTCTTAAACGGCTGATTACCCATATCAATCAGCTTGCCGCCGGGGATCTCTCCGTGGCGCCGCCGCCAGTGACCTGTTTTAACCGGGAGATCGGCCAGCTCAGCGTCAGTATTGAGGCCATGCAGCAGGGGCTTCAGCAGCTGGTAACCCAGGTCAGCGACGCGACTACCTCAATGGTGGGCAATATCGAGAGCCTGGCGCAGGGTAATCAGAAGCTCTACCAGCAGTCGGCGCGCCAGGCCAAAGAGCTGGACGAGGTGACGGCCAACATTGCCGAGCTGGAGTCCCACGTCGAGGGCAATACGGGCTATGCGAAACTTGCCAGCCAGCGCGCCGACGAGGCCCGCCAGGCCGCCGCGGGCGGGGACAGGATGATGGATACCGTTAACGAATCTATGCGGGCAATCGTGACGCGCTCAGATGAGATGCGCGGTATCGTGGCGCTGATCGATAACGTGGCGTTCCAGACCAATATTCTGGCCCTGAACGCCGCTATTGAAGCCGCCCACGCGGGCAACCACGGGCGCGGCTTTGCCGTGGTAGCAAAAGAGGTGGGCCTGCTGGCACGTAAAAGCAGCCACTCAACGCAGACGATTCAGGCCCTGATCCAGCACTCGCTACAGGGGATAGAGGCGGGCTCGCAGGCGGTAAACCGACTGGAGAACAATCTTCAGCAGGTAACGGGGCTGGTGGGGCACCTCAGCGGCCTGCTCAATGACATCTCCCAGGCGACGCTGAACCAGGGCGAGAACATTCATCAAATGACGCGCCAGCTCCAGGGGCTGAACCAGGTAGCCCGGCGTACAGGTGAGTTGGTCAGCACCGCCGCCGAGGCGTCCCAACAGCTGCACGATGACTCCCGACAACTTATGCAGGCGGTCACGCGTTTTCGACTTCCAGCCTGACGCTTGCCGCGTGGCTCTGATATACTCGCAGGCCCTTTTTAGCCGGTGAGCAAGGAGTGTAGTGTGGCAACGGTCATGGATAATGACATGCTGGAGTCTATTCTGACCCAGGTTCGGCCTTTGGTCGGTCAGGGTAAGGTAGCCGATTACATTCCGGCGCTGGCGTCGGTAGAGGCGAATAAGCTAGCGATTGCGGTGAGCACCATCGATGGCCGTCACTTTCAGGCTGGTGATGCCGATGAGCGCTTCTCTATTCAGTCTATCTCGAAGGTGCTAAGCCTGGTGGTGGCGATGGATCACTATCAGGAGGAGGAGATCTGGCAGCGGGTGGGCAAAGATCCCTCCGGCCACCCCTTTAATTCACTGCTCCAGCTTGAAATTGAGCAGGGCAAGCCGCGGAACCCCTTTATCAATGCCGGGGCGCTGGTGGTATGCGATATGCTACAGAGCCGCCTCAGCGCGCCGCGCCAGCGAATGCTGGAGGTTGTCCGCCAGCTCAGCGACGTCAGCGATATCACCTACGACAGCAGAGTAGCGCGGTCCGAGTTCGATCACTCGGCGCGGAACGCGGCCATTGCCTGGCTAATGAAATCCTTTGGCAACTTCCATAATGACGTGGCGACGGTGCTGCAAAACTACTTCCACTACTGCGCCCTGAAGATGAGCTGCGTCGAGCTGGCTAAGACCTTCCTGTTTCTGGCGGATGAGGGGCGTGCACCCCATTTGACCCGGCCGGTCATCTCCCCGCTACAGTCGCGGCAGGTCAATGCCCTGATGGCCACCAGCGGCATGTACCAGAGTGCGGGCGAGTTTGCCTGGCGCGTGGGCCTGCCGGCGAAGTCCGGCGTGGGAGGGGGTATTGTGGCGATCGTACCCCATGAGATGGCTATCTGCGTCTGGAGTCCGGCGCTGGATGAAGCAGGCAACTCGCTGGCGGGTATTGCTATGCTTGAAGCACTCAGCCATCAGCTGGGGCGTTCGGTTTACTGATGGCCTACCGCGTCGTTACCCTTATCTATGGGGACAGAATCCTATGCTTTCACAACTGAACATTGCTTTTAGTCCGTTCCATAAAGAGAGGCCATGGCGTAACGCGTTACTGATCTTTCTGCTGACCACGCTCTTCTACTTTATCGGCGCGATGCTCAGGCTGGTCGAGGAGCTTTCGCTATTCTGGCCGTTAAACGCGGTGATGGCCGGTATCTTTGCGCGCTATACGTGGCTGAACCGACTGCACAACTATGCCATCTGCTACGTGGCGATGCTGGTTTATGATGCCTTGACCACCACCTGGGGAGCGACCTCGCTGGTTATTAACCTGTCGAACATGGTGTTTATTCTCACTGTGGCCCAGCTGATTGTCCGGGAAAAGCGGCGGCCTGAGAAACGCACCCTGCCGGTGAGCGCCCTGCGAATTTTCAACTACTGCCTGCTGGGGGCGCTGGGCTGTGCGCTGGTCGGTGCGTTTGCCTCGGTGGGTATCGATAATCTAACCTTCTGGCCGCTTTTTGCCGACTGGTTTAGCGAGCAGTTCTCCACCGGGGTGCTGATCCTGCCCTGCGTCCTCACCCTAACGTGGCCGCGTTGGGTCGCACCGTTTCGCGTCGAGCACCTGCTGCCGATTGCGGCGCTGGTGGTTTCGATCACTGCTTCTGTGGCGATTGGTGGGGCGGGAAGCCTCCTGTTTCCGCTACCGGCGTTGATCTGGTGCGCGGTACGCTATTCGCTGCTGACCACTGCCTTCCTGACCTTCTTAACCGGAGCACTGGAAATTATTTTGGTCGCCAACGGCACGATTAACATCTTCGTTGCCAGTCCGCTGCAAATGCCGCGCATGTTCTCGGTGAGACTGGGGATCGCCACCATGGCCATCTGCCCGCTCATCGTCTGCGTCAGCGTAAACGCCATTAACACGCTGATGAAACAGGTCTCGCTGCGGGCTGACTTTGACTTTCTCACTCGGGTTTACTCCCGCTCCGGCCTGTATGAGGCCCTGGGTCGCGATCGGGCTACCGGGGCGCGACATCTGTCAGTCATGCTGCTGGATATCGACTATTTCAAAACTATCAACGACAGCTTTGGTCATGAGTGCGGCGACAGAGTGTTAACGACCTTTGCCCAGCAGGTGCAGCAGGTGGTCGGCGACAGAGGGATTGTCGCGCGGATGGGAGGAGAGGAGTTTGCCGTCGTGGCAACAACGGAGGATGCACGGCAGGGGTTTATGCTGGCAGAGAGCATCCGTCGCGCCGTTGAGGCTCATCCGTTCCGCTGGCGGCAACAGACGCTCTTTCTGACCGTCAGCATTGGCCTGAGCAGCGGTACTACCCACTCCTGGGAGCTGACGGAGCGGTTTAACAAACTGCTGGCTGAGGCGGATGAGTATCTCTACCGATCGAAAAAAGAGGGACGCAACCGTACCAGCGCACACGAGAGTCAGGAACCAGCTGAATCGTTACCCACTAATAATAGTGATCCAGGCACAGAGAATGCGTGACGCTGTCACTTAGCGCTCTGCGGTCGCGAGGGAATTCATTGAAATAACGCATTAAATTGCTTGCTACCCATTTTTAACGCCAATACTATAGCCGAGTATACGTATCGGATAACATTGCGCGATGACTGGATCGAATAAGCTAAAACCACGTGAACAGATCGTCGGCAAGCGTTTTGTAAGACGGATGTATCTGATGCGCATGCTCGGGACGCTGCTCTGCTTTATCCCGATCCTCTCCGTGCTGCTGGAGCATCACCAGCCTGCGTGGCTAATCGCCCTGCTGGCCGTGAATGCGTTTGTCTGGCCGACCATCGCCTTTATGCGCTCCCGTAAGTCACAAAAGCCGCTGACCTGTGAACATCACAACCTGATCTTTGATGGCGCGGCAGGCGGATTCTGGATCGCCATGATGGCGGTTAATCCGCTGCCCTCCGTGGTTATCGCCACTATTCTTCTCGCCGATCGCCTCGCGGCGGGCGGTATCCAGCTCATGCGTAAGGCTGGTGCAGCCCTGCTGGCAGTATTTGCTGCAGCCTGGCTGGCGCAGGGCATGGCGTTTGATCCTGACGTCTCTCAGCGCACGCTGCTTGCCACGCTACCGCTTATCGCCATCTATATATTAGCCCTCAGCGTGCTGACGGATAACATTGCCAAAAAGCTGCGGCGGAAGAGTCGCGAGCTGGAGCGCATTGCGATGATGGATCCGCTATTGGATATTGCCAACCGCCGCCTGCTGGAGAAGCGCATCCAACATGAGCTGGAGAAGCTGCGCGACTCCGCCCATAGCTCCTCCCTGATGTTTATCGATATCGATAACTTTAAAGAGGTCAATGACCGGTTTGGCCATAAGGTGGGCGATACGCTGCTGGTAACGGTCTCTAAAATTTTGCACGTTGCGACCCGAAATACCGACACCCCGGCGCGGTTAGGAGGCGATGAGTTTGTGATCCTGCTTCCGAATACCTCTCCGGAGGAGGCGCTTGTCGTCGCCAGGCGCATTATGGATGCCACCGCCGTAATGATGGTGGCTCAGGACGCTTCGTTTCGCTGTACCCTGAGTATTGGTATTGCCAACGCCGCTCAGGATATGGAAACCGTTACCGACTGGTTAAAGGCGGCAGACGATGCACTCTATAGTGCCAAACGTGCAGGCAAGAACCGGATCTATGCCCGCTGACCAAACGGGCTAAATGCGCTAAGCTTAGGTTTTGCTTAGTGAAAAAGGCCCGTTATGAAGACTCCTCAACTCCCTGAAAACGAGCAACAGCGCCTGGCGTCGCTTCATGAGTCCGGGCTGCTGGACTCTGGCACACATGAACGCTTCGACAGGCTCACGCGGCTGGCGAAACGGATGTTCGATGTGCCCATTGCGCTGATAAGCCTCGTTGACAGCAACATGCTGCACTTCAAGTCCTGCGACGGTATTCCTAATGGACAGGTGCTGCGTGACATCTCTTTTTGTGGCCATGCGATCCTCAGCGCCCAGCCGCTGGTGGTAGAGGACGCGCAGCAGGACGACCGCTTTTTTGATAATCCGCTGGTGGTCGGCCCGCCGCATATTCGCTTCTATGCAGGCTATCCGCTGCAGCTGCCCGACGGCCTAATTGTGGGGTCGTTTTGCCTCATCGCGCCCGAGCCGCGCGGGTTTACCGCGGACAACGTCGCGGTGCTGAAGGACTTTGCCGCCATCGTTGAGGATGAGTTCGCCGCCATCAGTGCTGCTACCACCGATGAGCTAACCGGCCTCTTTAACCGCCGTGGTTTTCATAACCTCGGTAAATACGCTATCACCAGCGCGCGCCGCCGTGCGGAGCCGTTAACGCTCGCCTGGCTGGATCTCGATAAGTTCAAATACATCAACGATACCTTTGGTCATGAAGAGGGGGACAACGCCCTGCGGGCAATGGCCTCTCTGCTGCGTGAAAGCTTTCGCGAGGCCGATCTGCTGGTGCGTTACGGCGGCGACGAGTTTGCCATTATCTTTTCGGATACCGATGAGAAGGGCGCGTGGGTCGCGATGCAGCATCTGGTTGAGCAGGCTCAGGTGTTCAATCAGACCACCGATAAACCGTGGCAGCTGAACTTCTCCTGGGGAGTAAGCGAGTACGATCATGACAACAATCCGGACATGGCCAGCTGGATCACCTCCGCCGATGAAAAGATGTATGCCATGAAAGAGAAAAACGAGCCGAAAAACCGCTAGTTGCGCGACGCGCTACGCCATCGAAATGTGACGACGCCCACAAATTCATATTCGTTTTAAAAATTGAGGCGAATAGGGCGTCCCATTTTGATCAAAACAGGGTTTCATGGTCGTAAAGTCTGGTAAGTTATTGGACCAATCTTCCCAGGTTGTATGACTAATCAAAAAGGAACCCATTGTGAACACGATAAACCGTCGCGATTTTCCCGGAGCCACCTATCCGGAACGTATTATTCAGTTTGGCGAAGGGAACTTCCTGCGCGCATTTGTCGACTGGCAGATCGATCTGCTCAACGAGCACACCGATCTCAACGCCGGTGTGGTTATCGTCCGCCCAATCAAAAGTGATTTCCCGCCGTCGCTGAGCACCCAGGATGGCCTCTATACCACGATTATTCGCGGCCTGAACGAGCAGGGCGAAGCGGTGAGCGATGCGCGCCTGATCCGTTCAGTAAATCGTGAGATCAGCGTCTATGATCACTACGATGAGTTCCTTAAGCTGGCGCAGAACCCTGAAATCCGCTTTGTGTTCTCTAATACCACCGAGGCGGGCATCAGCTACCACGCAGGCGATAAGTTTGATGACGCCCCGGCCGTGAGCTACCCGGCGAAGCTGACCCGTCTGCTGTTCGAGCGTTATACCCACTTCAACGGCGCGGCAGATAAAGGCTGGATCATCATTCCATGCGAGCTTATCGACTACAACGGCGACGCCCTGCGCGAACTGGTGCTGCGCTATGCCACCGAGTGGGCGCTGCCGACTGCGTTCGTCCAGTGGCTGAACGAAGCCAATGCCTTCTGCTCAACCCTGGTTGACCGTATCGTAACGGGTTACCCGCGTGATGAAGTGGCGAAAATCGAAGCCGAGCTGGGTTACCACGACGGATTCCTCGATACCGCAGAGCACTTCTACCTGTTTGTTATCCAGGGGCCAAAATCGCTGGCTTCCGAGCTGCGTCTCGACAAATATCCGCTGAACGTGCTGATCGTCGATGACATCAAGCCGTACAAAGAGCGTAAAGTGGCGATCCTTAACGGAGCGCACACGGCGCTGGTCCCGGTGGCGTTCCAGGCAGGCCTGGACACCGTGGGCGAGGCGATGAACGACAGCGAAATCTGCGCCTTTGTTGAGAAAGCGATCTACGAAGAGATCATTCCGGTGCTGGATCTGCCGCGTGATGAACTGGAATCCTTCGCCAGCGCCGTAACGGGGCGTTTCCGTAACCCCTACATCAAGCATCAGCTGCTCTCCATCGCCCTGAACGGCATGACCAAGTTCCGCACCCGCATCCTGCCGCAGCTGCTGGCAGGGCAGAAGGCCAACGGCAAGCTCCCGGCGCGTCTGACCTTTGCCCTTGCCGCCCTGATAGCCTTCTATCGCGGCGAGCGTAATGGCGAAACCTTCCCGGTACAGGATGACGCGCACTGGATCGAACGCTTCCAGCAGCTGTGGAGCCAGCATCGCGATCGGCAGATTAGCACCAGCGAGCTGGTAAAAGCCGTGCTCTCCGTAAGCGACCACTGGGAACAGGACCTGACCCAGGTTAGCGGCCTGGTAGAGCAGGTTTCTCTGGATTTGGATGCCATCCTGCTGCGCGGCATGCGCGAGGCCGTTAAGCCGCTCTGCTAAGTCGTGGGTAATTGCCCGGCGGCGCGTTGCTTGCCGGGCCTACAGATTGTGTCAGACCGTAGGCCCGTGCAAGCGCAGCGCCGCCGGGCATTCATTTACCGCATTAATAGTTACAACATACATATATCATTCTAATTTATTAAACTTCGGCAATTGCACTCTCAATCGCTTATCAGCGAAGAATTTCCACTACATTTTTGCAGCAAACTTGCAACCGTGAGGGCGATCACGTTTAATAATCGCGACTCTTCTTTATGCCTGAATATAACCATGATTGTTCGTCCTCATCAGCACTGGCTTGCGCGTATTTTCGTCTGGCATGGCTCGGTGCTACCCAAAATCTACTCCCGTCTGCTGCTTAACTTTATCCTGTCGGTAGCGGTGATTTTAATGCTGCCCTGGTATAGCTCGCTGGGCTTTAAGCTCACCGTAGCGCCGTTTAGCATCCTGGGGATTGCCATCGCTATCTTCCTGGGTTTTCGCAATAACGCCTGCTATAGCCGCTATACCGAAGCGCGGGTGCTGTGGGGGCAGCTAATGATCGCCTCACGCTCGCTGCTGCGGGAGGTTAAAACAACGCTGCCGGCGGGGGAAGGGCGTCATCACTTTGTGCTGCTGTTGATTGCGTTCGCCCACTGCCTGCGCCTGACGCTGCGCCGCAAACCGCTGGAGGGAACGCTGGCTAACTACCTCTCGCCCAGCGAACTGGCGCGGGTTATGAAAGCCCACGCGCCGGCTAACCAGCTTCTGTTAATGATGGGGGAGTGGCTGGCCGCGCAGCGCGGGCCGAACGGTCTCTCTGACATTCTCTACCACAGCATGAACAACCGGCTGAATGACATCTCAGCGGTGCTCTCCGGCTGTGAACGTATTGCCTTTACGCCGGTGCCTTTTGCCTATTCGCTCATTTTGCACCGCACGGTCTACATGTTCTGTATTATGCTGCCCTTTGCGCTGGTTGTAGATTTGCACTACATGACGCCTTTCGTCTCAGTACTTATCTCCTATACTTTTATAGCTCTCGATACCTTAGCCGAAGAGCTTGAAGATCCGTTTGGCGTGGAAGATAACGATTTGCCGCTGGATGCCATCTGCAATGCACTTGAGATAGATCTGCTGCAGATGAATGATGAAAACGTTGTGCCCGCGAAGATACTGCCTGATAAGTATTACCAGCTAACGTAACGAAAGCCGGATGCGCCCGTTACAGGCTGGTTAAACCGCCAGGAGGGAAACACGATGGAAAGAGTAATTCAGATGGTTGTTGTGCTGATTGCCTGCGTTGCGCTGTTTGCAACCGCCTACGATCTCTCGTTTGTGAGCGAGCTTCCGTAACCTCTATTCGTAACGACGGCCTGCCGCAGACCAGAGCCTTCTCAGGGGCATTGCTGCCCCTGAGGGTGAGGCTCTTAAGCCGTTAATTTACACGTAGTTGAAAGAAACGCACCGAGTCGCGCAGGTGTTCACTCTGCTCGGTCATTGAGGTCGCGGCAACCGCAGCCTGCTCTACCAATGCCGCGTTCTGCTGGGTAACCTGATCCATCTGCTCAATGGCGACGCTGATCTCCCGGATCCCCTGGTGCTGCTCGTTGGAGGCAGTGGAAATCTCCGCCACGATGCCCGTGACTTTATTCACCGAGCTAACAATCTCCTCCATTGCCCGGCTGGCGGTATCGGCGTAGCGGGAACCTTCGGTAATCTTATCTACCGTACCGTCGATCAGCGTTTTGATCTCTTTCGCCGCATCGGCGCTCTTCTGCGCCAGGTTGCGCACTTCACCCGCGACAACGGCAAAGCCCTTACCCTGTTCACCGGCGCGTGCCGCCTCAACCGCCGCATTCAGCGCCAGGATATTGGTCTGGAAGGCAATACCTTCAATTACCGCAATGATGTCGACAATTTTCTGCGAGCTGTCGGAGATATCGTGCATTCGCATAAGCATATCGTGTACCTCTTTACCGCCTTTTACCGCCGTTTGTGAAGTCTGACGGGCCAGTTCACTGGCCTTGTGCGCATTCTCAGCGTTGCTCTTCACGTTCTGCGTAATCTGCTGCATGTTAGCCGAGGTCTGCACCAGCGAGGCGGCCTGCTCTTCGGTACGCTGGGAGAGATCGCTGTTGCCCATCGCAATTTCGCTGGCCGCCAATGAGATAGACTCGCTGCCGTGAATAATGCCGTTAATAATTTCAGCCAGCCTGCCGTTCATGAACTTGATGGTGGCCAGTAGGCTATTGTGGTCGTTGACGTTAAGTGCAATGTCGGTATTCAGCTTGCCGGCGGCAATCTGCTGCATAATATTCACGGCATAAGCCGGTTCGCCCCCCAGCTGACGGGAGAGGTTGCGCGAAATAAACAGGGCGATGATACCGGTCGCAATCAGCGCCAGCACCAGCAGGCCAGAGAGCAGGTACAGCGCACGCTGATATCCCTGGGCAGAAGCCTCACCCGCACGGTTACCGATAGCCACCTCCATATCCACCAGCGTAGCGAGATCCTTCATCAGCTGGGTGCGATATTTCGCGGAGACTGCGCCACTGATTTTGGCTGCCTCATCAAGCCGCTCATCGTTAACCGCTTCAATGACCTTGCCGTTAACGTCCACAAAGTGAGTGAAGTTTTCTACTACCTGGCCGAAAAGGCCTTGCATCTCTTCCGGCAGGTCACTGGCAATAGCGGCGTAGTGCGTCTGCGCATTAAGGAAGATGTCCTGATTCTGCAGCAGCTCCAGACGGTGCTTATCACGCTCCTGCATGGTCGGCGAGTTGATGTACTGAATCTGCTGGAGACGCATTTCCGAAAGCACGCCGCGCATCTCAAGGGAGTAGCGCACGCCGGGCAGGCGATTTTCACGATATTTATCGATGTGCTGGTTGCTGATGTTGAGCTGATAGATAGCCACCACGCCCAGCAGCAGCATCATAGCGATGAGAATAGAGAAGCCGGTTAAGAGTTTGGTTAAGACCGTAGACTGCGCGAATTTTTTCATAGTGAAGACTTTGAAGAGAAAGGTATGACTAATAACGGCAGATTTCGGAAAAGCATTGATCTAAATAGTTGATCTCAATCACATAAATTGATGTTTTCTGTTTTTTGAAATGCTTTTTTAATATTGTTTTGCATTTATATGAATGCGGTGTTGAATTGACGTAAACAATTTGCAATAGGGCATCCGTCTTATTCTGCTCATTGACTACAGCATTGTGTGCTTTACTGAAGGAAAGGAATCGGGGAGGAGTGACAATGAAAGTCGGGAAACGTATATCAAACGCGCTGGCCTTAAACTCCTCTCTTGGACGTAGTATCTCCTTTTTTATGGCTGGTCTGCTGATCGCTGGCGTGACCACCAGCGCATGGACCTTAAACCGCTCGTGGGAGCGAACCGTAGAGGAGAGTGAACGCAACGCCATTAATCTCTCGGTTTCTCAGGCCCGTCAGGCAGAAGATACCTTTTTGCAATCCGAATTGGCGCTGCGTGACATCCGCCGCAACGTGCCGCAGGAGGGCGTCTCGGCCATCGAGGAGGCCAAATTTAATCTTTACCTCAGTGAGATTAAAGAGCGCCTGCCGCAGCTGCATGGCCTGTTTGTCTATGACGCACAGGGAAACATGAAGGCCACGTCGTTTGGCCGCCAGCCTGCCATTCCAAATAATGTTGACCGGGAATATTTTGTCTATCACCGTAAAAATGGACATAGCAGTGTTCATATCGGGCATGTGATCCGTAGCCGTTCAACCGGCGATCTGGTTATTCCCGTGTCGCTGCGTCTGAACGATGCTGCCGGCGGCTTTGCTGGCGTCATGCTGGCTACGGTGAAAATTGATTACTTCCGGCACTTCTACAGCTATTTTGAGCTGGGCAGCCGCGATCTGCTTGCCATTCTGAGCACCGATGCGACAGTCCTCTACGCCCGACCGTTTAACGACGATGTGATTAACCGTAACATCTCGCGCAGTCCGCTGTTTACCCAGGAGCTTATTCGTCACGACCGTGGCAATGCGACCTGGAAATCGAGTATCGATCGTGTTGAGCGTATATTTGGTTTCGCCCGCCTTGAACGCTACCCGCTGGTGGTGGCGGCTGGCTACGATAAGCCTGCGCTATGGCATAACTGGCTACGCGAGAGCCTGCCAGATATTGTTCTTAACGCCATGCTGCTGTTAGGTACCCTGGTGATGGGGGCGCTGATCTTCAGGGTGGTGAGGGTGAACGTCAGGGATCAGACGGAATTAACCATGCTGCGAGATGAGCTGACCAGTATCAACCACACGCTACAGACCATGGCGCTGGCCGATGGCCTGACAGGGCTGGCGAACCGTCGGCAGTTCGATATTTTCCTCTCCCAGGCGCTTAAAACTGGTTCGCTGACCGGTAGGCCAGTATCGTTGATTATGCTCGATATCGACTACTTTAAGCGCTACAACGACTTTTACGGCCACGTGGCCGGAGATAACTGCCTGCGCCACGTCGGCGAGGTGTTGCAGAAGCTCAACCTGCGGCAGTCCGATCTTATTGCCCGCTACGGCGGGGAGGAGTTCGCTATCGTTCTGCCAGATACCGATCGCGACGCGGCGTTTAACATAGCCCAGCGCGCCGTCGCCGCCGTGCGTGCCGCCCAGCTGCCGCACAACGAATCGCTGGCCGGTATCAAAGTCGTCACGCTTAGCGCGGGTTGCTACAGTTTTATCCCTCGCGGCAGCGATGACGATGCGCGTTTGCTAAAAGAGGGAGCCGACGCCGCGCTCTATAGTGCGAAAATGGCGGGCCGCAATCGTGCCGTTGTCTCTGAGAGCTAATTAACGTTTCAGTTTCGAGATAAAGGGAATATTACGGAATTTATTCTCCCACGGCAGACCGTAACCAATAAGCAGATCGTCGTTCTCCATCTCCCAGGCGTAAAATTGCCGAAAGGGAATATCAACTCTGCCGGGCTTAACGAACAGCGTGGCAATGGCTAATGATTTCGGCGAATAAGTGGTGCTGAGATACTCCACCAGCCGCTTCATCGTCCCGCCGGACTCAATCGCATCATCGACAACGATCACATCCTTACCGGTAATATCGATAGTGGGGTGAAAAACAATCGTTGACTGATTGCTGCGATCGCCGGGCGTATGCGGGCAGGAGATGGTGTCCATCGCGATAGTGAAAGTTAATTTTCTGACCAGATCGGCAGTAAACAGAATACCGCCCGGCACCACGGTAATGACAACGGCATCCTGATAGTTGTCATTGAGTAATGCCGCGACCCGCTCTACGCCCGTGGCGATGGCGGCCTCATCAAGTATACGCTCACCTATGTAGCGGTTATCCATCGTTTTTCTCCTCTCGACTGTAGGGTTAAGCATACATTGACTTTGCTCAGACCCGCTAATAGGATCCCCGGCTGATTTGAGCGCTGGTTCAAATTTTTATCCGAAGTGCGGAGCATAAATGTCACGGTCCTGGTTCTTTTTATCCCTTGCTATCGTCTCTGAAATAGTCAGCGTAGTCATAATGAAGCTGGTTGCAGAGAGTAATAGCTGGGGCGCATTAATCTTTATGTATTTTACTATTGGCCTCTCATTTACCTGCATGGCCTTCGCCCTTAAAGAGATATCGCTCTCCGTCGCCTATGCAACCTGGGAATCGCTGGGGCTGATTGCCGTCGCCGTTATCGGTAGCGTCTTCTTTCATGAGTACATCACGCTGCCTAAGCTTATTGCCATCCTGATGCTGCTCGCCGGGGTAATACTGGTGAACTTCGGTGAGAACGAGAGTAAGGAGGAGGTATGACGCTGGTTCCTTATCTTTCCCTGTCGATGGCCATCGTTCTGGAAGTTGTGGCGAATTTTTTCCTCAAACGTTCCGACGGCATGTCACGGAAACTGCCGGGCGCGGCAGGGCTGCTTTGCATTTTTGCTTCATTCACGTCGCTATCCCTGGCACTGAAAGGTATTGATATGGCTACGGCCTATGCCACCTGGGGTGGGAGTGGTATTCTGCTTACCGCATTTATCGAGAGGGTGATTTTTCGACAGGCGCTCTCAACAAAAGCCTGGCTGGGACTGATTTTGATTGCCGCCGGGATCGTGCTCTTAGAAATGGTATAAGGATCGATCATGAACACGCTTGAAAAATTAAAAGCAAAATACCCGCAGGCGCTAGCGTGGTCTATAGGCGACAGCGCCGAGCTGGCAAACGAGCTGGCCGGTCTGGTCGTTAAGGGAAAAAAGACCGCATCGTGCGGCTCGCTAGCGTCTTACCAGGCGGAAAGCGTGCCGCCCGCGGTGGGCAGCTATCATATCATTCTTAACGGCCAGCAGGAGCCGGTGTGCGTCATTCGCATCACGTCGCTGCGCCTGGTCAGGTTCTGCGACGTCGACGAAGACTTTGCCCGTAAAGAGGGGGAAGGCGACCTGAGCCTGACGTACTGGCGTACCGAGCATCAACGCTTCTTTACGCAGGCAGGAGGCTTTTCGGAAGAGATGGAGCTGATTGCCGAAGAGTTTGAAGTAGTTGAGGTGGTTTGATATGTAGGCCCGTGCAAGCGTAGCGCCGCCGGGCAAGCCGCTACGTGTTAGTCTGCAAACGCCTTCAGGTCGTTAAACACCTCGTCCCAGAACGCCGATTCGCTTTCATAACCGACCATGTTCCGCATCATGAACGCCCCTTCGGTAGCCAGGTAGGCGATCCGGCGCTTTCTTGACTCTTCATCATTTGCGGTGAGGTCGCCGAACCGCTCTCTATACCAGTTAACCATGCTTTCGCTTTGCGTCCCGGCCTGGGCGGCCAGCAGGGTCAGCGTTCTGATCCCGGCCTCTGAGGTCTCTTCCTCGGTGGCGCTGATATGGGTCAGCAGTCGGGCTTTGGCATCGGCATTCGGTGGCAGCAGCATGTGATAACGATCCTGCTCTTTTTTTAGCCAACGATCCAGCAGGGCATCCAGAACCTTCTCCCGTGAACCAAAAACCGACTGCACGCTGGCCTTCGAGATGCCTGACTCCGTCGCAATAGCGCCAAACGACAGGGCGGCGGCACCCTCGCGGCCCAACACGTTTTCCGCTGCATCCAGCAGGCTTTCCCGGTCTATGGTTTTTGGTCGTGCCACGGGCATCTCCCCAACATTGATTTAAATACGATCGTATGATAACTTGCCAGTCAGTCAATTACCAGGTCTGGGATCAATGCAATCTCAGCCATATCATCGCACATGAGGTTCGCCGTGTTCTATCTCAATCCGGTTCCCCGCCGACTCACCTATGTCGCTCTCTTTGAACTGATTGCCATCTTCTTCTCCTCGTTGCTGCTGTCAGGAATGAGCGACGGTAACATGGCAAGCTCTCTGCCGGTGGCGGTGACCACCTCCGTTGTGGCCGTCGTCTGGAACTACATCTACAACACCCTGTTTGAGCGCTGGGAAAGAAGGAACAACATCCAGAAACGCACGCTTCTCATCAGGATCGTGCACACCACGCTTTTCGAAGCGATGTTTATTATCCTGATCGTGCCGTTCTTTATGTGGTTCTATCACGTCGGCATTATTAAGGCTTTCATGATGGAAGTTGGCCTGCTGACCTTCTTCTTTGTCTATGCCTTTGTGTTCACCTGGCTTTTTGATCGCGTGTTCCTGCGCGAGCCCGTTCCGGCTATCTAAGCGTCAGCGGGCAGCAATAATCGGCACATGTGGCGCAGCGTCCAGCGGCAGATGGCCGCTGAGGCGCGGGTCGGCCTGCACCTCTACCCGCCGTTCGTAAGGTTCGAAACCAGAGCGAATATAGAAACCAAGCGCGGAAGGGTGATCGAAGGTACAGGTATGTACCCAGAAACGCTGAACAGGCTTCGCCCACGCCAGCTCCGTTGCCGCGCTCATCACCGCCCGGCCAATGCCCTTACCGGTGACGTCCGACGTCAGTCCGAGAAACACCAGCTCGACCTCGTCGGGTTCGCTGAAGTCCAGCTCCATCAGTCCCGCATCCTCGTCGTCATGACGGATAACGTAGATCTCCCGCCTGGAATTTTGCAGCACGCTAATAAGCTTTTCATCGCTCATGGTGAGACGTGAAAACCAGAGCCAGTTCGCGCCCACCTTGCGAAACAAACTGCGGTAAGCGTCAGGATCGCGATCCGCTAACGGCTGCAGCGAAAACTCTTCCGGCAGAGGGACCGGAGCACCGGCAGGCTTCTCCCGCATTTCAAGGCAGGTGACGACCGAGGCGATATAGCCTGGCGCGATGTTGGAGTATCCGGCAGGAACGGCGTGCGCGTTGTCTTTCATTTCCTCTCCTGTGCATATAAGAATAATAATTAGACACATCATCCCAGAACAGCGCGGCGCATCAAAGTTAATATTTGCTTTATTTTTCAGAAAAGGGAGTGCTATAACTACATAAAATTCAAAGAAAAAGAGGTCATAAGACAAATGTTTGACGTGATAGAAATTGAAAAGGATTCAGACGAATTAGCGATATTAATCGGCGAGCTGGATGCATTTCAAAGTACGCTTTATCCTGCCGAGAGTAATCACTGTCTCGACTTTTCTACGGTTAAAGAAGAGGATATTCGCTGCATTATCGTGCGTGACGGTGAGGGTAACGCTATTGGCTGCGGCGCGATTTTTCTGCAGGGGGATAACGCCGCGGAGATCAAGCGCGTCTACATTCGCCCACAGTACCGGGGCAACAAAATAGGCGAGCGGATTGTGGCCAGTCTGGAGCAGCTTGCTGCTGAATCTGCCTGTCATGTTCTTCGGCTCGAGACGGGCATTCATCAGCAGCCTGCGATTACGCTATACCAACGCTGCGGATATCAGCGGTGCGATCCATTCCCACCCTATATTGAGGATCCGCTGAGCGTATTTATGTATAAGTCTTTGTTATAGGGTAAGCATTATAAAATTCCCTTCAGGGCAACGTGATAGAGCAGCATAATGGTTTTACCATCAACGATAAGGCCGTTTTCAATAGCGGCTAATGCCTCATCAAGCGTCATCTCCAGCACCTCAATATCCTCGCCTTCAGCTTCGATACCACCACCAGCGCCAATTCTATCGTCGGCCTGGTACTCGGCGATATAGAAGTAGAGTTTCTCGGTCACCGAGCCGGGACTCATATAGGCTTCGAACACCTTCTCAACGTGCGAAACGCTAAATCCTGTCTCTTCTTCCGCCTCGGCTTTAATACGGCTTTCGGGATCCATGTTATCCAACAGGCCTGCGGCCGCTTCGATCAGTAAACCGTCATGTCCATTCACATAGACCGGAAAGCGAAACTGACGGGTCAGTATCACCGTTCGTCGTTGCCGGTTATAGAGCAGGATAGTGGCACCGTTGCCCCGGTCATAGACCTCTCGGTTTTGCTGCTGCCACTCGCCATTCTGACGCTGTAGCGCAAAGGTATATTTTTTTAACGTGTACCAGTTGTCGGAAAGGATCTGGCTGTTGATGATACGTACTTCTGCATGTTTTGATTGCATGATAGCGCTCCAATACGTAGAGTAGCTATCATAAACAGCAATATCGTGCACATTCAAGATATTTCGTGCAAACACGGGAAACCCTATGCTCACCAGTCACCGCAAACAGCTGATACTTGAAAAACTTGCCGCCGAGGGCCAGGTCCTGTCAAAAGATTTGAGCGCACATTTTGACGTCTCGGAGGATACGATCCGCCGTGACTTACGCGAGCTGGCGGCAGAAGGGCAGTTGCAACGGGTACACGGCGGCGCGCTGCCATCATCATCGGCTGTTGCCACGTTTTCAGAGCGAAAATCGCTAAAAATAGATGCTAAACAGCGTATTGCCCGCAAAGGCGTCGAGCTGATTTCCGACGGGCAGGTAGTGATTATTGATGGTGGAACCACGACCTCGGAGCTGATTACGCTGCTGCCTGCGGATCTGCGTATTACCGTGGTCACCCACAGTCCGAGCATCGCCCTGGGTCTGGTGGCACATCCGGCCATTGAGGTCATCCTGATTGGCGGGCGTCTCTATAAGCACTCCATTGTCACCGTTGGCGCTGCCACAATTGAGGGCATAAGTAATATTCATGCCGATCTGTTCTTTATGGGCGTGACCGGCATTCATCCGGAAGCAGGTTTAACCACCGGTGATTATGAAGAAGCGTGCATCAAACGTGCATTTTCCGGCAGAGCCGCCGAAACGGTAGTTCTGGCGTCACCGGAGAAGATCAATACGGCATCGCCCTTTGTGATTGGCGATCTTTCGCTTATCAATACGGTGGTGGTAGAGCATGCGACCAATGTCGACTGGATCCAGGCGGTAAAAGAGCAGGGCGTAACCGTGGTAAAAGCCTGAAGCTAACGCTCCCACAGGCAAGCCCGCAGCCTTGCCGTTTATAAGCTAACCTTACTCCTTAACAAAGAGGAGAAAACGATGGCTGATTCAACCCTGATCGACACCCTGCAGTTTGGTCCTGAAGGTGCACCAACGCAAAAATATGAGATTTATGGCGACGATGAGAAGACGCCAACCTATGCGTTGATTTACCAGCAGCGGGACGGCAGCTGGCAAAAGCTGGATGAGACCCTGAGCTTCGCTGCGAAAGAGGAGCAGGAAGAGGCCACCAACACCCTGGACTATGGCTCCGGCGATCCGCTGCCCGATCTGCGCGACCTGGTTACCGAGGCTAAAGAGCGTTGCGAGCAGCACTGGCACAACAGCCCCCGCGGTTAATTATCCCAACGCCGGGAATAATCCCGGCGTTTCTCTTCCACTGCTTATTCATGACAGCTTACGTAACTGGCTGGCGTGCCTCGCGGGCGACACCCCAAACATGCGCACGTAGTCGCGGCTGAACTGTGACGGGCTCTCATACCCGACATGAAAGCCCGCGCTGGCTGCATCTACCGCATCGCTCACCATTAGCCTTCGTGCCTCCTGCATGCGCAGATGGGTGCGGAACGCAATAGGGCTCATGGTGGTGACGGCCTTGAAATGATGATGGAACGTTGAGCGGCTCATTCCGGCAACGCTGGCTGCCTGCTCGATGCGGCACGCTTCACGGAAATGCGTCCTGATCCAGATAATCGACCGGGCAATCTGATTAAGCCGGCTCTCGGCCTGGGCCATATGGCGGATAATATTACCCTGTGGCCCCGTCAGCAGGCGGTAAAGAATTTCACGAAGGTTAAGCGGGGCGAGGGCATCAATATCGTGTGGCGTATCCAGCAGGCTGGCAAGACGTACGGCAGCATCGAGCAGCTCGGGCGTGGTCTTATTTAACATAATGCCAGCGGGCGGATCCTGCGCTTCGGTTAACGGACCAGGATAGCAGATAGCCAGCTCTGACAGCTCAGCCATATTAAAATCGAGCTGCAAACAGAGGTACGGGCGCTCCTCTGTAGCTTCAATGACCGAGCCCATGACCGGCAGTTCGACCGAGGCGATCAGGTAATTTTCCGCATTGTAACGGTAGGTTGTCTCCCCGAGACGCGCCTCTTTCGTCCCCTGAGCCACAAGGCAGAGCGTTGGCGTATAGATCACCGGCATTGGCATGGTCGGCGACGAGGCGCGTATCAGCGTCACCCCGGGCAGGGTGCTGGGGTAGGTCCCATCCTCCGGAGTATGGCGATCGATAATGTCCACGAGAGCATTTAGTCTGTTCATATACAGGCATGTTATCCCTGAAGAGTCACCCCGAAAAGAGAGCATCGCCCAGGCTGGACGATCGTGCAATCATCCTGGACATCCCATCTATCCCGTAGAACGCGTTCTGTTAGAGGATGATAGTCGCAATCAACACTTTTAGGAGATTGGACATCATGACCACACCACAGGCGCTTGACCACTACCGCTTACTTGGCCGTTCCGGGTTACGTGTTTCACCCCTTTCGCTGGGCACCATGACCTTTGGCTCGGACTGGGGATGGGGGGCGGATGACGCGGAGGCGCAACGCATTTTTGCTGCCTATGTTGAACGCGGCGGCAACTTTATCGACACTGCGGTCAACTATACCAACGGCAGCGCGGAGAAGATCCTTGGGAGGATGATCAAGGCGAAGCGCGATCGCATCGTGCTGGCCACCAAGTTCACTATGTCGCGAGAAGCAGGTAATCCCAATGCGGGGGGAAACCACCGTTACAATCTTGTCCGTTCCGTTGAAACCAGCCTGCGACAGCTTGATACGGACCGCATCGATCTGCTCTATCTGCACGCCTGGGATTTTACCACCTCGCCGGAAGAGGTGATGCGCGCGCTCGACGATCTTGTTCGCGATGGCAAAATTCTCTACCTCGGTATCTGTAACACGCCCGCGTGGCGCATCGCCCAGATGCAGACCCTGGCCGACCTGCGCGGATGGTCGCCTTTCGTCGCGTTGCAGATTGAGTACAGCCTGGTTGAGCGCACGGTAGAGCATGAGCTGATCCCGATGGCGCAGGCGATGGGGCTTGGCGTGCTGCCATGGTCGCCGCTTGGCGGTGGGATCCTCACGGGGAAATACAGTCGGGCCGATCTCTCCGATGAGAACGGTGCCGATGTTGCGTCCACGCGGAAAGGGATTATTGCGTCGACTGGCCATCTGAACGAGCGGGCACTGGCTATTGCAGAGGTGGTCAGCAGCATCGCCCACGAAAGCGGGGCGTCATCGTCACAAATTGCGCTGGCGTGGACGCTACGTAATTCCGCTGTCGCCTCCACCATTATGGGGGCTCGTACCGTCGCGCAGGCCGAGGACAATTTTGCTGCGCTGGAGGTTGTGCTCACCGATGAGCAGCTCCAGCGTCTGGAGGAAGCCAGTGCCATTGATCCTATCTTCCCGGCGCGCTTTATCTCCCGACCAATGGCGCAGCAGCTGATCACCGGCGGGGCGGTTGTCAGGGGGCGCTAGTGACCTGTTGCCCAGTTTTGTTGGCTGGGCAAGCGTAGCGCCGCCCGGCATGACATATGGTATAAACGGATACAGGGACAAGGAGCGTCAGCAGCTACCCGGTCAAAGCGCGACGTTACGTTTCTCCACCGTGGTATTTGAATCCGAGCAGGATGGCACGGTCCGCTGGCGACACCTTCATGAAACGTTTCTCCTGACGTCTTAACGACTATTCAGTTTATACATATAGGTTGTGGCATCCAGGCGTCCCTCAATGGACTCTGCATAGGCGGGGATCTCACCGGCAATCTGAAAGCCTAAGGAGAGATACAGCTGGCTTGCCACATCGCCGCTGCGCGTATCCAGAACCAGCAGAGTAATGCCTTTATCCCATGCGTGTTGCTCAGCCAGCTTCATCAGCTGGCGGGCAATTCCCCGTTGCCGAGCGGCAGGATGCACAAGCAGCTTGCAAATCTCAGCGCGATGACGGCCATTAGGCTTACCGCAGTAGTCAATCATGACCGTAGCGACAACAGCATCATTATCACGGGCAACTAAAAGATCACACTCGTTACCGTCAAGGCTATCAATTATGCCCTGCCAGAACGTGTCTATCGCAGCCCGGTCAGCCGGGTCGGTAAAACCCACGCTGGCGCCGTCGGCGACGCAGGCCTGAAGAACATCCCCTAACTCTGCTAAAACCGGCTGGGCCTGTACTGCGTTAAGCTGTTTATAATCAATCATTGTCTCTATGTCTCACAGTGATGCCGCCGCCCGGGCGGCTGTGTCATATAACGATGAGATCGTGCGGAGCAACTGCGCGGTCTCACCGATTGACGCCCCCGAAATGCCGCTTTCCGCATGAATATTGATAAGGCAGGCTTCACGCACATCGCGGTATTTCATGCATAGCGCTTTGCCTTCCTCTGTTGTTGAGAAAAAGAGCTCTTTACCGACTTTTTCACTCGTCACGTAGCCCGCTTTGACCAGCTTTTTCAATGCATAAGTTACCACATGGGTATCTTCTACGTTGAGGACGAAACAGATATCGGCCAGCTTTTTCTTACGGTTGCGATGGTTTACATGATGCAGAAGCGAGACGTCAAAGGCCCCCATATCGGGTTCCCCAGCGGCGGTCATGCAGCGCACCATCCATTTATTGAACGCGTTACTGGTCATGATCAGCGCGTATTCCAGCTCCGATAATTCGGCACAGCGCTCAGACACCAGATGGCGGGAAGAGACGATCCGGCCATCCGTTATATCGTCGCGGTTTGATGAAGCACGTTTTTTTAAGGTCATAACGTTCCTTACGGGAGTGTGACTCTTAGCTAAAAATGTAAACTCGGGGCGATAAAATAAGAACATTTTATTGATAAATTGTTTACATGTTTTTGTGGTTCAGATATAGCTTTTTAGTGCTGGTTCTGTGGAGCCTGGCGCAAAACACAACATCGCTCGCCGTAATGCATCACGCTTCGTCCTGACACGAAGTATTAAAAAAATAGCCGTCGGCGCGCAACACTCACTTTGGATAGGGTTAACGTTTATGGACGGTTCGACATTATTGCCGCTGATTGGGATACCCATCGTGGTTATCGGCTTTGCACTACGCTTCAACCCGCTGCTGGTCGTCGTGGTGGCAGGGCTGGCGACGGGTCTGCTGGTCGGCATGGATTTTGGTATGTTGCTGGAGACGTTTGGCGAAAAGTTCGTCAATAGCCGTTCGCTGGCAACCTTTATCCTAATCCTGCCTGTCATTGGTCTGCTGGAGTATTACGGGCTCAAAGAGCGAGCGCAGGCCTGGGTAGCGAAGATCGCTAGCGCCACCTCGGCACGTATTCTGATGCTCTATTTTGTGGCGCGTGAAGGGACGGCGGCGCTGGGATTGATGTCGCTTGGCGGTCATGCTCAGACGGTGCGTCCACTGCTGGCGCCGATGGCCGAAGGGGCGGCGCTGAATGAATATGGCGAACTGCCACAACATATCCGCGACAAAATCAAAGCGCATGCCGCCGCATGCGACAACATTGCGGTCTTCTTTGGCGAGGATATCTTTATCGCCTTTGGGGCAGTGCTGCTGATTGACGCCTTCCTGAAAGAGAGTGGTATTGAAGGAATTGAACCGCTGCATATCGGTCTGTGGGCCATTCCAACCGCCATCGCGGCATTGGTTATTCATATGACGCGCCTGCTGCGCCTGGATGCGAGCATCCGTCGCGACGTAATGGCCTGGAGAGCAGAGCAGGGTACACAGGAGATCGCACCATGATGACGCTAATCACTATTAACCGCGTGTACTACCTGATTGGTTTTGTTGTGATGCTGCTGGTGGTGATGACCCTGCGGGATCGCGCCAATCCTAAGCGCTTTACCACCGCGCTGTTCTGGTTTTTATTTGGCGGCATCTTCCTGTTTGGCGATCTCCTGGTGCAGGAGCTGGGCAAATCTCTGGCGTACCGAATTATTGGCGGCTGCGTCATTCTCATTGCACTGCTTGCAGGTTTCGGGCTGGTGGGTAAGGGGCATTATAAGATGTCCACCGAGTCTGAACGCGTCGCCTCGTCAAATCGACTGAAAAACTGGCTGTTCCTGCCAGCGCTAATGATCCCAGTGGTTACCGTGATCGGCACGTTGTTCCTGAAAGGCGTGTCGGTGGGTGGGGTCTACCTGCTTGACCAGAAGCAGCTTACGCTCGCGGCCCTGTGCGTGGCATGCGTGGCCGCAATTCTCACCGGCTGGTGGCTAACGAAGGGGACGCCGCTGCATGCGGTCCGCCAGTCTCGTCGCCTTGTGGATACGATCGGCTGGGCGGTGATCCTGCCGCAGATGCTTGCCATGCTGGGCGGTGTGTTTGTGGTGGCGAATACCGGCGAATCGGTACAAAAGGTGGTGAGCCTGTTTGTGAACCCGGATAACCGTTTCATGCTGGTAGTGATTTACTGCGTGGGCATGGCGCTCTTCACCATGATCATGGGCAATGCCTTTGCCGCTTTCCCGGTGCTAAGTGCGGGGATCGCCTTACCCTTCTTGATCAACGTACATCACGGTAACCCGGCTCCGCTGCTGGCGATTGGCATGTATGCGGGTTATTGCGGCACTCTGATGACGCCGATGGCTGCCAATTTCAATATCGTTCCTGCGGCTCTGTTAGAGCTTAAAGATAAGTACCAGGTGATCAAGATCCAGATCCCGACCGCGTTAACCCTGCTGGTGGTCAACGTTTTCTTAATGTATTTCCTCGTATTTCGCTAAGCATAGCAATGGCTTAAGGAGCTGTTATGGAATTAACTCAACATCAGGCTGACGCGTTTGCCAGAATGCCATTGACCTATTTGCGCCAGGAATACCCGAACCACATCATGCATCTGCTTAATGATGATGGCGACGTATTGCCGCCCCGCGAGCTGCATCCTATTTTTTATGGCTGCTTTGACTGGCATTCGGCGGTGCATGGTTACTGGCTGCTGCTGCGCTGCGTGCGCCGCTATCCTGAACTGCCGTGCCGGGACGAGATCGTCGCGCTGTTCAATGAACACCTGACGGAAGAGAAGGTTGCGCAGGAGCTGGCCTATTTTAATGCGCTGTTTCGGGCCTCTTTTGAGCGCCCTTACGGATACGGCTGGTTGCTGGCGCTGGCTCAGGAGCTGAAGCAATCCGCTTTACCTCAGGCCGCGGGCTGGTATCAGACGCTTCAGCCATTAACGCAGGATATTCGCGGCAGGCTGATGGATTATCTCAGTAAATTAACGTACCCCATCCGGGTCGGTACCCATTACAACACCGCCTTTGCACTGGCGCTGGGCCTGGACTATGCTCGCGCAGTGGAGGATGACGCGCTTGAGCAATCGATTGTGGCGGCGTCAAACCGATTCTATCTTGCTGACACGCGCTATCCGGCTCACTATGAGCCAGGTGGGGATGAGTATATTTCCGGGGCGCTCACTGAAGCACTGCTAATGAGTAAGGTGACGGATCGTTTCCCTGCCTGGTTCGATGCATTTCTTCCTGATGTGGGTGCAGCGTCGGCGCTGATGAACCCGGCGGAAGTGAGCGACCGGACCGACCCCAAAATTGCCCACCTTGATGGATTAAACCTCAGCCGCGCATGGTGCATGAAGCATATTGCGCAAGCGTTGCCGGAAAATCATGTGGCGCAGCAGGCGCTGAGCGAGGCGGTTGAACGCCATCTTGCTCACAGCGTGGAGCATGTGGTGGGAAGCCACTACAGCGGTGGGCACTGGCTGGCCAGTTTCGCGCTGCTGGCGCTGGAGTAAAGGGAAGTTAAAAAAGACAAGGAATTAAGCAGGCGGTAAAAGCTTGTTCATTTCACCGCTGCTTTCAATAGCCCCATTATTGGGGCTTTTTTGTGCCCGTAAGCCAACGCCAATTATGCAAATCACCCTGAGGTGGTGAATTAATGAGCGCATATGCGGCTCGTATATCAACTGTTGATATAGCTCAGTGCATTATTTTCAAACTGACAGATTCAGTTTTTATAGGCAAGAGTAAAAAAACTATCATGAAAAAAGAGATTGTATTGACCGATGAATATTTACTGGCAAAAGGTAACGATCGTTACGTTTTCCAGCATCCGCATGATAGTAACCTGCTGATCAAAACTGTTATTCCTGGCATTGCGAAATACAAAAGCAAGCTGCGTGAAGTCTATCGGGATGTCAAAGAGTGCAAGCCGAATACCCAAACAGATTCGCTTTATATGCAACGGCTTGAAGGGCTTGTTGAAACAAACAAAGGCGTAGGGCAAGTCATTGTGAAAGAGTGCGATGAACAGAGCCGCATCGCGCAAACTCTTTATCAGCTTGCTCTTAACAAAGAGCTTGATGCCAGCAAACTGCAAAAGCTGAATGCTTTTTTAGCATGGTTTGTTAACACTCGCGTCATTATTAACTCCCTGCATTGTAAAAACATCGTCTACGCCTGGGACAGCGCTCGTCAGGAATATCGCTTTAAGGTCATCGATGGTTTCGGTGACAAAACGCTTTTTCAGGTCAGTAAGCTTTCAGAGTCAATACGCGATAGAAATAAAATCAAATGCCTTAAGCGGATGCTCAACGATTTGGACCATCTGCAACAAGCGTGATCGCATCAGCAGGTAATCCGATCGGCCATCCTGGGATGGCCGTCGTGTCATCTCTTAAACCTGCGCCATTCCACCATCAACACAAATCTCTGCGCCCGCGATATAGCTGCTCTCGTCGCTTGCGAGGAAAAACGCAACGTTGGCTACTTCTTCAGGTTGGGCCATTCTGCCCAGGGGTATGGCGCTCATTATCCCGTTACGCACTTCATCAGACACTGCGGCCATCATTTCAGTATCAACAGGGCCGGGCGCAACAACGTTAACACGGATGCCGCGCGGGGCAAGTTCACATGTCCAGGTGCGAGCAAAAGAGCGCAGCGCGGCTTTGCTGGCCCCATACACGCCATATCCCGGAGTGCCTATAACATCAGCAATTGAACCGATGAGGACTACACTGCTGCCGGGGTTCAGCAAAGGCAGTGCTGTTTGCAGGGCAAACACGGGGGAGCGAACGTTCAGGCCAAACGTCTGGTCAAAATGCGCCTCATTTATCTCCTCAAGCGTGGCGTACTCTGACATTCCAGCATTGATTACCAGAACGTCTATCCGTCCTGATTTTTCTGAAATGGTCTGTATGATGCGGCTCAGCTCGCTCTTCTGACTGACATCTGCCCGCAGTGGCATAGCGGTCCCTGATATTTTGCTTCTGGCTGTCTCAAGATCCTCTTCCCGTCGCGAAGTAAACCAGGTGACCGCCCCCTCGGTTGCTAAACGCTGGCTGATAGCCAGCCCAATCCCTTTAGCGCCACCCAGAACCACCGCGACTTTTTCTTCTAATTTGCTCATCTGATTTCTCCCGTTTTGGTAGAAAACAGATGATATAAATTTTATACTTAATATCAATTACGCACTTTTACCATACCAAATATAAGTGACTATATCGCTATGCAGGCAGATAACGACAACTCTCTGATAGAAGTAGGAAAAACCCGACCAGTGTTAGAAAACATCACCAATAAATGGTCGATATTAATTCTCACGGTACTGTGTACAAAACCTTCCCGGTTCAATGAAATTCGCAGACGGCTGGATGGTATTACCCATAAGGCGCTGGCAGATGCGTTGAAACGGCTGGAGCGAAACGGTTTAGTCCATCGTCAGGTTCTGCCCACGTCGCCTGTAAGCGTGGAATACACGATTACGCCGCTGGCGCAGTCACTACAGCAACCTTTTGTTGCTCTGGCGAATTGGGCGTTGGAATTCGGTCCGGCTATTGAATTAGCTCAGGCTGAGTACGATCGTGCTCATGCCGGTAAATTACGGACGCCTGCATAGGGCAAACGTCCGTGACGGTCAGGAACGTTTAGTCAGCCGATCGCCGGCGCGTTTTTTTAAGCTGGCCGACAGATAAGGGGCGGTAAGGCTGCGTTCTGCGCGGCTGACCTCCTCCGGCGTGCCGGATGCGACGATAAGCCCGCCGTTCTCGCCCGAGCCCGGCCCGAGATCAATGACCCAGTCGGCTTCTGCAGCGATCCGCATATCGTGCTCCGCCATAATCACCGTATCACCGCGTTGGACCATTCTGTCGAGGACTCGCATCAGCTTATCCATATCCGCCGGATGCAGCCCGGTAGAGGGCTCGTCCAGCAGATAGAGTGTCTTACCCCGCTGCACGCGCTGCAGCTCCCAGGCAAGCTTAATGCGCTGGCATTCACCGCCGGACAGTTCGGTCGCAGGCTGGCCCAGCGTCAGGTAGCCGAGACCGAGCGAGGCAAGCGCGGCAAGAGAGCGCTGGATAGTGTCATTATCTTCAAATACCGAAATGGCCTCGTCGACGGTAAGATCCAGCACGTCCGCTATCGTTCTGTTATGCCACCGCACCTCAAGGGTTTCATCATTATAGCGACGTCCGCCGCAGGAAGAGCATGGCGCGCTTGCCTCGGGCATGAACAGCAGCTCGATAGTGATCTGTCCCTGGCCCTCGCAGGCGGGGCAGCGACCCGCAGGCAGGTTGAAGGAAAACCGGCTGGCGTTAAAGCCGCGTTTTTTTGCCTCGTCCGTTTCGGCAAATAGCTTGCGCACGGTGTCAAAAAAGCCGGTATAGGTCGCCAGATTGGATCGCGGCGTCCGCCCGATGGGCCGCTGATCGATGCGAACCAGACGCTTAAGAGACGTTCCGCCCGCCGTCATCTTACCCTGCACGTCCGGAACCACGTTATCCTCCTCGGTCACTTCCTCCTCCGGCGTTTTGTCGAGCCGTTGAAGCAGCGCGGGGAGCACCCGGGCGAGAAGCGTGGTCTTGCCCGAGCCGGACACGCCGGTGATGGCGGTCATCCGTTCAAGAGGGATTCGGACATCCATTTCGTGAATATTATTACAGGTTATCTGCTCTAGCTTCAGCCAGCGTTCGGGAAGCTGCCGCTGACGCAGGCCCGGACGATGCCTGTCAAACAGGTAGCCTGCGGTAGGGGAGCAGGACACCTGTTTAAGACCTGATGGCGTGCCGTTATAGACGATCTCACCGCCCAAACGCCCTGGGCCCGGTCCCACTTCCGTCAGCCAGTCTGCTTCGGCGATAACGTCCAGATTGTGCTCGACGATGACCAGTGAGTTGCCCGCCTCCAGAAGCAGGCGCAGAGACTGGAGGAGGGCGCGGACGTCTTCCGGATGCAGGCCAGCCGCAGGCTCATCAAGCACGTAAATCACGCCAAAAAGTCGGGAAATCAGCTGCGTAGCCAGCCGGATCCGCTGCAGTTCTCCGGACGAGAGCATGGTGGTCCGTCGGCTGAGAGACAGGTGCCCGAGTCCCAGTTTTTCGAGCTGGTCAAGGCGGCCGCAGATATCGGTCGCCATCCTAATGACGGCTTCCCGCAGCGCGGCTTCGTCAGGCAGCTGCTGAGGACGGCCTTCGGCAAAGGGTAAAAGCAGCGCCTTCAGCTGCGTAATCGTCAGATCGGCCATCTCGGCAATATCGAGGCCCGCAAACCTGTAGGCCAGCGCATTCTGATTAAGCCGTTTGCCGTGGCATTCGGTGCAGGGCGCGACGGTAATGAAGCGGGAGAGCCGTTTTTTCACCGACTCCTTTCCACCCGAGTAGCTTTGCAGCAGGTATTTTCTGACGCTGGTGTAGGTTCCGGTATAGGCAGGTTCGGTGCCTGCCGCGATGGCCTCCTGGCGCTGCTCCGCATTCAGTCCCAAAAAGATGGGTACCGAGGGCTGTTCGTCGGTGAAGATGATCCACTCGCGATCTTTCTCAGCCAGCGTCTTCCACGGCGCATCAATGTCGTAGCCCAGCGTTTCCAGAATGGAACGCAGGTTTTTTGCCTGCCAGCCAGCGGGCCAGGACGCTATCGCCCCTTCGCGAATGCTTAGCGAATCGTCCGGTACCAGCGCGTCGGCTCTTACTTCGTGTACCATGCCCATGCCCTGGCAGGCCGGACAGGCGCCCTGCGGGTTATTGGGCGAGAAAGATTCCGCTGCCAGAAACGGGACGTCGGCAGGATGGCTACCGGCGCGAGAAAACAGCAGTCTGAGGGTTACGGAGATCCGCGTCAGGCTGCCGACCGTTGAGCGCTCCTGCGCACCGGCACGGCTCTGTTGTAGGGCAACGGCGGGCGGCAAACCGTCTATACCGTCCACGTCCGGCGCAGCCGCTTGCTCAATCAGACGCCGCGCGTGGGGTGCGATAGATTCCATAAACCGTCGCTGCGCCTCGGCATAGAGCGTGTCAAACGCCAGGGAAGATTTACCCGATCCGGATATCCCGGTAAACACCACCATGGCATCGCGGGGAAAGGTAAAGGAAACCTCCTTGAGGTTATGCGTTCTGGCCCCGTGTACGCTTACGCCAGGGCTGATATCGTGAGTCTTGGCGCTTATCTTTTTTGACGGTTTTACTGATGACATGGTTTCCCCTGATAATAAAAGAACTTCAAGGGTAGACGTGGAGAGGGCATTGAACAACTTGCTATAAGGTACTTGCGTGCGCTGCAATAAATTCCCTGAACCATACCTGAGCTGGAGCGTGGTTGCTGCGTCGATGCCATATCAGATCAAACACGATCTCCGGCAGCGTCAGGGGTGGCGAAAACAGCGTCAGCTGGTGGCTGGTCTGCGAATGGAGTGCCACACGTTTGAGGATCGTGGCAGCCATACGGGTGCGCGCGATGACCGCTGGCACGGCAAATAGGTGTGGCACTGTTAACACAAGCTTCCGCTGCTTGCCCTGTTGTGCAAGAGTCTGATCGACGAGGCCATGCAGCTGTCCTTCTGGTGATACCAGCACATGCTGCAGATCCAGGTAGGTCTGCAAATCCATCGACTCCCTTCCAGCCTGGTGTTCGCGCGATACGACGGTAACGAACTCATCACGCAGCAGCGGTCGGGCTAGAATACGCGCATCCCCATTCGTCGGTGGCACGCCAATGGCCATATCGATCGCACCGGCATCAAGCAGATCGACAGCAGCATTGCGGTCATTAAAAGAAACCACATTCAAAGAGACCCCGGGAAAGCGCTGTTCCAACGCGGCCATAAGCGTCGGAAGCAAGACTACGGTGGGGTAATCCTGCAGGCCCAACTTGAACGTGGCCTGCGCCGTTTCAGGCTGGAAAACAGGCTGCGTAATCATAGCCTGCTCAATCTGCTGTAGGGCAGCAGCGATGGGGGACGCAAGCTCCCGCGCGCGTGGGGTAGGAATTAACCCCGCATTGCTGCGCTGAAAAAGGGGATCCCCCAGCAGAATACGCAGCCGGGACAGGGCCGCACTCATCGCCGGCTGGCTTACCCCTGTCTGGATTGCAGCGCGCGTGACGTTGCGTTCGTTCATGAGCGCATTGAAAGCCACCAGCAGGTTGAGATCGACACCGTGAAAATCCATATTTCGTATAATGGGTTATATCGGTTATTTGTTGGATTGATTGTAACGCAAGTTTTATTCTGCCACCTCCTTAACTGCGGAGTAGAACGTTTTATGAACACCCAGCAATTACGTACCGAACTGGCGGCTGTAGAAACGCTATATCGCGCATTCAGCGAACAGAATCCCGATCTTGTTGATACCGTACTTGCCCCTGAGTGGGATGACATTCCGTTGGCGCCAGGCCAGGCTCCCGGCCCGGCAGGCATAAAGACCATCATCAACATGGTCGTCGCCGCCTTTCCGGACGTGCACATCACTATCCATGACACAATTCAGGAACCTGGCAAGGTCGCCGTGCGCGCCGAGATCGGCGGGACCCATTTGGGCGAGCTGTTCGGTATCGCGCCAACCGGTAAAAAGGTGAGTTTCAGACTGCATGAGTTTCATACGGTTGCCAACGGTCTGATCACCACCACCTGGCACATGGAAGACTGGTTTGGCCTGTTCCTACAGCTTGGCCAGTTCCCATCGCAGAACTGATCCTTTTTCACAGACATTCAGCATAGGCTCCGATAAGCCGTTTACGTGATTCGGTTAAGTCGGATTTTCTAAACTAACGCCTCGGATTATGCTGTTTTGTTTGTAACGCCCGAGAATGTATACCTTGCTGGGAATCCCTTTTCTCAGCAGGCAAACATGAGCACACATACCCGCATTCGCAAATTCAATACGAAAGAGACCTACCCAAACCAGTCGCTGGACAACGATCTTTGCCAGGCCGTTCGCGCTGGCAATACCGTTTACGTTCGCGGTCAGATTGGTACCGACTTCGACGGCAACCTGGTAGGTCTTGGCGACCCGGCCGCGCAGGCCGAACAGGCGATGAAGAACGTGAAACAGCTCCTGGAAGAAGCGGGCAGCGATCTGTCGCACATCGTTAAAACCACCACCTATATCATCGACCCCCGCTATCGCGAGCCGGTCTATCAGGTCGTCGGCAAATGGCTGAAAGGCGTATTTCCCATCTCTACCGGGCTGGTTATTTCCGGGCTGGGTCAGCCGCAGTGGCTGATGGAGATTGATGTTATCGCCGTGATCCCCGACGACTGGCAGCCGCAGGCGGGAGCATAAATCATGACCTTATCGATTATTGGCCGCTGCGCGCAAACCGGCCAGATGGGCATCGCCATTAGCTCGTCCAGCATCGCGGTGGGCGCGCGTTGTCCCTGGCTGCGCAGCCAGGTCGGCGCGGTATCAACCCAAAACATTACGTTACCGGCACTTGGGCCGTGCATTCTTGACAGGCTGGAGCAGGGCGAGACTGTCGACACCGCGCTAAAATCCGGGCTCGGCACCGATGAGTACGCTATCTATCGGCAGGTTACGGTGCTGACGGCTGAGGGACAAAGCGCGTTTTATAGCGGCGAAAAGACGCTCGGTGTTAATAATGCCCTGAGCGGCGAAAACTGCGTGGCGGCGGGTAATCTGCTGGCAAATACGGATGTCATTATCGCGATGGTAAACGCCTTCGAACAATGCGCAGGCGATCTTGCCGACAGGCTCATCGCCGCGATGCAGGCGGGTATGCAAGCGGGCGGAGAGGCAGGGCCTGTGCATTCAGCGGCTCTGTCGATTGTGGATGCGCCCGTCTGGCCAGTTGTCGATTTACGTGTCGACTGGACGGACGGCGATCCCATAGATGAGCTCAATCAGCTCTGGCAGGCGTATAGGCCGCAGATGCAGGACTATATCACGCGCGCGCTCGATCCCCGCAGCGCGCCTGGCTACGGCGTGCCGGGCGACGAATAACGCAAGGAGAGGTGATGATAACCAGTCGCAAACTGCTGGAGCAGCTGGTGGCGTTTGACACCACCAGCCGCGAATCCAACCTGGCGCTGATTGACTTTGTCAGGCGCTACTTAACCGATCTCGGCGTCCACTGTGAGCTGATTCATAATGCCGAGCGCAGCAAAGCCAATCTCTATGCGCGGCTGGGTCCGGCAGGCTGCGGCGGCGTGATGCTCTCCGGCCACAGCGATGTGGTGCCGGTGGATGGGCAGAACTGGAGCGTACCACCGTTTGCTCTAACTGAGCGAGACGGCAAGCTGTACGGCCGCGGCACGGCGGACATGAAAGGCTTTATCGCCTGCATGCTGGCGGCGGTCCCGCATTTTCTTGCACAGCCGCTGGCGCAGCCGCTGCATCTGGCGATCTCCTATGACGAGGAGGTCGGGTGCCTGGGCGTGCGCACCTTGCTGGATGCGCTGGCGGGCCGTCCGGATAAGCCCGACATCTGCCTGATTGGTGAACCCACCGAACTACAGCCGGTGCTCGGCCACAAAGGCAAGCTCGGCGTTCGTTGTGAAGTGCAGGGCGCGGCCTGCCATTCGGCCTATGCGCCGCAGGGCGTCAATGCTATTGAATACGCCGCAAAGCTGATCCACCGCCTTACGGTGATAGGCCAGCGGCTAGCCGCGCCGGAACGTCAGGATCCGCGTTTCGATCCGCCGTTTACGACGGTGCAAACCGGCGTGATTCAGGGCGGACGGGCGCTGAATATCGTGCCTGCCGACTGTACGTTTGACTTCGAAGTGCGCACCTTGCCGCAGGATGACGCGCAGCAGGTGGCGCAGGAGCTGGAAGGTTACGCCCAGCGGGAACTGCTGCCGCACATGCACGCCGTAAACACTGACGCCGCCATTCGCTTTTATCCCATCAGCGGCTATCCCGGTTTGGATACCGCCGCGCACAGCGCCGCCGCGCGGCTGATTGCTCATCTCACCGATTCTGACCTCTTTAGCACCGTGGCATTCGGTACGGAAGGCGGACTTTTCCATCAGGCCGGTATCCCCAGCGTGATCTGCGGGCCGGGCAGTATGGCGCAGGGCCATAAGCCCGATGAGTTTATCACTGTTGAACAGCTAGCCGCCTGCGATGCCATGCTGCGCCGTCTTGCCGCATGGATGTGTCAATAAAGGTGACGTTGTCACCTTTTTCTCTGCTTTACCTTTTCCAAACGCCAGCTTCAGGAAGCACTAACCGCGTGATGCGCGCTTAACCCGTATGCTGGTGACACGCATTCGATAGCCCGTTTCTGGAGAGTCCATGGTAAGTGCCGAAGTCACCACATTCCCGCAGCCCGAAACGCTGCATCCCGTCACCAACAAAGCCAATGTCGCCGTACAGCTTGACGGCGTACTGAAACGCTTTGGCGACGCCATCGCCCTACACAAAATTTCCCTGACGATCGAGGAAGGGGAATTTATTACGCTGCTCGGCCCCTCCGGCTGCGGCAAGACCACGCTGCTGAATCTGATGGCGGGTTTCGCCGAGGCGGATGGCGGTGAAATCTTTATTGATGGCGATCTGGTTACCGAGATACCGGCGTACCAGCGTGAAATCGGCATTGTGTTTCAGAACTACGCCCTGTTTCCGCATATGACGGTGGAGAAAAACGTCGGCTACGGCCTGCGTATGCGCGGTGTGCCAAAAGCCGAAATCGCCGAGCGCGTTGAGCAGGCGCTGGCGCTGGTGAAGCTGGCGGGTTACGGCCATCGCAAGCCGCGTGAACTCTCAGGCGGCCAGCAGCAGCGTGTGGCACTGGCGCGAGCGCTGGTCATCCGCCCCAAAGTATTGCTGCTGGATGAGCCTTTCTCGGCGCTGGATAAAAACCTGCGTCTGTCGATGCAGGTAGAGCTGAAGGCGATCCAACGCAAACTTGGCGTCACCACGGTATTTGTCACTCACGATCAGGGTGAAGCGCTGAGCATGAGCGACCGCGTGGTGGTGATGTCGGCAGGACATGTGCGTCAGATTGGCACCCCGGATGAGATCTATCGTCGTCCGCAGGATCCGTTTGTCGCAGGTTTTGTAGGCGATGTGAATATTCTGCCGGGGCGCTATGCCGGTCGTGACGGCGCGGCGGTGATGGAGCTGGGCGGCAATACGCTGCGCCTGCCGGTGGAACGCGTGCACGCCACGATGGGCGAACGCCTTGATGTCTACGTTCGTCCGGAAAACCTGCAGCTGGCACCGCTTGGCCCGCATTCGCTGTTCAGCGCCACGGTGATCGCCCATGTCTTTCAGGGCGATCATGTGGATGTGCATCTCGATGCCCCGGCGCTTGGCAGCGCCTCGCTGTTTGCCCGCCAGTCCGGGTTGAATTCACTGACGCGCTGGCCTATCGGCAGCCTGGCGGGGGTGAGCGTAGATGATGAAGGCGTATGCGCATTTAGCGCGGCGAAACAAGGATAAGCGCCGATGATACCTGAAATGATGAACGCCATCATCGCTCGCCAGCCGGGCGGCCCTGAGGTGTTGGCCCAGGTAGAGCGTAACGTGCCGCAGCCTGGCCCGGGCGAAGTATTAATTCGTGTCGCCAGTGCGGGCGTGAACCGAC
>NZ_DAMACX010000006.1:98399-138461 GCF_031998825.1 Pseudescherichia sp.
GGGCGTGCCGGAAGCGGCCTTTACCGTGTGGCATAACCTGTTTGAACTGGGGCGTTTGCAGCCCGGCGAAACCGTGCTGATCCACGGGGCGGCCAGCGGCGTGGGGACGTTTGCCATTCAGTGCGCGCAGGCGTGCGGGGCGCGGGTCGTGGCGACGGCAGGCGGGGCTGAAAAGGCAGCAGCGCTGCGACGGCTCAGCGTCTGGCGCGCCATTGATCGCCACAGCGAAGATTTCGTCGCGGTTATCCTTGAGGAAACTCAGGGGCGCGGCGTGGATGTGGTGCTGGATAACGTTGGCGGCGACTACGTTGCGCGCAACCTGAGCGTGTTAGCATCAGGCGGGCGTCATGTCAGCCTGTCATTTATGCAGGGCGCGAAGATTGAACTCGACCTGCAACAGGTGATGCGTAAAGGGCTGATCCTGACCTCCTCAACCCTGCGCCCAAAGAGTGATGCCGAGAAGGCGCGGCTGGCGCAGTGCATTAGCAAACATCTCCTGCCGCTCATCGCCGCCGGCAAAATCTCGCCCATTGTTTATCAAACCGTGCCGTTAGTGCAGGCCGCCGATGCACATCGCATTCTGGAGGCCAACGCCAACATCGGCAAAGTGCTGCTGGAGGTCGCGTTATGATGCAACTCTATTTCGCCACGACGTCCGCCTACGTGCGTAAAGTGATGGTATGCGCGACGGTATTGGGTCTTGCTGAGAAGATAGACCGGCTTGAGTCCGCTGCGCATCCCATAGAGCGCGACGAACGTATCGCTGCGTTTAATCCGCTGGCTAAAGTCCCGGCGCTGCGTACCGAAAGCGGGATCTGCCTCTACGACAGCCGGGTCATTTGCGAATACCTCAACGCACGCGCGCAGGGCAGTTTATTCCCGCAAGACGGTGATGCGCGCTGGCAGAGCCTTGCGCGTCAGGCGTTGGGCGATGGCGTTATTGATGCCGCGCTGCTGGCGCGCTATGAATTCAGCGCTCGCCCGCCCGAGAAACAGTGGCGGAGCTGGGCCGACGCGCAGCTGAAAAAAGTCGCCGCCGCACTGGCGGAAGTTGAACGTCAGGCCAGCGGTTTTAGCGATCAACCCCACGATATCGGGCTGATTGCCATCGGTTGCGCGCTGGGTTATCTCGACTTCCGCTTTGCCGAACTCAACTGGCGCGCCGGTCACCCGCTGACCGCCGCATGGTTCGCCGTTTTCGATGCGCATCCGGCCATGGTCGCTACGCGTCCGTACGTTTAATCAGGAGCTTGCATGTCACAGCAGATCTATTTTCTCAACGGGCCGAACGCCAATCTGTATGGGCTGGATAAAAACGGCACCTATGGCAGCGAAAGTTTTGTCAGCATCGGCGAGCGCTGTCAGCGTCGCGCCGAATCGCACGGGGTGATAGTGCATTTTCGCCAGAGTAACCATGAGGGCGTACTGGTCGACTGGATTCAGGAGGCACGACAGAACGCGGCGGGATTGATTATCAACGCGGCGGGGTTGACCTACACGTCCGTGCCGATCCTTGATGCGCTGCTGATGTTTGACGGCCCAATCGTCGAAGCGCATATGAGCAACATCTGGAAGCGCGAGCCGTTCCGTCACCACTCCATGGTGTCGAAAGCGGCAACCGGCGTGATCGCCGGGCTGGGCGCGATGGGGTACGAGCTGGCGATTGATGCGGTGGTCAACCTGATGGAGGCCCGCGTCGCATGAGCACCCTTGTGTTTTACAGCGAATTCGACAGCTTTGACGAGTGGTCAGCTTTACTTGCACCCTATTTGCCCGGCGTGACGATTTGCCGCGCCGAAACGGTGCAAAATCCTGATGACGTGCACTATGCGTTGGCATGGCAACCGCCGCAGGGTTTCTTTGCGCCATACCGCAATCTCAGACTGCTGGTGAATCTTGGCGCGGGCGTCGACTCCCTGGTCGGGCGTGACGATCTGCCGGATATCCCGATTATTCGCCTGTCCGACCCAGATATGGCGCGCATGATGGCCGGCTATGTGCTTTTTGCGGTGCTGCGCTACGCCCGCGACATTCCGGCGTTCGAGCGCGCGCAGCGTGAACAGCGCTGGCACTATGTGCATCCGCGCACGCCCTCCAGCGTCCGTGTCGGCGTGCTGGGGCTGGGGGAGTTGGGCGGGTATGCGGCGCAGGAGCTGGCGCGACAGGGTTTCGACGTGCGCGGCTGGTCGCGTTCGCAAAAAGCGATTGCGGGTGTTTGCTGTAGCAGCGGACTGGAATCGCTGAATGATTTTCTCAGCCAGAGCGACATTTTAGTGGTCATGCTGCCTCTCACGCCACACACGGCGGGCCTGCTTAGCGCAGAACGGCTGGCGCGCCTGCCGCCTGGCGCGGCGTTCATCAACGTATCGCGTGGGGCGATTGTCGACCAGGCGGCGCTGACGGATGCGTTACGCACCGGGCGGATTGCGGAAGCCACGCTGGATGTGTTTGACCGCGAACCGCTACCGCCGGACGATCCGCTGTGGCGCATGGATAATGTGCTGATCACGCCGCATCTTGCATCCGTTGCCATTCCCGCCAGTGCCGCGCAGCAGGTTGCAGAGAACATCCAGCGCGCCGCACGCGGCGAACCGGTAACCAATCAAGTGTTCCCGGCGCGCGGGTATTGATCCTATACCCGCGCCGGGAGGAGAGGTGACGGCGTCACGCCACCCTCACCACCTGCGGATCGAAATAGCTGGGTGCCGCCATGCCGGGGATGTACTGGTCAGAGATAAACATGCGGCAGCGCTCGGCGAAAGCATTTACCACCATAGAGTGCTGCGTATGGGCCACGGTGGCGTAACCCAGCTGCATCGGTCTGTTCACCCCCGCCAGCCGCACGCGAATCAGGCGTTTGCCATCCTGGGAGAGATGCGCTTTCGGCCGCACGTTAGCGATACCAAACCCGACGCCGTTGGCCACCATTGCACGCACCACCTCCATGTTGCCGGAGCGCATGACCACATTCGGCGTGACGCCCGCCTCGCTAAATAGCCCGAGGAAATAGTCGCGGCTCCACGGCATATCCAGCAGAACCATCGGCATTGTCGCCAGATCCTGAATTGTCACCGCCGATTGCGTCGCCAGCGGATGATGTTCACCCACCATCACATACGGCGGCAGCTGCGCCAGCGAGGTAAACGTGATGTCGTTAGCAGGGACTAAATCGTAAGTCAGGGCGATGTCGATATCGGCAGTGCGCAACTGTTTCAGCAGCTGTTCATGGTGGCCTTCCACGAGCGTAATGCGCACGCCCGGAAACGCGCGACCAAAGCCGAACACCAGTTCCGGCGTCAGCATGGGTGCCAGCGTATCGAGACAGCCCACGCGCAGCGGGCCGCGCACATTGTTCATGGATTCCGACGCAATGGTATAGAGGTTCATCATCTGCTCCAGAATGAGCTTCGCCTCCTTCAGTACCTGATGACCGATGGCCGTCAGCGACACGCCCTGCGCATGATGCCGCACGAACAGCTGTACGCCCAATTCAGATTCAATGTGGGTTATAGCGGCAGAGATTGACGGCGATGAGACGTGGATACGTTCCGATGCGCCGATGATGCTGCCAGCCTCTCCGGAAGCGACAAAATATTCCAGCTGACGCTGGGTGATGCGACTGAGCATGCAGGTTCTCCTGAGATCGCTGACGCAATCATGTCGCGTCAGTCATTCTAATAGTGCAGGTTTCTTGCATTTCTTATGCCAAAGCAGGGTCATTTTTATTGCATCAGAAATCCTGACGCAACGACGAGGAAAAGGCTGTTTTACCGAACCGGCTCGCAACGGCATAGTGATTTCACACCAGGGAACACCGTTCGCACCGCGTTGGCGCGCCGGGTTTCAGATTGCTACCACAGCCATTTCATGCATTGGGGATGAGAATATGTTGCGTAAGATTTGTGCCTTAACGTTGTTGACCACGAGCGTGTTGACCGCAGGTCATGCGATGGCCGCGGATAAGCTGATTGTCAGCACCTGGGGCGGCGGTTTTAAGGATCTGATTGATGAGACCATCGCCAAAGAATTTACCAAAGAGACCGGCGTGGAGGTGCAGTTTGTTACGGGCGGCACCATCGATCGCCTGAACAAAGCCAAACTGGCGGGCGGCTCGCCGGAAACGGACGTGACCTTTACGACGGCACATGTGGGCTATCTGTACGCCAACTCTGGCCTGTTTGAACAACTCGATATGAGCAAAATCCCGAACGCGGCGAACCTGGTGCAGCAGGCGAAAGTCAGCCCTTATCACCTCGGCGTATGGGGCTACGTTTACACTATCGGCTATCGTCCAGATATGGTGGCGAAAGGCGAGACCTTTGAGAGCTGGAACGATCTGTGGAAGCCGGAGCTGAAAGGGACGCTGGCGCTGCCTGACTGGGATCCGAGCCATATCATTGCGGTTTCCGCCAAACTATCCGGCACCGATGCGGCGCACTGGGAGCAGGGCCAGGCGAAGTTAAAAGCGCTTATCCCGAACATCAAATCCTTCTATACCGATGACGCTAATAGCCAGCAGCTGATCTCCACCGGCGAAACGCCCGTGCAGGTGATGCTGTCGATGAACGCCTACCACATGATTGCCGAAGGGGTAAACATCAAGCTGGCGATGCCGAAAGAGGGCGCGGTGCTCGGCGTCGATACCGTTGGCATTAACAAAGGCACCCGCAAGGCCGACCTCGCGTATAAGTTCATCAATATCGCCCTGAAGCCGGAGATCCAGCAGCAGGTGGCGAAGATTTATCACGGCAGCCCAACGGTGACCAACGCCCATATCGACCCCGAGCTGGCGAAGCTGCCGGGTATGTTGACCACGCCTGAGCAGTGGAACGCCACCATCAATACCGATCCGCAGCTGCGCGCCGAGAAGACCGCAGAGTGGCGTCAGTGGTTCTCTGAAAACATCATGTCTCATTGATTGACCTGGCGGCTTGCGGGCCGCCCCGTTTCTACCGGTAACACACTACTCAGGCAGCAACGTCTATGACGAGAAAATCGACATTTTTACCCTGGTTCATTATTCCCGCCACGCTGACCGCGTTTGGGCTGGTTATCGCGATGTTGGCGGTGATGCAATATAGCGTGCGCGCCTATATTCCCGGCTCGCTCGACGTGGGCGGATTCACGCTGGCGAACTTTAACGGCCTGCTTAAAAGCATCTATGCTGATGCCTTTATCAACACGGTCATGCTTAGCGCTAAAACCGCTATTTTTGGCCTGCTGATGAGTTATCCGCTGGCGTACGCCCTGGTACGCACCCGCACCACGTGGATCAAATCCACTATTCTGATTATCGCCATTACGCCGCTGTTTCTCGGCGAAGTGGTGCGCACCTATTCATGGATCATCGTGTTGGGCAACAGCGGCTTTCTGAATAGCCTGTTGCTGGCGATGGGCCTCATCTCAACTCCTGTTCAGTTTATGTTTACGCAAACTGGCGTAGTGGTGGCGCTGGTGCATGTCACCATGCCGATCATGGTGCTGATGTTGGCCACCGCGCTATCGCACATTAACCCCGATTATGAGAAAGCTGCCACCAGTCTCGGGGCAGGCCCGCTCCGCACCTTGCTGACGGTGACCATTCCGCTCTCTATCCCCGGCATTGTTTCCAGCCTGACCACCGCGTTCGCCTGGACCTTCAGCGCCTTCGCCACGCCGCAGCTGATTGGTGGCGGACGGGTCAGCACCGTGGCGACCATGGTCTACCAGCTGGGTTTCTCGTCGATGAACTTCCCGTTTGCCGCCGCGTTAAGCATTGCCGGTTTGATCCTGACCATCCTGTTACTGATGGCGCTGAAACGCATGACCCGATTCCTGCACGCGATGGGAGAGCATTAATATGACCCGTTCGATGAACGACAAACTGATGACGCTGGCGGGCCGCCTGCTGGTCGCCGCTATTCTTATCTTTGTGCTGCTGCCGACCATCGTGGTGTTTATCTCCGCGTTTAGCAGCACCTCGGTGCTGTTCTTCCCGCCGAAAGGCTGGTCGCTGCGCTGGTTCGAACGAGCGGTGAGTTACGATGATTTTCGTCACGGCTTCTGGTCCGGGCTGATTGTTACCGCATGGGCATCGTCGCTGGCGGTGATCGTGGGCGCCGCGCTGGCGATTGCCATTGAGCGCTACTCATTTCCGTGCAAGCAGGTGCTGGAAGGCATTCTGCTGTCGCCCCTGTTTATCCCGCATTTCACTATTGGTCTGGGCCTGCTGATGCTGGTGTCACAGCTCAACCTGGGGCGCGGCTATCCGCTGGTGATCTTCTGCCACGTCGTGCTGGTGCTGCCGTTTGTGCTGCGCAGCGTCTATGTGTCGCTAAAAAACCTCGAACAGCGGATTGAGCTGGCGGCGGCAAGCCTTGGCGCATCGCCGCTGCGCGTCGTATTGACCATCACCGTACCGCTGATATTGCCGGGCCTGTTCGGCGGCTGGCTGTTTGCCGCCATTCTCTCCTTTAATGAATTTACCGCGTCGCTGTTTATTACCACCCAGGCGACGCAGACCTTACCGGTGGCGATGTACAACTATGTGCGTGAATTTGCCGACCCGACGCTGGCTGCCTTGTCGGTCATCTATATTGCCGTCACCGCCACGCTGTTAATTATTGCTAATAAGTTTTTAGGGCTTGGCAAAGTATTAAACGTTGAAGCCAGCCATTAATAAACTGTTAATTTTTAGGGATCTATTATGTCAGTAGAAAAAATTAATACTGTGATTGTGGGTGCCGGTCAGGCCGGTATTGCCATGAGTGAACATCTGGCGCTAATGGGGGTGCCGCACGTTGTTCTTGAGCGCAGCCGCATCGCTGAACGCTGGCGCTCCGAGCGCTGGGATTCGCTGGTGGCGAACGGACCCGCCTGGCATGACCGTTTCCCATCGCTTAGATTCGACAATATCTCCCAGGAGGCCTTTCCGCCGAAAGAGCGTATGGCGCAGTACTTCGAAGATTATGTGACGATGCTTAAGGCGCCAGTACGCACCGGCGTAGAGGTGCATAGGGTAGAGCGCCTGACAGGGCGCAGCGGGTTCAAGGTGGTGACGTCAGCCGGTGAATTTGAAGCCGATAACGTAGTTGCCGCCACGGGACCGTTCCAGAAGCCGTCATTTCCGCAGATTGTGCCGGAGAGCGCCGGGGTGCAGCAGATCCACTCCTCCGTTTATAAAAACCCGCAGCAGTTGCCTGCAGGCGGTGTGATGGTGGTGGGGGCAGGGGCATCCGGTACGCAAATCGCCGAAGAGCTGCGTAAGGCGGGGCGCGACGTTTATCTTTCGGTTGGCGAACATTACCGTCCGCCGCGCGCTTACCGCGACCGTGATTACTGCTGGTGGCTTGGCGCGCTTGGCCTGTGGGACGAAGTTAAAATCAAGCCGAAGAGAGAGCACGTGGCCTTTGCGGTGAGCGGTTATGAGGGTGGCAAAACCGTGGATTTCCGTCGCCTGGCGCATATGGGCATTACGCTTGTCGGCATTACCAAAAGCTGGGATAACGGCGTGCTGCACTTCGCTGAAGGCCTGGCTGAGAATATCGCCGAGGGTGATAAAGCTTATTTCGACGTACTACGCGATGCCGATGCCTACATTGAGCGCAACGGGCTGGATCTGCCGCCGGAGCCACAGGCCTGGGAGCTGTTGCCCGATCCGAGCTGCCTGATCAGTCCGCTTACGCAACTGGATATTGCCGCCGCGGGCATTACCACAATTATCTGGGCAACCGGCTTTAAATTTGATTTCAGTTGGCTGCAGGTTGAAGCATTCGACGAAAAAGGGTTGCCGTTTCATAAACGCGGTATTTCCGCCGAGCGGGGTATTTATTTCATCGGCCTGCCGAACCTGGTAAACCGCGCTTCATCGTTTATTTACGGCGTATGGCACGACGCCAAATATATTGCCGATCATATTGCGTTGCAGAACGCCTATACCGATTACGTTAAATCGTAGTAACCGTTATTTAGCCCTTTTTTATTGGATAATGGATATGACCATAACCTGTATCGAAGAGTTACGGCAGCTGGCACGTAAGCGGGTGCCAAAAATGTTTTACGATTATGTCGATGCAGGGTCATGGACCGAATATAGCTATCGCGCCAACGAAGCCGATTTACGACGCCTTGAGTTTCGCCAGCGCGTGGCGGTCGATATTGCCGGGCGCAGCACCGCTAGCGTGATGCTCGGCCAGGCCGTTGCGATGCCGGTGGCGATTGCGCCCACCGGCTTAACCGGCATGATCCATCCTGACGGTGAAATTCTTGCGGCGCGCGCGGCAAAAAAGTTTGGCACTCCTTTTACGCTCTCCACAATGAGTATTTGTTCGATTGAAGCGGTGGCGCAGGCGACGGATTACCATCCATTCTGGTTTCAGCTTTACGTCATGCGCGATCGCCAGTTCGTCGCCAACCTTATCGACCGCGCAAAAGCGGCAAATTGCGGCGCGTTGGTCGTCACTATGGACTTACAGGTGTTTGGTCAGCGCCATAAAGACATCAAAAATGGCCTGTCGACGCCGCCAAAAATGACGCTGCGCAACCTGCTTAATATTGCCGGCAAACCTCGCTGGTGTCGCAATATGCTCGCCACGCGCAACCGTAACTTCGGCAATATCATTGGCCACGCCAGCGGCGTTGATAATATCGACGCGATGGTAGAGTGGACAGCCCAGCAGTTTGATCCGCGGCTCTCCTGGCAGGATATTGAGTGGATAAAGCAGCGCTGGGGCGGCAAGCTTGTCGTGAAAGGCATTATGGATGCAGACGATGCGCGTCTGGCGGTAGAGGCGGGCGCGGATGCGCTGATTGTCTCCAATCACGGCGGGCGTCAGCTGGATGGCGTGTCCTCATCGATTACCGTACTGCCGGAGATTGTCGCAGCGGTAGGCGATCGCATTGAAGTGCATTTCGACGGCGGGATACGTTCCGGACAGGATGTGCTAAAAGCGATTGCGCTCGGTGCAAAAGGAACCTATATCGGGCGTAGTATGCTGTATGGATTAGGGGCGCTGGGGGAGGAGGGTGTCACAATGGCACTGAATATCATTCGTAATGAGTTCGATTTGTCGATGGCGTTCTGCGGCAAGACGCATGTCGCATCGATTGATGCCGGGATCCTGCGGCAGAGCGTAATGTTCAGATACCCCAGCCCAGGCAGAAATCACACATTTTCTGGCAGATGCGTTTAGCGCGCTCAAGGAATCCAGAATCAAGCTCTGAGCAGGCTCACAGTTCATTCAGGAGGTCAACAAAATTAAATACGATCACCCGAAATATTTACTGGACACTTTTTCCGATAGTGCCTAAATGTCCAAAATGGATGGCATTTTTTGTACATATATAATGCATTTTGTAATATTAATGCTGATGCAGAGATATATTATCACCGATTTCAAGCCAGATGGAGATGATTACATGAAGCTTACAAGGCAACATGAAACGTTATCCCTTACTTGCAAAAGTAATACTATGAGAGAGCTGACCTTTGATGCTTACTATGCTGTTTCACATGCATGCGCAATGGGGACAGCTGACCGCGAGGAAAAAGCCCCAATCCGGACAATGGCTAAAGAAACTTTGTATAAGTTTCAATGTCTTGCCAGCGAAGAACTACTTCTTGAGAAAGCTGCAATTGAGGTAATGAACGAAAAGCCCTCATTCTGGTTTTTGGGAGACGGTAATCGCTAAAACTGGACAGAATTACAGTTGTGTCCAGGCTGACGGAGAGAGAGAAGGGAGAGCGTGCGCTACGTGAATTCTGGCGTTCTGCCGGGGGCTGAGTACGCCAGATTTTACGAGAAGGCGTTATCCTGTGCAGAAGAACGGTGTGCTTAAAAAATGCACATGAAGAAAGTACAGACGCACTTTCTTCTGTGATCCTGGGTACACAGGTTAAAGGAAATGACAGTGCCTTATTGTTTGAGTTTTTTTAGTTCTCTTAAAAGAGAGTAACGCCAGTCTGCCGATTCCTGAATATATACAACGCCGGACATATCACCGGGTGTTTCCACCCCGTCACTGACCAGCGCGGTTACATATTCACGCCCCAGCTTGGATATAAGATAACCATGCTCAAAGACGACGTTTTGTCTGGCTCGGGGACGATAATCCGTTTCTTTAACAGAGCGTCCTTCATCGCAAGCTGTATAGAGAACAATAGCATATGAAATATCTTTAAAGTAACGCTCCAGCTTTTGAATAATCGTGTCACCATCGTTAGCCTGAAGATGCAGAATAACGGGTTCAAAATCTTCTTCAATCAGAAATTGATATACCTCATACTTTAACTTTTCATCATGTCCGTGCACGATAAAGACTTTCTTTTTCATTGGTGTGCCCTGAGTCTTAAAATTATCCTGTGGATTTTTAACCACTTCTGCTATGGTTTCAACAATACGTTTTGAAGGTATACCCTGATTCATGGAAGTAGTTGCTTTTTCTTTATCCGTTAAAGTAGAACGTGTCTGATCTAGCGAAGCCAGAGGCTTTGGATTATAGTCTGCCAGATTAATAGCAGAAGAAGATTTGTTTTTTGATGCACAGTTTTTTTCATAGCTGTCAATTATCTGGTTTCGGGTTTCATCTAAAAATTTATTTCTTCTACCCCATGATCCTTCCCCGGTTCCGCATTTGGTTTTAATAGCCGAGTGAGCATGAGTAACATTTGGAGAATGCTTAATCCAGATAGGTAAATCTAGCATAGTTTCATAAGCCATTAAAGTTTCCCAGCGCTTTCGATACTCGAAAAGATGTTTATATTGATTATTGTAATCTTGAGTCACTACCAGTAAGCAAAGCGAAATATAAGAATCTACAATATCGATAATTTTGTTTAATTTAGTATTCATACACAACTCTGAATGAAAGGGGAATAGCTGGATTTTAGCAGCACTTAAGGTTTAAGATCCACGTTAAAAACGCTCATGAACAGCTCCTTAGCTGTCTTTGCTCTCTTTCAGGGCGGTAAGCCTGACCGGATTCATAGCAGAAAGCGCAGACAGCCAGAACGGTGGCATTTGTGAATGTGTAAAGGGACATGTGCGGCAGGAGTCATGAAAGCCAGTTACAGGTAAGCGCGGCTGCTGCTTTTGTCAGATGTAGCTCAGTGTTAGAATGGCTGATGTAATAACTCATCAATGTAAATCATTCACCAATTTAAGTAGAGTGAAATATGAAAAATTCGTTAAAGATAAAATTGTGGCAAAGATATTTACCGAAAATGCTGACATTGCCAGCTCCATCCATTATGCCCAGGAGTGGAGAGAAAGGAAAACTTGTTAATGCTTTTGTGATTTACCTATATAATAATGATGGCGATCCTCTTTATTTGATTGACCGAATTGAGGAAGGCTGTGTCATAGCTCAAGAATGGGATGAAGATAAATATAAGTTTGATAAGGAGGTTAGACTTAGATACGAAGAACTTAATCATTTTCATCCGGAGATAATCCATTACTATGGATTATATGAAATAAGATTCTACTCAATAGAAGAGTATTTCATCAAAGGTGTGACAAAATTAATATATTTAGTGGCGAAAATTGCAAGGCTGAAAAACTGGTTTATCAGATATCGTTTTGCTAAAAAGGATTTAATAGTTCATGAAAGAATCGGTATTCTGAGAGTGATAATAGACTGTCATGTAAGTACAACAGATGCACAATACTCAATAACTGCCAATGAGTTATTTACTCATATGCACACGCATTTATGGTATACCCATCCAAAAGCAGCAATATATAGAAAGAAACTTCAGCTGAATTTAGATTCTTTAGAGATAACAGGGGAGTTAAGGAAAGAGCAGTATCGATATTTTGTTACGGGTAAGGCTATCGAAACAATTACCCGTTATGAGCTGGAAGAAAACAGATATGACCAGCAGTTAGCAAGCCAAAAGCTTATGGGGTGGCTTACTTTTGCTATTTTATTTTTAACCGTGCTAACTACAATTGGCGCATTAGTGCAGGCGCATATTATAGAAGTGCCAACTTTAATCGATTTTCGACAAAAAACATCAATTAATTATAGCGCTGAAGTATCAAATTTGAACCTTGTATCAAGCTCTCATTAAGTCAGGATTTCTGGACATAATAGGCTGTATGTCTAACTGCCGGAAGAATTAAATGAGGAGCATAAAAAAGGCCGCTGGCGCGGCCTGATGGTGGCATTCAACGCTGATAGAGCCGAATCCATTCGATGATCTCGTTAAGCTGGCCGTTATCCAGTTCCGCGCAGTTCGCAAAAATCGCTTCCGCGACGCGCCCCTGATGCTTTTCAGTCGTGGAGCCGACCCCCGCAACGCCGCCCATACCCTGCTGGCCGTTGTCTGTAAGCACTTGCCGCCCCGTTGATGTGACAAACTGCTGAGCCGTGATTTCCATCCGTTATCCCTGTAATAGCGTTTTGCCGTGGTATCACTATACCAGGCGAGATCCCGCGCAGCCAGCAGAACTGGACGGAATTACTGTTGTGTCCAGGTAGAGGAGAAGAGAGAAGAGGGAGCGTGCGCTACGTGAATTCTGGCGTTCTGCCGGGGACTGAGTACGCCAGATTTAGCGAGAAAGAACCATGCCGATTATAAAAATTCACTAAGGTGAATGTATGATCTTTTTATTCGAAATAATAGAAAACTCTTATCGAAGCCCTCAATGTAAATCTTAAAATAATACATGTGTATCATACCAATCTGGAGATAATCATGAAACATCAGTTTATATTTGCCTTTCTTTTATTTTTACTATCTACAACGATAGTAAAGGCCGAATATTGTGATGATCAATTGTATAAAGATATGAGTGCGGTTGACACACAGTTGGGTGACGCTCTGTTATGGCAGAAGAATGCGCAAGTTGAAGCAGTCAAACTTCAGGCTGCGCGTAAGATTGAGCAGGAAAATATCGTGCTAATAACTAAAGATACTAGTTTAGGAGCTGAAAAGAAGATTGAGCAAATTACAGCGCATAACTCTGTAATAGCTGATATCCAACAAAGAGAAGACTCAATCAATAGTGAGAATTCAGAAAAAAATAAAGAAATTGATAGTTTAAAAAATAAGGTCCCACAAGCCCTAGCTGAGAAAGCTAAAGAATGCGCGAGACAAATTGCCCCTCTTAACTTATTAGTTAATATAGGGATACAAGGTCTCGCTTTATTTTTCACCGACGGTGCTAGTATAATACTTCCTGAAAAGGCGTTATATGTGGATATGGGGGAGGTGGTCCACGGTAATGTAATGGGAGGGCCGAAATCTTTGCCTAATCAGACTAAAGATGCTATCAATAAAGCATTGGGGCTGCACTTATAATAAAAGCTGACTTATTGCTGCCCTGAGAGACAGCTCATAGGAATAGCTCTACTGTCCAGTTCTGTTTTGGCTGAACAGAATGACTGTTGTGTCCAAGTAGCGGGAAAATGAAAACAGGATGGCTTGCCAGCAGCTCAGCGACCGCACCGGCGCACCGGGCGCAGAGTATGCCAGCAGATTTCAGGCTGGCCGCGTAGCTGCAATGGAGCATATGCCAGCAGGACGAAAAGTACTGAATGGTAGCGGGCAAACGGTGAAATAAAAATGACCGGGCGACACGGTATCACGGCACTTTTACAGTACTGATAATAAGGAAATGTATATGTATCAGCTTATAAAGCTATATGGCGGGCAGATGGCCCTAAATCCATCCGAATACCGGATTTTATTTCAGGGCAAGTATCTCGCCGCTATATGGATTTATGTTTAGATCATGGCTTAGGTAAGCTATTGATAATTGTAGGTTATTTTTTTGCCAACTTCGGACGCTGAAATGCAAGGGTGTGAAGTTTGGCAAAGATGGGCAACGATTGAAGCATTTAGGGGGAATTAAAAGATTTTCGCCGAAAATGCACGGAATAATGATTTTTTGCGAGTTGCGGAAAAAAATATGAATAAAAACAGTAAAAGTACTGAATGGTAGCGGCCAAACGGTTACATAAAAATGACCGGGCGACACGGTATCACGGCACTTTTACAGTACTGATTATGTGGAAAGATGCCAGCAGATTTTAATCTGGCCGCGCAGCTGCGTCTGGATAAGTTCCAGCACTGGACAGAATTACAGTTGTGTCCAGGCTGACGGAGAGAGAGAAGGGAGAGCGTGCGCTACGTGAATTCTGGCGTTCTGCGGGGGGCCGAGTACGCCAGATTTCATGAGAAAACGGAGGTGAAGAAAGGCCGCTTGCGCGGCCTCTGTGATCAGTTGAGTGGACGAGTACCGCGCCCGACCTCAGATAAACCATGCGTGATGTCAGCCGCACTTTGATTACCAAGAACACGGTCAATGATACTATCAATGTGGCCCACCGTTGCTACGGTAGAAGCAAGCAGAGCCTGTTTAGGGTCGACACCGGCATCAATCATATTTGCACAAAGCTGATCTTTAGTTTCAAGCGTAGCTACTGCCACTTTTTTAACACCTTTTTTCATTGCGCTCATTTGTGGTTGCATACCTATATATAGGAATTCAGAGGGGTCTCGCCACAACATGCATGGCTTATCTTAATATTTAACGCACAGTTGGACTATTCGCAACTTTCAGCTGACGGGCGGCATCACGCCCACGCCGGATCATACGCTTTTCAATAACTGACTGAATGACGTTAATCCGGCTCAGTTTTTTATCTGACATAGTTACTAGCATCCTGATGTCTCCATGGCATGAGCCTTTATGCCAGAAAAAGTGACATCACTAAATGGATAGAAAGTGACATTAGAATATGGGAACCATAACCTTAGTGCGCATAATGTATATTATGTTAAATTGCATATTGAGCTCCCACAGGCTGCTTAACCCATCCCGGTTAATTCTTAAGAATCAGCATTGTTCCCCTTCTCTTCGTCAGCCCAACATGACTATCATCACCTTTCTTTGTCATTCCCTGAACGAACCATAACGACAAGCCCGAGGAAAGATCTATGTCGAACGATCAAAAAGTTATTGATATCACCGTTCTCGCACAACAGCTCAACGCTATCGCCCAGACCGGGCTTACGTATGCAAAAGATGTTTTCGATCGTGAACGCTATGAAACCCTTCAGCAAATGGCCGTTGAGCTGATCGGCTCCCGCTTTGACATTGATGCTAAGACGTGGAATCACGTTTCTGAAGTTGGCTACGCTACGCCGAAAACGGACGTTCGTGCGTTTATCCTTCGCGAAGGCAAAGTTCTGCTGGTCCGCGAAGCTGACGATGGTTTATGGAGTTTGCCTAGTGGTTGGGCCGACGTTGGCGATACGCCATCGATAGCCGTGAGCCGCGAAGTTAAAGAAGAAACCGGGCTCAGCGTAAAAGTGACAAAACTGCTGGGCGTGTGGGATCGCAACCTTAATGGACATCCACCCTACCCCTGGCATGTTTACAAGCATATCTTCCTGTGTGAAGAGATCGGTGGAAGCCTGGCCTTAAGCCACGAATCCACCGATATTGGTTTTTTTGACATTAACGAGCTGCCGGAACTGTCGCTGACAAGGATCGTGCCCGAGCAAATTAAAGTCAGTATGGACATCGCCACGTCAGAACGTCCAACCTGGTTCGATTAGGGTATTTTCCGGCAGCTATTGCAAGTCGGGCAAGCGAAGCGCTGCCCGACATCTGGCTAACTTACGGTATCCCGCGCATCGCCGTGCGTGCTTTTCTAACCCGGACGGTAACGCTAATAATCGACAGCGCAGCAATCGCCATCAGCACCACGCCGACTGCCGACATGGCCGTAAAGCCAAACCATCTGAACAGGAACAGGCCCGCAATGCCGCCAGTTAGAAATGAGAAGATCGTTGTGAGATGGGTCTTGAGTTGACTCCTCTGCGCGGCGCTATCTTTGGAGAAATCCCGGCGTAGCATGGCTGCCAGCACCGATGCCAGCGAGATCCCCGCATCGGTCAACGTACCGGTAATATGTGTCGATCTGACCCGGCCGCCGGAGAGCTGCGTGGAGGTTGAGTTATGCAGGCCCATCAGGCCGCAAAGAACGACAATTATCTCCCGGTTCGATGAGAATGCATGAAAGTAGATCTCATACAGCGAGATCCCGGTCAGGAATAGGCCCTCAACGAACAGAATCTGACAGAAAATCAGCCGACAGTTATGCACGATCCCCCATAGCACAATGATGCGGGCCAGAACCGCCCCGCTGACAAAGGCTATGATGATGGCGCTAAAAAACAGCACGTCCCGCAGGTCCGTGTTGGAGACTTCGCTGGAGAGCTGTGAGGTGTTACCGGTCATGTGGGAGGGAAAGAAGCCAAAGGCACCCAGTGCGATGGCATTTAGCAAGCCTGCCGCTGTAGCCAACCACAGGGCCAGCTTGCGGTCCTCATTGTGCGAACGTGTTCTTTTCAGTTTAATCAGCAAAGATAACCTCCGGTTACCAACTTCAGCTAAATCATTAAGCTAGCAGAACAACAGCTTCTCACGACTAAGACATGCCTGAATTCAAAGAGATCTGTTCGGCGAGGATTTTCTTCAGTTCTGGAATACAGGAGCCGCAGTTAGTCCCACACTTGAGCTTTGCGCCGAGCTGCTGCACGCTGCCGCACCCCTGGCGTACGGCGTCAGCGATGGTCACTTCACCTACCGCAAAGCAGCTGCAGATCGTTGCCCCGGCTGGAGCCTTATCCTTTCCAGCCGTACCAGACAATAGCGCCAGACGCTGCTGCGCGGTGCGCGGGGACAGGCTGAACGCCGCCACTACCGCCTGCCGTTCCAGTTCAGGGCGTTCGCGGTGCACGTAAAATGCCAGCTGTAGTTCGCCGTCCGCCCACGCCAGCAGGTTAAAACCGTCATCGCCCAGACGGGCTGACTGACAGGTCCACTGCCCGGTAGCAACGTACTCGTTGAGCCACGCCAGCCACTCCTGCGGCGCGGAGGAGTCTGCCAGCGCGTAGTGCGTGATGCCCGGCTGCGCGATCCGGCTCCAGTATGCCGTGGCGGGCGGCGTCAGGTGACTGCCGCGAATAAACAGTTCGCCCTGCCATGCGGCCTGCCAGCGGCGCAAGCTAACCGGCATGTGTTTACTCTCCGGCTGACCGGAGAGCGGATCGGTGTGCGCCTCAACGAGCGCGTCTACCCTCGCCTGCTGGCTAAACTGACTGTTCCAGTGCATCGGCACGAATACGCTGCCGCGCGGTTGCAGGCTATCAGGCTGGGCTCGCAGCAGCAGCCAGCCATGGGATGATGAGACGCGCACCAGATCCCCGGCGCGAATGTGCGGCGCATCATCAGGATGGAACTGACAATACGGCTCGCTGATATGCTGCATCAGGCGTGCAGATTTGCCGGTGCGGGTCATCGTATGCCACTGATCGCGGATCCTGCCGGTGTTCATGATCAGCGGATAAGCCTCCGTCGGCTGATTGATCGGCAGTCTTGGCGTAATGGCGAGCAGCCGCGCTTTTCCATCAGCATGGAAGAACCGCCCGTCGGTAAATAGTCGCTCCCTGCCCTGCGGGTTTGCCGCATTGACCGGCCACTGCACCGGGCGCAGCTCATCCCACTGCCAGTCAGAGATCTGCGCCAGGCCGCTGATATCAAATGCCCGCGTGCCGTTGTTTTCAAAGCCGGACAGTGCCGCGTGCTCGCGAAATATCTCTGCCGGATGTTGATACGCAAACGCCTCGCCAAACCCCAGCCGCTGGGCAACCTGAGTGAGGATCCACCAGTCCGGTTTCGCCTCCCCCGGTGCAGACAGGAAAGCGCGCTGGCGCGAGATACACCGTTCAGAATTGGTCACGGTGCCATTTTTTTCGCCCCAGGCCTGAGCAGGCAGGCAGATATGAGCCGCACGGGTGGTGTCGGTATCGCGCATGACGTCGGAGACTATTACCAGCGGGCAGCGCGCCAGACCGGCACGCACCCGATCCGCATCCGGCAACGAGACCAGCGGATTAGTACCCATGATCCACACCGCCTTTATCTGCCCCTTCTCAATAGCACGGAACAGCTCAACGGCGTTGAGACCGGCACTTTTTGTGACGTTGTCACTATTCCAGAAGCGCCCTACGCGCGCGATATCGTCGGCATTAAACCCCATATGGCATGCCAGCTGGTTCGCCAGCCCGCCAACCTCCCGGCCGCCCATGGCATTTGGCTGACCGGTTATCGAAAACGGAGCGCAGCCTTCGCGACCAACTTTACCCATCGCTAAATGCAGATTTATGATGGCGTTACACTTATCTACCCCAGAACTGGACTGGTTAATGCCCATCGAATAGAGCGTGACCAGGCGATCGCAATCGGCAATCGTTTGATAGAACGCCCGCAGCTGCGCCAGCGTCAGGCCGCAGAACGCGGCGGTTTTTGCCTCCGTCCAGTCACCTGCCGCCGCAAGCGTTTCATCCGCACCCTGGGTGTGGTGCTCCAGGAAGTCACTGTCCAGCCTGCCACGCTCTGCCATCGCGTTCAGCGCCCCGCAAAACAGCGCGGCATCGCTGCCGGGACGCAGCGGCAGATGCAGATCCGCGATATCACAGGTAGCGGTCTGGCGCGGATCGATGACAATAATACGCATCTCTGGCCGCGTTTTTTTGGCCTGCACCAGTCGCTGATAGACCACCGGGTGCGCCCAGGCGGTGTTCGATCCGGAGAGGATCACACAGTCGGCCAGCTCCAGATCACGATAGCTGCACGGCACGGCATCAGCCCCAAAGGCCCGCTTGTAGCCCACCACCGCCGAGGCCATACAGAGCCGCGAATTGGTATCCATATTTCCCGCGCCGATAAATCCCTTCATCAGCTTGTTAGCGACGTAATAGTCCTCTGTCAGCAGCTGGCCGGAGCCGTAAAACGCCACCGCCTGCGGGCCATACTCACGAATGATGTTCTGCAATCCCTGTGCCACCGCGTCTAAGGCCTGCGGCCAGCTTACCGGCTGGCGATCGATCTCCGGATGCAGCAGACGGCCCGCCAGATCCAGCGTCTCCCCCAGAGCGCTACCTTTAACGCATAGCCGCCCGAGATTGGCGGGATGCGCACCGTCGCCGCTGGCGGTAAACCCCTCTTGCTGTGGCTGCATCTTTACGCCACAGCCTACGCCGCAGTAGGCGCAGGTGGTTGAAACCGGTGCGCTGTTCATAGGCTGACCGTCTCGATTATCTCGCTGGGCCGGACCGTGTGGCTCGCAGGCTGCTCCTGCACCCAGACGCGTCCGCCCTCCACTTTCACCGGCCAGACGCTAAGCGTGCTTTGCCCATCGTCCACGCTGCGGCCATCCCGCAAACGGAACCGCTGCTTATACAGAGGTGAGATCACTACCGGTTCACCTTTCACGTCGCCCAGCAGGCCGCGAGCCAGCACGTTGGCATCGCTGTTCGGCTCATGGTTGCTGAGGGCAAACACCTGCTGAGGATGATCCGGCAGATGAAATAGCGCAATCTGCTGGTTGGTTAGCCGGGCCGCCATGCCAGCATTGGCCGGGATCTCACTCAGGTCACAGATCTCCACCCAGCCCTGCACCGCCTGGACTGGTTCATCGCTGTTAACAAAGGCTTTAAACAGCGCGAGACGATCGGGCGTCGCCAGCGTAGTCTGCCATTCGCACTGATAGGTCTCGACCACGGCCTGCATCTCGCTTTCAAGTTCGGCGGCAATATTCAGGCTATCCTCCAGTACCACCTGACGCAGGTACTCCATACCGCCTTCAAGATTATCCATCCAGGTACTGGTGCGTTGCAGACGGTCGGCAGTGCGGATATAGAACATCAGGAAACGATCCACGGTGCGGATCAGCGCCTCCGTGTTCAGGTCCTGGGCCAGCAGATCCGCGTGCCGCGGCTTCATGCCACCGTTGCCGCAGACGTAGAGGTTCCAGCCCTTGTCGGTGGCAATCACGCCGACGTCTTTGCTCTGCGCTTCGGCACACTCCCGCGTGCAGCCCGAGACGGCCATCTTGATTTTGTGCGGCGATCGCAGCCCTTTGTAGCGGTTCTCCAGGTGTAGCGCCAGCGCGGTAGAGTCCTGTACGCCGTAGCGACACCAGTTCGATCCGACGCAGGACTTCACCGTTCTTAGCGACTTACCGTAGGCATGCCCGGTTTCAAATCCGGCATCGACGAGCAGCTGCCAGATCTCCGGCAGCTGCTCTACCCGTGCACCAAAGAGATCGACCCGCTGCCCGCCGGTGATTTTGGTGTAGAGATTGTAGCGTTTGGCTACCTGACCGATGGCGATCAGCCCGTCCGGCGTGATCTCCCCGGCCGGAATGCGTGGCACTATTGAGTAGGTGCCATCTTTCTGGATATTGGCAAAGAAGCGATCGTTGGTGTCCTGCAGCGGGAGATGCTGCGGCTTGAGCAGGTAATCATTCCAGCACGACGCCAGCACCGAACCGACCAGCGGCTTACAGATCTCACACCCGTGGCCCTGACCATGCTTGCCGATCAGCTCATCAAAGCTGCGGATATTGCCCACCCGCACCAGGTGATAGATCTCCTGACGGGAATAGGCGAAGTGCTCGCAAATATCCTTTTTCACTTCGACGCCCATCTCACTCAGCGCGAATTCCATCACCTGTTTAGTCAGCGCTGCACAGCCGCCGCAGCCGGTGGCCGCCTTGGTGCAGGACTTTATCCCGGCCATGTCACCACAGCCGCCCTTTACGGCGTTACAGATGTCAGATTTGCTGACGTTATGGCAGGAGCAGATCTGCGCCCCGTCCGGCAGCGCCGCGACGCCCAACGCTTGGGGCGCGCCGCCCGCGCTGGCAGGCAAAATTAGCCCTTCCGGACTGGCTGGCAGCGGCATGTCGTTGAGCATCATCTGCAACAGCGTGCTGTATTCGCTGCTGTCACCCACCAGCACCGCGCCCAGCAGACGCTTGCGATCCGCTGATACCACAATCTTTTTGTAGATCTCTGCCGGGCCATCCACCCAGCTATAGCTTTCGCTGCCCGGCGTGCGGCCATGAGCATCGCCCACCGATGCCACTTCGACGCCAAGCAGCTTCAGTTTGGTGCTCATATCCGCGCCCTTAAAGGCCGCCTCGCCGCCGGCAAGCGTCTCCGCCAGGGTACGCGCCATCTGATAACCCGGCGCCACCAGCCCAAAAATCTGTCCGTTCCACAGGGCGCACTCCCCGACGGCGAATATAGCCGGATCGGACGTACGACACCGATCGTCAATCACAATCCCGCCGCGCGGGCCAACTTCCAGGCCACACTCTCTTGCCAGCTGGTCTCGTGGGCGGATCCCGGCGGAGAAGAGCACCAGATCGGTCTCCAGATAACTGCCGTCAGCGAAGACCATCCGATAGTGGCTGTTCTCCCCCTGAATAATTTCACGGGTCTCTTTACTGGTATGCACCTGTACGCCGAGGGCTTCAATTTTACGGCGCAGCATCGCCGCCCCGCCTTCATCAAGCTGAACACCCATCAGCCGCGGCGCGAATTCCACCACGTGCGTTTCCAGACCAAGATGCTTCAGCGCGTTAGCGGCTTCCAGCCCGAGCAGGCCGCCCCCCACCACCACGCCAACGCGCCCCTTCTCCGCGCAGGCCTGAATCGCATCAAGATCGTCGATAGTGCGATAGACAAGGCAGCCTGACATATCGTTACCGGGAATGGGCGGCACAAACGGATAAGAGCCGGTCGCCAGAACCAGCACGTCATAGGCGGTCTGTCGCCCCTGCTTATCGACCACAAAACGGCGGTTGCGATCGATATGTTCAATGCCGTGCTCGAGGCGCAGCTCAATGCCGGTTGACGCAAAGAAGTCGCTCTCGACCATCGACAGCGACTCAGCGCTACGACCGGAGAAGTATTCCGAGAGATGCACCCGGTCGTAGGCTGGTCTGGTCTCTTCGGCAAAGACAATAATTTGATAGTGAAGATGCAGTTCGCGTTCGACCAGCTGTTGCAGAAGATGGTGACCTACCATGCCGTGTCCGGCCATTGCTAAAACGGGTTTTGACATAACATTGCTCCTCGCTATCTCAAGGGATAACGGCTCTTTCAGGGAAATGGGCTTTTCAGGGGTAAACAGGCTTGACTGCGGATGGCCAAGGCGGGCGAAGTATGCCGGTCCATCGTTAATGTCTCCCCACAGCAGCACGCCTTTTAGCTGGTTATTCTGTATAAGCAGGCGGCGATAGTGGCCGTCGAAGGGGTCGAAGGTGGTATGGATCTCTGCATCATGTCCGGCATTCAGCGTCCCGGCGCAGAAGAGATGGATACCGGTAACCTTGAGCCGCAGCGGTACATCATGGACGGCAAGCAAAGGTGCGCTTACGCCAGCCAGTCTGGCCGCCAGGCTCTCTGCCTGCTGCCAGCAGGGGGCCACCAGCCCGAACGTCTGCTCACCTGGCTGACAGCATTCGCCGATAGCCGAGATGTGCGGATCGGAGGTTTGCAGCTGGTCATCAACCAGAATGCCGCGGGCGCAATCCAGCCCGGCCGCCTGCGCCAGGGCGATATTCGGACGCACACCGGCGGCAACGATCACCCGCCGGGCAGGGATCGCACGCCCATCGCGGAGCTTAACGGTTTGAACGCACCCCGTTTTGTCCGCGCCATAGGCTATCGTCTCCGCTGCCAGTACCGTCTCAATACCCCGCGCCAATAGCTTTTCGCGCAGCAACTCTGCTGCCTGGGGATCAAGATGCTGATCCATCAGGTGCGGTCCACGATGAAGAAGAGTGACCTGCATACCGCGTAGCGCCAGCGCCGCAGCGGCCTCGATGCCAAGTACCCCACCGCCAATCACTACCGCCGGTTGCCCTGCAACGTGCTCGTGCAGAATGCTCTCTACATCCTGCTGATTGCGGAAGCCGTGAATACCCGGCAGATCTGCCCCCGGCAGCGGCGGCATATAAGGTAGCGACCCGGTAGCAATAACCAGACGATCGTAACCCAGCTGCTGTCCGTTAACGCTTAAGGTACGTGTCTCGTGGTCAATGGCGGTCACCGGGGAACCGGCAATGAGCGTGACGTTGTAACGCTCGTACCATGCGCTGTCGTGAGTAATGATGTCGGCAAAGCGTTTCTCGCCCGCCAGCACCGGCGTAAGCATGATGCGGTTATAGGCGGGCTGCGCTTCATCACCAATGACCACGATCCGGTAACGCGTTGGGGCCAGCTCGCACAGCTTCTCCACCAGTCGTACGCCCGCCATACCATTGCCAATCACGACCAGGAGCGGTTTATCCATTCTGCTTACCTCGCCCGCTGTCTCAGGCCACGGCCCGGTGTTTTTCATGCAGGAAATGCAGTACCTGCTGACGGTAGTGATGAAATCGAGCGTCGTTGGCCAGCGTCAGCCGCGAACGCGGGCGTTCCAGCTCGACATGGAGCACCTCGCCGACCTTTGCCGCAGGCCCGTTGGTCATCATCATTACCCGGTCAGAGAGCAGCACTGCTTCGTCAACGTCGTGGGTAATGAGCAGAATGGTGGTATTCAGGCGGGACTGGATCTCCATCACCGCATCCTGCAGATGGGCGCGGGTTAAAGCATCCAACGCGCCAAAGGGTTCGTCCATCAGCAGCACCTTCGGCTTCATAGCCAATGCCCGGGCAATACCCACCCGCTGCTTCATACCGCCGGAGATCTCCCCTGGACGTTTATGCATCGCATGCCCCATATGCACCAGCTCGAGATTGTGTTCGATCCACGCCTGCATCTCGCTCCTGCTCATCTTGCCTTTGAAGACCTGCTCTACTGCCAGGGCAACGTTCTCAAACGCGGTCAGCCATGGCAGCAGCGAGTGGTTCTGAAACACCACGCCGCGATCCGGGCCAGGTCCGCTAATCTCCTGGTTATCGCACAGCAGAACGCCTTCCGTTGGATGGCTTAGCCCGGCGATCAGGTTCAACAGCGTGGATTTCCCACAGCCGGAGTGACCAATCAGGCTGACGGTCTCCCCGCGGGCAAGTTCAAAGCTGACGTTGTCCAGCGCCAGGAACGGTCCCGTTGCGGTTTGAAAGCGCTGGGTAACGTTTTCTACGCGGATAATCGCTTTCTCATGTTTCATATGTGACTCCTGACTGTTCTTGTGACGAGTTTCTTGTGGCTAATTGCCGTAGCTAAAACGGCGGGCAATGGCCATCAGCCCCTGTTCGAGGAGCATCCCTACCACGCCAATCAGCAGGATGGCGATGATGATGTTTTCCACGTTGAGGTTGTTCCACTCGTTCCAGATCCAGAAACCGATCCCGACGCCGCCGGTCAGCATCTCTGCCGCGACGATCACCAGCCACGCAATACCAATCGACAGGCGAACCCCGGTCAAAATGTGCGGCAGCACGGCGGGAAAAAGGATTTTGCGCATAACGGTAAACTCACCGAGTTTCAGCACCCGCGCTACGTTGAGGTAGTCCTGCGGAATACGCATCACCCCCTCGGCGGTGTTGAGGATCATCGGCCAGATTGAACAGATGAAGATGGTCCACGCCGAAGCTGGTTCTGCCCGCTGGAACAGCAGCAGGCCTATCGGCAACCAGGCCAGCGGGCTGACCGGACGCAGCAAGGCGATGACCGGGTTGAGCATGTTGGCGATAAAGCTAAAGCGACCGATGAGAAAGCCGAGAGGAATACCTACCAGTGCCGCCAGACCAAAGCCCAGCGCCACGCGTTTGAGCGAGGCCAGCACGTTCCAGCCGATGCCCATATCATTAGGCCCGGCGATATAAAACGGCTCGGCGAAGATGAGCTTTGCCGCTTCCCAGGTTTTCAGCGGCGTCGGAAAGCCGCTGCTGCTCAGAGCGGCGATCTGCCAGAGGGTAATCAGCACAACTGCCCCCAGCAGCCCGGGCACCGCTTTTTTTAGACCACCGCGTAGCGCTTCACGAAATTTATTCGCAGGTGCGGATTTCGTTATCTCCGGCTGCGGCGTCGGGCTCGCCGTCTTCAGAGGAAGGATCTCAGCGCTCTCCGGCTCGGTGGACAGCGCAACAATATTCGTGTTTATAACAACGTTAGTTTTTGTGTTCATAGTGTTGGCCTCACTTAGCGTTTCATGGCAAAACTGTTGGCGTACTCAGCGGGGTTGCTGCCGTCCCACACCTTGCCGTCAAACAGGGTGCTGCTGCGCATATCGCCGGCGGGCAGATTGATGCCCCCTGCTGCCGTCGCCGCCTGCTTATAGATGTCGGTGCGGTTGATCTTCTTAGCGATGGCCAGGTAGTCCGGGTCGCTATCGATGAGTCCCCAGCGTTTGTGCTGGGTCAGGAACCACATGCCGTCTGAGAGGTACGGATAGTTCACCGCGCCGTCATTGAAGAAGCGCATGCCGTGGGCGTCTTTCCACTTTTTGCCCAGCCCGTTGTCATAGTCGCTGAGCATCCGCCCCTGAATGGTCTCTGGCGAGGTATTGACGTAGGCGCGTCCCGCGATGGTTTTCGCCGTTTCAATCCGGTTCGCATCGGAGGTGTCGATCCAGCGGGAAGCCTCCAGCACCGCCGCAGTCAGGGCGCGGGCCGTATTGGGGTTAGCCGCCACCCACGCGGAGGTAGTGCCGAGAATTTTCTCCGGATGATCGGGCCAGATCTCCTGGGTTGTCGCGGCGGTGAAGCCAATCCCGTCGAGAATGGCGCGCTGGTTCCAGGGCTCACCAACGCAGTAGCCGCTCATGTTGCCGATCTTCATGTTCATCACCATCTGCGGCGGCGGCACAACCACGTTGCGGACGTCGTTAAACGGATGGATCCCGGCGTTGGCCAGCCAGTAGTAGAGCCACATGGCATGCGTGCCGGTGGGAAACGTCTGGGCAAAGGTGTAGGTTCCCTTCGGGCTGCCATCGACGGTTTTTTTCAGCGAGGCCGCATCGGTCACGCCCGCCTCTTTCAGCTGGTTCGAGAGGGTGATCGCCTGGCCGTTATTATTGAGGGTCATCAGCATCGCCATATCATGCTGCGGACCGGAGACGCCGAGCTGGAGGCCATAGACCAGCCCATACAGCACATGGGCGGCATCCAGCTCGCCGGAGACCAGCTTGTCGCGCACCGACGCCCAGCTGGACTCTTTGCTGAGGGTGATTTTGATCCCGTACTTCTCATCAAACTTCTTCACCGCCGCCATCACCACCGAGGCGCAGTCCGTTAAGGGAATAAAGCCTACGCGGATCTCTTTTTTCTCTGGCGCATCAGAGCCCGCCGCCCAGACGCTATTCATAAAGCCCGGTAACATCATGCTGCCGCCCAGCAGCGCGCTGCTTGCCAGAAATCGGCGACGGGAGAGACTCACCACGGTGTTGTTATCGTCTTGCTTCATTGCGGCTTCCTGTATGGTGAAAAAATGCGCAAAAAAAAAGCGTCCAGTTAGCGCTCAGTCTCCTGAACGCTAACGGACGCCTTTATCCGTAATGCTAACTAAACCGCCGTTGGCCTAGTCACTATGTGCTTTCCCAATAATGCAGCTTGTGTGCCAACTTCTTGTAATCCTGTAAAATCAGCAAGGTAGTGTTAAATTGGCGTTGAGTATTGATTGTGTCTGCACCGCAACGGTTTGTTATTTGCACACCGTCGGTGCAGCTACTCCTTAAGTATTATGATGCAGATTTGCTCATCACCGCCGCGACGGAGAGCATCGCTTCCGCGATCTCCGCCAGCTTCTTATTCTGTTTCATCGCCATATCTCGCAGGGTTTTGTGAGCCTGAGGCTCGCTCATGCCGTGGTGCTGCATCAACAGGCCTTTGGCGCGCTCCACCAGCTTCCGGTCGGCAAGCGTGGCGCGCAGCGCGGCCAGCTCGGCATCCTGGGCCTGTAGCTGACGAGACTGTTGCTCAATAAGCTCAAGCACGGAACGACTGAGCTGGGGTGGGATCAGCGCCGCATAGTGGCTGTCCTGCTGCGGCAGCTGCTCAATCTCCTGTTGCTGACGTGCGCCGGAGCGTTGAGCCTCGCAGATCCGTTGCTCGCAGCAGGTCATCAACCTCTCTTCCAGGCGATCCTCAATGAGTTTCATGCCGTCAATACGTGCCGTGGTGATCTCAAACCAGCGCAGTGCGATATCATTGCTCTCGCCGGATGGCGATGTGCAGGTGCAGGCAATGCGGCGAAAACGCTCCAGCTCACTGCTATCGGCGCGCTGCTGCTGTTGCCACAGCGTGAGAGAGTGCTCATCGGCGAACTCCGTAAAGGTGTGAAAGCAGCGCTCCTGCCCCTCAATCAACGTCAGCAGCTGCTGATGCGCATTATGATCGAAGTGACGCGAGGCAAAGCCTGCTGCAGCCAGGGCGCGCTCCTGGCCGGCCAGCTCCTTACCCTGCATAAAACTGAACATGGCCAGCAGCGCCCGTGACACCGTAGGATCCCCGGAGGTATCGGCAGCTTCAAATACCAGCGCCAGATGGGTGCGTATCACCTCGCTATAGCGGCTCATGGCCTCCGGCTGTTGAATAGTCTGCGCTGCAACCTGCTCCCGTAGCGCGGGCAAACTGCTCAGGCTGTGCAGCGCAGTGGCGATACGGCTAAACAGTCGCGATGCGTTAGCCATTGGCTGTCCGGCGAGATCGAGAGCCAGCAGCTGCTTGTCTACCGCCTGCACGGCTTGCTGGACCTGATGCGCTCGCTCCTTTAGCCTCTCGCCCCAGAGAGAGCCCTGCGAACAGAGATAGATGTTGGCCGTGCCCCGCTCGCGCTGCAGGACATGGATAAGCTGGCTGATTGCACCCACCAGCTTGCTCATTTGCAGCAGCTGTTGCAGACCAATAATTTCACTTTGTCTGGCGGCCAGCACGAAATCGAGAGCAGAAAGAGGCATGACGGTACCTGCGCTAAAGAAACATACCGGGGATAAAGCAAGATGCGTGCCGCATTTCCCTCTTTCCTTTTACTCCACGCCCGCTATCCTAATCACCACATCCCAAACCATCGGACTGGTTATGACTGCACACGTATCCAAAGACCCTCTGCACGGCGTAACGCTTGAAATGCAGGTGAATGCCCTCGTGGCGCGCTATGGCTGGGGCGAATTAAGTAAGCTAATCAATATCAACTGCTTTAAAAACGATCCCAGCGTAAAATCGAGCCTCAAGTTTTTGCGCCGTACGCCCTGGGCGCGTGCGGAGGTCGAAGCACTTTACGTAGATTCACTGGACAGGGATCCCCTGGATGATGCCGTCCCGGAAAAACAGGACGAGCCTGCCTTTAACCCATGGGCTAATAGCCGCCTGAATAAGAGCTGAAACAGAGATGGCGCGACACATTACACGGTTAGGCGCACTGGTTGGCTGCGCGCTTTTACTTGCCAGCTGCTCTTCTAAACCACCGAAATCACTGGTTACCCCGCTTCCGCCCGTAACGAAGCAGCCTCTGCCGGATAGCGCTGCCCGGAGCAATGGGCCGGTGCGCGGCGTCTGGCTGACGACAGTCTCTCGTCTCGACTGGCCGCCAGCGTCGTCGGTTACCGCCAGCCCTGCGCTGCGCATCAGCCAGCAGCAGAAAGCGTTAACGGATAAGCTGGACAACCTGAAACGCCTTGGGGTCAATACCGTCTTTTTCCAGGTGAAGCCTGACGGTACGGCTCTCTGGCCCTCTAAGATCCTGCCGTGGTCGGATATGCTTACCGGCACTATCGGCACCGATCCCGGCTACGATCCGTTGCAGTTCATGCTGGATGAGGCCCACAAGCGCGGCATGAAGGTGCACGCCTGGTTTAACCCCTACCGGGTCTCCACGAATACGAAACCCGGTACCGTGGCCGAGCTGAACCGTACCCTGCCGCTCAACCCGGCCAGCGTCTTTGTGCTGCACCGCGACTGGATCCGTACCTCCAGCGATCGCTACGTGCTCGACCCCGGTATTCCGGAAGCCCGGGACTGGATCACCAGTATCGTGGCCGAGGTAGTGGCTCACTATCCGATAGACGGCGTGCAGTTCGATGACTACTTCTATACGGAGTCGCCCGGCTCGACCCTTAACGACAACCAAACCTACCAGAAATATGGCAGCGGATTTGCCTCGAAGGCGGACTGGCGGCGCAACAACACGCAGCAGCTAATTGAGCAGGTGTCGCGCACCATTAAGCAGCTGAACCCTAACGTGGAGTTTGGCGTAAGCCCCAGCGGCGTGTGGCGCAACCGCTCTCACGATCCTGCCGGGTCCGATACGCGTGGCGCGGCGGCCTATGATGAGTCCTATGCTGATACGCGTTTGTGGGTGCAAAAAGGTCTGGTGGATTATATCGCCCCGCAGATCTACTGGCCCTTCTCCAGGGACGCAGCGCGCTATGATGTGCTGGCGAAATGGTGGGCGGAGGTGGTGAAACCCACCCATACGCGCCTCTATATTGGCGTGGCGCTGTATAAGGTGGGCGAACCGTCGAAAACCGAGCCGGACTGGACGGTCAACGGCGGCGTACCGGAGCTGAAAAAGCAGCTGGATCTCAACGATGCTCTGCCAGAGATCGGCGGCACCATTCTGTTCCGGGAGAACAACCTCAATCAGCCCCAGGCTCAGCAGGCGGTAAACTACCTGCGGAGCCGCTGGGGCAGTTGATTAGCGAACGTTGATTAGCGAAGCGCGCCGGAGGTGGCAACCGCCTCCACGCGCTCCATCGCTATTGGGATGCTCTTATAAGCCGGGATCCCGCTTTTGGTATCGTGGCTGTCTAACGGCACCATGACGTTGGCTTCAGGGTAGTAGGCGCCTACTGAACCCGGTGCCATATCGATCACCACGATGGTCAGGTTGTGCATTTTCCGCCCGGTGGCGTTGCCTTCGTGATCGAGTGCCGTAATGTTGACCTGATCGCCCACCCGCAGGTTACGCTTCTCGGCCTCGTCGGGATTGATAAACAGCACGTCCCGCCTGCCGGTCACTCCCCGATAGCGGTCGTTCAGGCCATACAGCGTGGTGTTGTACTGATCGTGGCTGCGCAGCGTAGTCAGCACCAGATCGTGGCACTTCAGCGAGCGCGGATCTTCATTAATGCCCTGCATGATTTTAAATTCGGCTTTACCGGAGGGCGTATTCCAGATCCGCTCCGACGCGGTATTGCGCAGGCGGAAGCCGCCCGGTTTTTTCACCCGTTCATTGAAGTTGTCGAAGCCGGGGATCATCGCCTCAATGGCATCACGAATGAAGCTGTAGTCTCCCACCATCCTGTCCCAGTTGACGACGGTGTTCGGCAGGGTCGCTTTTGCCAGCGCGGCGACCAGCGCAGGTTCGGATTTCAGGTGCGGCGAGGCCGGGTTAAGCGAGCCGTGAGAGGCATGCACCATCGACATGGAGTCCTCAACGGTAATGCTCTGCTCACCAGAGGCCTGAACATCCAGTTCGGTACGTCCCAGCACCGGCAGAAGATAGTTGTGCTTACCCAGCAGCAGGTGGGAACGGTTGAGTTTGGTTGCCATATGCACAACAAGATCGAGGTTGCGCATCGCCGGGAAGGTGACCTGCGGATCGGAGATCGCCTCCGCCAGGTTGCCTCCCAGACAGAGCAGCGCTTTAGCCTGGCCGTCGCGCATCGCCTGAATTGCTGCTACGGCGCCATGACCGTGCTTTTGCGGCGGCTTAAAGCCAAAGACCTTCTCAATACTGTCCAGTAGCGACTGGGAGGGGATCTCAGTAATACCCACGGTGCGATCGCCCTGCACGTTGGAGTGACCGCGCAGCGGGCAGATGCCGGCACCCTGTTTACCGATGTTGCCGCGCATCAGCAGCAGGTTAGCGATCTGCTGAACGTTCTGCGTGCCGTACTGATGCTGGGTGATGCCCATGCCGTAGCAGATGATTGTCCGCTCGGCGTTGGCATACAGACGGGCGACATGCTGAATCTCCTTGCGCTCCATACCGGAGACCTTCAGGATATGCGCCCACTCGGTTGCATCGAGGTCAGCTTTTAGCGCCTCAAACCCCTGGGTGTGATCGCGGATAAACGCCTCGTCGATCACCCCTGGCTCGCCTTTGGCTTTCGCTTCCTGATCCATTGCCAGCAGAATTTTCATCACCCCTTTTAGCATCGCCGCGTCGCCGCCGACCCGCACCTTGTAATAGGTCGATGCCAGTTCGGTGGAGCTAAGGGAGAGCATCTCGATAGGGCTTTGCGGAGAGGTAAAGCGCTCCAGACCCCGCTCGCGCAGCGGGTTGATAGCAACGATGGTTCCGCCACGTTTGGAGACCTCTCGTAGGGTTCCCAGCATTCGCGGATGGTTGGTGCCTGGGTTATGGCCGATGCAGAGCACCAGATCGCAGCGATCAAAATCCTCCAGCTCAACGGTTCCCTTGCCTACGCCGATGGATTCCGGCAGGCCAACGCTGGTTGGCTCATGGCACATATTCGAACAGTCCGGGAAGTTATTGGTACCATATTCGCGGGCAAAGAGCTGCCAGAGGAATGCGGCTTCGTTGGAGGCGCGGCCGGAGGTGTAAAACTCGACGCTGTCGGGATCGTCATAGCTACGCAGATGCTCGCCAATCTCCCGGAAGGCGGTCTCCCACTCGATGGGCTGGTAGGTATCGCTGGCGGGGTCGTATTTCATCGGGTGGGTCAACCTACCCTCGCCCTCCAGTTCAAAGGCGTTACGCTCCCATAGCTCGCTGACGGTATGGGCGGCAAAGAATTCCGGCGTGGTACGTTTGCTGGTGGCTTCCCAGGAGACGGCTTTCGCGCCGTTTTCACAAAACTCAAACGAGGAGGCGTGCTGTGGATCGGGCCATGCGCAGCCTGGACAGTCGAAGCCTTGTGGCTGGTTAACTTTGAACAGGGCAATGACGTCCTGCTTCACCGACATCTGGCCGCGTATTGCGTCAGCAACGGCTTTTAATGCTCCCCACCCGCCTGCTGAACCGCCATAGGGTTTGATACCGATAGTACGATTTTGCTCTTTCATAATGCTCCACAATTGCTATTGCCTTTTCTGTAAGCCTGGTACAGGAATTGTGGGTAAGTGAACTAATAAGAACAAAAATCCGTATTTGGATCAGTTAGGGGTCATGAAAACTAATGGTAAAGCCCTGCTCCCGCCAGTGTTCCAGCTGCTCCTGCTGACGGTGCGTTAGTGCTTTGCCGGTCCACAAAAAGATATGCTGACCGGGGAACAGCTCCGGACGTGGCACCTCCAGCGGCTCTGACAGGAGATCAATATGCCAGCCCCGCTGCGATAGCCGCCATGCCTCCAGCCACAGCCGGGTGCGGTCTTCGCTTCCCCAGCCAATCAGCAGCGCTTCCCTGCCCGCTTTTTTCCGCGCGTTAACCATGCATGAGACAGCATACTCGGTGATCGCACCCTCCAGCAGGCTGGACATGGTACGAGCCGTGTTTTGATCAAGATTGAGACGCTTGCGTACGGGGACAAAGATATGGTCGATAAGGACGTCTACAGCGTGGTCACGCCCGAGCGCGACAATGGCCGCACGCAGCTTAGCCGGGCGAACCTGACGCAGCACGGCCATCATCTCTTCCTGCAGAGACGCCCAGTCATCGTGAGCAACAACCTTATTATCTTCCAGCAGCGCCTTAACCTTGCTTACGGGGACGCCGCTCTCAATCCAGCGTTTGATCTCTTTGATCCGCTGAATATCCTCCTCATCGAACTGGCGATGCCCGCCCTCGCTGCGCTGCGGTTTCAGCAGGCCATAGCGCCGCTGCCAGGCACGGAGCGTGACCGGGTTTATTCCGCATCTTTCAGCTACATCGCCAATACTGTAAAAGGCCATCAACTCCCCTAAACTTAACGCTGCTACGCTCATGCTCAAATAGTATTATCTCATAAACCCGTTCTTTTTTCTGGCCAGGCCACGGCAGGAATACCAGCAAAATCGGGACGGGCAAACAGGTAGCCCTGGAATTGAGAGATGCCTGCCGACTCCAGCCACATCCACTCTTCAGGCTGCTCAACGCCCACGGCAGAAACCAGGATCTCCAGCGAACTACAGCACTTAATAATGGCCTGGATAATCGCCTGCCGGGGCCCACTTTTATGTACATCTTTAATCAGGTCGCGGTTAATTTTAATCCTGTCCGGCTGGAACTGCGCCAGCAGCAGCAGACCGGCAAAGCCCGCGCCAAAGTGATCGATAGCGACGCGAATACCCGCTGCCTTTAACTGCCTTACCGCGTCGGTAAACTCTTCGAGGCGAGAGATCACCTCGCTTTCGGTAAACTCCACGATGATCTGCTCCGGCACCAGCCCGTTGGCCTGGATCTCCTGCAGGAGGAAATCGACCGCGCCGGGTACTTTCACCAGCGTCATCGGAAGCAGGTTCACCGACAGCGTCTGCTCACCAATGTTTAGCCTGGCCGCCATGGCAAAGGCCACTTTTTTGCTGCGCAGGTCGGCCTCGTAGACATCATCTCCCGTCAGCCCTGCAAACCAGGCCTCCGGAATGTCCCCGCCCGGCGTACGCAGCAGCGCTTCGATAGAGACCACCTCACGGGCAAAGGGATCGATCATCGGTTGAAAAGCGAAGCTACACTCTGCGGTTTCATCCGCTGCCTGCGCCTCTGCGCGGGTAGCGTTGTTATCCGAGATGAAATCCCATGCGTCTGCCGGTGGAATTTCATAGTAGTTCTCTTTTTCCCGCTCCTCGACGAAGGTACGAAAGAACTGCAGCGCACGGTCGTCATAGGTCAGCTGATACTTAGAGGTGCCCTTATCCAGCACGCGCTGGAGCACATCGTCCCGGTCATACTCTCTTAAGTTAAAAAGCTCCATGCCCGATTTGCCAAACCGACGCGAGGGAGCATAGTCACACAGCAGCTCAACGAGGTTGTAGTGACGCGTGTCCTTGCAAATGTCGCGGTAAATTTTAAACACGCTCTCTTCCGGGCCCTCAAGCAGCTGGAAGAAATGGGTACCGTTAAAAAGCAGAATGCCTGTTACTTCGGCCTGGCCATTCTTTTGGTTTGCTGCATCGACCATCTCTTCCAACATTTTAACCGGTACATCGTCGCAGAGATGGCTGCGGTAAATAATGGTTGTAAGCATAGTTTTTCCGGGAAGATAAGTGTGTGGAGAGCCACAGTAACAAATGACAGCACGCAGATCTTGTAATGATTGTGACTGATTTTAAAGACAATCTTTCCCGTGTATAAGTATGCTGCCCTATACAGGGTACAGGTTTTTGCTATACCTGTACAAGTCTTCTAAAGAATGGATAGGTTTCCGTTATAACTGATTGAAAATAAGCATATATTAAAAAAATATAAATTTATTTTCACAAATTTGTACAGTTTCTATGTACAAGTTTGGCTGATTTGTATAACTTTGTACTCGTTATCACAACTTACTGAATTTTACAGGAGTGACATATGCAGCAGAACAACCTTGTTCCGAACACAGCTAATGCCATTACCCGGTATTTCAATAAAGCTGCACTGCCAAGCCAGCAGGAGACGCTGGGTCAGATTGTGGTCGAGATCCTGAGTAGTGGCCAGAGCCTGAACCGTAAGGCAATCTGCACTAAGCTACTCAGCCGCCTTGAAACAGCGTCCGATGCGGACGAAGAGAGCCATTACCATACGCTGATTGGCCTGCTGTTTGATCGCTAAGGACATGCAAATGTGCAGCAACTGATAGTCAAGTTTTTAGTCGCTCCAGGTAGGCGGGTATTCATGGACGATGACCCCTCCCCTACCAGGCGCACACTCATGCCGCGTTTCCATTGCGGAACAGCGTGGCAGCAGAGACGCAGTTATGAATAGAAGTGAAGTTGAAAAATTAACAGATGAGCTGATTGGAGAAGCCGTCTTATCCCTCCTCAGTGAGAACGGGCCTGTCAACACCAGGGCACTTATCACGAGGTTGCGGGCTATGGAAGCAAGAGAGGCGGACGGCCGACGGCGTGAGATACTTGGGCGTGTTATCGCCGAAATCAACAACAATACTAAAGTATCGATGCGCAGTCAGACCGGACGTGAGCAGAAGGACTCTGATAGCGAACAGAAGGACAACGTGTTTCAACTGTTTGGCACCCGCCAGCAACAGGGCACCAGTAAAAAACACTGACTGCACACATTTATCTAACTTTTAACGGTACACACTATGCTTCAGGCTATGCTCCAGCAATCATCAGACGCTTTTGAAGCGCTGCCCGATACAGCCCTCTCCGCCTATTTCCGCAATGCGGGTGACGTTCTGGCGGATGAATCTACGGTACTGGGTGCAGTCGTCCGTTCGATCCTGGCTTCCGGCGGGCATCTCACTAATAAAGCGATTATCCTGCATCTCATCCAGGCAATTGAATCTACCGACGACGTGGTGAAGAGCGATATCATTCGCAAGACGCTGGAGATTGTCGTCGACCATACGATGGATGACATCTGAGCTTAGGTTTAGTGATGTAGGCCTGATAAGCGCAGCGCCATCAGGCGTTGTTGCCTCTGCCGGGTGGCGGCTCCGCCTTACCCGGCCTACCAGAACAGCCCGAGCCGATTCCAAATCGTTCCAGTACCTCTCTCATCTCTTTAAGTTGCGGCTCTCTTCCCACTGTAGCCGTGAGCCTTGCTGCTACCGCCGCGATTTTGTCTTCGATTGTTAGGGTAATCTTGGTCAGCGTCAGGCTTTCCTGTCCCTCAGCATCAACACCGCTGATATAAGTGACGCTGTCACCTCTGGCGATGGTCTGATAGTAAGAGACATCCGCCACGGCATCAGACTTATCAGGCTCGTTACCGTTGTGTCGCTCCTGCTGCCACAGTGGATCCGCCGCATAGCACTGCTGATTAAGCTGAATAGCGGAGGCCACGTCTCCCTGCTCTCTGAGCAAGCGCGCCTGCGTGTTTTCGTAATTTTTTCGGGCAACTTCATGATCGAAAATAGTGGCGAGAGAGGTCTCAGGGTCGCAGTTAACTCTCCTTAACGGCTGCCCCCTGAAGTTATAGATCCGCATCTCCCCATCCTGCTGATGGTAGTAAAAATTAAGATAGGGATGGAACACGGCACCAGCAGGAAGAGGCAGCGCCTGTTGAGGGCTTTTCTTATCAATAATTAGCCAGCGGGTGCCGGTATGACGCTGGTGACGACGCTGATTCTCAAAATAGGTCAATGCGGTATGCGCCACGATGCCGTTAGCTTTCGCAACGAACTGGGCCGCCTGTTTATTCTGCCCGCTGTAGTGCATCACCAGCGTCTCCTGGGGAATGATATGCTCCCAGTTATTAGCGCAATCGGCAAAATAGTCGTTGACGGTGGCGCGGTACGCAGCGATCTCCAGGTTCTGCTGACGCGCTACCTGCCCGAGCTCTGGCCCGGTAAGCGGCTTTTCGATCAGGGCTAACGCCTTAGCGTCGTTGACTGACATCGGCGGATGATGCTCCGTCAAATACTGATAGATTGCCCTTCTCTTTTCTTCCTGATTCAACGCATTAGCGATGTCGCAAAACTGTTCAACCCTTTTTAACTGTTCTGCGGTATCGGGATTGCCCGCAAGTGAAATCTCACAGGTTTGAATTTTACGCCCGGCAGGTAGATTAACGTTGGTTAAAAGAGGCATAGCAGCGAACGTAGTGCATAAATTTTCCCATAAATGTACCCGCGAAAACGCCGCCGGAAACAATTGCAAATCCGTTGAGTCCCGGCTGCGCCATCGCGGCGGGCGAGATAGCGGTTAGTACGGCAAAGACATATTTGGTCAAAAAAGCGATCATCATCATCGGCAGTACAGTGTAGTCGGCAGGACGTTGCAGCGTGCGGGGTTCATTGCCAGGCTGAATGCGCTTTGGATTGATAAACTGGTAGCCAATGGCAGCGCCGACTAATAGACCCACTCCCCAGAGGGTCCATGTGCCCACCGTCGGAGGGCGAAAGGCGATTAAATCGTAGAGATCCCACACCAGGAAAATAGCGGGTACGATCAGCAACTTCTCTAACTTTACCGTCGTGGGCTGACGCGCCTTGATGCCGCGTATCAGCAGATAGATAAACAGCGCCCAAACCCAGAACGGTGTATGTACGATAATTCCGGACAGGTAATCCATCGTTGTGCATGCTCCAGGTGATTAAGCGATCTTGACGCTACTCTACTCTCATCCATGCCTGGCACGATACGCCATTCTTACCACTCTGTGTAACAACCCACACTGTTTTTCTGCTTATTTCCTCTGTGATTCAGCCCACATTTTAGCCATGAAACCGGTTGCAAGACCCTCTTTCACTGCTAGCATGAAACCGGTTTCAAATTGAGGTCACACACTCTATAACCCATAAAAAAGGTACATCAGAATGGCCATTATTAGGGATTACAATAAGTTAGCCAGTGACATTCTTCATGAGGTGGGCGGCGAAGCGAATATCAATAGCTTCACCCGCTGCGCCACCCGTTTACGCCTGGTTTTGAACGATACCCCTGCTGAGGCGAAAAGCCGGATCCAGAACTTGCCCGGCGTGATTGCCGTGGTGGAGAGCGGCGGTCAGTTCCAGGTGGTTATCGGCACCCACGTCGCCGACGTGTTTAACGCCCTCTCGGCTCTGATTGGTGAGGACCATGCCGGAGCGACCAACAAGCCGAAAACCCGCTGGCTGGATGCGGTGATTGCCACCATGTCTGCGGTGTTTGCCCCTATCGTTTACATTCTGGCCGCCGCCGGGATCCTCCAGGGGCTGCTGATTGTTGTTGGGCTGATTGATGCCGATATCAAAACCACCGGTACCTTCGCCATCCTCAACTTTATGTCGTGGACGCCGTTTGCCTTCCTGCCGGTGTTCATTGCCATCACCGCCGCGCGCCACTTCAAATGTAATCCGTTCATCGCCGTACTCTGCTGCTGCGCGCTAATCAACCCCGAGTGGTCGGCGATGGCAGGTCGCATTGCTAACGGGGAGACCATCACCTTCCTGTTTATTCCGCTGGCGAAGACGGTCTACACCTCATCGGTACTGCCGCCGCTGTTCCTGGTCTGGGCGCTCTCCTGGCTTGAAAAGCGGGTAGAGAAGATCCTGCCGGACGTGGTCAGCGCCCTGTTCACCCCGCTGATCTGCTTTGTGATTATTGTTCCCCTGACCCTTATTGTTATCGGGCCGATTACCACCTGGGCGGCGATGGGCATCGCCAGCGGCTACAATGCCCTGTTCGCCGCCGCGCCTGCGGTCGCTGCTGCGCTCATCGGCGGTATCTGGCAGATTATCGTTATTTTCGGCGTGCACTGGGGCATTACGCCGGTGATCATGGCCAACTTTGACACCCAGGGATATGACTCCTTCCAGGCCTATCAAACGATTGCGGTAATCGGCCAGATGGCCGCCGTGTTTGGCGTATTCCTGAAGAGCCGCAACCGCGAGCTGAAAACAACCTCCCTGTCGGCGGGCGTGACCGCCATCTTTGGCATTACCGAACCGGCAATCTATGGCGTGACGCTGCGCTTTAAAAAGCCGTTTATCTGCGGCTGCATCGGTGGCGCGGTAGGTGCAGTGGTGGCCAGCCTGTTTGGCTCCCTCTACTACGCTTACGCGGCGCTGCCGGGCCTGTTTACCCTGGTAAACGCCATTAGCCCGGATGCGCCGATGTCCTTCATCGGTGAACTTGCCGGTAGCGCAACGGCTGTCGTCCTGACTATTATACTGGTGCAGTTCGTTGGCTTTGACGATCCGGTAGCGGAAGAGACGCTCACCGACGCGCCAGAAACCACCCCGGTCACCACCACCTCAACCGCTGCGGCGAAGACCAGCCTGGCGCTGAACAGCCCGCTCAGCGGAGATGTGATCGCGCTGGAAGAGGTCGCAGACGAAGCGTTCTCGCAAAAGGTCCTGGGCGACGGCGTTGCTATTCGGCCCCATGAGGGTAAAGTGGTTGCGCCCTGCGACGCCCGGGTCGAAACGGTGATCGAGTCACGCCACGCCATTGGTCTTGCCTGCGACAACGGTGCGGAGCTGCTGATCCACGTGGGGTTGAACACCGTGAATTTACAGGGTGAGCACTTCCGTCCGCTGGTGAAGGAGGGCGACGTCGTTAAAGCCGGTACGCCGCTGCTGGAGTTTGATAAAGAGGCCATCGAGCGTGCCGGATACGATCTCACTACGCCGGTGCTGGTGATCAATAGCGATGAGTTTCAGCTGACGAAGCTCCAGTCCGGGGGCACTATTCGTCAGGAGATGCCGTTAATGACCGTCTCCTGATAGCCTGTTAAATAATTGGGGAAGGTTATGGTCACGATACTGGATGTCGCCAGGCGGGCGGGCGTCTCAAAAGCAACGGTCTCCCGTGCGCTAAACGGTAAGGTAGTGGTCAGCGAAGAGGTGAAGGCCCGCATCTTCAAGGCCATTGAGGAGACGGGATATCGCCCTAACCTGCTGGCGCGCACGCTGGCGACCAGTCGCTCTAACTCGGTGGGACTGGTGATCACCAACGGCCTGTATAACGGGCCGTTCTTTTCCGCCATGATCTACCAGGCGGCGACCTGCAGTGAAGATCTCCAGCGTCAGCTGGTGCTGGCCGACGGCAAGCACAGCCGGGAGGATGAGCGTAACGCCATCAACTTCCTGGTGCAGCTGCGCTGTGAAGCGATCATGATCTACCCCAAGTACCTTAGCGTTGATGAACTTGATGACATTATTGATGAGAGCAGCGTGCCCATTGTGGTGATCAACCGTGAGCTGAAGCGCAACCGCAGCAGCTCGGTGTTTGTCGATCACTACCGGGGCAGCGTGCGCATGGTGGAGTATCTGCTTGCCCAGGGGCACCGCGATATTGCTTTTGTAGCTGGCAGCGAAGGGTCGCCCACGGGTGACAGCCGCCTTGCCGGCTACCGCGATGCGTTTCATGCTGTTGGATTGACACCTGACGAAACGCTGATCGTGCGCGGCAGTTGGAGCACCGAGAGCGGCTACGAGGCGGGCTGCGCCCTGTTGAAAAAGGATCGGCCCATGAGCTGCATCCTGGCCGCTAACGATGACATGGCCATCGGCGTGACTAAGGCCATGATCGACAACGGCCTGCGGGTGCCAAATGACATCTCCGTCGCCGGATTCGATGACTCTATCATCGGCCGCTACTTCACCCCCACCTTGACCACCGTGCATATCCCGATGGACGAGATGATCCGCGATGCGGTGCGTATTTTATTATCTCCTGATAGCGCCACGCAGTCGCTGCATGAAGGCTCGCTGATCGTCAGAGACTCCGTGGCTAAGCGAAAGTGACTAGTCCTGGAATAGGTTGACACTTTTCAGGCCTGTAACGCCCGGTGAAC
>NZ_DAMACX010000007.1:0-127777 GCF_031998825.1 Pseudescherichia sp.
TCCGGGGCGTGATAGATAGCAACCTGCGGCATCGCAATGCCCGCCTGCTGCGACTGCTGAGCCACGGTGTTCATCAGCCAGCGCTCCATATCGTTGCGCGGCTGCTCAATGACTTCACCCCCAACCGACTTCAGCGCCATCCATTTCGACATCAACAGTGAAACGAACGAGCCACCAAAACCAAACAGCAGCGCCATGATCAGCAAGCCCTGAACGCTGCTCGACTGAATACCCGTCAGGCTGAGCACCAGCCCGAAGACCAGCATGACCGCCAGGTTCGTTAACAGGAAGAGCGCGATCCGCATCATAATTTTCTTTTAACCTCAACTTAACAAAACGCACTATGCGACTACCCACATCGTATGGGTATATTGGCTATTTTCAAGCATAACCCGCGCGTAAGTTACCAGAAAGACACAACTTTACATTTTGACGCGGCAGGCTTACGCCGTGATACGCTTGTTAAAAAAAACAGGCACAATCTCTTGTGCCTGTTGGGGTTTACTGTGCCTTAGCGGGCTGCGCTGGCGGGCTTTCTTTCTCGATATGCGCCAGGTCGAGGGCGATATGCACCGTCTCATCAAGATAGGGATCCGGCTCCTGATAATCCTTCGGCAGATCGTCCAGCTTCTTCAGCTCCGGCTTGCCTTCGCGTTTAAAGCGATCGTTCAGGCGCGCCAGGCGAATCGCATCATCCTCTGCGTTCTCTTTCTCACGCTGGGCAAGATTGAGCGAGATCTGATTCCGCTTATCCTTCAGAGCATTAAAGCGCGCAATGTCCTTCAGGATGTACTGGAACTCCGGATCTTTGGCAATACGATCGTCATGCTCCTTGAGCAGCTGCGGCCCAAGCGGCGTCAGATCGCCTGACTTCACGAAGGTCGCGGCGTTGATGCTATCCCACGGCAGCGCGTTATCTTCAAACTTCTCACCGGTTTCGGTCTCTTCGTTGCCGGTCGGCATGATGATATCCGGCGTCACGCCCTTACGCTGCGTGCTGCCGCCGTTAACGCGGTAGAATTTCTGAATGGTGTACTGCACCGATCCCAGCGCCGGCCACTCCGGACGCAGCATTTGATCGTAGATACGGTTCAGGGAGCGATACTGCTGCACCGTGCCTTTACCGAAGGTCGGCTCACCGACGATCAGCGCCCGGCCATAGTCCTGCATCGCGGCAGCGAAGATCTCTGACGCCGAGGCGCTGAAGCGGTCAACCAGCACCACCAGCGGGCCTTTATAGTAGACGACGCCATCGGTATCGCTGTCTTCACGCACCTTGCCGTTGTTATCACGCACCTGCACTACCGGGCCGGACGGAATAAACAGGCCAGAGAGCGAGACCGCTTCGGTCAGCGCCCCGCCGCCGTTGGTGCGCAGATCGATGATCACGCTGCTAACGTTCTGCTTCTCGAGCTTCTGCAACTGCACCTTGACGTCATCCGTCAGGCCCACGTAGAAGCCTGGTATATCCAGCACGCCCACCTTCTCTTTACCAACGGTTTTCACCGTCATCTTCACGGCGCGATCTTCAAGGCGGATCCGCTCCCGGGTCAGGGTCAGGATGCGGGTCTTGGTCCCTTTACCGGCCGGCAGGATCTCAAGGCGCACCTTGCTTCCCTTCGGACCTTTGATCAGGGCCACGACGTCATCAAGACGCCAGCCAATCACGTCCACCATGTTCTGGCCAGGCTGGCCGACGCCAACGATACGGTCGCCAACGCTTATCGCTTTGCTCTTCGCCGCCGGACCGCCCGCCACCATGGAGTTGATCACGGTGTAGTCGTCGTCCATCTGCAGCACCGCGCCGATCCCCTCAAGCGAGAGGCTCATCTCGGTGTTGAACTGTTCGGTATTACGTGGCGACAGGTAGTTGGTGTGCGGGTCAATCTCATGGGCAAAGGCGGTCATCGCCAGAGAGAAGACATCTTCACTGTTGGTCTGCGCCAGACGCCGAATAGCAAACTTATAGCGGCGGGTCAGCGTTTCGCGGATCTCTTTCTCATCCTTACCGGTCAGCTTCAGGCTTAGCTCATCGAACTTCACCTTCGCATCCCACTGGGCGTTCATCTCCGCGTCGTCTTTCGGCCACGGCGCTTTGCTGCGGTCGGCATTAAAGGTGTCGTTGCCGGTGAAATCCATCGGCCGCTCAAGCACCTTTAGCGCATATTGATAGCGTTCAAACCGGCGCTTCTGTGCCAGGTTGTAAAGCTCGTAAAAGACGTCGAGTTTGCCGGTGCGTAGCTCATCGCCGAGCACGCTCCGCTTCGGCATAAACTTCTCAACGTCGCTAGCCAGCAGCACGTTATGGCTGTAGTCCAGCAAATTCAGGTAGCGATCAAAAATCTTGCCCGAAAACGCCTGATCGAGATCGAACTGGCGATAGTGGGAACGAGTGAAGCGCGACGTTACGCGCTCACTGACCGTTGCATGCTGGGTCTCTTCCTTTAGCACCGGGATCTGATCGGCACGCGTAATATCTTCAACGGCAAAGGCCTGCCCTGCAATCAGGAACAGGCCAGCCAACGCGGTGCGCTTAAACAAAGTGTTCATGCCAGGCTTGGCCTCCGTTTCAGAACAACAGGTGTTCTGCGCGTACAATCATCGACATGCCTGAGGTCAGCTGTACACGAACACCGTCTTTGGTGATCTCCAGTACAGTGGCGTCCATTGCGTTATTGCCCGCTTTCACCTTGAGGTTCTGACCCACATTCAGCGCAGTAATATCGGATACTGGCGTATGCTGTGGCTCTTCACGCGGTGCGCGCTGAGGTTTCGCGGCAGGTTTGTCGGCGCGTGGTTTACGCTGCTCGTTGCCCTCTTTACGGCGCGGCGCAGGACGCGGTTTACGCTCGCGGCGAGGCGCATCTTCCTGCTCACCGGCAGCGGCAGCAGCTTCGCGCTTTTTAGCCTGCTGTTCAGCACGCTGAGCCTGGACGCGGGCTTTCGCCTCTTCAAGCTGCTTACGCGCATGTTCAACATGCTGCTCGTCCAGCACGCCGCTCGGATTGCCGTCGAGATCGACGCGGGTCGCACCGGCTTTGATCCCATACAGGTAGCGCCAGCTAGAGGTGTAAAGACGCAGCGCAGAACGAAGCTGAGTTTTGCTGAGGCTCATCTCTCCTTCAACGCGCTCGACCAGATCCTGAAAAATACCAATTTTCAGGGGGCGCGCTTCACCTTCTGCACTGAAACAGTGAGGAAAACGTTCGGCCAGAAAGGCGATAACTTCTTTACTGCTATTCAACTTAGGTTGATTTTCCATGAAATTTCCTGATTACAACGGACGTTGCCAACAAGCCGCAGGCATGAACAGGCGTCATTATAATGACACCATCAGTAAATGCTACGTTATCCGTTGATTATACTGCGTCGCCCGCAAAGAATTTTTGATAATCGGTCGCTTCCAGCAGGCGTTCAAGGTGCGAAACCAGCTCGCGCAGCCCCTGCTCATCCTCGGTAGTGAAGCGAGAGAATACCGTGCTGTCGATATCCAGCACGCCAATAATCTTGCCTTTTACCACCAGCGGCAGAACGATTTCCGAGTTACTGGCGGCATCGCAGGCGATATGCCCGTCAAAGGCATGGACATCTTCTACGCGCTGGACGCTATTCTGCGCCACTGCCGTACCGCAGACGCCGCGGCCAACCGGAATGCGCACGCAGGCAATCTTGCCCTGGAACGGGCCTAATACCAGCGTTTCGCCTTCCAGCAGGTAGAATCCCGCCCAGTTAACGCCCTCAAGGCGTTCAAACAGCAGCGCGCTGGTATTGGCGAGCGTTGCTAAAAAACTGGTTTCACCTGCCATCAATGCCTGAAAATCGCGGTTCAACTCCGCGTAAAATTCACTTTTGTTCATTATTCAATCACTTGTTGTCTTACAAAAAAAGGTAGCCTAGCCTATTAAAATAAGCATTAAATGCCTTCATGCTCAAGATAATCCATTCATGAGTTAAGATAGATTAATTCAAACCTATATCAAAATACGTCATGGCGCTGAAAACTCCAAAGTTAGTCACCGACAGGAAAATGGCAATTCGTGCTATTGGCGACCCTCTGCCACGTGCACATTATCAGCGCTGCCCGCAGTGCGATACGCTTTTTGCGCTGCCAGTGATGAAATCACACGAAAGTGCTTATTGTCCGCGCTGTGATGCGAAGATCCGCGATGGACGCGACTGGTCCCTTACCCGGCTGGGGGCGATGGCTATCACTATGCTGATGCTGATGCCCTTTGCCTGGGGGGAGCCGTTGCTGCACCTCTACCTGCTGGGGGTGCGCATCGATGCCAACCTGCTGATGGGGATCTGGCAGATGTCCTCGCAGGGCAATCCGCTCACCGCCGCGATGGTGCTGTTCTGTACCGTCGGCGCACCGTTGGTGCTGGTGGCGGCCATTGCTTATCTCTGGTTTGGCAACCGGCTGGGGATGAACCTGCGTCCGGTGCTGCTGATGCTGGAGCGGCTCAAGGAGTGGGTGATGCTGGATATTTATCTGATCGGCATCGGCGTCGCCTCTATTAAGGTCCAGGACTATGCGTATCTGCAGCCGGGGGTAGGACTGTTGGCCTTCGTCGCGCTGGTGATCCTGAGCATTTTGACCCTAATCCATCTCAATATTGAGCAGCTGTGGGAGCGATTTTACCCTCAGCGCCCGGCCACCCGTGCGCATGAAAATCTTCGCGTCTGCCTCGGATGCCACTTTACCGGCCTGCCGGATCCGCGTGGACGCTGCCCGCGCTGCCATATTCCGCTGCGCCACCGCAGACGACATAGCATCCAGAAGTGCTGGGCGGCGCTAATCGCCTCGCTGGTGTTTCTGCTGCCCGCCAACCTGCTGCCTATCTCGGTTATCTATGTTAACGGCTCTCGGCAGGCGGACACCATCATGTCCGGGATTATGTCGCTGGCGAGCAGTAACATTGCCGTCGCGGGCATTGTTTTTATCGCCAGTATTCTGGTGCCGTTTACCAAAGTCATCGTCCTGTTTACACTGCTGGTTAGCATCCATTTTAAATGTGAACAGGGATTGCGCACCCGTCTGCTGCTGTTGCGTTTTGTGACATGGATTGGCCGCTGGTCGATGCTCGACCTGTTTGTGATTTCAATAACGATGTCACTCATTAACCGCGATCAGCTTCTCGCGTTTACCATGGGTCCCGCTGCGTTTTATTTCGGCGCAGCGGTAATTTTGACTATTCTTGCTGTGGAATGGCTGGACAGCCGCTTACTTTGGGATGCACATGAGTCAGGAAACCCCCGCTTCGCCGACTGAAGCGCGCATTAAAACAAAACGTCGAATTTCGCCTTTCTGGCTGCTACCTGTTATCGCATTAATGATTGCTGGCTGGCTTCTGTGGACCAGCTATGAGGATCGCGGTAACACCATTACCATCGATTTCGTCTCGGCTGACGGCATCGTGGCCGGGCGCACGCCGGTGCGCTACCAGGGCGTTGAGGTGGGCACCGTGCAGGACATCCGCCTGAGCGAAAACCTCAATAAAATTGAGGTCAAAGCCAGCATCAAAGCGGATATGAAGGATGCCCTGCGCAACGATACCCAGTTCTGGCTGGTGACCCCCAAAGCGTCGCTGGCGGGGATCTCCGGGCTGGATGCGCTGGTCGGCGGGAACTACATCGGCATGATGCCGGGCAAAGGCGATCCGCAGGATCACTTTACCGCCCTCGACACCCAGCCGAAGTATCGTCTCAGCAACGGCGAGCTGATGATCCATCTCCACGCCCCGGACCTCGGATCGCTGAGCAGCGGCTCGCTGGTCTACTTCCGTAAAATTCCCGTCGGGCGCGTCTATGACTACTCCATCAATGCCAACAAGCAGGGCGTGACTATCGACGTGCTGATTGAGCGCCGCTTCACCAGCCTGGTGAAAAAAGGCAGCCGCTTCTGGAACGTCTCCGGCGTGAAGGCGGACGTCGGCCTGAGCGGGGCGAAGATAGAGCTGGAGAGCGTCGCATCGCTGGTTAACGGAGCGATCGCCTTTGACTCTCCGGAATCATCGAAACCAGCAGAGAGCGATGATGAGTTCGGCCTCTATAAGGATCTGGCCCACAGCCAGCGCGGCGTGATCGTGAAGCTGGCCCTGCCCGGCGGCGAGGGGCTGAAAGCCGGCTCTACCGCGCTGATGTACCAGGGGCTGGAGGTAGGCGAGCTGACGAAGCTCGATCTCAACCCCGGCGGCGCGGTGAGTGGGGAGATGACCGTTGACCCGAGCGTCGTCAACCTGCTGCGCACCAATACCCGTATTGAGATGCGTAACCCGAAACTCTCCCTGAACAACGCCAGCGTCAGCTCGCTGCTTACCGGCACCACCCTTGAACTGGTACCGGGAGAAGGCGAGCCGCGGGATAACTTCGTGGTGCTGCCGGCAGACAAAACCCTGCTGCAGGAGCCAGGCGTCGTCACGTTAACCCTGACCGCGCCGGAGAGCTACGGCATCGACGCCGGTCAGCCCATCGTTCTGCATGGGGTGCAGATAGGCCAGGTGCTCGAGCGGGATCTGACCGCGAAAGGCGTCTCTTTTGCCGTCGCTATCGACCCTCAATATCGAGAGCTGGTGCAGGGCGACAGCAAGTTTGTGGTGAACAGCCGGGTAGACGTTAAAGTTGGCCTGGACGGCGTCGAGTTCCTTGCCGCCAGCGCCAACGAGTGGATCAGCGGCGGGATCCGTATCCTGCCGGGAAGCAAAGGCGAGATAAAGTCCACCTATCCGCTGTTCGCTAACCTCGACAAGGCGATTGAGAACAGCCTCAGCGATCTGCCCACCACCACCCTGACGCTGACCGCCGAGAAGCTGCCTGACGTACAGGCCGGCTCGGTGGTGCTCTACCGTAAGTTTGAGGTGGGCGAAGTGATCAACGTCCGCCCGCGCGCTAACGCGTTTGATATTCAGCTGCACGTTAAGCCGGAGTATCAATCTCTGCTGACCGCTAACAGCGTCTTCTGGGCCGAAGGTGGCGCGAAGGTGCAGCTCAACGGCAGCGGGCTGACGGTACAGGCCGCGCCGCTCGCCAGAGCCATCAAGGGTGCAGTGAGCTTTGATAACCTTACCGGTGCCAACGCCTCGACCCGCAAGGGCGACAAGCGGATCCTCTTCCCGTCAGAGACTGCGGCCCGCGCCGTGGGTGGCCAGATTAAGCTTCACGCCTTTGATGCAGGCAAGCTTGCCCCTGGGATGCCGATTAAATATTTAGGCATTGATATTGGCCAGGTGCAGGATCTGGAGCTGATTACCGAGCGTAACGAGGTGCAGGCCACCGCCGTGCTCTATCCGGAGTATGTGAAAAAATTCGCCCGCAGCGGTACGCGTTTTTCGGTGATCACCCCACAAATCTCAGCGGCCGGGGTTGAGCATCTGGACACTATTTTGCAGCCCTATATCAACGTCGAGCCTGGCCGGGGCGGTGACGTCCGCCGGGAGTTTGAGCTGCAGGAGGCCACCATTGCCGACTCGCGCTATGTTGACGGCCTGAGCATCGTGGTTGAAGCCCCTGAAGCGGGCGGGCTGAACATCGGTACGCCGGTGCTGTTCCGCGGCATTGAGGTGGGTACGGTGACCGGTCTGACCCTGGGATCGCTCTCCGATAGGGTGATGGTGGGCCTGCGCATCAGCAAGCGCTTCCAGCACCTGGTACGCAATAACTCGGTGTTCTGGCTGGCTTCCGGCTACTCACTGGACTTCGGCCTGGTAGGGGGCGTCGTGAAAACCGGTACCTTTAACCAGTTCATTCGCGGCGGCATTGCATTTGCCACCCCGCCGGGGATCCCGCTGGCACCGAAGGCGCAAACCGGCAAACACTTCCTGCTCCAGGATAGCGAGCCGAAAGAGTGGCGCACGTGGGGCACTGCCCTGCCGCGCTAAGCACCCTGCTCCGGCGCGCCTGCTGCGCCGGAGCGTTTTATGCTACACTGCGCCCCCTGATTTATTGCTGGTGGTGTAATTCGTGGCTCACAACGCTGTCTATCTCCCTGAAGAATTTCTTGCGCAAATGCGTCTGGCCATGCCGGCGCATCTCTCCTTCGATGACTTTATTGCCGCCTGTCAGCGTCCGCTGCGCCGCAGCATTCGGGTTAACACGCTTAAAATTTCCGTGGCAGCGTTTCTGGAACTGATCGCCCCCTATCATTGGCAGCTGACGCCCGTCCCCTGGTGCGAGGAGGGTTTCTGGATCGAACGCGATGACGAAGAGGCGCTGCCCCTTGGCAGCACCGCCGAGCACCTCAGCGGGCTGTTTTATATTCAGGAAGCCAGCTCTATGCTGCCGGTCAGCGCGCTCTTCGCCGACGGCAACCAGCCCCAGCGGGTAATGGACGTTGCCGCCGCACCGGGTTCGAAAACCACCCAGATCGCTGCGCGCATGGATAACGACGGTGCGATCCTCGCCAACGAGTTCTCCGCCAGCCGGGTAAAGGTTCTGCATGCCAACATCAGCCGCTGCGGGATCAGCAATGTTGCCCTGACCCACTTTGATGGCCGGGTATTTGGTGCGGCACTGCCCGAGACCTTTGACGCCATTCTGCTGGACGCCCCCTGCTCCGGTGAAGGGGTGGTGCGTAAAGATCCCGATGCCCTGAAAAACTGGTCCGTTGCCAGCAACCTGGAGATCGCCGCCACCCAGCGGGAGCTGATCGACAGCGCCTTTCATGCCCTGCGCCCCGGCGGAACGCTGGTCTACTCTACCTGCACGCTTAACCAGGACGAGAACGAAGCGATTTGCCACTGGCTGAAGGCCCGCTATCCCGAGGCGGTTGAGTTCCTGCCTCTGGCGCAGCTGTTTGCTGGCGCTTCTCAGGCGCTAACTGCCGACGGTTTCCTGCACGTTTTCCCACAAATCTTTGACTGCGAGGGGTTCTTCGTAGCGCGCCTGCGTAAAACTGCCTCTGTCGAGCCCCTGCCCGCTCCCGGCTATAAGATGGGCAAATTTCCTTTCTCACCGGTGAAAGGCCGGGAGGGCGCGCAGATAGCCGAGGCCGCTGCGGCTTCCGGACTGCGCTGGGACAACGCGTTACGCCTTTGGCAGCGTGATAAAGAGCTGTGGCTCTTCCCGGAGCAGATCGAAGCGCTTACAGGCAAGGTGCGTTTCTCACGCATCGGCATTAAGCTCGCCGAAACGCACAACAAAGGCTATCGCTGGCAGCATGAGGCGGTGATTGCCCTTGCTGGAGTCGATAACCCGTTGGCCTTTGAACTCACCCCTGCTGAAGCGGAAGAGTGGTATCGCGGACGGGATATCTACCCGCAGACGCAGGTCAAGCGTGACGAAGCGATCGTGACGTTTCAGGGGCAGCCGCTTGGACTGGCAAAAAAAGTCGGTTCACGCCTGAAGAACAGCTACCCAAGAGAGCTGGTTCGTGACGGTCGGCTGTTTGCCGGCAAAGAGTAGATCCGGGAAAAAGAGCACTTTTTTACTGGCGGGATACGTCATGTTGTACCAGGCTGAAAAATGGGGTGACTTTACTGGTCGTACCACATTATGCAGATAAATGGAGAGCATTATGACGAAAACCAGCGTGCGCATTGGCCAATTTGAAATTGATGATGCTGAGCTGCAGGGTGAGCAGCCAGGAGAGCGAACGTTACGCATTCCATGCAGCTCCGACCCTGATTTATGTATGCAGCTCGATGCCTGGGACGCCGACACCAGTATTCCGGCGCTTCTCAATGGCGAACAATCCGTGCTTTACCGTGAGCACTACGATCAACAGACCGACACCTGGATTATGCGCCTCGGCTAATCCATTGAACCCGCCGCCCGGCGGGTTATTTACTTCTGGAATTTCCTCTCTTTACATTCCTCCCCTACACTTAACTTAAGCGGTACGGAAGTGAGGAAGGAATGGTCGCACTGGTTCTCTTTATCTGCTACCTGGACGGTGGCTGTGATGACATTGTTATCGACGTATACAATACCGAACAGCAGTGCCTGGTCTCAATGGAGGAGCAGCGGATCCGCCACGGCGGCTGCTATCCGGTAGAGGATTTCATCGACGGCTTCTGGCGTCCGGCCCAGGAGTTTAGTGATTTTTAACTCCCCCAAATTTTAACCAAAAAAACGCTGGACGCCCGGCGGGTTGGGTATGGTATGGTTAACTCAGGAAGTAGATAAAAAAAGACCGAATACGATTCCTGTATTCGGTCCAGGGAAATGGCTCTTGGGAGAGAGCCGTGCGCTAAAAGTTGGCATTAATGCAGGCTAAATACGCCTGGCACTTTAAGAATAGATGACAGCGCCAGCTTTTCCAGTCCACAGCATCGGTGGCAGGAAAAAAAGGGTAATTGTCACGGTCGTAAACAAAAAAACCGCAACGCTTCATCAGTGAAGCCTGCGGTTTTTTGTTATGAATCAACCTGTAACTAGCAAAGCTTTTCCGCGCGCTCAATGTATGGAGCCAGGCTCATCTTTTCTCCGGGCTTCGCCGGATCGTCAATCTGGATAATGGAGATAGGCTGGCCACTGTTTTCCCCGCTGGCTACCTGCTGTTGCGCCGCATCATTGAGCGGATACTGCACCAGCGTGCTGGGGTTGATAGCAAACAGCGCATGGCCGGGACGACAGGTGAGCATCACCTCTTCACGGTTAAACGCCCATTTATCTTTACCCACATCTAAGCGGCTTACGGTGATCACCTGCGGTGCGGCCAGCGCGCTGGCAGAACAGGTAAGTAACAGAAGAGTGAGAATACGTTTTTTCATTTTTTCGCCAGTTATTCAAAAAGGTTCAAGTGTCGCAAACAGGCTGACCGTTGCCAGCACCACAATGCCGAGAACCACTTCAGCTTGCGTCATCCGAATAAAAACAGCACGCGCCTGCGCTTCCTGTGTACGGAAGCGTGGCACCAGCACGTAGCGGTTTATCAGCGCAATGGCCACCATCAGCAGCACCAGGGCGCATTTTACCAGCAGTAGACGGCCATACCAACTCTGCCACGGCAGTATCAACCCTTGAATAAGTAGCGCATTGATAATGCCGGATATCAGCACCCCTGCGACTGCCAGATGCCCGTAACGAGAAAAACGCATCAGGCTGCCGATCGCCTGCTGCCGTTTTTCCGCCTTAACCAGCTGCATACAATACAGCACCGGTAGCAAGCCGCCAAACCAGGCGGCGGCACAGAGTATGTGCACGGCGTAATTAATTCGGGTAAACAGCCCCATAGCCCCGTCATACATTGCCGCATGACCAGTCGCCGCCAGCAGCAGGAGCTGAGCGGTGACCAGCAGCAGCACCCGCCCCTGCTGCTGTGAATTCAGGAAACAGAGCAGCAGGGCTGTCAGCGCGATAATAATCTGCCACAGCCAGACGCTGCCAAAGTGCGTTTCGCTTACTGCCAGCCAGATATCCGGCTGCCAGACGTCATGCCAGCCGTTGCCCATCATGCCGCCCTGTAGGGCAAACATCAGCAGGGCGCAAACAAACGTCAGCATCAGCGCGCCACGCTGCATGAACATAAAGCGGCGCTGCAACGCGGAGCGGAGCGCCGGATCGGCAAGCCAGTGCGCAAAGGCGTTGCTGCCGAATACCAGCATCAGGGTCAGAAAGTGGATAAACCGCAGGCTTACATAGCAAAACGCGAGCATATTACTTCACGCTGAACCGATAGCTGCCCTGGGTTTTATGCCCGTCAACGGAGACAACGTGCCACTCTACGGTATACTGGTCAGGCTTCAGAGCCTGTTCGATGGGCACAATCAGCTGCGTTTTATCATTATCGTTACGCTTTACCACGCCGGTTTTTACCGTCTGCTGCTGCGAGCCGGTAATCTTTACGCCGCTGAATTTAGGCTCAATGCCTTCGGAAAAGTTGAGGGTCAGCGCCTGCGGAGCCGCCGTTACATTGGCGTCTGCCGCCGGATACTGGTGCTTCAGGTGGGCATGCGCGAAAACAACAGGCGATGCAACCAGAGAGGCGGCCAACAATAGCGCACGGCAGGTGTACTTTGCGGTAAAGCCCATCGTTCTATTCCTTTTTGTTATGTGTATAGCACAAAGAATAACTCTGTATAATGTACGAGTCGAGTCTGTACAGGCGTGGACTTGCCTTTCTACAGCAGGCTTAGTAATTTTGCGCCATATAACCGGGAGGATCTATGAAAACCAATCTTGCACAGCTGCCTCAGGATGAGATGGACAAAGTTAACGTTGACCTGGCGGCGGCTGGCGTGGCCTTTAAAGAGCGCTACAATATGCCGGTTATCGCAGAAGTGGTTGAGCGCGAGCAGCCCGCCCATCTGCGCGACTGGTTTCGCGAACGGCTGATCGCCCATCGCCTGGCATCCGTGTCGCTCTCACGCCTGCCTTACGAGCCTAAGATCAAATAATCGACCCGGTTTCTGGAGATAAGATGTTACGCGTAATCGATACTGAAACCTGCGGCCTGCAGGGCGGCATCGTTGAAATTGCTTCGGTGGACGTCATTGACGGGCAGATTGTTAACCCGATGAGCCACCTTGTGCGTCCGGATCGCCCTATCAGCCACCAGGCGATGGCCATCCACCGCATCACCGAAGAGATGGTCGCCGATCAGCCGTGGATCGAAGAGATTCTCCCCCACTATCTGGGCAGCAGCTGGTACGTTGCCCATAACGCCAGCTTCGATCGTCGCGTGCTGCCGGAGATGCCCGGAGAGTGGATCTGCACAATGAAGCTGGCCCGCCGCCTGTGGCCGGGGATCCAGTACGGCAATATGGCACTCTACAAGTCGCGTAAGCTGAACGTACAGACGCCGCCGGGGCTGCATCATCACCGGGCGCTGTATGACTGCTATATTACCGCTGCGCTGCTAATCGACATCATGGATAGCTCGGGGTGGACGCCGGATCAGATGGCAACGATTACCGGTCGTCCTGCCCTGATGACGACCTTTACCTTTGGTAAATATCGGGGCAAGGCGGTGTCTGAAATTGCCGACCGCGATCCAGGCTACCTGCGCTGGCTGTACAATAACCTGGAACGCATGAGTCCCGAACTGCGGCTGACGTTAAAGCACTATCTCGACGAAAACTAATCCTGATGAAAACTAGCTTTTCTTGCCGGGCAGCGTGCCCTGCGCCAGCGCCACAAGAAAAGCAAATTCCAGCGCAACGCCCTCATAGGATTTAAAGCGGCCCGATTTCCCACCATGGCCTGCGTCCATATCCGTACAGAGCAGCAGCAGATTATCGTCGGTTTTCGTCGCCCGCAGCTTCGCTACCCACTTGGCTGGCTCCCAGTACTGCACCTGGGAGTCATGCAGCCCGGTGGTGACCAGCAGATGCGGATAGGCCTGAGCGGTGACGTTATCGTATGGGCTATAGCTTTTCATGTAGCGATAGTAGGTCTCGTCCTGCGGATTCCCCCACTCCTCAAACTCGCCGGTGGTTAACGGAATGGACTCATCGAGCATGGTGGTGACCACGTCGACAAAGGGCACCTGGGCAATAGCGCCGTGGAACAAACCGGGGCGCTCGTTAATCACCGTACCGATCAGCATCCCGCCCGCGCTGCCGCCCATGCCGTAGCAGTAGCGGGTAGAGCCATAGCCCTGCGCCAGTAGCGCATCACAGACGTCAATATAGTCGTTAAAGGTGTTTTTCTTCTTAAGGAACTTACCGTCCTCATACCAGTTCTGCCCCAGCTCGCCGCCGCCGCGAATGTGTGCGATGGCAAAGACAAAGCCGCGATCCAGCAGGCTCAGGCGACTGCTGCTGAAATCGGCATCAATACTGGTGCCGTAGGAGCCGTAGCCGTAGACCAGCAGCGGATTCTGCCCCTTCCGGAAGTGTTTGCGGTTGTAGACCAGCGATACGGGCACCTCTACGCCGTCGCGCGCCTTGATCCAAAGGTGTTCGCTGCGGTACTGGCTGGCGTCAAAGCCGTGGACCTCTGTCTGCTTAAGCACCCGTCGTTCACCAGTGTCCATATCCAGCTCAAACAGGGTATCCGGCGTTGTCATCGAGGAGTAGCCGTAGCGCAAGCGGGAGGTTTCCGGCTCGGGGTTATAGGCAAGCCAGGTCACATAGGCCGGATCGTCAAAGGCGATGCCGGTGACCTCGCGGGTTTTACGGTTGATCTGCCGCAGGCTAGTCAGGCCGCGCTGACGCTCCTCCACCACCAGCCAGTCGGTAAAGAGCGTAAAGCCTTCCAGCATGATGTGCTCCCGGGGTGGGATCAGCACCTCCCACTGCTTATCATTGCGCACTTTAGTCCGGTAGAGGCCAAAGTTTTTCCCCTCACGGTTGGAGCGCAGATAGAAAGTGTGCTGGTAGTGATCGAGGTTGTATTCGTGATCTTTACGCCGGGGTAGGAACATAACGGGCTGCGCATCCGGCAGCTCCGCATCCAACAGCAGGCACTCGCTGGTCGTGGCGCTGGCAAGATAGATGATCACATAGTGCTGGGAGGTCGTCTTATGCAGACTAACGTAGAAGGTCTCGTCTTTCTCCTCGTAAACAAGCTCATCCTGGGCCGCAGGCGTACCAATGGTATGCCGCCAGACCTGGTAAGGAAGCAGCGTTTTGGCATGCTTACGCACGTAGTAGAGGGTTTCAGAGTCGTTGATCCAGACGAAATCCGGCGTGACGTTATCCAGCATCTCTGGATACCAGTTGCCGGTCTCCAGATTGCGAAAGCGTAGGCCGTACTGACGCCGGGAGAGATAATCCTCCGCCAGCGCCATAATTTTGTTGTCCGGCGAAACGGCCAGCCCGCCGAGGGTATAAAACTCGCTGTGGGCGGCGCGCTTGTTGGCATCCAGCAGCACCTGCCACTCATCCCACTCGCAGCTGAGCACCGACTGGCGCTGATAGATAGCATATTCGCACCCCGGCTCATAAACGTGCCGGTAGCGGTAACCGTTGCGGGTATAGGGAGCAGAGACTTCACGCTGGGGAAGACGATCGACAATCTCTTTCAGCAGGCGATCCTGTAACGCCTGCTGGGAGGCCATTATGTCGCGCCCGTAGTCGTTCTCCTGGTGCAGATAGTCCAGGACATCCTGATCCGAACGCGTATCATCGCGCAGCCAGTAGTAGTTATCTGTTCGCGTATCGCCATGCAGGTTCATGACGTGCGGTACTGTTTTTGCTTTTGGTGGCATAGCGTTATCTTTTCAGTTTACACCCTATAAGGGTGGCAAAACCCACGCATGTTGCAAGCGAAACGCGCCACCAACGCGTGTAAGCTAGCCTGGCAACGCGCTTTTTTGCTCTTTTAAGTCCTTTTCAATGCCGTCGCGCACGTCCTGCGGGATCTTCAGAGCGTCGCCGAGCGCATTGAGATAGCTGCGCTCCATAAAGTGATCGATATCGATAGCGGCGCAGCTGAGGAAGTAGAGCTCCAGCGCCTCCTCCTCGTTACGCACGTCACGGGCCAGCCGCTGGGGATCGAGCGGCTGCTCAATGGCCTGAGCCACCAGCGCTCTGCCCTGCTCTTCAACGCCAGCTTCCCGCATTTGCAGGTCAATCGCTTCGCGCTCGCGGGCATCGATATGACCGTCGCTTTTCGCGGCAAAAACCAGGGCAAGGATAAGACGTTCAGTGCGCACGTCCAGCGGCGAGCTTTGCTGACCAAACTGCGGCTCGTCCTGGTGCGCAGTCCGCACGCGATCTTTGTATTTGTTCCACAGCACCGTGCCAGCAACGGCCCCGCCGCCAACCAGCAGCGCGCTGGTACCGTATTTAGTAAGCAGCTTGCGGGAAGAGGAGTTTGAGACCAGCAGTCCCGCCAGGCCACCTAATGCCCCCGGCACCAGCAGCTTGCTCAGCCCCTGCCCGTCACCCGACGAGGCGGATGCCCCTTTCTGGCCCAGCAGCGACTGTAGTTGATTCATCCAGTTAGTCATAATTCCCCCCGATTATTCTGTGTCAGACCACAGAGTAAGCGAGGGGTTGTCAGGAAATGTCTAAGCTGGCTAAAGAAGCGAAAATGCGGCTTTGGTTATTGATGCGTGTAAACGGCTTTGCCGCCTTTGCAGTCCACCGCTACCCGATAGTGGATATCGGTATTTTTACCGCGCACGGTCAACGGAACAGTCCACTTATCGTCTTTGCCGGTGATCTCTTTGACGTTGATCCACGCAACCGGATCGGCCTGCCCCAGCGTCTCCTGATCGTCAGCCCAGCGCGCAATGCGGTTTTGCTGATAGTCACGTTTGACGCTGGCAGCGATACCGGAGGCATCCAGCCCTTCACAGCTGGGGAACTTCACGGATTTGTTATTCGCTGCCTGTACGCTGGCGCTGCCGGCCAGCACGGCCAGGCCGAGCAGTAGTCCTAATCTGTTCATGCTTATCTCCTGTGAGCATAACCCACTCAAAGCATGGTACAAATTACCGACAGCGCAAGCTGCAGTTAGGCTGCTTTAGTGCGCTTAGGCGTCGGCATATCCGTAACGGTATCGCTTTTTGCCGGTGCCGCATCCGGGTCCGGCAGCTTACCGGAGCGGAAGACCGCACTGAAGGTCTCTTTTTGCTCAGCCAGCCACAGCGCCATCTGCTCACGCTGTTCGTCATCAAACGCAACGGGTGCATTTACCAGCACGCCCTCCAGCACTTCTGCCAGATCGAGCATTTTGTCGTACGCATCGGCTTCCTTTTTGCTGGCAAAAGACATTTTTTCCTCACCTTCGCGGATTACCACGTATTTGACTTCAACCGCCATAATGCAGCCTCATTTACCTGTTTATTTATACAGTATAATAGTAAGCAATTCGCGCCCTGATTGCAAGCCGAAAAAAGACACGCAAACGTTTTCGTGTATAATAGTCCGAAATTTTTAAACGGTGGATATTATGACTTTTTTAGGTACCGCGCTGCGTCCGGCAGCCACGCGTGTGATGCTGTTAGGCTCCGGTGAGCTGGGTAAAGAGGTGGCCATTGAGTGCCAGCGTTTAGGCATCGAAGTGATTGCGGTTGACCGCTATGCCGACGCCCCGGCGATGCACGTGGCCCACCGGGCGCACGTCATCAACATGCTGGACGGCGAGGCGTTAAAAGCGTTAGTGGCACAGGAGAAGCCGGACTTTATTGTTCCGGAGATCGAAGCCATTGCCACCGATATGCTACTGGCGCTTGAGGCCGAGGGTCAGCAGGTGGTGCCCTGCGCCCGTGCTGCTAAGCTGACCATGAATCGGGAGGGGATCCGCCGCCTGGCCGCCGAAGAGCTGAACCTGCCTACTTCGACCTACCGCTTTGCCGACAGCGAAACCGCGTTTGAAGAGGCGGTCGCGGCGCTGGGCCTGCCGTGTATTATCAAGCCGGTGATGAGCTCCTCTGGCAAAGGCCAGAGCTTTATTCGCAGTGCAGACCAGCTGCATGACGCCTGGCAGTATGCCCAGCTCGGCGGTCGCGCCGGAGCGGGACGCGTCATCGTCGAAGGCGTGGTTAAGTTTGATTTCGAAATCACGCTCCTGACCGTGAGTGCCGTGGACGGGGTGCACTTCTGCGATCCTATCGGCCATCGTCAGGAGGATGGCGACTACCGTGAGTCCTGGCAGCCTCAGCAGATGAGCGCGCTGGCTCTCTCTCGCGCGCAGGCTATCGCCCGCGAAGTCGTGCTGGCGCTTGGGGGCTACGGCCTGTTTGGCGTAGAGCTGTTTGTCTGCGGCGATGAGGTGATCTTTAGCGAGGTGTCGCCGCGTCCGCATGATACCGGTATGGTCACGCTGATCTCGCAAGATCTCTCCGAGTTCGCCCTGCACGTACGTGCTTTCCTCGGTCTGCCCATAGGCGGAGTACGTCAGTACGGCCCGTCCGCCTCGGCGGTGATCCTGCCGGAACTGAAGAGCGATAATGTGACCTTTGATAATGTGCAGGCCGCAGTAGGAGCCGGACTACAGCTGCGCCTGTTCGGCAAGCCGGAGATTGACGGTACGCGGCGGTTAGGCGTGGCGTTAGCCACCGGTGAAAGCGTAGAGGATGCGGTGGAACGGGCAAAAAACGCCGCTGCAGGCGTGGTGGTGAAGGGATAAAAAAACGGGCCGAAAGGCCCGTTTTTGTTGGCATTGCCCGGCGGCGCTTCGCTTGCGCGGGCCTACGGTATCAAGCCGTTGTAGGCCGGGTAAGGCGAAGCCGCCACCCGGCAGAACAAGACCTTACTGCTGCGCGCCCTCTACCGCTTCGCGAGCCAGTTTAGTGATGCGATCGTAGTCACCCGCTTCCAGCGCGTCAGCCGGGACCAGCCACGAGCCACCGATGCACAGCACGCTTTTGAGCGCCAGATAGTCACGATAGTTCGCCGGAGAGATGCCGCCGGTCGGGCAGAAACGCACCTGCGAGAACGGACCAGCAATGGCCTGCAGCGCTTTGGTACCGCCGTTAGCTTCCGCCGGGAAGAATTTAAACTCTTTCAGACCGTAGTCGAGGCCGAGCATCAGCTCAGACACGGTGCTGATGCCTGGAATCAGCGGAATGGTGCCTTCGGTTGCTGCCTTCAGCAGCGGCTCGGTCAGGCCCGGGCTGATAGCAAACTGCGCGCCCGCTTCGGTCACTTCCGCCAGCTGCTGCGGGTTCAGTACCGTACCGGCACCAATGATTGCTTCCGGCACTTCTTTCGCAATGGCGCGGATCGCATCCATGGCGCAGGCGGTACGCAGAGTGACTTCCAGCACGCGAACGCCACCGGCCACCAGGGCTTTCGCCATCGGTACTGCATGTTCCAGTTTGTTCACCACGATAACCGGTACCACAGGACCCGTTTTCAGAATTGCTTCAGCACTCGTTTTCCAGTTTTTCATCAGAGTTTTTCTCTCGCCCGATCTAAAAAATTTATCAGTTTAAAAAGTGATACAGGTTGCGCCCTGCTCAGCACCGGAGAGTTTTTCACGCAGTGCGCTAAACATTTCGCGGCCAGTACCTACACGCGCGCTACTCAGGTCAAGAATGTGTGGCTGACGTGCAGCAAGCTCGGTGTCATCCACCAGCAGAGTTAACTCCCCTGTCTGTCCATTTACGCGGATGATATCGCCCTCGCGTACTTTTGCCAGCAACCCGCCGTCATACGCTTCTGGTGTTACATGGATCGCCGACGGTACTTTACCTGATGCGCCGGAGAGCCGTCCATCGGTGACTAATGCGATTTTGAAACGGCGGTCCAATAATACACCAAGTGGCGGCATCAGTTTATGTAATTCTGGCATACCGTTGGCTTTTGGCCCTTGATGCCGGACAACAACCACGCAGTCACGGTCGAGCAAACCTGCTTCAAAGGCCGGTAACACGTCGTGCTGACTCTCAAAAATCACCGCAGGCGCTTCGACCACCTGGTTCTCTACCGGGACGGCGGAGGTCTTCATAACCGCACGACCCAGGTTGCCGCTGAGCACCTTCGTGCCACCGTGGTGCGAGAAAGGTTTATCGATAGTGGCAATGATATCGCTGTCCAGCGAGGCGCTGGCACCCTCGCGCCAGTCCAGCTCGCCCTCGTTCAACCACGGCTCAAGGGTATAGCGTGACAGACCGTGACCTACCACGGTATTCACATCCTCATGCAGCAGACCACCCTTCAGCAGCTCGCGCATCAGCACCGGTACGCCACCCGCAGCCTGGAAATGGTTGATATCCGCCGGGCCGTTCGGATAGAGGCGCGCCATCAGGGGAACCACCTCGGAGAGTTCGGAGAAGTCATCCCAGTTGATGATAATGCCCGCGGCACGCGCCATCGCCACCAGGTGCATGGTGTGATTAGTGGAGCCGCCGGTTGCCAGCAGGGCGACGATGCCGTTGACCACCACCTTCTCGTCAATCATCTTGCCGAGCGGCATCCACTCGTTGCCGTTGCCGGTCAGGCGAGTCACCTGGCGTGCGGCGGCCACGGTCAGCGCTTCCCGCAGCGGCGCATCAGGATGGACGAATGACGAGCCGGGCAGCTGCATGCCCATAAACTCAATGACCATCTGGTTGGTATTGGCCGTGCCGTAGAAGGTGCAGGTGCCTGGCGCATGGTAGGAGGCCGCTTCGGATTCGAGCAGCGCCATGCGGTCGACTTTGCCCTCGGCATAAAGCTGGCGAATACGCACCTTCTCTTTATTTGGCAGGCCGCTGGCCATCGGTCCTGACGGCACAAACAGCGCTGGCAGATGCCCAAACGACAGCGCGGCCATCGCCAGGCCCGGGACGATTTTATCGCAGACGCCAAGATAGAGCGCACCGTCAAACATGTTGTGCGACAGGCCGACCGCAGCGGACATGGCGATCACTTCCCGACTGAGGAGAGAAAGCTCCATTCCGTCCTGGCCCTGAGTCACGCCATCGCACATGGCCGGTACGCCGCCTGCAACCTGGCCTACGGCGTTAACCGAGTGCAGCGCTTTACGGATAATGTCAGGGTAGCGTTCATAGGGCTGATGCGCGGAGAGCATGTCGTTGTAGGAGGTGATAATGGCGACGTTGTTACGCAGCATGCTTTTTAGCGAGACCTTATCTTCCGGCTGGCAGGCGGCGAAACCGTGAGCCAGGTTACCGCAGGCCAGCGACGAACGGTGAACGGTGCTGCTCTTCGCCTGTTCGATGCGGGCGAGGTAGGCGCTGCGGGTAGCATGGGAACGGTCGATAATACGCTTTGTTACCCGTAACAATGTCGAGTTCATAAAGGCTCCTGAAAATGAGGTGTCCCGGGCGGCGGTATCATTAATACAGAGAGAATACATAAACCACTAATCCGCCGCACACCGGAGGCAAAATCGCTTCAGCGAGTGTAATAAAAAAAGCGTTAAGGGTGAATCCGGGGCAAGTGCAAAAGAGTAAAAATTGTGCGGAAATCTGTGTTAGATCATGTTACCGGTAAAATAGCGACCGGATAAACAAAAAAACGGCCCCGCAGGGCCGTTTGAAAGCGGTGAGTTAATTACTCAAATTCGTTCCAGGAACGGCCGTCGCGGGTGATCATTGCTACCGACGCAACCGGTCCCCAGGTCCCTGCCTGGTAAGGCTTCGGTGACTCGTTATCCATTGCCCATGCTTCAGTAATAGAGTCGACCCATTTCCACGCCTCTTCCACCTCATCGCGGCGCACGAACAGCGCCTGGATGCCGCGCATCGTCTCCAGCAGCAGACGCTCGTAGGCATCGGCCAGATGGCTTTCGTTGAACGTCTCGGAGTAGCTCAGATCGAGCTTGGTGGTTTGCAGGTTGTGCTTGTGATCGAGACCCGGCACTTTGTTGAGGATCTGAATATCCACGCCCTCGTCCGGCTGCAGACGAATGGTGAGCTTGTTCTGGGGCAGATCCTGCCAGGACTCTTTAAACAGGTTCAGCGGCGGGGTTTTGAAGTAAACCACGACTTCGGAGCACTTGGTTGGCAGACGCTTGCCGGTACGCAGGTAGAACGGCACGTCGGCCCAGCGCCAGTCGTCAATATCCACGCGGATGGCCACGAAGGTTTCGGTGTTGCTGGTTTTGTTCGCGCCCTCTTCTTCCAGATAGCCCGGCACTTTTTTGCCCTGGGCAAAGCCGGCGGTGTACTGGCCGCGTACGGTTTTTTCACGCACGTTTGAGCGGTCAATACGGCGCAGGGATTTCAGCACCTTCACCTTCGCATCACGGATGCTGTCCGCAGAGAGATCCGACGGTGGCGACATGGCGATCATGCAGAGGACCTGTAACAGATGGTTCTGGATCATGTCGCGCATCTGTCCGGCCTGGTCGAAATAGCCCCAGCGGCCTTCGATGCCCACCTCTTCCGCCACGGTGATCTCCACGTGGTCGATAGTCCGGTTGTCCCAGTTGTTGACGAACAGGGAGTTGGCAAAGCGCAGCGCCAGCAGGTTCAGCACCGTCTCTTTACCGAGGTAGTGGTCGATACGGTAGACCTGGCACTCTTCAAAATACTCGCCCACCTGGTCATTGATTTCACGAGAGGTATCGAGAGAAGTACCCAGCGGCTTCTCCATCACCACGCGCGCTGGCTTGGCGTTGAGTTTTGCCTCACCCAGGCCTTTGCAGATGGCACCAAAGGTGCTCGGCGGCATGGCGAAATAGTTAATGGTGACGCGATTCTTCTGATCGAGCATCTCTCCGAGGCGGGTAAACGCGGAGGTATCGTTGACGTCAAGATTACAGAAATCGAGGCGTCCGCTCAGCGTATCCCAGAGGCTTTCATCGATTTTCTCTTTCATGAAGGTCTCGAGCGCTTCACGCACGATTTCGGTGTACTTCGCTTTATCCCAGTCCGCACGTCCTACCCCAAGGATACGCGTCTCAGGGTGGATCTGGCCTGCTTTTTCTAGCTGATACAGGGAAGGCAGCAATTTCCGGCGTGCAAGATCGCCTTTCGCGCCGAAAATGACCAGGTCACATGCCTGGGCTGTTTGCGTTACCGCCATGTCATTCTCCTCAGTTGGCAGCCCTAGTACTTTAGCCAGGGCATAGCTGTAATTTTATTACACTGCACTGTACTGCTTTTACGTAAAACCCGAAACCGTTACCGCTTATCCTCCCGTGCGTTTTCGCTCAGGCGGCTAAAAATTGGGTTAATCGCCCTGAAAAGTCAGGGAATTTGTCCGGAATCGAGTAGCTAAAATCCGACTCTGATCATGTAATGAAAAAAAACAACAAAATTTCCCGTGGTTCTTTACCTTTCCGACTCTCACAAGGGTAATATCGACCTAAACGCAGCACAATTTCATCCGTTATTGAAATTGATTTTAGCCATGAGCGCCCCGTTAATAATGAACATGCTGGAAAAAATTCACTCTCAGCTGGAACACCTTAGCAAATCCGAACGAAAAGTGGCGGAAGTCATCCTCTCCTCTCCGGACCAGGCCATTCACTCCAGCATTGCCGCTCTGGCGCAGGAGGCTGGCGTTAGCGAACCCACGGTTAACCGCTTCTGCCGCAGCATGGAAACCCGCGGCTTCCCCGATTTTAAGCTGCATCTGGCCCAAAGCCTGGCTAACGGTACGCCCTATGTTAATCGCAATGTCGATGAAGATGACAGCGTTGAGGCCTATACCGGTAAAATTTTTGAGTCGGCGATGGCCAGTCTGGATCATGTCCGCCAGTCGCTGGATATGCCTGCCGTTAACCGCGCTGTAGACCTGCTTACCCAGGCAAAGAAGATCGCCTTCTTTGGTCTTGGCTCGTCGGCAGCGGTTGCCCACGACGCCATGAACAAATTCTTCCGCTTCAACGTGCCGGTCGTCTACACCGATGATATTGTCCTGCAGCGTATGAGCTGCATGAACTGTAACGAAGATGACGTGGTGGTGCTTATCTCACACACTGGGCGAACGAAAAGCCTGGTAGAGCTGGCGCAGCTGGCCCGCGAAAGCGATGCGATGGTGATAGCCATCACCTCGGCGGGGACGCCGCTGGCCCGGGAAGCGACGCTTGCCATCACCCTGGACGTGCCGGAAGATACCGACATCTATATGCCGATGGTCTCGCGTCTGGCGCAGTTAACGGTCATCGACGTGCTGGCGACGGGCTTTACCCTCCGCCGGGGAGCAAAATTCAGAGATAACTTGAAGCGAGTCAAGGAAGCGCTTAAGGAATCGCGTTTTGATAAGGAGCTCCTGACCGGGAGCGATAAACATTAAAATTTTATAACAGCGTTGTAATTCATTACGGCATTCGGTTAAGTTTTTGATTTGCCAAATCGGCGCCCAGAACTGCCGAATTCATATTCACGCAACACCTGGTTGTTTCAGTCAACGGAGTAATACATGTCCAGAAGGCTTCGCAGAACTAAAATCGTTACCACCCTGGGTCCAGCTACCGACCGCGATAATAACCTTGAAAAGATCATCGCTGCTGGCGCAAACGTGGTACGTATGAACTTCTCCCACGGCACGCCAGAAGATCACAAGCTGCGTGCAGATAAAGTGCGCGAGATTGCGGCAAAACTGGGACGTCATGTGGCTATTCTCGGGGATCTGCAGGGTCCTAAAATTCGCGTATCGACCTTCAAAGAGGGGAAAGTCTTCCTCAACATCGGCGATAAGTTCCTGCTGGATGCCAACCTCGGTAAAGGTGAAGGCGACAAAGAGCGTGTCGGCATCGACTATAAAGGGCTGCCTGCAGACGTGGTTCCCGGTGACATTCTGCTGCTCGACGACGGTCGCGTACAGCTGAAGGTGATTGAAGTTCAGGGCATGAAGGTGTTCACCGAAGTGACCGTTGGCGGTCCGCTGTCGAACAACAAAGGCATCAACAAGCTGGGCGGTGGCCTCTCCGCTGAAGCGCTGACCGATAAAGACAAGGCGGATATCATCACCGCCGCACAGATCGGCGTTGACTATCTGGCCGTCTCCTTCCCGCGCTGTGGGGAAGACCTGAACTACGCGCGTCGCCTGGCGCGCGATGCGGGCTGTGATGCAAAAATCGTTGCCAAGGTTGAGCGTGCGGAAGCCGTGTGTGACCAGGACGCGATGGATGACGTGATCCTCGCCTCTGACGTGGTGATGGTTGCGCGTGGCGACCTCGGTGTGGAGATTGGTGACCCTGAGCTGGTGGGTATCCAGAAGGCGCTGATCCGCCGCGCACGTCAGCTTAACCGTTCCGTGATCACCGCCACCCAGATGATGGAGTCGATGATCACTAACCCGATGCCGACCCGTGCCGAAGTGATGGACGTTGCCAACGCCGTGCTGGACGGTACCGATGCCGTTATGCTCTCTGCCGAGACCGCTGCCGGACAGTATCCAGCAGAAACCGTGGCCGCAATGGCCCGCGTCTGCCTGGGTGCCGAGAAGATCCCCAGCATTAACGTCTCTAAGCACCGCCTCGATATCCAGTTCGAGAATGTGGAAGAGGCCATCGCGATGTCAGCGATGTATGCGGCAAACCATTTGAAGGGCGTTACCGCTATCATCACCATGACCGAATCGGGCCGTACCGCGTTAATGACCTCGCGCATCAGCTCCGGTCTGCCGATCTTCGCCATGTCGCGTCATGAACGTACCCTGAACCTCACCGCGCTCTACCGTGGCGTCACCCCGGTCTACTTCGACAGCAACAACGACGGCGTGGTCGCCGCTCATGATGCGGTCAACCTCCTGCGCGATAAAGGCTACCTGGTCTCCGGCGATCTGGTTATCGTCACCCAGGGCGACGTGATGGGCACCGTGGGTACCACCAACACCACCCGCATCCTGACCGTAGATTAAGGTTCGCGTATTCCCCGGTGGCGCTGCGCTTACCGGGGCTACGATATGTGTAGTAGGCCGGGTAAGGCTTCTGCCGCCACCCGGCGTTTACCCCTATTTCCTGAACAACTCCTTACGCTTGTACGGCTCTGTCTCGCCTGGCCTGCGCGTCTTAAGCAGCTTTAAAATCCAGGTGTACTGTTCTGGATTGGGCCTGACGAGGTGCTCCACCTCTTCATTCATCCGTCTTGCGATAGTGTTATCGTCGGCCTCCAGCAGATCGTCCATGGGCGGTCTGACCACGATTGTCAGACTATGCGTCTTGCTGTCATAGACGGGGAACAACGGCACAACGCGGGCGCGACACACTTTCATCAGGCGGCCAACGGCAGGCAGCGTCGCTTTATAGGTAGCAAAGAAGTCGACAAATTCGCTCTGCTCCGGGCCGTGATCTTGATCGGGCAGGTAGTAGCCCCAGTAGCCCTGGCGCACCGAGTGGATAAAGGGCTTGATGCCGTCATTGCGCGCGTGCAAGCGCCCACCAAAACGACGACGTACTTTATTCCAGACGTAATCTAATACTTTGTTCCCCTGATTGTGGAACATCGCGGCCATGGACTGGCCCTGGGAAGCCATCAGCATCGCCGGAATGTCCACGCCCCAGCCGTGTGGCACCAGCAGGATCACGTTCTCACCGTTGCGTTGCATCTCGTCGACGATCTCTTTGCCCTGCCAGTTAACGCGACCAGCAATCTTCTTCGGGCCGCGTATCGCCAGCTCGGCCATTAGCACCATTGACTGGGGAGCCGTAGCAAACATCTCATCAACAATGGCTTCCCGCTCGGCTACGCTCTTCTCCGGGAAGCAGTAGAGCAGGTTTATTTGCGCCCGGCGGCGGGCGCTTTTGCCCAGACGGCCACCAAAACGCCCAAGCTTGCCCAGCAGCGGGTCGCGTACCGAGGCAGGCACCAGCGAAACGCCTGCCAGCGCGAGAACCCCCAGCCATGCCCCCCAGTAGCGCGGCAGAAGGAACTCCTTTTCAAACTGGGGAGTGTATTCACTGTTATTTTTTTTCGTTTCCATGCATCTTCCGGGAGCCGACAGACTCGAGTCAGAGAAATAATCAGGTATCAGTTAACGTGATAGTTTAGCGAGACGTATAGCTTCACACAAAAGAAAAAGCCGGTGCGCATGGGCAACCGGCTTTAATAGCTTTCCTGCTGGGCAAACTAGTCGAAGCGCAGCTGCGGCGTCACCTCTTTCACCTGCGCCAGATAGTCACGGCGATCGCTGCCGGTCAACCCTTCGGTACGCGGCAGCTTGGCCGTTAACGGGTTAACCGCCTGCTTGTTGATCCACACTTCATAGTGCAGGTGCGGGCCGGTTGAGCGGCCGGTATTACCGGAGAGCGCGATACGGTCGCCTCGCTTCACTTTCTGGCCATCTTTCACCAGCAGCTTACGCAGGTGCATATAGCGCGTGGTGTAGGTACGACCGTGACGAATCGCCACATAGTAGCCCGCCCCTCCGCTACGCTTGGCCGTGACGACTTCGCCATCGCCCACTGCCAGCACCGGCGTACCCTGCGGCATGGCAAAATCGACGCCTTTGTGCGGAGCAATGCGGCCGGTCACCGGGTTCAGACGGCGCGGGTTAAAGTTTGACGATACGCGGAACTGCTTGGACGTAGGGAAACGCATAAAGCCTTTCGCCAGCCCGGTGCCGTTACGATCGTAGAATTTGCCATCTTCAGCGCGAATAGCGTAGTAGTCTTTCCCTTCCGAGCGCAGACGCACACCAAGCAGCTGGCTCTGCTCACGCTTGCCGTCGAGCATCTCCCGGGACATCAGCACCGAGAACTCATCGCCTTTTTTCAGCTTGCGGAAGTCCATCTGCCACTGCATGGCTTTGATTACCGAGCTGATTTCACCGCTGTTGAGGCCGGCGTCTTTAGCACTGGCAACGAAGCTGCCGCCTACCGTGCCCTTCAGTGTGGTGTTAACCCAGTCGCCCTGCTGAACTTCACTGCTCATTTTAAACCCGCCACTCTCCGTGCGGTCGTAGGTGCGGGTTTCGCGGCGCGACATCTCCCAGGTCAGGCGCTGCAGATCGCCGTCGGGGGTGAGGGTCCAGGAAATTTGCTGGCCGATTTTCAAATTACGCAGCTCTTTGTCCGTGCTGGCGAGTCGGGTAACGTCGCCCATATCCATACCGTACTGAGTCAAAATGCTGCTGAGCGTATCGCCGGTAGAAACAACGTACTCATGTACGCCCGCCTCGTTACCGGTTTTGTCGTCCAGCTCATCCTGGGGAATATCTTCCACTTCATCGGGCAGGGTCTGATCGATAGGCTCACTGGCTTCCGGCAGCAGCGAACGGATCTCGCTCTTCTCCAGCTCAATGGCTTTTACAATCGGGGCGGACTCGGGGTGGTAGACGTAGGGCCGCCAGACGGCGACCGCTAATGTGAGAACAGTAAGCGACCCCAGCATGACGCGATGGGGTCGGGGCAAATTGTTAAATGCCAGGGCGACAGAGCGGGCTATCTGTTGCACGTATTCACTTCCTCGTTAATCTCCTTTCAGGCAGCTCGCGTACTGGTTTGAGAGTTGTTTCAAAAATTGCGCATAGCTGGTTTTACTCAGCGCAATATTGGTGCCCAGAGGATCTAACGTCCCCATTCGCACAGATGTTCCTCTCGCAACAGATTCTACGACCGCTGGCCTGAACTGTGGCTCAGCAAAAACGCAGGTTGCTTTTTGCTCAACTAACTGTGTTCTGATTTCATGTAAACGCTGCGCACCGGGCTGAATTTCAGGGTTAACGGTGAAATGGCCGAGCGGCGTCAGACCATAGTGTTTTTCGTAGTAGCCATAGGCGTCATGAAAAACGAAATACCCTTTCCCCTTCACGGGTGCGAGCTCAGTGCCGACCTGCTTATCGGTCTCGGCCAATTGTGCCTCAAAATCGCGCAGGTTGGCGTCAAGCTTGGCTCGACTTTGCGGCATAACTTCCACTAATTTTTGATGGATTGCAACCGCTGCCAGGCGCGCTACCTCGGGTGACAACCAGATGTGCATGTTGTAGTCGCCATGATGGTGATGTTCGTCACCGTTTTCGCCGTGGTGGTCATGCCCCTCATGCTCATCTTCGTCATGATCGCTGCCTTTCATCAGCAGCGGTTTTACGTCGGGCAGTTCACCAATCGCCAGCTGTTTCTGCGCCGGAAGCTGCTGGGTTGACTTCTGCATGAAGGCTTCCATGTCTGGTCCAACCCAAACCACTAAGTCCGCGCTTTTTAAGCGTTTTACATCAGACGGGCGCAATGAGTAATCATGCTCAGAGGCACCGTCCGGGAGTAGTACTTCTGTCTCAGTCACGCCATCAGTAATAGCGGCCGTAATGAAGCCTAAAGGCTTAAGCGAAGCGACAACGGCGGCGTTGGCCGGAGCCATGGTTATGCCCATGAGAGCGGTGGAAATTGCAGCGCAAAGAAGCGTATTTTTATGTAACATAATGCGACTAACCATCGTAACAAGTAAGTGAAATGTGATATTATAACATTCTATGACTTGTGCAAGCCCTTAAACACTATGACAAATCTTGTTTCACTAGAAAACGTGTCCGTCTCTTTCGGCCAACGCCGCGTCCTGTCTGACATTTCGCTGGTGCTGCGCCCCGGAAAAATTTTAACCCTGCTGGGTCCAAACGGTGCGGGTAAATCTACCCTGGTGCGGGTGGTGCTTGGCCTGGTAGCAGCCGATTCCGGGACAATCAAGCGCGACAAGGCGCTGCGCATTGGCTATGTTCCGCAGAAGCTGCATCTGGATGCCACCCTGCCCCTGACCGTCAGCCGCTTTATGCGCCTGCGTCCCGGTACGCGTAAGGAGGATATCCTTCCTGCTCTTAAGCGTGTTCAGGCCGGGCACTTGATTGATGCCCCGATGCAGAAGCTCTCCGGCGGTGAGACCCAGCGCGTGCTGCTGGCCCGCGCCTTGCTCAACGCGCCGCAGCTGCTGGTGCTGGATGAACCAACCCAGGGCGTGGACGTCAACGGCCAGGTGGCACTCTACGATCTGATTGACCAGCTGCGCCGGGAGCTAAACTGCGCCGTGCTGATGGTTTCTCACGATCTGCATCTGGTGATGGCAAAAACCGATGAGGTGCTGTGTCTGAACCACCATATCTGCTGCTCCGGTACGCCAGAGGTGGTTGCCATGCATCCGCAGTTCATCTCAATGTTCGGCCCGCGCGGTGCTGAACAGCTGGGTATTTATCGCCATAACCATAACCATCGCCATGATCTACAGGGCCGTATCGTACTGCGCCGGGGAAATGGAAACTCATGATTGAACTACTTCTGCCCGGCTGGCTGGCCGGGATCATGCTGGCCTGTGCCGCAGGTCCGCTTGGCTCCTTTGTGGTCTGGCGTCGGATGTCCTACTTCGGCGATACCCTCGCCCATGCGTCGCTGCTCGGCGTCGCCTTTGGCCTGCTGCTGGATGTAAACCCCTTCTACGCGGTGATTGCCGTCACGCTGCTGCTTGCCGGCGGGCTGGTCTGGCTGGAGAAGCGTCCGCACCTGGCGATCGATACCCTGCTGGGCATCATGGCGCACAGCGCCCTGTCGCTGGGTCTGGTGGTGGTAAGCCTGATGTCGAATATTCGCGTCGACCTGATGGCCTACCTGTTTGGCGATCTGCTGGCGGTCACGCCGGACGACCTGATTGTCCTCGGCATAGGAGTCGCTATCGTCATCGGTATTCTGATGTGGCAGTGGCGTAGCCTGCTGTCGATGACCATCAGTCCGGATCTGGCTTTTGTTGACGGGGTGAAACTGCAGCGGGTGAAGCTGCTGCTGATGCTGGTGACCGCGCTGACCATTGGCGTGGCGATGAAGTTTGTCGGCGCGCTGATCATCACCTCACTGCTCATCATTCCCGCCGCCACTGCCCGCCGTTTTGCCCGCACGCCGGAGCAGATGGCCGGGGTTGCGGTGGGGGTAGGAATGCTCGCCGTCACCGGTGGCCTGACCTTCTCGGCGTTCTATGACACGCCGGCTGGCCCCTCGGTGGTGCTCTGCGCCGCGGTGCTGTTTATCTTCAGCATGATGAAGAAACCAGCACAGTAGAATGCAGCATCCCATTGCCCGGTGGCGCGTCGCTTACCGGGCCTACGGGTTTTGTAGGCCGGATAAGGCGAAGCCGCCATCCGGCGTTTTGTTGCTACGGCATCTCCGGTGGCGTGATGCCGAAGTGGTTCCAGGCCCTTACCGTCGCCATACGTCCGCGTGGGGTACGCTGTAAAAAGCCCTGTTGGATCAGGAACGGCTCCAGAACATCCTCGATGGTTTCCCGCTCTTCACCGATGGCCGCCGCAAGGTTATCTAACCCCACCGGGCCACCAAAGAACTTATCGATCACCGCCAGCAGCAGCTTGCGGTCCATATAGTCGAAGCCCTCGGCGTCAACGTTCAGCATATCCAGCGCCTGGGCGGCCACGTCTGCGGAGATGGTCCCGTCATGCTTCACCTCAGAGAAGTCGCGCACGCGCCTAAGCAGGCGATTGGCGATACGCGGCGTCCCCCGGGAGCGGCGAGCCACTTCCAGCGCTCCCTCTTCGCTCATCTCCAGCCCCATAAAGCGCGCGCTGCGCCCGACGATATGCTGGAGATCGGGCACCTGATAGAACTCCAGGCGCTGCACGATGCCGAAGCGGTCACGCAGCGGCGAGGTCAGGGAACCCGCACGGGTGGTGGCACCGATCAGCGTAAAGGGCGGCAGGTCGATTTTAATCGAGCGCGCCGCCGGGCCTTCACCGATCATGATATCCAGCTGGTAATCCTCCATGGCCGGATAGAGCACCTCTTCCACTACCGGTGACAGACGGTGGATCTCATCGATAAACAGCACGTCATGCGGCTCAAGGTTGGTCAGCATCGCGGCAAGATCTCCTGCCTTCTCCAGCACCGGGCCAGAGGTGGTGCGCAGATTAACGCCCATCTCGTTGGCGACAATGTTGGCGAGAGTCGTTTTACCCAGGCCAGGCGGGCCAAAGATCAGCAGATGATCGAGGGCATCGCCACGCAGCTTTGCCGCCTGGATAAAAATCTCCATCTGGGAGCGCACCTGCGGCTGGCCAATGTACTCGTCGAGCAGCTTAGGACGGATCGCGCGATCGATGACCTCTTCCTGGGTAACGCTGCCTGCTGATACCAGGCGGTCTGCTTCTATCATCCTTTACCTCACATCGCGGCGCGGAGCGCTTCACGAATAAGTGTTTCACTGCTGGCATCCGGGCGGGCCAGCTTACTGACCATGCGGCTGGCTTCCTGAGGCTTGTAGCCCAGCGCCACCAGCGCGGCAACCGCTTCCTGCTCGGCATCGTCCGCCGACGGACCCGCAGGCGACGTCAGCACCAGATCCGCCGCCGGGGTAAAGAGATCGCCATGCAGGCCTTTGAAGCGGTCTTTCATCTCGACAATCAGGCGCTCGGCGGTCTTTTTGCCGATGCCGGGCAGCTTCACCAGCGCGGCAAGCTCTTCGCGCTCTACGGCGTTGACAAACTGCTGCGCCGACATGCCGGAGAGGATTGCCAACGCCAGCTTCGGCCCAACGCCGTTGGTTTTGATCAGCTCTTTAAACAGGGTTCGCTCCTGTTTGTTATTAAAACCGTACAGCATCTGAGCATCTTCACGTACCACGAAGTGGGTGAAAATAGTGGCTTCCTGCCCAGCATCCGGTAGCTCATAGAAGCAGGTCATCGGCATATGCACTTCATAGCCTACGCCGTGGGTCTCCAGCAGTACCAGCGGGGGTTGTTTCTCGACAATAATGCCTCTGAGTCTGCCTATCACGTTTCGCTCCTGCGCTATCGGCTAAAATTTTCTCTATGATATAAAAAAGGCTGGATACATATCCAGCCTCTTTTTCATTTAACGTAACCGCCCTCGCGCAAGATTGAGCCGGGTTTCACTCATTTGCATGGCATTTTGGCTAACGTGGCAGTGGGTAATCGCGATGGCCAACGCATCGGCGGCGTCCGCCTGCGGGTTAGCGGGCAGCTTGAGCAGGGTGCGTACCATGTGCTGCACCTGGCTCTTCTCTGCGCTGCCGATGCCGACCACCGTCTGCTTCACCTGCCGGGCGGCATACTCAAAGACCGGCAGGTCCTGGTTTACCGCCGCCACAATCGCCACCCCACGCGCCTGCCCCAACTTCAGCGCTGAGTCGGCATTTTTCGCCATAAAGACCTGCTCAATGGCAAAAAAATCGGGCTGGAACTGAGTGATGATCTCCGACACGCCTGCGTAGATCAGCTTCAGGCGTGACGGAAGATCGTCGACCTTGGTGCGGATACAGCCGCTGCCAAGGTAGGTGAGCTGTCTGCCAAACTGGCGGATCACGCCGTAGCCGGTGATGCGTGAGCCGGGATCAATACCGAGAATGATTGACACCACGCACCTCCTGTTTTACGGATTCAGACTGCATCATTCGAGGGTTGCTGCAACCTCGTCAGAGATCTCACCGTTGTGGTAAACCTCCTGCACGTCGTCGCAATCTTCCAGCATGTCGATCAGGCGCAGCAGCTTCGGCGCAGTCTCGGCATCCATATCCGCTTTAGTGGACGGGATCATCGACACTTCAGCGTTGTCCGCTTTCAGGCCAGCGGCTTCCAGCGCATCACGCACCGCACCCATCTCTTCCCATGCGGTGTAGACGTCAATTGCGCCGTCGTCGTAGGTCACCACATCTTCCGCACCCGCTTCCAGCGCCGCTTCCATGATCGCATCTTCGTCGCCCTGCTCGAAAGAGATCACCCCTTTCTTGCTGAACAGGTAGGCAACGGAGCCGTCGGTGCCCAGATTGCCACCGGTTTTGGTGAACGCGTGGCGAACTTCGGCAACGGTACGGTTACGGTTGTCAGAGAGACACTCCACCATGACTGCCGTGCCGCCAGGACCGTAACCTTCATAAATGATGGTCTCCATGTTCGCGTCTTCATCACCGCCCACGCCACGCGCGATGGCGCGGTTCAGGGTATCGCGAGTCATGTTGTTGGAGAGCGCTTTATCGATCGCCGCACGCAGACGCGGGTTGGAGCCGGCATCGCCGCCGCCCAGACGCGCCGCCGTCACCAGCTCACGAATGATTTTGGTAAAGATCTTACCGCGTTTGGCATCCTGTGCCGCTTTGCGGTGTTTGGTGTTGGCCCATTTACTGTGACCTGCCATAAAAAATTCTCCAAAAGCGCCTTCTCAGGCGGCGTTAATTACAAACTCTTCAATCGCCTGCCGGTTGCTCCACGACTTGGTCATGAGGGCGGCATCTGCCGCATCGACCCAGCGGTAGGTCAGGTGCTCGGTGAACACGATCTCCCGCTCGTGAGGCAGCGCAAGACAGAACCATGATTCCGTGTTGCGCTCAATGCCCGGCGCATAGCGATGACGTAAATGCATAAAAATTTCAAACTCCACCGTGCGCTGACAGTCGATCAAGGTCAGCTGCTCAGCTGCAACGTCGATGGCGACCTCTTCCTTTACTTCACGCACGGCGGCCTGCGGTGCGGTCTCCCCCTCCTCCAGGCTGCCGGTAACCGACTGCCAAAAATTGGGGTCGTCGCGCCGTTGTAGCATCAGCACCCGTTTCGTGTCCTGGGCGTAGATCACGACAAGCACGGAAACGGGTTGCTTATAGGCCATTAGCTATTCTCAGCCTTTTTGATCACTTCGATACCCAACTCGGTCAGCGCGGCCTGGTTGGCGAAACTTGGCGCTTCGGTCATCAGGCAGGCGGCGGCGGTGGTTTTCGGGAAAGCGATCACGTCACGGATGTTATCGGTGCCGGTCAGCAGCATGGTCAGGCGATCGAGACCGAAGGCCAGGCCCGCGTGCGGCGGCGTACCGTACTTCAGGGCATCGAGCAGGAAGCCAAACTTCTCGCGCTGCTCCTGTTCAGTAATGCCGAGGATGCCAAACACCGTCTGCTGCATTTCGCCGCGGTGAATACGCACTGAACCACCGCCCACTTCATAGCCGTTAATGACCATATCGTAGGCGTTAGCAATCGCCGTTTCCGGCGCGGCCTTCAGCTCTTCCGGGGTCATGTTGCTTGGCGCAGTGAACGGATGGTGCATTGCGGTCAGACCGCCTTCGCCATCCTCTTCGAACATCGGGAAGTCGATCACCCACAGCGGCGCCCACTTGTTCTCGTCGGTGATGCTCAGGTCTTTACCCAGCTTCAGGCGCAGCGCGCCCATCGCGTCGGCAACTACTTTGCGGTTGTCCGCACCGAAGAAGATCATGTCGCCATCCTGGGCGCCGGTACGCTCCAGAATCGCTTCGATAATCTCTGCGTTCAGGAACTTCGCTACCGGGCTGGTGATGCCTTCCAGACCCTTCGCACGCTCGGTGACCTTGATGTAGGCCAGGCCTTTTGCGCCGTAGATCTTAATAAAGTTGCCGTAGTCGTCAATCTGCTTACGGCTCAGGGCCGCACCGCCCGGCACACGCAGGGCAGCTACGCGGCCTTTGGCATCGTTGGCCGGACCGGCAAATACGGCGAACTCAACGCTTTTCAGCAGGTCGGCAACGTCTACCAGCTCCATCGGGTTACGCAGGTCAGGCTTGTCAGAGCCGTAGCGGCGCTCGGCCTCGGCAAAGGTCATCACCGGGAAGTCGCCCAGATCCACGTTGATGGTGGCCTGCCACAGCTGACGCACCAGGGCTTCCATCACCTCACGCACCTGCGGCGCGGTCATGAAGGAGGTTTCGACGTCGATCTGGGTAAATTCAGGCTGACGATCCGCACGCAGGTCCTCGTCACGGAAGCATTTTACAATCTGATAGTAGCGGTCAAAGCCGGACATCATCAGCAGCTGCTTGAACAGCTGCGGGGACTGCGGCAGCGCGTAGAATTTGCCTTTGTGCACGCGGCTCGGAACCAGATAGTCACGCGCCCCTTCCGGGGTGGCTTTGGTCAGCATCGGGGTTTCGATATCGAGGAAACCGTGATCGTCCATAAAGCGGCGCACGAAGCTGGTGATCTTCGCACGGGTTTTCAGGCGGTTAGCCATCTCCGGGCGACGCAGATCCAGATAGCGGTACTTAAGACGCGCCTCTTCGGTGTTGACATGGTTGGAGTCGAGCGGCAGCGAATCTGAACGGTTAATGATGGTCAGATCGGAGGCCAGCACTTCAATCTCGCCGGTAGCCATATCGCTGTTGATGTTTTTATCGTCACGGCGACGGACGGTGCCGGTGACCTGGATGCAGAACTCATTACGCAGTTCAGAGGCCAGCTTTAACGCATCTGCGCGATCCGGATCGAAAAACACCTGCACGATCCCTTCACGATCGCGCATATCGATAAAGATCAGGCTGCCGAGATCGCGGCGGCGGTTGACCCAACCACATAGAGTCACCTGCTGCCCCTCGTGGGACAGTCGAAGCTGTCCGCAATATTCTGTACGCATGAGATATCCCTTAACTTAGCCGCAGGCCGTTTGTCGCCTGCCTTGCAGCCACGACGACGCAGCGCGAGCTGAATGTCACAGCTGGATGAAAAAGGCGGCTATTATACTGGAAATTCTTCCAGAGGATAAGAGCCAGACCACGCAGACGGGCGATTGCTGTCCGCTAATTAGGGTCTCTCACAAAAATTAACAAAATTTGTGCGCCATGGTAACGCCATTTACGCTTACTGTATGGGCAAAACGACGTAGATAACAGGAGCTAACATGCCAGAACTTAACGCGAAAACAACCGCCCTTGTGGTTATCGATCTTCAGGAGGGCATTCTGCCGTTTGCCGGTGGTCCGCATACGGCGGATGAGGTTGTTGCCCGCGCTGCCCGGCTGGCGGAGAAGTTTCGCGCTAATGGCGCCCCGGTAGTGATGGTACGCGTAGGCTGGTCGGCAGATTTCGCCGAGGCGCTCAAGCAGCCCGTCGATGCCCCCATCGGTGGTCACGCGTTGCCGCCGGAGTGGTGGCACTACCCGGTGGCGCTGGGCAAGCGCGACGGCGATATCGAAGTGACTAAACGCCAGTGGGGCGCATTCTACGGCACCGATCTGGAGCTACAGCTGCGCCGCCGCGGCATCGACACTATCGTACTGTGCGGTATTTCGACTAATATTGGCGTAGAGTCCACCGCCCGCAACGCCTGGGAGCTGGGCTTTAACCTGATTGTCGTCGAGGACGCCTGCAGCGCCGCCAGCAGCGAACAGCATCAGGGCAGCTTCACCCACATCTTCCCGCGCATTGGCCGGGTACGCAGCACCGAGGAGATCCTCTCCACACTATGATCTACATTGGCCTGCCGCAGTGGTCGCACCCGAAATGGGTGCGCCTTGGCATCACCGATCTCGAAGCGTACGCCCGCCACTTCAACTGCGTGAAGCGGTAATTTTTCAAATCACTAAAGAACGCCCAAGAGCATGTGTTTTCTTTAGATTAATCAATGCATTATAAACACGCATCATACGAAAATCGGTAAAGTTCGTATGAGTTAAAATGTCCCAACCATGCCCCAAAGCTGGTATTTATGCCCCATCCCTGCCCCAAAAGCCCCCCTTAAAAAGCTGCGCACCCCACCGTTGACACTGTATAAAAAAACAGTATAAATTGCGTCCTAAATCATTGTTGTTTTGGAGGCGGTATGTTCGTTGAGTTGGTGTACGACAAACGGAATGTTGAAGGATTAACAGGTGCCAGAGAAATAATTCTAAATGAGCTAACAAAGCGGGTGCATCGGATCTTTCCCGCTGCAGAGGTGAAGGTTAAGCCGATGCAGGCGAACAGCTTAAACAGCGACGCCAGCAAAAGCGATCGGGAGAAGCTGAACCGTATGCTGGAGGAAATTGTTGCTGTAATTGTTCTCTTCCGTATAGGCCATATTGCGTTATCATATCAAGTGTAACAGCTACGGGATCGGACATTCCGTTAAGTATAAGTCGTACAACTACACATATCGGCATGAATAAAAATAATGGGGCTTAAATATGGGTGTTAGGCAAGATGATGAAGGCAAGTATGTTACCAGTGACAGGCCGTTTAAACAGTATGATCATGGATGGCAGGCACAAAATGCAGAGAGCTGGCAAAATGCATGTGATGCCAGCAAATCAGTTAGTCAGCCGAGCCAGTCTTACCAGACGCCACAGTTTACAGCAGTTGCCGGTCAATCTGGGTTAAGCACTCTTTTTGGCTATGCCACGATAATATTAACATTCTGGGCTATTCTTAATTTTTTTATTCTTATTCCCGGCCTGAGGGCAAGTTTTTTATTACAAAGCGCCGGAGGTTTTTTTGCAATACCTGGGGCAGGTATAGGGTTTATACTTAGAGTTGTCCATTTAATACTTTTTGCCCCTTATGTTTTTATATACCCTTGGAGTGATGGTGACATTGCCAAACAATTTTTTTACCAGATGGGTGTGATAGCCGTAATTTCGATTCCAGCTCTAATTCTGTGGAAAAAGTTAAAGAAAACCATACTTTATTTTACAGGAGCAATTGCGATATTATCCTATATCTCCGTAGGTTTGCTGGCACTTAACAATGACTTATGGGCTTCTTTTGAAGTTTATCCCTTTTTAAACTAGCGCGGCAATTTCATGCCGTTCAAGCTTACCCGATTCCCGCCCGTTGTGCGGGAATCTTTGTAGAAACCAGACACGCCCACGATGTTAAAGACGACAATATCGTTATGCTGGGGCATAAGGCTGAAGTCGACAAGAAGAAAAGAGCCATCGAGAATACCGGCGCCGATCATGGAATCACCGGACACACGCAGCGTGTAGGGATAGTTATGTATGGCGGATGGTCTGTAGATGGATATCGTGGACTATGGAAAATTATTTTAGGGTCCGCAGCGCCTTGATTATCATGGTAGCGTGCTGTCATGGGGTGTCGGGGGTCGGAGGTTCAAATCCTCTCGTGCCGACCAATAAATCCCAGAAGAACCAGCCTCTTACGGCTGGTTTTTTTATGCCTGTAATCTGCCTGGGGTAGCGTTGGGGTAAAATGGGGGTAAAACCCCCGTCGAAATACCTTACGGAACCGGGCAGTCGTCGTCCCGCCCCACTGCATTGATCAGCGCCGTCACTGGCCCGATTACAGTCACGCCGTCCAGAGCCTCACCCTCAATCGCTTCGCCTTCCTCAGTTATCAGCGCATCACCCATCCAGCGGGCAAACTGGTTGTAGCCGTCAACGCTCACCAGCAGCACAACGCCTTGAGCTGGCCGCCGGGATTTATCGATCACAGCCCAGCCGCTCGACGTCTCAATCAGCAGTGTATTGCCGTTTACGTTGAATAACTCGTTCAGGCAAAGCGGACGCTGTACGTAATCTTGTGCTGGCGACGGGAATCCCATTTACATGATCCTCCCCATGTTGATCATGAAATAGCAGCGGTCCTCACCCTCATGTGGGGTGTAGTCCCGGAAATAGGTCTGATACCGGGCTATCCACCGGTTCGCCTGCTCCAGCGACCAATGATGATGATGCGCTTCCAGCTGCTGCACAAAATCAGCAGTGGTTACTGTAAATCCTCGTTTCGGATCTGGTTTAACGGCTGCGGTGAATGCCGCGCCAATGTCTGAATATTTAGCCACTCTGTGCTCCTCCCTGTTAAATGCTGTATATATAAACAGTAGTTTCAAGAAGGAGCCAGATCAAGATGGTACGGCCTATTGATTATCAGGATTAATACTTTGGTCCGTATTTTCAGCATCTTTTATCGCCAGCGCCTCCGCTGCCAGCCGCTTCTGGTTGTAGATGGAATTTTCCGGCATTTCCACACGAACAGAAACGAACTGATCGGCGGGAATGTCGATCGGGTCGCCGCTGGCATAGCCGTCACGTTCATTGCGTGCGAACTCCGGAGCGTCCGGGTAGGTTCGGTGGTAGGTTTTAACCGATATGGATCCGTCGGCATTCACCTCATAATCCAGCCAGACCAGCGCCTGGCCATTACGATCTTTAGGGATTTCAAACCCGCCATCGATACCGCCCCATGCCGCGTCGGAATTCAGGCCCAGGCAGCCCTCAACCAGATAGACCCCCACCGCCTGACGGGTTACGGTCACGCCCTCGGACTCATCATTAGTTTCTGATGACCCATCATTGCGTATTTTTACAACCGGTGAGGCGCGCTTTATGAATCCGTTCGTATCGACAATAGTGTTTCCGTCTGACCAGAAAACTCTCCAGCCGACCACTGTGCCGCTATTAATAGACCGCACGGATAGCCTGGCATCCATTCCTATTTGCAACTGTGTAGACGTTGTAGGTGATCTATACATGTGCAAAAGAGGAGCAAATGCGTCAAAAAAATTGGTGTTGGCCTGGCCGCTACCGCCATAGAAACCTGTTGCAGGAGCGAGATTTGCATTTGACAGAATATTTGAGTTCGTTGCGCCAAGTCCGAACGAGTTAACCTGTAACATTGCTCCTGAAGTTGTGTCTAGCAGCGAACTTTGTACATTCCGTGTCGATGCAGTGCCAAGCTCCATGTTATTTCTAGCCCCCGCCGCATCCGTTGCGCCGGTACCGCCCTGAGCGAGGGGCACCGCACCATTTGCAGATTTTTGCGCGACAGACTGCATGCCTGGCACTTTAACGGACACGCCGTTAATAGTGATCGTCACGATCCCTGTGCCATTCATCACGTCGGCGAACCCGCCCATGTATCGCTGATACATGCCGAACGTCTCGGCGATATCGAGCGCCAGTCCGTCTACGCTGAGCGAATCGCTGAGCAGAATTGAATAGCGGGTGCCAGCAGGAATGGCCGGGTTAACCGCGGGCGACACTGCCAGCTGCGTGGCGCTGGTAACGTCAGTGATCTGAAATGCCTGCGGCGGGCTGGTCAGAACAATGACGGTGCAACCATTACGGATCAGGCTGCCGGCCGCGGTGAAATTGGTGCCGGTACCGGTGAGGGTATTGCCGCTGCCGGCGATCGTGCCAGTGGTATAAATCATGTGTGCTCCGGACAATAAAAAACCCGCACGCGGCGGGTCTGTGTGGAATAAGGTTTGTTTCAGGCGAGCTAAACCAGCCCGAGCGCATAGGGGTAATACTGATCGTAGATGCTACAGTCGATGTAACCGACATAGCCGCGAATCGCCCAGGGTGTGACCGATGCGGCCTCCTGTGCCGTGATTATGCGACTGGAGAAAACGTTCGCTATCGCCGCCTGCCACGCTCCGTTTTTATAACCGGCTGCGGAGCAGCTGGTATTCAAATAACCACCGCTGGTAGGCGCTGATGGGTCGGCACGAACGAAGATCAGAGACGTAACGCCTGGCGTTACTGCCAGCGGTGTCGGTGAGGAAATATCCCCGGTCAAAAGTTTCATGTTGAGCGGCAGGCAGTTGCTGTGCCAGACCAGAACTCCGTCCCGGTAGACAAAGAAGCCCCAGTCGGGGATGTTGACCAGGTAGTTTGAGAACACATAAATACGGCACCCCGTCTGGGTAATACCCGAGGCATTAAACGAAAATGCGTGATAGCCTCCGGAATTAACCACCGAATAGACGGACGTTGATAACCGCCCGTCGGCGTTCGGCAGCCGGTGAAACGTGACGATTTTCTGGCTGACCGGGATCCGGGTCTGAATCAACTGGCCCCCAGGCGGCACGTCTATAACGTCAACGAGACAGAAAGGCACAAAATCCGGGGCCAGCTTTACCGTCTTGTTCCCAGAGGTGTCATATGAATACAGCGACTGGCCGAAATAGCTGCTGTCGGTACCAGTATTTGGCGTAGCCAGCACGACCAGCCGGACCGGAGTCGCCACGCTCCATGAGACAATATTCCCGGACACGGTTACCTGATACGGGTTATTAGTCGGAAGCGCGGAAACTGCCGTCTCGATCATCAGGTTAGCCTGGTAGGTGCATCCGGCCGGGTAGGCCTTGCTACCAGAGCCGGAGATGTCGATGACATCCATCACATAGTTGACCGCCATCGAATTGATGGCATCAAAGCTGGTTCCAGCGATAAATGTCTGCATTACAGTCTTTGCCCCATAACCGCGGCCACGCGTCCGTACTGGTCATACGAAATGATCCGGTTATTGGTAATAACCAGCCTGCCCTGGCCCGCTACCCCGCCGTTTATCTCGATGGTACCGTTTTTATCAATCCTCCACCCCAGAGTGCCGACAACGTAGTTTGACGACTGGATGTACGCGCCAATTTTCGCATTGCCGATCGTACCGTCGCCGATAACAGTTTCACGGATAATTACCTGCCCGTTCTGGATGACGAACGGCAGCGTCACCGTACTACCTGCGGTAGTGGTAACGGCGAACCGGTCAGCCAGGAAGACGATCTGCGACTGCATTCCGCCGGGGCTGTTCTGAACGCCGATCCCCATACCCGCCGCGTAATATTGCCCGTTGCTGGCAACACCGACCTTGATGGAGTACATCGCGTTGATGTTGCCACTGAGGTCAGTAAGTGCCTGGGCGTTCTGGGTGATCGCCGCCGTCTGTCCGTTCAGGGTCACCGTCATCGAGTTGATTTTCTGCGCCGAGACTGACGAGAAGTCCGCCAGCGTTCTGGCAAGGTCAGTGACATTGGACGTGCCGCCACCAGCGCTGGAATCCAGCGTTTTCAGCGACTCACTAACCGCCTGGCTGGCATCCGCCATCACGTTGTCAACGCGCGCTATACCGGCTTTGTTATCGCCATACTGAACGCTCAGGCGCTGCTGCAGGTTGACGTTCGCCAGGGTGCTCTCTATCAGGGCGACCGCCGTACTCCGTACGCCGCCGCTGGCAGCATCCGTTTTGCCGGTGATCTCCTCGAAACGTGAGGCGGTGGAGCTGTCCAGCGTCGTAACCACCTGGTCAAGCTCTGTGATCGCCGCGGTGTTCTGCGCGCTCTCCTCTGCTGCCGAATCGGCTTTATCAGATGCAGTTTTCGTGGCCGCCGTCAGCTGGTTAACCGCCGTCGCCCGCGCCTCCTCCTCGGTTGCCAGCGCCTGACGCACTTCAGTAATGCTCGCCGCGTTAGCCTCGGTTTCCGCATCCAGGCGGGTAACGTCGGTAACGCGCGCCTCCGTTTCAGTGGCGATCACCTCGCGAAGCTGCTCAAACTGAGCCGAGTTTGCACCCTGTTGAGCAGACTGCCGGAACGTCACCTCGGCGATGGCCAGCGCGTTCTGGATGATACCCTCGGCAGTCTCGCGGGTTGCGCCGACGGCCGCCGCCAGCTGATCGGCATTATCTGCAATAGATGCAGCCATGTCGGCGATGGTCTGGTTGCTGTTTACGGCGTTCTCAATCAGGTCTTTAAAGACCTCTGTATCCTTCATCTGCTCCAGGATATCAGCCGCGATTGCGCTCACATCGATGGAAGATGTGCCCATTACCCAGTCTGTCCAGTCTCCGGCATTGCCGATACGATCCACAAGGCGTGCGCGGTACCACTGCCGGACGCCAGAAGGCATTGGCCCATGCTGGTAGCTGGTTGACGGATAAGGGACGGTGGACAGCGCCAGCGGGTTCGCCTTGTCGTCAGTGGTGGCACGCTGAATCTCGGTATAAGCCGTGTCGCCGGCACCATCAGGGAACGCCCAGGTAACGTTAATGTTCCAGACCACATCGTCGCTCGCCAGCAGGTTCTGCGGCGTGCCGGGCTTGCCCGTCTTCCCTGTCAGGTAGGTCGTGTCAGCGTAGCCCCATGGCGAACTGGACTCCTGAGCGTTCAGCGCACGAACCCGCACATCGTAGCTCCCGGTGTAGATACCCTGCACCGCAAATCCCTGGGCGCTGGTCACCGGAACGTTAACCCAGTCGCCGTTATCCTTGCGCCACTGGGCCTGGTACCGGATCGCACCTTCAACACGGTCCCAGGACACATTCATGGTGGCGACCGTCAGCCCCTGCTCTATGTGATCGGTTTCTGTGATGACAATATTTTGGGGCGCAGGAATGACGCTGATAGGCGTTACTGTCACTGGCGCTGGCGTGATACGTACACCGTCATCGATATAGCGGTACTTATCCGGATCATGCTGAACCGCAGTGATGGTGAAGCCGCCATTGCTGTCGTCGTTCGCCCGGATAGAGGTGACGCGGAAATACTGGATAGCGAGATTATCGCTGTCGATAGCCCACACGGCACCTGGCTCCGGCGGCAGCCTGAAAGAGGTAGTGACTGTCACCGTCTGTTTGTCCGCGCTGACTGATGCGATCGTGCGAGTCTGCGCCTTGCCGTCGGGGAGATTAACCACCAGGCGGTCACCGGCGGAATAATCAACGGGGCGATCAAGCTCAACGCTGCGACCGCTTCCTGACCGGATACGCCCGCCGTTTTGCTTGCCTGCGCGGAACGGATCCGCGATACCGATAATCTCCGCTGGCAGCGGAATGTAACCGTCCAGCCCCACACCAAAGGACACCGTTCCGTCACGCGCGTTGGACAGCAGCGCCCAGCGGCCCCGGCGGTGCGCCTCACTCTGGGAGGTGCAGCCGATCGCCGTCATCGTCATCTGGTTAACGCCGTAACGCTGAACCAGTTCGGAGTCGTAAACCTGTTCTACAGTGTCGGTGAAATGATTCTGCGGATCGGACCACGACACCAGCGCAGACGAATAGCGGTTTTTGTAGCTGCCGCCACCATAGGTAAATAACCCGTCGATGACGTTCGAGGCATGGTAGGTAAAATCAACGTCATCCTGCGGCACGTCGGCGCGCACGTATATCTGATCGTTGCCCCAGAAGGTAATGCCACGAAACACAGCGGCAAGGTCGCTGAGAACGGTATACGCGTCCTGCTGGCTCTGGATGCACACGTTACAGGTAAAGCGCGGCTCGGTACCACCAGCACCATCAGAGACCATATCGTCGCAGTACTGTGCAATGGCGTACAGCTCCCACTTATCGATCATTCCTGCATCGACGCGGGTGCCCATGCCGTAAATTTCATCCAGCACCAGGTCGTAAAATATCCACGCCGGGTTGTTGGTATAGGCCATTTTGAAGCCACCCGACCAGGTGCCGCTGTAGGTGCGTGTCTCCGGGTCGTAGGAGTCAGGCACGCGAACCAGCTTGCCTTTTGGCCGACAGGTAACCTTTGGTGCGCCGGCGGTAAACTGGCTGGCATCGACCTCTATATAGAGCAGCGCCGTGTTGGGGTAGCGCAATTTGCTGTCGATTACCTCTGCGAAAGAAAACACCTTAAAGGCATTGACCAGTTTTGCATTACCGACGGAATCCGGGGTAATACGGCGCACGCGCACGGCCCAGCTGGTTGTGGCCGCAGGCAAATCTATGCGGTGATCGCGCTGGTATTCGCTGGTCGTCTTCCCGTCAAATTTACCGTTAACCACCGTCTGCCAGGCTGCGCCATCAGTGGAGAGATCGATAGCGTACTCGGTGACTGTGCCAACCATGTCGTTGTTGTCTTTATAGGTGTACTGCACAGGCAGGCTGAGCTTGATACGCACGGCATCCAGCGTCAGGTTAGTGAACTGGCGAGTCCAGGGCGCGGTGGTGGTTACCGTCACACCTGCTGAAAGCTCGTTACTGGTATCCGGAAGACCCTGAATGTATGTCTGGTCCTGCGTTCCCGGGCGAAAATCCCACTTCACGCCGGTGAAGTTGAAACTGCCGTCATCGTTGGCCAGCGGCGTGTCGTTGAGGAAAATTTTCTGCGCGGTCAGATCACCCTGGATTTCACCCTCCGCGATGGCCACCAGCATTTTTAGTGTTGCCGTCGACAGCAGGTCGTCCGGAGCCTCAACAGGGGTGTGCGGTTTGCTTCCTCCGCCTTTACGTCCCTGAATAATGGTCTCACCTTCGAGAAGTCGCATATTTCACCCATAAAAAAAGCCACCCTGAGGTGGCCTGGAGTTGGTCATATTTTACTGCTGGTCGCTGGAGAAGATCCCTGCGTTGATTATCGGACCGCCTATTTCAGGTTCGCCGTAATCCAGGGGGACCGGATAACCCATCGCCACGGTGTTCACCGGCGCGCCAAAGGCATAGTTGGGCTTGTTGTCCGCGCTGGACGACGCACCAACGTTATATTTTGGCTGCGGGGTCAGCAGCTGCACCACGCCGCCCAGCATCATCGACAGGCCCAGGCCGGTGAGCGCCGTTGTTGTAGCGGTTGCAGCAGCTGTGCTCAGGCCTATCGCCGTCAGCGATGCGCCCGCGGTAAAATATGCGGCCACGAGAGCCACCGCCCCGATAACGACCTGTAGTACACCGGCTCTTTTCGATCCTTCAACAATGGCTGAAATCCGGTACACCTCGCTACCGCGGGTCATGTCGAACTCTTCGAGACCGATATTATTTTTGCCATTGAAGAAGGCGAAGCGGATCCCCGTCATATGCCCCTCTGACATGTAGCGTTTAAAGCCGGGGACCTGGCTACACATGGCGCGCAGCATCTCTCGCAAATCGTCAACGTGAAACTGATGCTCACGCCCGAATTTCTTCGCCATGCGGCCTTCAAGAATCAGTGTTTTCAGCATTCATCAGTTCCTTATGCCTGACTACGCGAACGGTGCGGTCACGGTAATATTTGCCATAGGGCACCCGGGCAGACAGACTGCCAAAGTTGTGGTGCAGCATGATATTTTCCTGGTGCTCATGGCGCCCGAGGTAGATAGCTGCGTGATTGGTCACCTGGGCTTGTACTCGCATCATGATCATATCGCCGGGCTGCATATCAGACGGGTCAATCTGGATGAATCCCTCGGCCTCCCAGTGATCGTCATAGCGGTTTTCGCCCTGCTCCCACCACTCGTACGGCACTGAGTAATCGCCCAGGGTGATGCCATGCTCTCGCTGATACCACTCGCGGATCAGAGACCAGCAATCGGCAAAGCCGAGTACCCAGCGCCGCCCGGCATAATCCCGGTCTTCACGTGGCGCCAGAGTACAAAAGTCCCCGTCCGGCCAGCTCATAATGCCCCACTCAACGCCAGACCAGTCACACTGCACACGGTCCATTTCTGATGGCACGAGCTGGACCACATCCGGATGGGAGTGGATGACCATAATGATCTCACCCAGCTCCGACGCTGCGAGCGTGTCCTCGGGGGAAAGCGTGAAGGCTTCGTTGGGTGTCCCTGAAATATTGCGGCATGGTATGTACTGCTGCGCCCGCCCGGCCTGCACCACGACTCCACAGGCCTCTTTCGGATACTCCGCCTCAACGTGGGCACGGATCGCATCCATCAGTTTTTTTCGCATGATTATTTTCCCTGAAGGTTTGCCGCCGGGAAGCCGCCAAACGACAGCGGGTTGCCAGCCCCGAAGCGCGCTTCGCAGTCCTGCAGCAGGCCGCTGCACACATCCAGCGAAGGATTATCGGTGGGGGTGCCGTCTTTGAGGAAATAGCGGTTGCCGTTGTAATCGCATCCGGTGCCGGTGCGGTACCAGCCCCGCATGCACCAGGTGCAGACGGGGGTGATTTGCCGGGTGGGCAGCTGCAGGTTCTGGATGTCAAACGGTGAGCACAGCTCAAAGTCGATTTGTACCCTCGTTTCGGCGGTTTTGGCGTTAACGTAAAAAAGCTGCACGCGTTCGTCGGCCGGGCTGGCGTTCGGGTTGCCGGCTGTCCAGTTGGCCGCGTCCAGGTATTTCGCCATTGTGGTGTGGATCTTCACCTTCGCCTTGACCATGTCATCGTACTCCAGGCACAGCGCGGTAACGTAGTTTCCAACGTTGGACACGGAAAGCGTGGGGGTGGGCTGCGCCCCGGTACTGGACAGCTCCAGCCCTTTCAGCTCATACGGGTAAGGGTCATACTGCTGTCCCTGCCAGATAATGGCTGGCAGGTTATCAGCAGCGAACGCAGCCCAGCCCGGGGCTGCAATATTGTGCGCGTGAAATCGGAGTATGGTATCCATGCCAAAGGCGGTACCGTCGATCTCGATGAGCTGTATTAGCTCCCCCGGCTCGAGTTTCTGTACGTCATTCGTAAAGCTCATATTCAGTCCATAAAAAAGGCCGCATAAGCGGCCGGATGAATGCGGGTTTTCTAAGGCGCAAAGGACTGCTCGAAAACAAATGATATTTCGACAAAGCCCCCCATAGGAAATGCGGGGCTTACTGAGTCAGCCTTTATCCGGTAAAGCTTTTTCTCGCCCCACGGATTAACCCACCAGAACGATCTTGTTACGTGGCTTAGAAGAAAATCACGCAGCACCTTCATTGCCTCTACTTTGCCGTTACACGTCAGGTTCCATGTTTCTGCCTCAGCGTTGATCCCGGCGCCAGCCACCTGCTTATATCCATCCCCGAACTGCGCCTGAAGCGTGGCCACAGTATTTGACCCACTACTCCCGACACGGACGCACCAGGTAAAAGTGTCGATTGCCATATTGCTCCTTAACGGCGATAGAGGATGCCGCCCGGAGATATTTCTTTCTTCAGGCGATCGGTGAGGGTTTGCTGAACAATACCTTCGAGCTGGAGTGCTGTGCTGGCGGTATTGGCGTTACTGATTTCACCCGCAGAACCATCCTGGGTGATGCTGACCGGGGAGTGAACAGTGATGGCTGTATTGCCATTACCAGTAGCAGTATTAACGCCTGAAGATACGGCTCGCACACCGAGAGACCCATCCGCGGCCCGGGTCAGCGGCATGATTGCCTCCGGCCCGGCCTCGCCCATGACGCCCGCCCCTTTAGCAAATGCAAAGAATGTCGGCGTATCGACAATGCTGTTGCTAAAGGCGCTAAGCGAGGGTGAGTCGTAAACTCCGCCTTTGGCGTTGAAGGTGAGTGCACCTGCAGCTGCGGAATATGCACCAGACGGCGTTGCGCCAGCTGCTGCACCTCCGCCCACTGCCCCCGCCACGCTGCCTACAATAGAGCCCAAAATCCCAGAGGAAGAACTACCCAGCGCGCTGACAGCAGCCATCTGCAGACTGACTTTTGCGATCATCTCAAGCGCAGATAGTCCCCACTCTTTCCAGTCCGCCTTTCCACGCACAAGCATAGAAGCGACGTTATCCAGAGCGCTGTTCATGGTCGAGGTAATGCCCTGCGAAACCGTGCCCGCGATATTGCTGACACTATCCATCCAGTCAGCAAGACCAGCGCTTACACCGGCCCGCCAGTCCAGTTCGCTGGCTTTAGCCTGTTGGTATTTTTTATCAAGTGCATCCAGCGCCGAAGCGCGGGCGGCAACAGCCTCTGCGCCTTTATCCGTTTTATCAAAGACCCGCTCTACTTCCTGTCGTTCACGGTACTGATCCTGATCACGACTCCCCATCCCTGACGTGGCGACATTCAGGTTTGTTTCATCCTGATATCGGCGCGCGGCGTCTTTGAGATCCTTAAGCGCGTCGGTCATCTCACGCTGTTTGCGAACTGCCTCGTCAGCTTTTTGCGACCACTGGGCCAGCGCCACAGCCCCGGCCTCTATGGATTTACGCTGCTCTTCGCTCCATTTAGTTCCGTTCTCATGCGATGCGGCAAATAATTCAGCAGCCTGCTCGCCCTGTGTAGCGCGAACCTTTTGCACTTCGGTAGCGATACTCAGGTCTGCCATTTTTCGGCTGTACTGCTCGGCTGTTTGCGCTGCTTCACGAGCGGCCTTTCCTGCGTCGCGTGTAGCATCAGCCTGAGATTTTTGGGCGGCAGCAACCCGCTGCGCATTGTTGTAGTCGTCCTCGGCCGCCTTTGTATAGTCGGCAGCATACTTTGAGTTTTCAGGACCTGTACGGCCCATTTTTTCGAGTTCAAATTGCGCTTGCTTACGAGCCCTAGCAAGACCGGTTAATCCGGCAAGCTCTGCCTGCTGTTGCTTTTGAATAAGGCTTTGCTGATCTTGGGTTGATACTGGAGCCTGTGGAATGGCAAACGGGACATTAACCAGAGCGTTTCTTGATGAGAGAAGCTGATTACCAAGTGAAAGCAATCTGTTTAGCTCAGAATGCTGGCCATTCATCATCAGCAAAGAGTAATAAGCTTGGTTTTGCTTCCATGCCTGCTCGCGGAGCTGGTCAGTCCTGCGACGCTCGATTTCTGCCAGAGCCTGCTGAATAATGCGTGCCTGCTCCCGGAGTTGATTGAGCTTGTCTTCCTCGACAGCTAAATCACCTGTAACAATGGAAATGGCGCGCACTATATTAAGATCGTTTTCTCCAGTGATGCCGGGTTTACCCCTCGCAGCATTGAGATCATCAATTTGACCTTTTAAGGTCTCAACTTTCCCCTGCTGTTCGGTGACAAGCCTATTTTGCTCGGCCAGCGCTTCAATGGTTTTCTTGCGATTATCGTCTGTGTCAGGAAGCGACATCTTAGATGTCTTTTCGCGGATCTCATCTATCTGGCTGGCATATTCCTGCGCTGACTGGCGGGCCTGCTCCTGATTCTGGTACATGGCATACCATGCACCTGCACCAAGCATCACCAGACCTGGGACGCCCCCGATCAATCCCATTGCTCCGCCCAAAAGACGCGAACCAACTGATGTAACACTGTTCAGGTTGTTCTGTGCTGCGATCCTGCCTGAAAGGTTGCGGGTAAGCGCCGCCTGCGCTGATGCCAGTCTTGTTTCAGCGACTGTCTGAGCATCAGCGTTTTTAGCCGCTGCAAGACCGGATTGTGCTCGCTCAAGAGCGGCGCGCGCCCTGACTTTTTCTGTCGCTGTACCGCTGGTTAACGCAGTACTCAAACGCGTTTGAGCTGCTGTAACCTTCGCCTCTGCGGCGGCAACCTTTTCTCGCTGAGCCGCCTGCACATCAGCACTGCGGGCTGTCTGAACGGCCTGTTGTGCCCTATATACCTCAGCTCTTGAAGCAGCCACTGCCGACTGGGCTGCTTTTTCCTGCGCGACGGCAAGAGCGACTTCTGCTTTAGCGGCGGAAAGCAAAGAGGCTGTGGCCCCCGAGGCGCTGCTGACGACCCCCCCGAGATACTTCGCCAGTCCAACTCCAACCAGCGCACCAGCAACTGTTGTAATGGTGGACATGTTATTAGCGACGTCGTTCAGAGCGCCGCTCACTGCTGAGGATGTAAGGGAATCCAGTGTTCCGGCGACACCATCAAGCCCTCCAGATAAAGCAGAAGTAGCACCTGTCGCCTGGTTGATGCCACCAACCCATGCCATAAAGGAGTTGGTTACTTTTTGCAGTGATCCGGAAACAGTCTGCGGCATGGAGCTAAACTCCCCCCGCAAATTATCGAGCTGGCTTATCATAGCTGGCACGACTTTATCAATCGTCAGCTGACCCTGATCCGCCATAGCTTTAAGGTCTTTTCGAGCGACACCCATTCCAGCAGCCAGAGCCCTGATAACGCGATCGCCGGACTCGTTAACGGCATTAAACTCTTCGCCACGAAGAACGCCCTGGGCCAGCGCCTGGCTAAACTGCGTAATAACAGACCCAGACTCTTCAGCGCTAGCGCCAGATATTTTCAGCCCGGTAGAAACCGCTTCGGTTATTTTAAGCACATCCGAAGAGTCATAACCAAACTCCCGCATAGAAGCGGCTGCACGTGAGAAAAGATTAGCATTATCAGAAAACGCAGTGCCTGTTCGCTGGCTAATCTGCATGAGCTGTATCTGAGAACTGGTAAAGTCGTCAGTGGTGCTGGACGCTTGTTTTAACCGGGCATTTACAGAAGTCCATTCGTCAGCGATCTGGACTAGCTTGCCAGTTGCAAAGGCTGCTGAAGCCGCTGCGGCAGCCCGGCCTGCGCTTGCAAAACCACTTGTAAGATCGGACAGTGCTTTCTCGCTCTCACGCGCAGCAGCTGCAGCTTGCCGGCCACCATTTTGCATGGTGCGATAATAATCCTGACCCATACGAGAAGCGCGGGAAATTTCAGTTTGAAATGACTGGGAGTTCGCAGAAATTTTGATAATAAGTTCACGCAAGGTAGCCAATGATTAGCCTCCACAAATAAAAAAGCCCCGCAGTGCGGGGCTTTTCAGTAACATAAATTTATTTATCAAACTCTTTATTGCCAGTTGAAAGTAAATATGCGGATTTTATATATGGTAGCCTCATAACTATTGAATCTTCATCAATAGTCGCTCCTAGAGCAATAGTTCTGCACATAAGACTTACATACCCTTGCTTCCTTATGCACATCCCATCCGGGCTTTCAAAAAATGGCATATCTCCTTTTTTCCATATTAATAAAGTTGTACCTTCTGGCACAGCCCCAATTGGTTGGACAGAGAATACCGTCATTGAATTGATGATGAATCCTCCAACCGCCAGTACTAAAATAAATATCAAAAATATATATTTTTTCATGCTAAATCTTCCAGTTACAGGCAGCGGATATCTTTTTAGCGATATTATCAATTCCTGCAAGATCGAACTCAACTATTTGCATGGTTGAACCATAGGGTTCAAACCCAATGACTAGCTTTTTATGCTTCGATAATTCTTTTATAAAAAGCACCGCATTGGGAGCGAAGGCTGAATCACCTCCCTCACCCGGAGTCCACGTAATTTTCTGCGGTTTACCCCCATCATATCTGATGGTCACTCGTGGTGAGTCAACTCCAAGATAATCAGTTACGGACAGGTAGGCATCCGTAGAGTTTTCATTGCACCTTAAAACAAGAGAAGTGCTACGTTCAGTACCTTGCTTCACATAGATATCTTTCGTGCTATTTATTGCTACAACGTCAGTGGAGTCTGTTAGTTTGTTAACTTTAGATTTATAGAACCATGAACCGTCATTCTGTAATTCATCAGATTCCGTGGCATTGGCTGCACCAATAAAGGTGCTCATCACTAAAAATAATACAGATAATTTTTTCATCACTTCATCCCCTAAGGTATCGTTCGGACTAATCCTAACAGGGATCATGCTTGCAACAAAATATGAAGATGGCATGTGACCTAGCATCACTATCCGGCAAGCGCCGCAAAAAACCCTTCCAACCCGTCATTGCTCTCTTCCTGTTCAGTGGCATTCCACTGGAGGATCACATCATCCATGCTGACCTTAGCGCCCTGAGAGTTAAGCACGGCAGCGGAAATCTGTGCCGCCTGAATATCGCCGCGCCGATCGCTGATGGGATTGATGCGGTCAAACTCTATCCACATGCGCAACTCCCTGGCCGTCAGGGTTTGCTTCAGTTCATCAAGCGTGCGCCCCAGACGGAGCGCCAGCGTCATCAGGAAGAACGTGCCGGGCTGGCTTACGGCTTTTCCACCTCGGCCGCCGAAGTAGTCAGGTCAAGCGCCTGCTTGAGAAGGCGGGAGTGTACCGGGCCATAGAACTGCTCGACCTGTGGCTTATCCTCTTCGCTGAAGACCTGCGTACCGTCTTCCTCCAGCAGCACATCAATAAAGAGCACCACATCAGCGCTCTTGTTACGCAGCGCGCGTTCGGCTGCTGTCAGCTCTTCTGGTTCGCCTTCTCCCTGCTTCGGGTTAAGCACCTGCTGCCATTCAAGCCAGGCCTGCGCTGACGGCTCACGCAGTTTTACCCTGGCGTTTTTCCACTCCGGAACGGTGATGGTTTTGGTACGGAAGCCTGCCATCGGCGCCAGCGCGAGCGAGCGAAGTGAACTCTGTGAAACCTTATTGGCCATTTCATTTTCTCGTTTGAAGTCAGAAAAAGCGGCTTTCGCCGCTGTTATTAGCCTGCAGAGGGTGCAGGGACGATCGGGACGGGCTTGCCTTTGATGCGCAGCGTAAACGATGCGGTCACCACCCCGGCGGTGCCTAGGCTCCAGCTGTTCTGGCGCACTTCAGCCAGAAACGCGTAACCGTTGCCGGACGGGAAGATCACCTGAAACGCATGCAGCGCGTCAGTGTCGTAAGCGGTGCGCAGCGTGTTCTGCCCCTCTTCTTCTGAGGACCAGTTTCCGGAAACTGTCATTTCACCCGGCGCGGCCAGGCCGTTCGTCATCTCCTGCTCGGTAGAGCAGAGCGTGGTAGTGTCGATATCTGACTTCTGGCCGCCGGTATAGCTCAGCTCTTTGGTCGAGCAGTTGATAGACTGCCAGGTAGCGCCAGTGGGATTGACGGTAGTTGCCGGATCGGCGGAAACGTTGATTTTCGTTCCCTGTGTTTTTTCGTACTTTGAGGACATGGTGATCTCCGGATATAAAAAAGCCGCCCGGAGGCGGCAGAGTTAATGTGATGATGATTTATTGCCAGATCTGAACTTCAAGCATGGCCCGGTAAAGTCCGGTGTCAGGCTCATAGTCATTGATCTCGTTCAGTCCAACAGGATGCAGATCGGCCAGAGCGGCTTTAACCTGATTACGCAGCGCCCGGGCGTCATCAATCGACGAGGCCCACGCATCAACCTGAACCGTGCTTGCTGTTTCTGCCGGTCCGCAGAAAGCATCCTCACTGGCTGAGGAAGGCAACAGGTAGATCACCCATGGTGCAGAGGTTCCCTGCGGCGCCACGTACGGAAAGACGTTGCCGCCTGCCAGCGCGCTGAGGCGTGGATAGATATCGGCTTCGGTCATTTCGCCAGTACCTCGTCGATAGCCTGATTCATTCGCGCCAGCGCTGCCTGCGTTGCTTCTTCCTGCCGGGTATCAAACGCCGGGCGGACAAAGGGATGCGCGGGCATATTCGATGTACCGAGCTCCACAAAACGCCAGTAAAACGCATTGCGCGGGTTGTCTGCCTTCATTGTGTTATCGCTGTTGCCAGTGTCCGGATTGACTCCCCGGATATGTACGCCGGAAGTGATTTCGCCGCGGCGACGTCCTTTCTGGGTCACCACCACCACGTTTTTTTTCATCTTGCCGGTTTTGACTGGCGCGAGATTCTCTACCTCTTCTTTCAGAACCTGAGCGCCCGCACGAGTGGCATCACGCAAAACCTTGTTATTTTCTGCCCGGCTTAGCGTTTCCAGATCCGTAGCGATATCGGCCAGGCCGGAGAAATCAAGACTCGTTGAGATCACTGCTTCACCCCCTTCTCACAAAGCAACTCCAGGCGGGTACCGTTCTCGGCAGAGATAGCCGACTTGATGTCGTATATCTCTCCATTTCCGGTTGGCGGCAGGTGAATGGCACGCCATCCCGTTGATACCTGAATGCCAGGGTAGCGACGCATCCAGATCCGTGTAGTGGTGCTGCTTATCTCAGCGCCGCCATCTATCAGCTCTCGCCCCGACACATCCGCCACCTCAGCGCGGACAGATGTCACATCCACCCAGCCAGTGGCAGGCTGCCCCGAAGGCAGGCGCCCCGACGCTGGCTTTTGTAACGTAACCCGGTGTCGTAGCCGTCCTGCTTTCATACGCCATATATCCGGTAAGGTTGAAGAAGTGCTTCAGTTGAGAACTCCAAAGCGGAAGTGCTGCTGCCAGTGCTGACCGTCTCACGATTGGCGTACCAGTGTGCGATAAGCATCAACATGGCCATTTCGATATCTGCGCCATAAAGCAACCGATCAGGGTCAGACAGATAACCTGGATCATCGGCAGTGTCATAAAGCCGCCGGCGGGTCCATGTTTCGACGTACCGCGCCGCAGCTTTGATACTGGTATCGATCCAGATATCGTCTTCCGTGAAATCCTGCTCAATGTTGCAGTGGCGCTTAACCTGCTCTTTGGTCAGCATGCCCGCTCCTTATTTGGCCTTGCCATTCCCTTTCGGCTTTTGCTCTTTATTAGGATCCAGCTTTTTCTCGCCAGGCTCCTGAGCGTAACCGCTGGCAAGAAGGTTGCGGCCGTGTTGCTCCAGCGTCTCAAACTCGGTGCCTTCAGTAAGCACGTTGCCTTCAAAGTAGATGGGCTTGATAGCGATCAGCTTCATGGCTGTCTCCTTTAAGGAAAAAGAAAAGCGGCCCGCAGGCCGCCGTTAAGGTTTACGCACCGCCGCCAGCAGCAGGCGCGGTGAAGGAACCGTAAATAAACGCTTCCGGACGTTTCACGGCCAGCGCCAGGCGCTCTTCGCAACGAATCGAGATCATGTTTTTCTCGAAGTCGTCGGCGTTCTCGGTGGAGATAACCACGTTGGCATCTTCACGATCGAACAGCTGCGCCGCGGCGTTAAACGCACCGGTCAGGAATTTGCCCTGGAATGCTGCGGCCTCAGTTGCCACAACCGGCAGGCCCCACAGGGTAGGACCGGTCAGCGCCGCAGGGTTCGCCAGAATGTAGCGGCCCAGCGTGTCTTTGGTGAGTTCAATCTTCGCCCAGTCAATGAAGTGCAGGACGTGGCCGGAAGCCGGGAAGCGTGCCAGCTGAGCCTGGAGCATCGCGAGACGGAGATCATCAATACCGTTCTGTTGCTCAACCGTAAAGGCAGCGTCGTAAGCAGACGCCTGCGGCACGATGCCTTTCAGGTGCGCGCCGGTACCATCGCCAAAGAGAATCTCCTGCTCTTCAACATATTTCAGGCCGTAACGCATCTCGGCGTCGATGGTTGACTGCAGCTGAGCGAAATCGTCCAGGATCTGCTTGGACGCTTTGAACATGTGCGCGATGGTGGTCACCGGGGTGATCTGCGTGGCGAACTGGATATCGCTGTACGGCTTGGCGGTACCTTCAGGCACAACCTTCGCCGCATTGGTGAAGCCAGTCTGCTGCACCCAGAAGATGGCCGGTGCAGAGGTGCGGCCCGGCGCAATCAGATCCCGGATGAAGAGGCGCTGCTTCGGCGCTGTATCAATACCCGGCAGGCGCTGCGGCTCAACCACACCGGTTGCCACGTCAGTGGAAATCAGCGCAGCATTCACCGGAACGCTGACGCGCTTCCCGCCTTCAACGCTTGCCGCGAAAGCTTTCAGCGCTTCGCTGCTGATAACGGTCTGACCTACGGTCTCGATCACCCTGACGGCATTCGCCAGCGGCATCTCGGCAACCTTCTGCTCAATTTCGCCTACTGAGGACTTAAGCATCTTCAGCGCATCGTTAAGGGAGTTATGTTCGGTCGCGATTTTATCGACCATCCCCTTTGTTTCTTCAGAAAGCTTGCCGGACGCTTTTGCTTCATCCAGAGCCTTCTCGGCTTGTTTGCTGAAGTTGCTCGAAACTTCTTCAAGTTTTGAAGAAACTTTCTTCAGTAAATCATTAACGTCAGACATATTTATTCCTTATTTGCCGAACGCGGCCAGCGCGTCTTCAAGTTGTTTAATGTTTTCAGGTTGGATGGTGTCGGTAGCGCCCGGCGTACCTTCAGGGTCGGCAGCAGCGCCAGGCTTGCTGCCGGATAAAGCTTTAAGAAGTTTTCGACGCTCTGAGCGCGGCGTATTGGTTTTCGCCAACAGCGCATCGAGTTTGCGGAGCGCCGCCGCCGGGCTGTCGTCGTCGTCAGCTATCTCATCAGCTGAGAGGAGACTGTCAGCAAAGCCCTTAGCCACTGCATCACTGCCGCCGATATAGGTTTCGCCATCCATCATCTTGTCGACGGTGTCGGCATCAAGGCCGCTGCGAGCCTGGTAGATATCGCTCATCGCTTTATCAAACGGCTTCATGTCAGCGGCGATCTGCGCCAGGTCGTGGCGGTTGCCCATCGCATAGACCCAGCAGTTGTGGATCATCAGGAACGCACCGCGCCCGATCTGCACGTCGTCACCGGCCATTGCGATGACCGAGGCGGCAGACGCTGCCAGGCCGAGAACCTTAACGGTTACCCGGCCTTCGTACTCGCGCAGCAGGTTGTAAATCGCCAGACCTTCGAACATGTCGCCGCCCGGGCTGTTGATGTTAACCGTCACGTCAGCGCCACCGAGCGAACGCAGCGCGCCAGCTATGCGGCTGGCCGTCACGCCCTCCCCCCAGTAATCAGCGCCGATCACGTCGAAGATGGAAATGCTGTTGTCACCTTCGCGGGCGGCGCGGATGCCACCGTTCCAGCGTTCCATTGCCGCAGCCGGCAGATCAGGTTTTTCGCGCGCAAAAGGTCGCCCCTCCGGCGCAGCCGGAAGGCTTTTAATCGTCATGGATGCTCCTAAGCCGCTTTTTTCAGCGGTGACTGTTCGAAGGGAATATCGGGGAATACGTGGTTATGAACCTGCCGCAGTGCGAATGCCTGCGCGGCCTGGCTGTTCTGTTTCAAATCTTCGAGTGGCGTCAGGTTGAGCTGCACCGTGTAAATATCGCCGCCTTCGATAGGAGGCATATTCTCCAGGCGGCGCACGTCGTTGCGGGACATCCAGCCGTTCTGCAGCGCACTGGTGTAATACGCCGCCCGGCCAGCACTGTCTGCGCGCAACAGCCCTTCTACCGAGAACTCGGCAAAGAGATCCTCTTCACCGTTCAACAGGCAGCGGGAGATCTCCTGCTCAATGTTCACCAGCAGCGGGCGCAGTGTATGCGTCAGGAACTGGAGGTTCATTCCCTCGAGGCTCGACGCCCAACTGCTTTGCTTTGACGTGTGCCCGACCATAAACGGCGGCACGCGGAACCAGCGGCAGATTTCCTCGATACTGAACGATCGCGACTCCAGCATCTGCGCCGCCTCGGGGTTCATGGTAACGTTCTGGTATTTCAGTCCGCCCTCAAGCACCATAATTTTCCCGGCGTTTTTAGAGCCAGTAAACGCCTGCATATACTGCCGAAGGCGTTCTCTCTGATCTTTATCAAGTGCTGCGTCAGCAGAGAGAAACCCTGAGCTTTGCAGGCCGTTCTCGAAAATCTTGGCTGCTGACTCTTCGACTGCCATCGCCGCGCCGATCACGTCACGCCCTGTCATCATCGGCATCATGCCGCAGACACCATCGAGACCGAACCCGCGAATATGCATCAGGTTCTTTTCCTGGATAACACGTTTTTTGCCGTCTTCAGTATATGTGTACTCAAGCCGGCCAGTGTCCAGCCGCTTCACTACCATGTTCTGGGGTAGCAGCGGCACCAGCGATACCAGCTTGCTGCCGATAAAGAGCTTTTCGACGAAGGCGTTGCCACGTAAACAGATGCTTGCCACCACCATAAGCATGAATCGGGATGGCGTCATTTCGAGGTTGGGGCGACGGCACAGCACCTGGTAAACAGGATGATCCTGCGCCAGCTTGCGCGAGCCGTTAGCCTGCCGGGTGTAGATCTTGACCGGCAATGTAGAAACCGACTCGCTCAGGAGCCGGACGCAGGACCAGACCGCCGAAAGCCGTATCGCTTTATCCGCTGTAACCACCTTGCCGCTGCTGCTCGTGCCGTACCACTCCTGCCAGAACGTCCCGGTAGTCAGGCTGATGGGCACGCCCAGCCAGTTGAGCAAGGCGCTTTTCACCTTGCCCGGCTGCTTATTTTTATTCATCAGAAACCTACCATGATGGGGTTTTCAAAGAAGCCGTTAAGATCCTGCCGCGTGTCTGGCAGCATGGCCCGGCCGATATCCATGATCAGGGCGGTGGCCCCGTCGATTTTATTCTCGCTGTGCTCCTTAATTGGTCGCACAACGTCATCGTTACCAGGCAGGTGCTTGCCCACCACGTTAGAAATACACCACGTCAGTATGGGGTGCCCGTCATGGTGGAAGCGCCCGGCCTCTATCGCCGCCTCAACCTCCTTCATCGGGTCCGACATATTGGTGTAGTTCTGGACGATGGTTATCGGGTTGAGCCCCTCATCGGCCAGATGGTGGGAAAGGTTCGTGGCTCCGTGGGGGTCAATGGCCGATTCCTCTACCGGGTTCTGCCGGTTGGCCGCCTTCGCTTCCTCCAGGATGACGCGGTAATCGATCTCTGCACCTTCGGTTACCTCCAGATGACCGGAGTTCACCCATTTCTGGAAGCGTTCAGCAGTACGCTGATGATCGGTGTCGGTGCTGTATACCGTGTCATAGGGCACCCAGAACTTGGGCGCTATACAGTAATAGTGCCGTTTGCCATCGATATCACGAGTAAAGATCCGCACCATGCTGTTCATGTCGAGCTTTCGCGCCAGGTCGAACGCAAGATAACAAGGCTGCCCCTCAAACTGCTCGAGCGTAAGCGTCTCATCCTCGCAGTTGCGCCAGCTGACCAGATTGAAGTAAGCCGCCCGGGCTGATACCCAGATATTCAGATGCTTGGTTTTAAAAACGTTGGCCTGGCGGGCGTTGTTCATGGCACGCTTCTGTTGGCTCAGCAGGAAATCGCTGTAGACCGACACCCCCATGTTAGGATTGGCCTTGCGCAGCACCGCCGGGTCGGTCCAGTCGTCACCCTCATCAACGGTGTAAATCACACCGAAGAGCTCATCATTAAGTACCGTGCCGTTCAGCATTTCGATAACTTCCCGGCGCTTGTCGTAGCACGGCCCCTCGATGTTGTAGCCCGCAGTAGTAATGGCCCACATCAGCGGCTGACGCCGGGCTCCCATACCTGTCAGCATGGTGGTGTAGAGCGCGTCGGTATCGTGTTCGTGGTATTCGTCCACAATGGCGCAGCTCGGAGAAGCGCCGTCGCCGGGGTTGCCGATCAGGGGTTCAAGGCGCGCGCCATCTTCCGGCCGGTTCATGTTGGAGGCATTCACCTCAACGCCAAAGGCATCACATAGCGCCGGGGTACGCTTACACATCAGACGCGCCGGGCGGAACACCTCCCACGCCTGCTTTTCCGTCGTGGCGCCGGAGTAAACCTCCGCGCCAAACTCGTCGTCACAGGTGAAACAGAAGAGCGCCACCCCGGCGGATATTGCTGACTTACCATTCTTACGGGGGATCTCGGTATAGACCTCACGGAAGCGACGCAACTTTGTCCCCTTCCGCACCCAGCCGAACGCCGAGCAGACGATAAACAGCTGCCAGGGCTCCAGGGTGATGGGCATGCGTTTGAAGGCCCATTCACCTTTGGTATGCGGCAGGAGCTGAATGAACTTAGCCGCCTTTTCCGCCAGGTCTTTATCGAACCGGTATAGAAACTTTTTCGTTTTCTCTTTCGCCAGATCATCAAGGTGCCGCTGGCACGCATCGATGACGTAGCGGCACGCCACAGTTTTTCCCCGGACGATGTCGCGGGCATACTGATTTGCGGCGTTCACGTTGGGGTAGGCTTTGCGTGTCATAGATTCTTAAAGGGGTTGTCCGACTGTTTTTTGTTCCCCCCAATCAGGCGCTGTCTGCTGCTGGGGTCCAGCCCGAGCATGCCTCCGAAGGAAGCCATCTGCCGCATTGCTTCATTCAGCACGGTCAGCGCCGGGTTCTTGATCACACCGCCCATTGCGCCGGTTACGGTGATTCCATTATTAGTAACGTCTACCTGCGCAGCGCGGGCGTTGGCATAGGCCACACAAAACATTTCGAGGTTGTGTAAATCCGTGGCGCACAAAACCTCCTGCGCGCACAGCTCTTTAGAGACCATTCTCCACATTGTCGCAGCGGATTCGCTGAGCCACTCCGGCGGGTCAACGCCGGTTATGGGTGTGAAGGAAGGCTCTTCTTTATTGAGGGCGCGCTTACCCGGATTACCTGCCAGCAACTTCCGGGCGGTCGGCTTGGCGCGGCGTCCGGATCGGCCCGTCGCTCCAGCCATAGACGCTCCAGTTAAATTTTATATTTCGCGGGTGTAAAAATCTGACTGAGGCGGCGGTCCCAGGCGGGCATAGCCCTGAACTCTGATCCCGCCCTCCCCTTTGATGAGAATGGGTATCATTAAAACCGAAATGATTGCATTTGAAATCATTTCAACATCTGATGATGCGAGTCATTCTCATCAACATCAATCCTGATAGGATTCTCGTTCATCCCGGCATCCAGACCAAAGACCGCCGTGATGCTGGGCATGGTTGCTGGCTCGCTGTTTACCTTGGTGCTCATTTGATGGTCAAGCAGCACTCCATCGACAGCAACTCCATACCCCATAAAGATCTGCCCCCGATAGATGTGAGCCAGTTGTACGGGTTTGTTCTTCATGCTTTTCTCTCCTGCGCCGTCTTGCGCTTATGGCATGGCCAGCACAACGCCTGCAGGTTGCTGTCGTCGTCGGTGCCGCCGTGAGCTTTGGGTTTGATATGGTCAACTGTCGAAGCCGGGACAGGCTTCCCATTCCTCAAGCACTCCTGACATAAATGTCGATCACGCTTCAGGATGCGGGCTCTGATGATGTCCCACTTACTACCATAGCCTCGCTGGTGGCGGCTGCGGCCCTGCTGGTGCTGTTGCCAGCCTTCGTTACGGTGAGCCTCGCAGTAGCCAGAGCGGTCCGTCGTTGTGCCTGAACAGCCACGCTTGCGGCATGCCCGAGGAATTGCGGCAGGCATTAGCGCTTACCAAACAGCAGGCCGCCAGGCTTCACCGCGTTGCGTATGGCGTCGGTCACTACCTGATTAATGGTCTGTTGCAATGTGACCTGAGCTGAAGCCTGAGCATCCTGTGACACCAGCAGCGCCTTGAACACATCGCTCTCGCGTATGGCGTCAATGACAGCTTCACGCATCTCGTCAGAGAGACGGATCTTGAACTCTGCTGCTGTGGCGATCGCGTTGTTTAATTGCAGGCTGCCGCTTTTATTTACCTCAAACTTATCAGCCAGGAACCTCACCTTCTTGTCGCCATCCTCTACAGCGACACCCATACCAGCAGCGTAAAGGCGGCCGTTCTCGTCGCGCTTTACCTTCATTAAGCTGCTGGCTGTCGTATCAGCATCGCTGATCATCGCCTCTTTGATGAATACCTTTCCATCTTCGATGGCAAACGGAGATAAATCAGCGAGCTCCTTGCCAAGCTCCTTCGTCAGACGTCTGTGCTTGATGTGTTCCACCGCATCGCTTATCTCTTCAGGTGTATAGCCGCCGCCAATAGCAACATAGCGATCTCCGAGCATTACCACAGGCACCTTGCCTTCAGATGACGTGCCTAGCTTTTGCTCCCAGCGGCCCCTAAAGCAGTCAAGCTGATCGGCAATAGCTTTCTGCATTTCCAGCAGGTCACCCAGGCTCGGCTCTGTTATCTTCTCGGGGCTGGACTCATTTGTATCTGGTGCGGCAAAGTCAGGCCCTTTAAGCGAGATAGAGACAGGGAAATACTCTGGGACACCGTGCACCTCTTCCCGAACGCCCCACGCATCATATTTTGCGGTGCCGGCAGCGTTATGGAGTTCATAGCCACACTCAAGTGTGACAATCCGAAGGCTGTTCATTACCGTTTTCAGTGGTAACCGTTTCATGTTGGTTTCCTTTTAGATGTGAGCCTGTCGCACGGGACAGCCGCCCGAGAGAAGCGGATCCCCAGGCTCACGGCTGAAAGACTCTCTTTGGTGCGCGTGCGAGGCGCATAAAAAAAGCCACCAGCGAATGCCAGTGGCTCAATAGTGATATGGCGATATAAAAACCGTCCGAAGGCGGCTCTTACTCATTCTGGCTGTTTATCACCAGATTCTGGCGCTGACTCAGGGTTGTCTTTTGGTTTTTTATCCGTCTGCTCAGACTTATCATTTGTAAGGTCGTCAGGGATGGGGCTTAAGTCAGGATGGTCGCCATTAACGGGACGGTCAGTCATATTAACCTCCATTTTGGTTCATGGAACCTTAAGTATAGACAATCAGCTAATTGTCCTCTGGATATCTGAATACTCAGAGATGGTCTGCTGTAAGACCGTGTACGGCTGCTTCCTGGAGAGACTTATGTGCACTTAATGGCAGGCCAGTAAGAGGGTGGCATCGAATGAAAACTCCATCCATACGGCGAACCTTACAGACAAGCCCACGGCATTTTTGGCCTGCTAAATACCATTCCCCGTAGACAAGGAAGACACCTTTTACCTTTTCTATGATAAGTACCCTGGCATCACGTTTTATCATTTTCACTTCACCGTGCTGGTCAGCAGGTCACCGAAAAAATGCCATCTAAAAGCAGACGGCATAAAAAGTGGGTTATCAGGTGTAATCAGGTCACTCATTCGACCTAAATCAATTGTAGCAGCCAGAGCTAAAGATTTAGCATAAGGAAACACTTTCTTCGTAACTATGTAGCTTAGGTCACGTTCCAGGTGGTTTATAAGGCAACGCTAACTATGTAGTCAGTGAAATTATTCTTCCTTCATAATTGCAGGCCTGATGTCACATTCCCGGAACTGATAATCGCCGTACTCGGCGCGAAGCTCGGCATCAACCTCATCGAAGATCCGATCATATAACTGGCGTGTCGGCTCGTTCCCCCATGCACGAACGAAATGGATGCCCTGACCGTCCGGGACTGCTTCCGTTGAGAACCGGAATGTAAGCTGCCATACCGCTACCTTGTTCAAATCCAAAGGCTGTTTCATATCCCCTCCGCTGTAATTAGTCGCGGTCAGGATAGTTCATTGTATCGACAATGAGTACAGTGCTGGGGTCAGTTTTTGAGCCATGACACATTCCCCTGTCCTGTAAAAATGCTTTCCGGCTAAATCTCAGTGCAAAAATCATTAAAATCAGCATGCTTAGTATTGTAACGATTGTGCATTTGCACCCCTTAGAAACACTCTGGGTTTCCTGTTTCTAAGGGCTTTTTTTATTTCACTGCGTTATACCAGGCCTGCCAGCGGTACTTATCCAGCCGAAGTTGGCGCAGGCATTGCGATGTCTCGATGTCTGATTGCAGATCCGCGTCGCTGTCCTTTCCAGCATCACTTCCCTTGCACGGTTCCTGCATCAAATCCGCTGATGGAGTTGGCAGCGTCGATGGCACGCTGGCGCAGCTGCACAGCAGCATCGTCAAACTGGCACACAGTACGATTCGGATCCTGGACATATTTCACCACGTCGCGGGTTATGGTTCGGTAGATGATCCGGCCTTCGTCGCTGGCCTGCGCGGCCTTCTGCTCGACCGGCTGAATCGCCTTTTCTGCTTTGGTGCGCTTATCGGCAGCCAGGGCGTTAATGTGGTCGGCGTGCGCGTACCAGCCATTCCGGTAACGTAGCTCGCCATAGCCAATAGCAAGCAGGATCACCACGAGAGCGATCAGCAGAACCGTTCGGAAGCTAAAGGTCATGTTTGCTCTCCGCCAGACACATCGAGAGCTCCCGCCTTTAAGAAATCACCATGCGTCTTTTGCAGGTATGATTTATAAGCTAACTCAGCATCAGCCTTGTTTTCGAATGTACCTAGGTGGACTTCCTTTTTGTTCACCTTGAGTCTGGCGCGCCATTTTTTGCTTTGTGCGTGCCAGCTGACTCCTTTGCATCCGCTCGTATTTGCGCTAGACAAGCCTTTATTAATCTCATTTTGAGACCGCGTGCATTGCCGCAGATTTTCAATTCTATTGTCTTTCTTATCACCATTAATATGGTCAATCTCACCCTCGGGCAGACATCCGTGGACATACAACCAAACCATTCTGTGCTCAAGGTAATGCACCCCGTTTAGCTTGATATACCGATATCCGTTATCTCCGTTTGCGGTGCCGGCAATTCTGCCCGGTTTTACCCACCCCTTTGCAACTTTCCATACAAATCGGCCAATGTCATCGTGGTAAGCAAAGTTATCCATTAACTGACTCTGGGATATTTTCATGCGTATTACCTTTCAAAAACGAGCCTCGTTGCCCAGAAGCACCGCCCGCAGAGAGGCCGCCGCCTATAGCGGTGATTCTCCAAGGTTCGTTTCTGAAAGGCTCTGCGTGAAAGCGCCGGGCATGGCGCTATGAGGGAATTATTTCTTCACGTCGAAATCGCCAATACAAAGCGATCTTTCCATTTCTCTACGGTTAATAAGTCCAGCCCATTTCTGCTTCCCAGCGTAAACCCAGCGGCGCATCTCTTCGCACGCTCCGGCATGATCACCACGGTTGAGCTTGCGCAGCAGCGTGGACTTTGAGAAAGCGTCAGAGCCGACGTTAAAGACGAAGCTGTAGAGCGCGGCGCGCTGATACTCGTTAAGCGGGGCTTTGACCAGACTATCAACCGTCTTTTTGGCTGGCTGCAGGTCTTTCCACAGCAGGTTGTCACATTCGCGATCGGTGTAGGTCTTCCCTCTCACGATATCCCGGCCCGTATGACCATCGCAGACAGTCCACACCCCGGCGACGTCTTTATAGGGCACATACTTGCGCCCTTCGACGCCATCCTGCCCGCCTAGGAAAAGGGAGGCGATCAGCATTGCACCGCCACCAGCGGCGGCGATGAGTTTGTTACGCAGGCGGCTGGTCATTGGCATTTAATCATCTCCGACTTTGACTGCGGGGCCGTACTTCTCCAGCGCTTTGACCTGGGCGTTCGTTACCTTGCGCTTAAAGTACCAGTTAACCAGCCCGGTTATGATGATGCCCGCGATACCAGCCAGTACACCGACGGCGCTCCATTCATCAGGACTTAGCTTTGTCAGAACACCGTTCAGGATTGTGCCGCCGGACGTGCCGAGCGCGACACCGGTTACGAGTTTGCTCATATGGGACATATCTCTCACCTCCGATGGGTCGGGGTGCTGGGAGTAGTAAAAAGGGTTTCAGGCATAAGAATTCACGCCTGCTCTTCTGATTTTCAAAGGAACACAGAGACTTATTTCGTGATAATCCTGTCAATACAGTAGGAATAGGGTCATGATGCCTTTTTCTCATACTGGAATTGGCATGAATGATGAAGACTGGATTATTGGGAGAGCTGTCATTGACATCTTCCAGTCAGACCCGGAGCAAGAAATAAGCAAAGAATTGCTTATCAAATTTCTCACAAATAAGTATGTGGCTATCTATGAAAGCAGTGCTTCGGTAGAAGAAATTTTGCTTTATGAATCAGCTTTAAAGTGGGTAATAGATACTTCTAATTAAACAGCAAACTAACCAAAGGCTCACCTCTGAAAGGGTCTATGGTTGAAATGCGCCGAGCGTGGCGCGGGACATAAAAAACCCGCTCGGCGGCGGGTTTGTGTTCGTGCAGGCGTTAACGACACATTTCAGCTTTCGCTTTCATGTAAGCTTGATTGGCCAGCTCTGCAGTTTTGAAACTACCAAGATTTTTGCGTTGCCCGTTGATGATGATAGCCGAACGCCATACACCACGAGCCTTGCACCAGTTGGCTCCGATCAGCTTAGACTTCGCCCCTTTTCGGGCTTTGTGCCTGTTCTGCTGATTAGCAAATCGGGTGACAACACGTAAGTTATCCCATCGGTTATCTTTGGGATTACCATTGATATGGTCAACACACTTATCATCCGGCGGCAACGCGCCATCCATATACAGAAAAGCCAAACGATGAGCGAAGATTAATTTCTTATCGATCATTATCTGAACATAGCCGTGGGTATCAGCGTTACCAGCTATTTTACCGGGCATAGACCGTGGACCTGTACGTTTTATCCAAACAAATAAACCAGTCAAAGGCTCATACTTCAGAACCTCTTTCAGCCGTTCTTGCGTGATGCTCATGATATGCGTGTGCCTTACTTTGAAATGAACCTTTGCCGCACAGAAAATCAGCCCGTCGAGGCTCGCCAGCGCTGACTGACTTCCTCAAAGGCTCATTTCAAATGGATTGGTTCGACGTGATGAACGCGCGGGCGGTGCGCGGGAAATGCGGATACAAAAAAACCCGCAACGTGGCGGGCTTTTCAGAGTGAATTATCTGTAGGCGATATACTCCATAATTTGAAGCTTACACGACAACTTCGGACAAAATCAAGCTTTGATATTGAAAAAGTTAAACCCATAGGAGCAAGTCCTCAAAAGGTGAGGTGATACAAAAAACCCGGCGCGGTGGCCGGGTTGTTTTAGAGGATGCTTGCGAGATACCTCAATTGTTTCTGGTATCGCGTAACTGATTGGTTAACCTGCAATCGCTTGCCTTCACTTACGGTATGGAATCTACCAACCTTAAGCTGAGAGATTGGGATACCTTCGGCACCACTAATTTGACCACTGGAAACGAAATCATCGGTTACAACAAAAGCTTTGCTTACATCTTCATCGGCAAATAGATGCTTATATTTATCAGCAATCTTAACAGCTCGCTCGATATACATTTGCGATGCTTTGCCCGGTGTTGATGACAGTTTGCTTTTTGATCCAGCCATCGTCATAACGATTGCTGCGACTTTAGGTGAGGATAAACCTCCGGCGCGGCTATTCCACATCTGGAAGTCTTTATCAGTGCGTGACAGCATATCCAGTGTCAAATTAAGAGATTCGATAGAATGCTCGTCAACTCGAACAGGAATGATTAGTGCTTCAGCGGCGCACCAAGCAAGGTGTGTCCCACCTGCATAAAACGGGCTTGTATCCATTAAGAGAATTTCGCATTTTTTCTCAACGGCCTCCTCTTTCATGATCGAATGAAGGGAGGTAAGAAGCGTAGCGACGGCTCTTGGCTCTCCTCGAGATAATGCCACCTGAAGTTGCTGATACATGCTTGAGGGGAAAGCAAATAGCTCAGGGTCTCCAGGAATTGCATAGCAAGCCTTTCCGCCTTTGAAATCTTCGATGTAATTGCTTACGCGATATGAAATATCGTCTGGCTTATCACCAAATGCTGGACCTAACATTTTAGGTGTTAAAGCATGAGCAACTGTAACTTTAGCATTAGCTCCCTTCAGGATCGTTTCCGTCAGGTTGCATTGTGGGCAAAGGTCAGCAACAAGAACCGAATTGATGCGAGAAATCTCGTATGCCAAGTTGAAAGTCATCGTAGATTTACCGACGCCTCCCCTAAGATTGGATACAGCATAGCTTTTAAAACGAGGTCCACCTGTTGCGACATAGCCATGCTCTACAACCTGAGCATAGCGGGCAAGCACATCATCTACCAAACCTGACATAATCATCTCCTCATATCGACGAATAGCATTTAATCACCACAAAAGTGCAGGATCAACAAAAATGTGCAGGTTTTGAAATTAATTGCAGGTATTTAATTAATTTGCAGGTTTATGTTTAAGATGCAGGGGCTGTGTTTTTTTGCAGGAGCTTCTGGTAGAGCGATCAAAAAAGGCCGCATCTCTGCAACCTTTAGTCAATCGAGCGTATTTTCCGGCCGCTTTTAGCTCTCACTCTGATGGAGGGTTGTTGCATTTTGAAAAGCAGTGTCTGCTTGATGCTCTTCCTGCCAGCATTTATCAACAAGATCAGCAAGAAACGGTTTCCAGTTACGGGTCCATGTCCTCACATGCAGATTCGGCAGACGCTTAAGAATCACTTTGTGCGCAGCGGTCGAGGGTACAGACGAGAAGCCATTCCCAGAACAGCGCTCACAGGTTTTGAATACCGGCGCGCCCTTCTCCTTTGTCGCTACACGATCGAGCACTTCGCCTTTGCCGCCGCAGCGGCACCGGGCGTGAACGACGCCCTTTCCGCCGCACGATGCGCAGGTGTGCTTCACCAGCTCATGCTTAATCTTCGGGGCCACCACCGGCACACCGTCAGCATCAATAATGCCGGGATGTTTGATCACATCCTCATAGCGTGACGTCAAACCGGTACCGTCGCAGCTGTGACATGTCACGCTGGTGGCCGCCGAGCGGGCATATTCAGCGAAGGCAAATTGCGCCAGCAGTTGCATGCACCAGCCGAACTCGCCACCAGCTGCTTTGCGCACATTCTTCGGGGCTGCTTCCATCGCATGCCGCGCGAGCGCCTGAACCGCCAGCTGCTCATCCGTTTTGCTGATCCCGGCCTTTCCGAAGTATGCCGCCAGACCGAACCGGGCGCGGCTACTGGTGGTGCCGATGGCTGCCATGATATCTGTGCCGGTGACGCGATCCGGCGAGGTGCCCTTCACGCTGTCGCTGATGTGCATGCCCTGGGGGCTGAAGTGTTTGAGTGATGCTTCCAGCTTCATTCTTCACACTCCCCTACCAGATTAAGGATGATCGCCGCGCCGCCATTTTCCATATATTCGGTTCTCTCATTCGCCAGCAGCCAGATACAGACCTCGACAGCTTCAGCTCGTGTTACCGGCTTGATGGAGGACAGCAATTTCTCCAGGTAGTTTTCACGATCATAAACAGAATTGTGGTGCTCCGAGTAGCCGTATTCATGTCCCAGTTCACGGGCAGCGCAATCACGCTCACGATAAAGCCAGTCCCAGTAAACCAGTTCGCGAACCACATCAGAAAGTGTGTGGGGCTCCGGCAAAACGTCACAGTAACCGCCCACCATCGCGCGCCGCTGATCGTCAATTTCAAAAATGCGATGACCGCTAATATGCCCGGCTTCCATTTCTTCGGCAGACCAGCCGAAGTCGTACCCTTTTACATATTTCGGCGACGTTTTGATGATCCGTTCTGCCTCCACGTCTTCCAGCGCCGCTTCGTAGCTGCCGAACGTAGCGCGGACTCCTGCCGCCTTCTTGATATTCTCCCGTGCTTTCTCAATAGTTCGCGCCGGGTTATCCATGCCGATAGTGCCGAACGCAGCCACGAACGGATCAACGCGGTTCGCCAGCAGGTAGCGGGAATATCGTTTCTCGGCCTCCTTTGGTGTGATCGTGATTTTCTCCAGCGCGGCTTCGGCTGCGTCCAGGTGTGCCGGTTCGTTCATTCGGATGACCTCCAGCACCCAGAGATAGGCGTCTGTCTGCTTATCGCCGGTAATTTTACGCTGCTCAGGCAGTGGCTTGATGTTCGCCAGGGTGGTGCTGTGCGTTGCCGTCGGGATGGTGAAAAGTGCTTTATGTTCGATATTGTCTGTACGCATTATGCAGCCGCCTTTTTCTTGTAAAAAACCAGTTCACGAACCTGATCGCCGTTCATGAGCATGTTGTTGAAGTCATCGTGATCCGGCCAGTAGACGCTTACCTGTTGAAGGTCATTCTTTGCCAGCAGATTGGCATGGGCACACTCGTACGCCGCGGCCAGCCCGGTAGCGCTGTTCTCATCACGATCGGCAAAAATAATCAGGTGCCTGACGCCGGCCGGCACGCGGAATTTCTTCATGAATCCGCTGTTGATGGTCGCCCAGGTGTTCACCTTGTAAATCTGGTGCGCAGATAGCGCTGTCTCGATCCCTTCAGCGATACCCAGCGTGCTGGCCACCGGAAACATTCGGATTGCCACAGAGCGGGCGTGATCCAGATAATTATCCTCCTGCAGGGACTTGAGGCGTTTGGCGCTGGTCCCGATGTCTGCCTTTCTGGCCCCGTCGAGCAACGTCTGATGGAGATAGCAAAGCTCCCCTTTGTCGTCGGTAGCCAGTGAATAGAGAGACTGGAAAACCAGACCGTTATGACGCTGCTTATCGTTGAAGCGAATAGCTTCTGCTGGAAGCTGGTAAATGCCGCGTGCATTGAGGTACTGGGCGCCGGAAGTGCCGCGCAAGGCGGTAAGCTTTGCAAATTTGCTGAGCACCCTGGTTCGCATGCTGGTGGCGCTGCTGGTTTCAGGCAGCTTTTCCCGCGTGAAGCTGTTGCCAATGAGCTGATCGATTTCCTTGCAGATCTGGTTAAAGGGTTTGCCCTGGGTGGTGGTCACCAGTTTCATACCGTCGCCGCTGCCGCACGTACAGATCCAGGTGCCAGCTCCATCACGATCATCGATACGGAATTTGCCAATCGAGTCACATACCGGGCACTTCCCCCTGAAGTGGTTTTTCCCGGTGATTGGTGGCAGTCCGTAATGCTCGAAAATCATGGCCCACTGGCCCTTTGCTGCTTCTGCAGTTTTGAGATTAGTTCTCACGATAAAACCTCAAATCAAAGTTGTTCTTAACAAAATCTTCCCGTGCGCTGATGGCCGCCGTTAAATCATTAAACCGGCCAAGGAAGAAACGCTTACCATTGCAGTTAGCTTGAGCGATCCATTTACAGCTTTTATCGCTCCAGTAAACGCCCTTAACCCCGCTCTTGTTATCCGCCCGTAATTTGGCATTAATAGCGTTCTGCTGAGGGTCACACTCGCGCAAGTTCTCCCAGCGGTTGTCGTCACGTTTACCATTCTCGTGGTCTACAAATTCGGGCATTCTTCCCGTCATATACAGCCACGCCAATCGGTGGGCTTTATATCGCTTCCTCTTAATCAAAATATTCACATACCCATTCGTGCATGTGGTCCCGGCAACATCACCAGCATTGACGCAATAGCTGGGCTTAATGAGCCAGGTAAACACACCTGTGTCTGCTGAGTAATGGAGGAGGCGTTTTACTTCCGCCTGACTTAAGCGCTTCATACTCGTTTCCCTAACTGCTGCCTGATGTCGCTAATCACTTTCTGTGCCTGATGAATTGACGCGGGAGCCTCCGATTTCTGAGCCTCCTCCATGCGTCTGGACTTACCCTTCGCAAAAGCAATCTGCTTGTGCTTGATGAAGTTCGAAACCGTGGGGGTAATGTCCATCGGATAGTCGCTCAGTCCGCGTGGCCACTCCCCGAAACGTTCATGAAACGTGTGCTTACACCAGCCATCGCTTACCGGTGTTTTGCCAAGGGATTCGCGCTGTTTCTGGTAAAACTTGATCTGACTCCACCAAGCTTGCTTCTCGGCCTTCGTCGGCTGCGGCTTGTCCTTACCCAACTTTTTCAGCTTGCGCCCGGTGTCGGTGTCAATGTCCTCGCCTGCCAGCGGCTTATGGCCGCACTTCGGGCAGACGTAGACACCAACTGGTTTCATGTAGTGGCATTGTGAGCATTCGTGCGGCAGCTTCTCTTCGCGTTCCTCAGCTGCGCGGCGCGCGCTTTCCTCCATGCCGTCAGATTTACCGGGAAGATCGTCATATTCGATAGAATCCGGATAGCCCAGGCGGTGAACGGTGCCGCTGTGATCAAAGATGAGGCAGGACTCTTTTCCAGGGGCGGTGCGTAGCCCACGCCCGAGCGCCTGCAGCCAGCGAATCTCGCTTTTGGTTGGCCTGGCATAGATGATGCAGCGAACATCGCTGTCGAACCCGGCCACCAGCACGCCTACGCTGACTATGATTTTCGTTGCGCCTGTTTCGAAGCGGTGAATGATGGTTTGGCGTTCGTCGACCGGGGTGTCAGCGGTCATTACCTCGGCATTTACGCCAGCCTGATTAAACTGGATGGTGAGAAAATTGGCGTGGGCTACGTTCACGCAGAACGCGATTGTCGGCAGGTCACGGCCATTCTCCAGCCAGTTCTGGACGATATCGCCCACCAGCGTCGAGCCGCACATGATCTCGGCCAGCTGGGCCTCGTTATAGTCGCTGCCGTACTCCAATGATGGCTTAGTTTTGACGCCTTTCAGATCTGGCTTAGTCGGTGCGTAGAACTCATATTTGCTTAAGTCACCGCGCTGGATAAGCTCGCCTATAGTGGTCGGTTTGATGAGGCGGTCATAGTAATTACCCAGGAACGGGGAGAATGGTGTGCCCGACAAACCAATGACCTTCACCCCGCTGGCGCGCAGCCGTTCAATGTCCTGCAGGATGCGTTTTTTACGCAGGTGCGCTTCGTCGATAATCAGCAGATCGATGTCTTCCGGGAAAACGCGACGGATCAGCGTGTCAGCACTGGCAATCTGGATTTTGAGAGACGGATCATGATTCGGATGATCAGCCCAGATATAGCCAATCTCATCACCAGGCAAGCCATATTCCACAAAGCGGATGGCTGTCTGCTCAATCAAAATGGTGTACGGCGCGCAGAAAAGAACACGCATACCACGGCTGACGAACCCGGCAACGATGAAGGCAGCCAGTCCTGTTTTACCGCTACCGGTCGGCGAGTACACCATGAAGGTGTCGTGTGCCTTCCAGTCACGGCGCAACATGTTCAGCGCGCGCTCCTGTGCAAAGTTCGGTGTGATAGTCAGCTGCATTGTGCTGCCCCCGTGGTAATGAGATAATAATTTTGTGATGTGGTGTTCATGGATACCTCCTCACATGGCTGGCAGCCTCCCCTAAGGTTGCCGGCCCCCTTTCTGAACCAGCTCCCCCTGAAAAGCACTCTTCCAGGAAGAACCTTCCTCAATTCTCTGCGCCTTCAGCCTGTGTACTATCTTGCTGGTACTGGCGGCTTTTTTGGTTTAGCCCTTAAGACTGGGATCTACCTAACCTATGGATCTCTCCTGTTGGAAAAGGCCCTATTCCTACCCCTGCACCCAATCCCCCCTTACCCCCCTTTCCCTCTTCCCCATAAAAACGTACTATTTCCCTAGTACACATGAGGAATCGGGTAAGGCGCTTTCCAACCTGAACAGGCACCTTTAAGCCTGCTCTGTTCGGGTACCTTTAAACCCGAAACTATTAGGAGTGCTGTTACGCTCCTGCCAGGGGCGGTTCGGCGGTATACCCCTGCAAAGCCCTGCCCTGGTTCTTCACAAAAAGACGGAGCCGGGTATTTGCCTCATGCCTGGCCCGGTTCTCCTTGCGGAAACTTACGGGCTCAGCGTCTAACGCTTCCTGATACACCGCTGCATATCGTTGAACTGCTTTTGGCCTTGCAGCTGGTGTCAGGATCAGCAGCTGCTGCTGTATCCACTCTGCATCTGCCTGGCTGCATATGTCCGGCATAGACAGTTGTGCCTTAAAAAAATCATTCTCCATAAAGCAACCAGTGAGCTTCACATCCAAGCGCTGCGGCCAGCTCAATAAGAAGACGTGGTCTTTTGGTTTCTCCAGACTCAATCGCCTGTATCGATTGCTGCCGCATACCTACCTTTTGAGCTAGTTGGGTCTGAGACAGGCTTAACTCAGCTCGTTTTTGCTTAACTCGATGAGCGAGATTCATCGTAAACACCTCACAGTTTTATCTGTATATTTCTACAGAATTTACTGTTTGTCAAATACAGTTTAAGCTGTAAATATTAATAAAATTATTTACAGGGGCAGTCGCATGGGATTGGCAGAGCGGGTAAAACAAAAAAGGATTGAGCTTGGGCTCACCCAAACAGAAGCAGCAGAACTTGCCGGGATACGCCAGCAGTCATGGCAAAGTATTGAGGATGGGAAGACCCTAAAACCACGCAACATCATTGGCATCGCGAAAGCGCTACGCTGTGATGCCAACTGGCTTATGAATGGCGGTGCATTCAAGCCGATCTCAGAGGTGAACAGCAGGAGAGTTCCATTGATCAGCTACGTTCAGGCAGGAGCGCTTGCAGAAAAGCCACCAATAGAGGCCTTTGACGGCAGCTTCGAGTACATTCTTACAGACTCTGAGTTGTCTGAGTTTAGTTTTGGGCTTCGTATCGAGGGTGACTCTATGGAGCCTGATTTCAAAGATGGCGATATTATAATCGTTGATCCTGAGCTTGAGCCTTGCCCGGGAGAGTTTGTAGTGGCTAAAAATGGTGGTAACGAAGCTACATTTAAAAAATACCGCCCAACTTTTACTGACATGCAAGGCTGTCAGCATTTTGAACTTGTCCCTCTCAACGATGATTACCCTGTAATAAACAGTGATATCCAGCCACTAACCATCATCGGAGTTATGGTGGAACACCGGATTTATCGCAGAAAGCGCTAAGGCATCTTCCTCAGGTATGAAAACCGGCTATGCCGGTTTTTTTTGTCTTCTCAAAATTAAATGGCGATGAAATACAATTACATATGTAAAATCACAGCAATTTTACAGTTTTATCTGTTGCCTAAATTACAGTTTTAGCTGTATGATTTAATCATCCTAACTGACCAAGGCATAAAGATGAGCACAAGGAAATTTTACCAGGTAGTAAGTCTTCCCGATTTTCGGTATGAAACTGATTGCTCAGGGATTCAATATGACGAAGTCGCCAGCGATTGTGAAAGTAAAAGCATATCAATCTTAGATGCGATAAATTTTATTAGCCTGAGAATTTTTGAAATTTCCGAAGAGGAAAATAAAAAAGATGAAATAAGAAATCTTTCAGGCGTCATTGCTGATCTAGCTGAGATAGGATTAGCGACAAATAAAATACTTAATTCTGCATCTTATTATTCTGGATTGAAGGATGGTAAAAATGGCGCATGAAATATCAATCGAGCAGGCTATCGAAAAGTCCTGTCAAATAGAAACGATATTAGCAATGCTAGAAAGCTGCCCGGACGAGATGAATGATGCTCAGCTGATCTCTGTCGTTACACTGACGCGGCGTCTTGCGGGTGAAGTGTATTGCTGGTTGCTTGAAGAGCACTCTCAGAGAGGGGCTAAGTAATGTCTATCTGTTTACTGGCGGCTAGGAACCGCGTTAAACAAGCTGAAGCAGTTCTGGGCGTGTGGCTGGAGAGTCCGCGTGATGACTATGAATGTTCGTTGATATCTTCTGTAATCACGCTTCTGGAAGGTGTAGAAGAGGCAATTAACGAGGCTGATATCAAGCTCAATTCTCTGAAAAAATAGAAATTCTATAGCGTTCAATTAAATAACAGCTTAACAGCTGCGAATCATCTCACCCTAAAAACCGGAGTGAAGGAAATGAAAGATAAGTCAGCATTCAAATCAGCTTCAATTCTCGCCCAATTAGGTTACTGGGATATCGCAATGCTTCATCTTAAAAAAGCATATGGGCAGTAATCATGAGCGCATTAAAAAGACAAGATGTTCAGTATGTGAATATCAAAGCTGAGCAACTAGCGGGTCTATCACAAACATTATTTGAATATCACGAAAAGCTCGACCACTTCCAACTTAAAACGATTTGCGCTCTTGTTTATGATCTAGCCACTGATATTCATGACTGGACTGAAAAAGAGGAAGGAATAGTTATGAGTTTAGAGGAGGAACAGCGCAATGAATAATTTAATTAGCACTTATCGCCGACGAATTTTAAAGGCTGCGTTATTACGCCACCAGCGTAAAACTGGCAGTAGTTTCCTCATTATCAAGCTTAACAAAGGCGGTATTAACACGGTCGAGTTAACAGAGATTCATCTCGATGGATTATTACGAAAATTCGAAAGGCTCGCGATCAGTGAGTGCGGAAATGTCGAAGGCGTAAAAGCTATTAAGGGAATTTACAGCAGCTCTGTTGATGTTAATGGCAGCGGTGAGTTCCTCACAGAAAGCGGGAAGGAGTTAATCGACGAGCTTATTTCTGAGCTGGTGGAGTTCGTCAAAAAACAAAAAGTGGAGGCTCCGAAAATGGAGGATCAGGAAGGGGAGGCAGCTGATGGCACTGACTGCGATACGAATTCCTGAGCGGATCCACCTGCAGGCGGTGAAGGTGCTCTTGCAGTTCCGGCAGCAGCGCATTTTGCCGCGGCGAATGCGACGTACCGGCTACCTCAGTCTGAGGGTGAACTTGCGATGGCGGCTACTTTCCCGAGACGGCGGACGGAACTGGGAAGTAATGAGTCACGAACGATATAGCAAAGTTAAGGACGGAAAATGAAGGATAAGCACAACATCAACATGGTTCAACCAGCGCTAGAGGAACACGGAGATCCAGCGGTGGTGTATCCAGAACCGACATCAACCGGTATCCGTTTTGGGAACCGAGTGATTGGGTATTCCGCGGCCGTTCGCCAGCTCGATAAAGGTCATTATGACAAACGAATCCCGGATGGCATGGAGCTGCTGGCCTGCATTATGGAAGCGGTAGAAAACGGCTGGATTAGCCTGGGTATTGAGAAAGAAATCATTATCTGGCGCTGGTTACTGGTTGCCGTCTTCATTACCGAAGAACGGGAAAAAAACGGAACCATTGACATAGCCAACGAGCAAGGCGGGATTGACACTGCTGTGATCTTTTCCGGCAAGCACGGTGCCATTAGTGTCTACCCTGCACCGGAGCGGTTCAACCTCGCAAATCATGTTGAAGGCTGCGCCATTCAAAAATATAGCCTGAAGGTTGGGCAGGAACTGGCGCTGCGCATGTACCAGGACATGCTCGTGACGGACGATGAACACGGCTTCAGGCTTTCGGCTATGGGCCGCGAAGCTCTCAATCTGCTGCACGACAGCTTTATTGAACATATTCAGACCGAAGGTATGCCAGGCATGCCGGTTATGCACTGAGGAGTAATTTATGCCCCTGAAAACTGAACTGGCACCCGTAGCTGCTCATGACCTTCAGATCATCGAGTATCGCGGTCAGCGTGTCGTAACCACCGAGCAGCTGGCAGCAGGGTATATGGCCACAGAGAAGATGATCAGCAATAACTTCTCACGCAACCAAACTCGCTTTACTGAGGGAAAACATTATTTCGATGTCGAAGGTGAAGAACTTCAGACTCTGAAGAGCTCCCCCTCATTTAGAGGGGTAGTTGATAAACGCACTCCCCGCCTTCGTCTTTGGACCGAGCGCGGCGCAGCAAACCACGCAAAAATTCTGGAGACGGATCAGGCATGGGGATATCACGAGGACCTGGTGGAATTTTACTTCAGCCAGCGTGACTCTATCGCAGCACCAACTTCACCGCTGACACTTAGCCGTAAAGAACTGGCGCTAATGGTCATTGAGGCCGAAGAACGCGCCGAGGCCGCTGCACTGGAAACCAAAACCCTCAGTGCTACCGTCGAAAGTCTGGAGAAGCATTTCACCAAAGGCATGACGATCCCGGCATTCTGCAAGGCGCTGAACGGCGTCAACATCAGCAAAATGTTGTGGTGGGCATTTGAGCGTGACTGGGTGTTCAACGAGCAACGCGACCCGGAAAAAGATCCGCGCTGGCGCGTTGCCTCCTACGCCCGCGATAAATACCTGACAGAAGACCAGACGCAGATCACTCCGCACGGGAAAGAAACTTTCACCAGGTTCACACCTGTGCTGCTAGAGAAAGGGTGTCACCGGCTCTTTCAGCTGTATATGAAAGGTGAACTGCCAATGAAAAAGAGCTGGAACGGTGAACTTTGCCATGACAAAGCGATTTACACACCGGAGAAGAAATGATTACCAAAATTACCTTCTGCAAGATTTGTGAGGTGAATCATGCGTAATGCTGCTGAGATCGTTCTCCTGACCCCTAACGAGTGGGTTTGTGAAAGCGTCCTGATTGCGGTTACCGGGCTTAAGCCCGGAACCATCCTCAGGGCCAGAAAGGAGTGCTGGATGGTCGGGCGGGAATATATTCACGTATCGCCAGACGGAATCCCGAAACCATCCAGCGAGTGCATGTATAACCGGAAAGCGGTCGATGCATGGGTCGCTTCGATGAAAAACAAACAGCCTGGGTGATTTGATGCCATGAACAAGGTAAGCTCATATCGCTCTTGGGCGTCTGGAGGAGTCAATGGATAAAGTCACATATCCAACAGGCGTCGAAAACCACGGTGGAACATTGCGCATCTGGTTTAATTTTAAAGGTAAGCGTGTCAGGGAAAGTCTCGGTGTCCCTGACACCGCTAAGAACAGGAAGATCGCCGGGGAACTGCGGACGTCAGTATGTTTTGCCATCCGCACAGGAACGTTTGAGTATGCTGCACAGTTTCCGGACTCCCCTCACCTCAAGACTTTTGGGGTGGGTAAAAAAGAAATTACAGTGAAAGAGCTTAAAGAAAAGTGGCTGGATCTGAAGAGGATGGAAATCTGCGCGAACGCATTCAACCGTTATGAGTCAGTCGCAAGGAATGTGGTGCCCAGGATAGGGGGTAATCGGCTCGTGTCAGCTGTGACCAAAGAGGAACTGCTGTACATCAGGAAAGATTTGCTGACCGGTCACCAAGCGCCAGTGAAGGGTAAGATCCCGGCGAAGGGAAGAAGTGTTGTTACCGTGAATTATTACATGACAACCATTGCCGGAATGTTTCAGTTTGCTGCGGATCACGGTTACTTAGAGACAAATCCCTTTGTGGGAATTAAGCCTCTTAAAAAAGCCAGGGCAGAGCCAGATCCGCTAACTCGTGACGAATTTATTCGCCTGATAGATGCGTGCAGGCATCAGCAGACGAAAAACCTGTGGTCACTCGCAGTATACACAGGTGTTCGTCACGGGGAGCTGACCTCCCTGGCCTGGGAGGATATCGATCTTGAAGCTGGGACAATAACAATCCGGCGTAATTATACAAAACTGGGCGAATTCACTCTACCGAAAACTGAGGCGAGTACAAACAGGGTCATACACCTTATCCAGCCGGCGATCAACGTTCTGAGGAATCAGGCAGAAATGACCAGGCTAGGAAAGCAGCATCAGATTGATGTGCAGCTGCGCGAGTATGGCAGAACGGAGAGCCACGAATGTACATTTGTCTTTAACCCTCAGTTAGTCAGACGAAGTGATCAGGTAGGCTTTGTTTATAAAGTGGATTCGATAGGTGACCTGTGGGACGCGGCGGAGAAGCGAGCAGGGATAAGACACAGAAAAGCTTATCAGTCGCGTCATACGTACGCGTGTTGGTCACTGTCAGCTGGCGCTAACCCAAGCTTCATTGCCAGCCAGATGGGCCATGCGAGCGCACAGATGGTTTTCAATGTGTACGGTGCGTGGATGGCTGACAGCAGTAACGAGCAGATCGCCATGCTGAATCAGAAGCTTGCGAGTTTTGCCCCACAGATGCCCCAAAGCGAACAAGGCAGCACCAGAGCATTATTAAAATCAGTAAGTTAGTTATGTAAGCCCGCCACTTCAACTGTGTGGAGGGTAACACCACGCTGTATGCCCTGCCGAAGGCCGATATCGTGGCGCGCTGGCATGCCCAGACCACCGACAGCTTTCGCTTCTGCTTTAAGTTTCCGGCGACCATCTCGCACCAGGCGCGGCTGCGCCAGTGCGACGATCTCACCGAAGAGTTCTTTAGCCGCATGGCCCCGCTGGCGGAACGTATCGGCCAGTACTGGCTTCAGCTGCCCGCCTCGTTTGCTCCCCAGGATCTGCCTGCGCTGTGGGCTTTCCTTGACGGCCTGCCTGAAGGTTTTAGCTACGGCGTAGAGGTACGCCATCCGGATTTTTTTGCCAAGGGCGACGCGGAAACGCAGCTCAATCGAGGCCTGCATGCGCGCGGCGTCAACCGCGTGATCCTCGACAGTCGTCCGGTGCACAGCGCCCTTCCCCGCAGCGAAGCGGTGATCGAAGCCCAACGCAAGAAGCCCGTTGTACCTGTCCACGCTGTGGTGACGGCGCAGAATCCGATGGTGCGCTTTATCGGCAGCGACGACATGGCGCAGAACAGCGCCCTATTCGCCGTCTGGCTGGAGAAGCTGGCCCTCTGGGAGCAGAGCACGACCCCCTATCTTTTCCTGCATACGCCGGACATTGCCGAGGCGCCGGTGCTGGTTGATACCCTGTGGTCAGCGCTGCAGCGCGCCGTGCCCTCCGTTGGCCCTGCGCCATCAATTCCGCAACAAACTTCTCTTTTCTGAAGCAGGCGCTATCATAGAGGCGTACCCTTTCCGGGCTTAAATGGAGTTTCTATGGTAAGCGCGCTGTATGCCGTGCTGGGTGTCCTGCTGCTGATTAAGTTCTCTTTTGACGTTGTACGCCTGCGCATGCAGTATCGGGTGTCGATGGGCGACGGTGGGTTTAGCGAGCTACAGACCGCCATTCGCATTCACGGTAACGCGGTGGAGTATCTTCCCGGCGGTCTGATCCTGCTGCTGTTTATGGAGATGAACGGCGCAGAAACCTGGATGGTACACGTCTGCGGCCTGCTGCTGATTGTGGGTCGCCTGATGCACTACTACGGTTTACATCATCAGCTGATGCGCTGGCGGCGTTCTGGCATGAGCGCGACCTGGTGTTCGCTGGTGCTGATGGTGCTGGCAAACCTCTGGTACATGCCCTGGGAGTTGGTTTTCTCTGTGCATTAGCGCACAATACGCCACTTTTGTTTTCTCGGATTTTTACGTTATGTCTCACCGCGACACGCTTTTCTCTGCGCCTATCGCCAGCCTGGGTGACTGGACATTCGATGAACGGGTAGCCGAAGTCTTCCCGGACATGATCCAGCGCTCCGTTCCCGGCTACTCCAACATTATCTCTATGATCGGCATGCTGGCGGAGCGTTTCGTGCAGCCCGCGACTCAGGTCTACGATCTGGGCTGCTCGCTGGGCGCGGCTACGCTCTCCGTACGCCGTAATATCGCCCATCCGGAGTGTAAAATTATCGCCGTGGATAACTCGCCGGCGATGGTTGAACGCTGCCGCCGCCATATTGACGCCTATAAAGCGCCAACGCCGGTTGAGGTGATTGAGGGCGATATTCGCCATATCCGCATTGAGAACGCGTCGCTGGTGGTGCTGAACTTCACCCTGCAATTTATTGAGCCTGCGGAACGCCAGGCGCTGCTGGACAACATCTACCAGGGACTGAATCCGGGCGGTGCGCTGGTGCTGTCGGAAAAATTCAGCTTTGAAGATGCCACCACCGGCGAGCTGCTGTTTAACATGCACCACGATTTTAAACGTGCCAACGGATACAGCGAGCTGGAGATCAGCCAGAAGCGCAGCATGCTGGAGAACGTGATGCTTACCGACTCCGTGGAGACGCACAAGGCCCGCCTGCGCCAGGCCGGGTTTGAACATAGCGAACTCTGGTTCCAGTGCTTTAACTTCGGGTCACTGGTGGCCTTGAAAGCAGGAGCATCGGCATGATCGAGTTCGGTGACTTCTATCAGCAGATTGCTAAAAGCCCCCTCGCCCACTGGCTTGAGACCCTTCCCGCTCAGATCGCCACCTGGCAGCGCGGCGCTCTGCACGGCCAGTTCAAGCAGTGGACCAACGCGGTAGAGTTTCTGCCGGAGATGCAGCCGTACCGCCTCGATCTGCTGCACAGCGTGACGGCGGAGAGCGAAAGCCCGCTGAGTCCGGGGCAGATCAAGCGCATCGATACGCTGCTGCGTAACCTGATGCCCTGGCGCAAAGGGCCGTTCTCGCTCTATGGTGTGGATATCGATACCGAGTGGCGCTCCGACTGGAAGTGGGATCGTGTCCTGCCGCACCTCTCCGACCTGACCGGGCGCACGATCCTCGACGTTGGCTGCGGCAGCGGCTATCACCTGTGGCGAATGGTGGGCGCGGGCGCACACCTGGCGGTAGGGATCGATCCGACCCAGCTGTTCCTCTGCCAGTTTGAGGCGGTGCGCAAGCTGCTGGGCGGCGACCAGCGGGCGCATCTCCTGCCGCTGGGCATTGAGCAGCTTCCGGCGCTGAACGCCTTTGACACGGTCTTCTCGATGGGCGTGCTCTATCATCGCCGCTCCCCGCTGGAGCATCTGTGGCAGCTTAAGGATCAGCTGGTGAGCGAAGGCGAACTGGTGCTGGAGACGCTGGTGGTCGAGGGCGATGAGCGCACGGTGCTGATCCCTGGCGATCGCTATGCCCAGATGCGCAACGTCTACTTTATCCCCTCCGCGCTGGCGCTGAAAAACTGGCTGGAGAAGTGCGGCTTTGTGGATGTACGTATCGTTGACGTCTGCCAGACCACCACCGAAGAGCAGCGCCGCACCGACTGGATGATCACCGAGTCGCTGGCTGAGTTTCTCGATCCAAGCGACCCGAGCAAGACCATTGAGGGCTACCCCGCCCCGCTGCGTGCGGTATTGATCGCGAAGAAGCCGTAACGCATTAACGCCGGGTGGCGGCTACGCCTTACCCGGCCTACACACGCTGCAATTTTTCCAAAAAAAATGGCCCCTGTTGAAATGGCAGGGGCCTGGTACAAAGCAAGCATCATATTGGGCGACATGATGTGCGGTAAAAAAGGGTCAGAACGCACGATGACGGGTAATCATCGCTTTCATTTCCGCTACAATTTCACCGTCCACGCAATAGCGCAGATACTCATCCGACTGCGCGTCAGACGACATCGACAATCCCTGTTGACGGTAACGCATGGGTGAAGGCGTCCACATTCCTGCGGAGCTGTGCACCTCCTCTACCCCTGCGTTCAGAAACAGATGCAGGTTGCTGGCTCGAACACCAGCACCAGCCATAATGATTGGAGCACCGGATCGTGCTTTTAGTTCCGTAATTAATGAAAGTCCTTTTTCCGCTGACGCCTTTTGCCCCGAGGTGAGGATGCGCGAAACGCCCAGATCGGCTAGTTTATCAATGGCTTCTAGCGGATTTCTGCACATATCAAAGGCGCGATGAAAAGTGACCGCCATCCCCTCCGCGGCCTGCATTATTTGCCGCATTCGGGGCATATCGACACTTCCATCCTCTTCCAGCACGCCGATTACCAGGCCCGGAAAGCCAAGCGCCTGTATCAGCCTGACGTCGTCGAGCATGGCGCTGAATTCATCATCGGTGTAGCAGAAGTCACCCCCGCGCGGGCGGATAATCGGGTGCACGGGAATGGTCACCGTCTCGCGCACTAGCCGCAGGACGCCATGAGAGGGCGTCAACCCGCCCTCTTTCGGCGCCGCACAAAGCTCAATGCGATCCGCCCCGTTGAGCTGCGCGGTCTCGGCGCTCGCCTGGCTATAACAGCAGATCTCCAGCAGAGCCATTTCTCTTCCTCCTCTGTTCTACTCTACGCGCCGCTTTCGCTCGCGACGATCTCTTCGATGGACCAGGGGTGGAACTTCACCGTTACCGTGCCATCGGTCACAGCAAGGGTTGGGTTGGGCAGGCGTTCGCGCTCCCCTTTTGGCGAGCTGGTTTTAATGGCAATGCCCGGCTGGCGTAGCCCCTCATCTGCCAGCAGCGCCAGCGCCCGGGCGTTAAGCGTCTCCGGCTCGCCGGGCAGCACGATCTCGATATGCTCCCAGCCTTCATGCGGATAGCGCTTCTCCCCCGGCCACGGCAGCTCAACCACCGTAAAGGACCAGGGCGCCACCTTAACCGGCTGGTGCAGCTTAAACAGGCAGATCGGCCGACCATTAATGATGTTCTCCGACAGCAGCGTGCCGCACTGCTCAAACCCACGCCGCCAGCGCTCGGCGGTAGTATTCTGATGGCAGCGCAGCGAAATGTGATCGGCCTCCAGAGGCGCCATATCCAGCCCCAGACGGGTGGCAAGTTCTGTTAACGCTTTCGTAAAACGCGGAAGATCCGCAGAAATATCATGCAATTCGTCAATGGTCTGCCAGTCAGCCATGGTTAACGCCCTCGTTTGTCGCAAAGCCGCTAATTTACCCTGTTGTGGAACACTCACCAAACGGCGATTGCCCCGCCCGGCAAATGAATGATTATTCACGATTAGCTTGCCGGTTATTTGCGCAAAACCCGCGTCCCGACAGGGCTGACGGCAGCAGGCAATTGCAGTATACTCCCGGCTTTACTTATCAACACCCGGACGCGGGCGCCTTTTTGCGCGCTGCGTCGTTAACGTAAGGTATCCCGGTGAATATTCAGGCACTTCTCTCAGAAAAAGTCAGTCAGGCACTGATTGCCGCAGGCGCGCCTGCGGATTGCGAGCCGCAGGTTCGTCAGTCAGCAAAAGTACAGTTTGGTGACTACCAGGCCAATGGCGTCATGGCGGTTGCGAAAAAACTGGGCATGCCCCCGCGACAGGTTGCTGAGCAGGTCCTGACTCACCTTGACCTCAACGGCATTGCCAGCAAGGTCGAGATCGCCGGGCCGGGCTTTATCAATATCTTCCTCGATCCGGCATTTCTGGCCGACCAGGTAAACCAGGCCCTGACCTCCGATCGTCTGGGCCTCTCCCGCCCGGAGCCGCAGACCATCGTGGTTGACTACTCTGCCCCGAACGTGGCGAAAGAGATGCACGTCGGCCATCTGCGCTCAACCATCATCGGCGACGCCTCCGTACGTACCCTTGAGCTGCTGGGTCACAAGGTGATCCGCGCCAACCACGTCGGCGACTGGGGCACCCAGTTTGGGATGCTGATTGCGTTCCTGGAGCTTAAGCAGCAGGAGAACGCGGGCGAGATGGCGCTGGCGGATCTCGAAGCCTTCTACCGCGAAGCGAAGAAGCACTACGACGAAGATGAAGCCTTTGCCGAGCGCGCCCGTGGCTATGTGGTTAAACTCCAGGGCGGGGACGAGTACTGCCGTCAGATGTGGCGCAAGCTGGTGGATATCACCATGGCGCAGAACCAGGTCAACTACGATCGCCTGAACGTGACCCTGACCAGCAAGGACGTGATGGGTGAAAGCCTCTATAACCCGATGCTGCCGGGCATCGTCGCCGATCTGAAAGCCAAGGGTCTGGCGGTAGAGAGCGAAGGCGCAACCGTGGTCTTCCTCGACGAGTACAAAAATAAAGAGGGTGAGCCGATGGGTGTCATCATCCAGAAAAAGGATGGCGGCTACCTCTATACCACAACCGATATCGCCTGTGCCAAGTACCGCTTTGAAACCCTGCACGCCGATCGCGTGCTCTACTACATCGACTCCCGTCAGCATCAGCACCTGATGCAGGCGTGGACCATCGTGCGTAAAGCGGGCTATGTGCCGGAGAGCGTGCCGCTGGAGCACCACATGTTTGGCATGATGCTGGGCAAAGACGGCAAGCCGTTCAAAACCCGTGCGGGCGGTACCGTCAAGCTCTCCGACCTGCTGGACGAGGCACTTGAGCGCGCCCGCCGTCTGGTGGCAGAGAAGAACCCGGATATGCCTGCCGATGAGCTTGAGAAACTGGCTAACGCGGTGGGTATCGGCGCGGTGAAATATGCGGATCTCTCTAAAAACCGTACCACCGACTACATCTTCGACTGGGATAACATGCTGGCCTTTGAGGGGAATACCGCGCCGTACATGCAGTATGCCTACACCCGCGTGCTCTCCGTGTTCCGTAAAGCGGAGATTGACGAGAGCGTGCTGGCAAGTGCCAACGTGGTCATCACTGAAGATCGTGAAGCCCAGCTGGCGGCGCGCCTGCTACAGTTTGAAGAGACGCTGAACGTGGTTGCACGGGAAGGAACGCCGCACGTGATGTGCAGCTACCTCTACGATCTGGCGGGCCTCTTCTCCGGCTTCTACGAGCACTGCCCTATTCTTACCGCCGAGAGCGACGAGACGCGCCTGAGCCGTCTGAAGCTGGCGCAGCTTACCGCGAAAACGCTGAAGATGGGCCTGGACACTCTCGGGATCCAGACCGTCGAGCGGATGTAAAGAGTATTAACGGATCCTGTAGCCCCGGTTAGCGCAGCGCCACCGGGGAAAACGCCTGATGGCGCTTCGCTTATCAGGCCTACAGGAGCGGCAATCCTTAGAAGTATTTCCGCAGGTACTCGGTCAAACAGAGTATCGCCATCGCCTGGCCATAGGGCATCGAAGTCAGCGGAATATTGCGGTAGAAGTCGAGGTTCGATCCCATTCCGGTCCCAAAGGAGGTTTGCAGCAGCTCCCCTTCCGGCGAAATGTTATTCACAATCCCCTTAATCGCCCTATCCGCGACCTCAGCGTACTGCGGCCCGACGTAGCGCTTGCGCACCGCTTTTAAAATACCGTAGGCGAACCCGGCGGTGGCCGAGGCCTCAAGATAGGAGTGCGGATCGTCGAGCAGCGTATGCCACAGGCCGCTGTCGTCCTGACACGTCGCCAGGGCGGCGATCTGCGCATTCAGCACCTGCACCAGGTAGCGACGAACGGCGTTGTTCTCCGGCAGATCCACCAGCTCGAGGAAATCCGGGATCACAATGGTGAGCCAGCTGTTGCCCCGCGCCCAGCGCGCATGGGCAAAGTTGTGGTTACCCTCGTAGCTCCAGCCGTGGAACCAGAGACCGGTCTGGCGATCCATCAGGTTCTGCACGTGCAGCAGGAACTGATACACCGCCTCTTCGACATACTCCGGGCGATTGAGCAGCTTGCCGATCTTCGCCAAAGGCAGCACGGTCATCATCAGCGTATCGTCCCACATCTGCTGATGGTTCTCCTCTGCCAGGGTAATGTGCTGCATCCCGCCGTGCTCGGTGCGCGGCATCTCGCTCATCGCCCACTCGGCCCAGCTCTCCAGCCACGGCAGGTATGACGGGTTGCGGGTCTCCTCATAGCGATACGCCAGGGTCAGGAACGGTGCCATGGTATTGACGTTCTTGGTGGTTGCCCCCTCGGCAAAGCGGTCCGCGAACCAGCTATCAATGATCTCCCGCATCGTCTCATCGCCGGTCTGGCGATAGTATTGATACATGCCGTACAGCCCCACGCCGTGCGTCCACTCCCAACCCGCCCAGCCTTTGGTATCAATGACGCGCCCGTCGTCTAGTCGCAGTAAGAACTCACCGGATGCATCCTGAATATTGACCAGGTTATGGGTCACCTTCTGGATCAGTGCCTTCAGCTCATCCCGGGCAATAAAGCGCGCCGGCTGACAGAGTAAAGGGCTATGTTTGACAGGATAAACAATCATTTACTTAACCTCTTGCGTATTGAATTCATGGCCGGGGCGATCTTTCAGCGACGGCGCGGCTGGCTTGTTACGATTCAGATAGCCGATATTGTTGTTGCCCCACAGCGACTCATAAGGCATCCCCGCCAGCATCTCGACGGTGGCCCGCGCCTGCGGCGTCACGGTCTCCGGCATCACGCGGCCAGACTGGCGCATTTTGGCCGTCTCCTCCCGCAGCACGCTGTGGGTTCTCAGGTTCAGCTTAAAGCGCAGCGACACCAGGAAGCCGCAGAGCAGCACCGCTACCGTACCGAAGCAGAGGATCATCAGAATGGTGTGGCTAACCGACTCCGGCTGCGTTTTCTGACCGGAGACGAAGCCAGAAGCCTGCATGACGATCCCCACCAGCATCACCGCCCCGGCCTGGGAGGCTTTACGGGTCAGGGTCATGATGCCAGCGAAGATCCCCTCCCGGCGCTGGCCGGTGATCACTTCATCCACGTCGGAGATATAGGTGTAGGTATTCCACGGCACGTAGTTGATACCCCCGCGTCCCAGGCCCGCAACGGCAGAAACCAGCAGCAGCAGGGAGTAGATGTCGCTCAGGCCCGCATAGTAGAGCACGGCGTAGGAGATGGAGCTTAAGCCAAACAGCGTCACCACCATCCGGTAGGACGGCGCGGGTCCAAAGCGAATGCAGAGCGGGATCATGGCGATGACCGCGATGAACTGGAAGATAGCCATGGTGCCGAGCAGGTTAGAGGCCAGCGACGCCTCCTGCATCAGGACAAATACGACGTAGTAGGTAAAGACGGCGTTGAAGACGTCCTGAGCAATATAGCCCCCGAGGTACATGCCCAGATGCTGACGGAAAATTTTGATACGCAGGGTCGAGCTGAGTTCGACAAACAGACGGTTCATGCTCTGACGGAAGGTCAGGTGCTTCTTCTCCTCTTCTGCACGCAGCGCGGCCTCGGTCCACTCTTCACGCGGGCGCTCCCAGGTGAAGAACCAGACGAAGGTCAGCATCAGAGCACAAAGCACCGAGAAGACCAGGCTGGCATAGAAGAAAGAGACCGGGTTGTCTTTACCGAAGTGGGTGAGCAGGATCCCCGGCAGGAACGAGGCGAGGATCGCCGACATCTGCGCCATGCCGATACGCGCCCCGGAGAACTTGGTCTTCTGTTTAAAGTCGTCGGTCATCTCCGGTACCAGTGTCTCATACGGGACGAGGATCATGGTGTAGACGATATCGAACAGCAGGTAGGTGAGCAGGTAGTACCAGAAGCCCATGTCGCCTACCCACATGATGGAGTAGCTAAAGACGCACGGGATGCCGAGCATAATAAAAAACTTACGGCGGCCGAAGCGTTTGCCCAGCCAGGTCGAACCGAAGTTATCGGTTAAGAAACCCATCAGCGGGCTGACGACCGCATCCAGCACCCTTGCGGTTGCAAAGATGAAGGTGGCCTCGATAGGCGTTAAACCACAAAACGTTGTGTAGAAGTAGAGGAGCCACGCAGCGGTCAACGCTGTCGTCCCGGCCCCTAAAAAGTCACCGGATCCGTAGGCGAGGTAGTTCGCCAGTCCAATTTTACGTGTTTTCATTGCCGCCAACCCTTTTTGTTTTGGGAGTACTTACACGGCTAAAGTAAGAGGATGCGCCCGGAGAAACCTTTCTGTTTCTGCCACTGCGCAGACGCGGTTGGCAAAAATACAAAGAGTCTCACTACGGGTGTCACTGATTTATAAAACAGTGTTTCTAGCTCATCAAAAGGCGGGGTCAAAAATTGAGAGCCAGCCATCATAATCCCATTGAAAATGGTGATGACTGGCGAAGAATGAAGCGGTTAGCGGTAGTTTACAATGACTTCATTGCGGCTGACCTTCAGCGCTGGCAGCAGGCGTCCGCCGCCGGGCACCTCCCAGATAAAGCGCAGCGGCTCAGCGGCGGAAATGCCGCTGAAGGCGTGAGTTGTGCCGCTCTCTCCGTCCAGCTCCGTGCAGCGGATCGACGAGCAGAGGCGCACCCGCAGCCCGGCTGGCGTCGGGCCATTAAGCGCGTAGCGCCACGCCACCAGCGTCATCTGACCGGAAACGGGCTGAGAGGAGGCCAGCGGCCGAGAAGAGATGGACTCCCCCCGGTGGTTGAGGGTGAGGCCAATGCTGCTCGCCTGCCATGCCCCCTCGCCTGCCGCGTGGGTCAGCAGCGGCAGCGTCAGAAGTAGCCATAAAAACCTACGCACTATTTACCTCCGATGGTGGCGGTCATGCGGATGTTGCGGTTATCCGACAGCTCCATATTGGAGAGCACGACCAGCTGCGTCAGGCTACGGCGCAGGAAACGAGACAGCAGCGGACGCAGGGCGTGGTTCACCAGCAGCACCGGCGGCGCGCCAAGCATCTCCTGACGGGCCAGCGCCTCCTGGGTCTGGGCCAGCAGACGATCCGCCAGCCCCGGCTCCAGGCCACCACCACCCTGTAAAGCCTGTAGCAGCAGACGCTCAAGCGGCGTATCCAGACCGATCACCTGCACTTCACCAGTGCCCGGGAACCACTGCTGGGTGATCGCCCGGCCCAGCGCCACGCGCACGACGGCGGTCAGCTCATGCGGATCGCTCTGGATCGGCGCATGCTCGGCCAGGGTTTCCAGAATGGTACGCATATCGCGAATCGGCACCTTCTCATCCAGCAGGTTCTGCAACACCTTGTGCAGAGTGGTAAGCGTCACCACGCCCGGAACCAGATCTTCAGTGAGCTTCGGCATCTCCTGGCTCACGCGATCCAGCAGCTGCTGCGCCTCCTGGCGACCAAATAGCTCGGAGGCGAACTGGCCAATCAGGTGGTTAAGGTGGGTTGCCACTACGGTACTGGCCTCTACCACGGTATAGCCCTGGATCTGCGCCTGCTCTTTCAGGGCGCTTTCGATCCAGATCGCCGCCAGGCCAAAGGCCGGATCTACCGTCTGCTCGCCGGGCAGGGTTCCTGCCGCCGTGCCGGGGTTGATCGCCAGCCAGCGGCCCGGATAGGCCTCGCCGCTGCCGATTTCGACGCCCTTCATCAGAATACGGTAGCGCGCCGGGGGGAGATCCATATTGTCACGGATGTGCACTACCGGCGGCAGGAAGCCCATATCCTGGGCAAATTTCTTACGAATACTGCGGATACGCCCAAGCAGCTCGCCATCCTGCTGGAAATCGACCATCGGGATCAGGCGGTAGCCCACCTCCATCCCGAGGGAGTCCTCCAGCTGGACGTCGTTCCAGGTGGCCTCAACCGCCTGGTTGTTCTCCGGCATCTTCACCGGCGCTGCTTCAACCGGGGCCTTCTGTTCACGCCCGCGCAGCCACCAGGCAAGCCCAAGCAGCCCGGCGGTAAAGAGCAGGAAGACAAAGTTTGGCATACCGGGCACCAGGCCCAGCAGACCCAGCACGCCGGCACTCAGCAGCATCACGCGCGGGTTGCTAAACAGCTGACCCACCATCTGCTGGCCCACGTCCTGATCGGTCGCTACGCGGGTTACGATCACGCCCGCCGCGGTGGAGATCACCAGCGCCGGGATCTGGGCCACCAGACCGTCACCGATGGTCAACAGGGTATAGCTCTCCGCCGCGTGGCCCATGTCCATACCGTGCTGCAGAACGCCTACCAGCAGACCGCCGACGACGTTAATCACCATGATCAGGATGCCCGCGATGGCATCGCCGCGCACGAACTTACTCGCACCGTCCATGGAGCCGTAGAAGTCAGCCTCCTGGGTCACTTCCGAGCGGCGTTTTTTCGCTTCCTCTTCACCGATAATCCCGGCGTTGAGGTCGGCGTCGATCGCCATCTGCTTGCCTGGCATCCCGTCGAGGACAAAGCGCGCGCCCACTTCTGCGATACGCCCGGCACCCTTGGTGATAACCATAAAGTTAATGATGACGAGGATAACGAACACCACGATACCGATGGCAAAGTTACCGCCAACGAGGAAGTGGCCGAAGGCTTCAACCACCTTCCCTGCCGCCGCGCCGCCGGTATGCCCTTCCATCAGGATGATACGGGTCGAGGCGACGTTCAGCGCCAGCCGCAGCAGCGTAGTAAACAGCAGAATGGTCGGAAACGCGGCGAACTCCAGCGTGCGCTGGGTGAACATCGCCACCAGCAGCACCATGATGGAGAGCGCGATGTTAAAGGTAAACAGCAGGTCAAGGATGAACGCCGGAAGCGGCAGCACCATCATCGACAGGATAAGCAGAATCAGTATCGGTCCAGCAAGAATCTGCCATTGACCTGATTTCATGTTGCCAGGCAGGCGCAACATCGTCACCAGATTATTCATCAGTGTCCTTCTCGTCGTTCATAAAATCCAGTGCTTCAGGCACCGGAAGATTGGCGGGTTTCACCGGCGCTTGCCCACCAGCGAGCTTCCAGCGTTTGAGCTGCCATACCCAGGCCAGCACTTCGGCTACTGCCGCGTAGAGCTGGCCGGGGATCTGCTGGCCGACATCGGCATGGCGGTAGAGGGCACGCGCCAGCGGCGGCGCTTCCAGCAGTGGAATACGGTTTTCAGCGGCAATTTCACGAATGCGCAACGCCACCAGCCCGGCACCTTTCGCCAGCACCTTCGGCGCACTCATTTTGTTCTCATCGTACAGCAGCGCCACGGAGTAGTGCGTCGGGTTAGTGACTACCACGTTAGCCTTCGGCACGTCCGCCATCATGCGGCGGCGCGCGGCGGCGCGCTGCATCTGGCGAATGCGCCCTTTCACATGCGGATCGCCTTCGCTCTGCTTGTGTTCATCGCGGATATCCTGACGGGACATGCGCAGCTTTTTGATGTGGCTGTAGATCTGCCAGATTACGTCAAAGCCCACCATCGGGATGATGCCCAGCACCACCAGCAGCACGCAGAGCCCCACTAAGTTGAGGGCATTGCTCATGGCCGACAGCGGCGACTCGCTCATCAGGCGCATCATATCTGGCCACTTGTGGGTCAGATAGAGGCCCGCCACGCCGCCCATCAGCACAGCCTTCAGCACCGCCTTCACCAGCTCCGCGCCAACCTGGGCGGAAAAGAGGCGCTTCAGGCCGCTGAGCGGGTTGAGCTTGGAGAACTGGAACTGCAGCGACTTGCCGCTAAACACCAGGCCGCCCAGCAGGATCGGGGCGATCAGCGCCACCAGCACCACGCCGGTGATGAGCGGCAGCAGCGCGATCATCGCCTCTTTAATCAGCAGAATGGTCTGGCCGAGGATCAGATGGGGATCGTTGACAATGCCGTGGTCGAAGCGAAGGCCGGATGAGAGCAGTCCCGCCAGCCTGCGGGCGAGCGACTCCCCTCCAATCCAGATCACGCAGATGCCGACCACCAGGATTAGGAGCGATGTAAGCTCTTTGGAACGGGGAACCTGCCCCTCCTCACGCGCCTTCTCTAGTCGGTGGGGTGTGGGGGCCTCTGTTTTGTCCTCGTTGTCTTCTTCAGCCACGGGCAAAATTCCGCTGATACAATTTTGTATCATGATGCCTGAGACAAGCCCGAACAATGGGCGAATAAACGAGGCTAAAAGGCGGGCTTTTTGGCGTTAAGTACAATTTTGTATGTAACCGTGCTTTTACGCTTTGCGAGGTCGGTCGTAATCTGTAGAAAAGCGCAGCGGCAAGGTAGCAGTGCTTAAGAACATTTGTTAGCCTAAAATCCTTACTGATGAGAGGGATTTTTTATGCAGTGGCCACTGTTGCTGAATAGCAAACGTAGAAAAGAGAAACCAAAACAACAAGAGACCTTGCAGCCATTGCAGGCCACTTCCGCCCCTGAATGGCGACAGGAGATCGAGCGTGATTTTGATCGCCTCTTATTTGCTGCGCCTACCCGTCGTCTTGCCGATAAAACGCAGGTTTATCCTCTCGATCGTAACGATAGCGTGCGTACGCGTTTGACGCATTCACATGAAGTTGCCAATTTTGCTCGCGGTATCGGTATGCGACTGGCCTTTGATCTTAAAGGGACTATTTTTGGTTCATTACCTGAAAATCTTTGCGTTGAGCGTGATGTTCCCGCTCTGCTGGCCGCTATTGGGCTTGCACACGATCTTGGCAATCCCCCCTTTGGGCACCAGGGTGAGGCGGCTATGCGTGCCTGGTACAAACGCCATTTGACGAGTGAACTCGCTCAGCAACCAGGCAACAACTCGCCTTCAATTTTCAATGACTTTTTTGAGTTTGATGGTAACTCCCAGACGCTCAGACTCGTTACTAAGCTGCAAATTCTTAACGATACTTATGGCTTGAATTTGACCTATGCCACGCTCGCTGCGCTGCTTAAATATCCTCGATCCTCTTACACTCGATCGCCCGGTAAATGGAAAAAGCATGGATACTTTTATTCTGAAGAAAAAGTTGTTGAAGATGTCTGGAAAAAAACCGGGCTAGCCGAAGGGGTACGTCATCCCTTTACCTGGCTAATGGAAGCTTGCGATGACATTGCGTACTCCGTTCTCGATGCCGAAGATACGGTTAAAAAAGGCCTCGCTTCATATCATGACCTAATCGATCATCTTAAATGCTGGAACGGTGGTGAAGACGCTCTTATTAATGAGGTTGTTGAGCACACCGAGAAAAAGAACAGCGAATATAGAGAGCAGCAACGCAATCTCACCCCTGCTGAAATCAACGATATGAACATGCAGATGTTCCGCGTCAAATCAACGATTGCACTTGTTAACAACGTGGTAGAGGCCTTTACCCAGCATATCGATGAGCTAATGAGTCATGACTGCACGATGACAGATCTCATCGGTGTAAGCCGAGCTAAAGCCTTATGTGAGGCGCTAAAAGATTTTGATAGATCGCGCGGCTATCGGCATCCTTCCGTACTCAAGCTGGAACTTGAAGGCTCAAACTACATCCAAAGTCTTATGGACATGCTTTGGGTTGGTATTCACGGGCACAAGACGAAGCGTGAGCGAGACGAAGAAAAAGAGAGTGTAGATGAACCACGCAATGAATATCAATCAGAAACGCCTTTTGGCCGCTACGCCTATGGCCGCATTTCAGAAAACTATCGTCGTATCTTTGAAGACGAAAAAAACACGCTGCCGGTGCTCTACAAAGAAGCGCAGCTGCTTTCTGACGCTATCTCTGGGATGACCGATAGCTATTTGATACGGCTTCACGATGAGCTAAAATCCCTTTATGAGTATGAACGTAGCCAAAACACGTTATGCCCTAAAGCGGCGCATTGACAATTTTTTTGCTTCCGGCGAAGAGCAGCGGGCGGCCCGTGCCTTAATTGACGCGGTTGCCGCGCAACATCAAGCATGGATTTTTGGTGGCATGCTCCGGGACATTAGCCTCTTTGGACATGATGGATTTACGTCTGATATCGATATCGTGTTCGCTGGCGAACGTGAGGATTTGTTACATCTGCTATCCCGCTTTCATATGGAACATTTCGCAACCAATAAACTTGGCGGCATACGTTTTCGCTACTGCTCGTTGGATTTTGATATCTGGTGTCTCAGTGAGACCTGGGCATTTAAAGAAAATATCATTCCGTTAGAGGATGCACAAAGTCTGCTCCATACGACGCTCATGTCATGGGATGCAGTACTTTATGATGTGCATCGGGGCGAAATCCTCACGCCAGAAAATTATCTACAAAATCTGAAACGGGGTTATCTTGAGCTGGTTCTTGATGCCACGCCAAACGAAACCGGTTCGGTCGTGAAAATTTTACGTACTATCTATAACAAGCGGGTGAAAACGTTAGGCCCAGGTCTGAGTGAGTTCTTACATAAAGCCCTGCCTCGCTACAGTTATTCTGCATTGCAACATTATGAACTCGCACATTACGACACCAGCAGCTTTGACGACACTGAGTACGATTTGCTGTTGAACCGTTTACGTGAAACCGAGACAGGTTATAGCGTAGACGTGACGCGTTTGCGTACAAATTAGAAATATAAGAACGTCTTCTTTGATAAACCCCGCCCCCCTTTACCAGCAGAGGCGGGGCTTGTCATCAGAACCCGAGGCTATCCAGCAGGTCGTCGACCTGGTCCTGGCTGGCCACGACGCCCGCTTTAGTGGTGTCGAGCTGCGGCCCATTGAGCAGGCTTTCGTTCTCGCGCTTCGGACGCGCAGACGGCTCCGGCATGTTATCCAGCAGCACCATCAGCAGCTGACGCTCAATCTCCTGGATCACATCCATCATGCGCTTGATCACCTGACCGGTAAGGTCCTGGAAATCCTGCGCCATCATGATGTCCAGCAGTTGGGCATTGGTGAAGCTGGTATGGCCCGGCACGTCGCCAAGATACTGACGGGTGTCTTTAACCAGCTCTTTGGCATCTGTCAGCTCGATCGGGTTTTCAAACCATGCGTCCCAGCGCTTGCTCAGCGATTTCGCGCCGCTCTCCATCGCGTCCTGATGCGGCTGAGATGCTTCAACGCTGTTTAGCGCACGCTCGGCGGCCTGGGCCGTCATCTGCACCACGTAGTCCAGACGATCGCGGGCATCGGGGATCGCTTCCGCTGCTTCGGCAATTGCCTGGTCAAGGCCAAGCTCACGCAGGCTGTCGCGCAGCATACGCGTCAGGCTGCCGATGCGGGCGATAATGTCCCCGGGCGATTGCTCATCCGTAGGTTTCATTTGCGATTGCATCATCATCATCCGGTCCTCACATGCCGAGTTTCTCGAAGATCTTGCCGAGTTTTTCTTCCAGGGTTGCGGCCGTAAACGGCTTCACCACGTAACCACTTGCACCCGCCTGTGCGGCCGCAATGATGTTCTCTTTCTTCGCCTCTGCGGTGACCATCAGCACCGGCAGCGAAGCCATTGCGCTATTGCCACGAATGGTTTTCAGCAGCTCCAGGCCGTCCATGTTCGGCATGTTCCAGTCGGAGATAACGAAGCCAAAGCCGCCCGCCTGGAGCTTGTTCAGCGCGTCAACGCCGTCCTCTGCCTCTTCTACGTTATTGAAACCCAGCTCTTTCAGCAGGTTGCGCACGATGCGACGCATGGTGGAAAAGTCATCCACAACCAGAAACTTGAGCTCTTTGTCCGCCATAAAACTACACTCCTCGTTAAATACGTATTGCCTGTCCGGCACTGATTTTTGCCAGCATCTGCTGACTTACCTGACTAAGATCGACCACTTCGCTTACGCCACCCATATTGATAGCTTCGCGCGGCATGCCGAACACCACACAACTTGCTTCATTTTGCGCAATCGTCCAGGCGCCCGCCTGGTGCATTGCTAACATGCCGGCCGCGCCATCGTTGCCCATACCGGTGAGGATCACCCCCACGGCGTTGCGCCCCGCGTGTTTTGCGACCGAATGAAACAGTACATCTACCGCCGGACGATGCCGGTTAACCGGCGGCCCGTCGTGAATTTTGATCTGATAGTTTGCGCCGCTGCGCGCCAGCTCCATATGCTTATCGCCAGGAGCAATATAGGCGTGGCCCGGCAGCACACGCTCGCCGTCCTCGGCCTCTTTTACGCTGATCTGACAGAGCTTGTTTAACCGCTCGGCAAAGGAGCGGGTAAAGCCCGGCGGCATATGCTGGGTAATAAGAATACCGGGACTGGAGAGCGGCAATGGCTGGAGTACATGACGAATTGCCTCGGTTCCGCCGGTTGACGCGCCGATCGCCAGCAGTTTTTCCGAGCTTAACAGCGGCCCGGCTTTCAGGGTCGCCGGGGCAGAGACCGGATTATGCGCGGCCAGCTTGGCCCGCGATGCGGTACGTACCTTCTCAGCAATCATTTCGCTGTAGGCGAGCATTCCTTCGCGGATCCCCAGCTGCGGCTTGGTGACGAAGTCAATTGCCCCCAGCTCCAGCGCGCGCAGCGTAACTTCAGAGCCTTTCCCGGTCAGGGAGGAGACCATCACCACCGGCATCGGCCGCAGGCGCATCAGCTTCTCAAGAAAATCGAGGCCGTCCATGCGCGGCATTTCGACGTCCAGGGTCAGGACATCAGGATTGTATTTCTTGATCAAATCCCGCGCGACCAGCGGATCCGGCGCGGTAGCAACCATCTCCATATCACTGTGGCTGTTGATAATTTCAGTCATGATCTGGCGCATCAGCGCCGAATCATCAACAGACAGTACCCTGATTTTACTCATGCTTTATCCTTACTCAGCGCATAAACGGTCTGCCCACGCAGGGTAAACTCGCGCACAAGGTTGCTGAAATTCTCCGAATGCCCGGCGAACAGCAGTCCATCGGGCTTAAGCATTGGAGCAAAGCGACGCAATATGTCCTGCTGCGTCGTTTTATCAAAATAGATCATCACGTTACGACAGAAGATGGCATCGAACGGTCCCGGCACCTGGTACTGCTTATCCAGCAGGTTGAGCGACTGGAAGTCGACGAAGTTCGCCAGCTCCTGGCGCACCCGCACCAGCCCGGCATGAGGCCCGGTGCCGCGCATGAAGTAGCGCTGCAGCTGCTGGGGGGAGAGCGTTTTCAGCTCGTCCAGGCGGTAGATGCCGCTGCGGGCTTTCTCCAGCACCTCAGTGTCGATATCGCTGGCGATCACTTTCCAGCGCCCCTGCACCATCCCCAGCGCATCCGCCAGGGTGATGGCGAGCGAGTAGGGCTCCTCGCCGGTCGACGCGGCGGCGCTCCAGACGCGGTACTCACCGCTGTGCTTGCGGGCGTGATCGGCCAGCACCGGGAAGTGATGAGCTTCGCGGAAGAAGGCGGTCAGGTTAGTGGTCAGCGAGTTGATAAATGCCTGCCACTCGGCGCTGCTCTGGTTCGCTTCCAGCATGCTCAGGTAGCGACCAAAATCATCCAGCCCCAGCGTGCGCAGGCGGCGAACCAGCCTGTTGTAGACCATGTCTCGCTTATGGTCAGCCAGCACGATCCCCGCACGCTGGTAAATCAATTGACATATCCGACGGAAATGCGCGTCGGACAGCGCGAGGCGCTGAGGGAACTGCATAGTCAATGACGTTTGCCCGTTGGGCAGTGATGATGTCATAGCGCCTTCTTAATTACATTCAGGATAGTGCCGGCACGGCCCTGGGCGGTGCCACTTCGGGTTGGCCGACGTGCTCATCTAACTTAAATACCGCAACCTGGGATGTCAGACGATCCGCCTGGTGCGCTAACTGCTCGGTTGCTGCAGCCGCCTCCTCTACCAGAGAGGCGTTCTGCTGTGTGACCTGATCCATCTGGCTGACCGCCAGCGCGACCTGCTCAATACCCCGGCGCTGCTCATCGGAGGCGGAAGCAATTTCGCCCATGATGTCATTGACCTGGGTGACCGAGCGGACGATGTCCGTCATGGTCTGCGCTGCCGTATCCACCAGGTCTGAACCCTGCTGCACGCGGGCAACCGAATCTTCAATTAATCCTTTGATCTCTTTGGCTGCATTAGCGCTGCGGCTAGCCAGGTTGCGCACCTCGCCAGCCACGACAGCAAAGCCGCGCCCCTGCTCGCCGGCTCGGGCCGCTTCAACGGCGGCGTTCAGCGCCAGGATGTTGGTCTGGAAGGCAATGCCGTCGATCACGCTGATGATGTCGCCAATCTTTTGCGAGCTGGTGGCAATTTCGTGCATGGTGTCTGACACCCGCGAAGTCTGCTCCCCGCCCTTTCTCGCCGTTTCCGCTGCGCCGTGAGAGAGCACCGACGCCTGACGAGCGTTGTCCGCGTTCTGGGCAACCGTCGCGGTAAGCTGCTCCATACTGGCGGCGGTTTCCGCCAGCGACGCCGCCTGCTGCTCGGTACGCGCCGAGAGATCGTTATTGCCCGCAGCAATTTCTGAGATGCCGGTGTGCATCGACACGCTGCCTTCACGCACGTTAGCTACCGTGGCGCGCAGCGCGGTCTGCATCTTCTGCAGGCTGGCAAAAATGGCTGAGATTTCGTTTCGGCCATAGACCGAAATTGGCCGGGCCAGATCGCCCCCGGCAATGCTGTCAAAGTGACTGCTGATAATCGCCAGCGGCTGCACGATCATCCTGCGCGACCAGAACAGCCCCGCTGAGATCAGCCCCGCGGCCAGAATCAACACGGTAGTAAAGGTTGCCGCCGACATGTGGTAGTTAGCGCGGCTGGCTGACGTCGCGGTCACCACAAAGCGATCGATATAGTGCTGCCAGGCGGTAAAGGTCGCCTCAAACGCCTCCTGGGACTGCTGCACCGGCGCGGTCATAAAATCAGAGAGTTGGTTGTTTTCCAGCCAGGTCGCCTGATGCTCTAAGTCACTCATCCAGGTGCTGTAGGTGGCCTTCGCCTGCTCTTTAAGCTTCTCCCCTTCCGGTGAGATCGCCTCGATCCCTTCAAACTCTTTAAGCTGGTCGGTGGCGAGCTGCAAATTGCTGCGCGCCGAGCTCATCAGCCCTTTGATATCATCCGGCGGATAGCTTAAGGCGGTCAGCGTGCCGGCCTTGTTCAGCGAGGTGCTGGTCTGCAATAAAACGGCGCGCATCTGGGCCAGCGTGTTGCGCTGGTGGTTGCTCTTTTCAACCTGCTCCAGATGCTGAAAACCATCGCGGAAGGCCCAAAAAGAGAGGCCGTTGCTTCCCACAAGCAACAGGCCGCAAACAATCAGTAAGATAAACAGTGTGGTCGAGATACGAATACGATTAAACATCTACGCTCCCATCAGGCGGCTAACGCCGCAATATCAATACGATCAAAAAGTTTCCCAGTTATCATCCTGTCCGGTACTGAGCTGACGCCTGCTAACCGGGGCGGAAACGAACTCCCCGCCTGGCGAGCGGCGTTGCGCCGGATTTTCAGGGACGGCGGCAAGGCGGAAAGCAGAGACCGCCTGCGTGAGTCGACTGGCCTGTTCTTCTAATGCTGCGGCCGCAGCCGCAGACTCTTCTACCAGCGACGCGTTCTGCTGTGTCACTCTGTCCATCTCCGATACCGCCAGCGCCACCTGGTCGATGCCTTTGCTCTGCTCATCAGATGCGGAGGCAATTTCGCCCATAATGTCGGTCACCCGGGTCACCGCGTTGACGATATCGTTCATGGTCTCCCCGGCGCTCTCAACCAGCACCGAGCCGGTATCCACGCGCGAGACGGAATCTTCAATTAAGGCTTTGATCTCTTTGGCTGCGTTGGCGCTGCGGCTGGCGAGGTTACGCACCTCGCCTGCGACCACGGCAAAGCCGCGCCCCTGCTCGCCCGCGCGGGCAGCCTCTACGGCGGCGTTGAGCGCCAGAATATTGGTCTGGAAAGCGATGCTGTCGATCACGCTGGTGATGTCGGCAATTTTCTTCGAGCTGGTGGCGATGTCGTGCATGGTTTTCACTACGCCGTCCACCACTTTACCCCCGCGTCCGGCCGTCTCGGAGGCGCTGAGCGCCAGCTGCGAGGCCTGACGGGCATTGTCGGCGTTCTGCTTCACGGTGGCGGTGAGCTGCTCCATGCTGGCGGCAGTCTGCTCCAGCGCGGAGGCCTGCTGCTCGGTACGGGAGGAGAGATCGTTGTTACCGGCGGCGATTTCGCTGGTGCCGCTGTAGATAGCGTCCGACCCTTTGCGCACGTTGGTAACGGTATCGATCAGCGAGCGCTGCATATGCTCTACGCTGTCCGCCAGCTCGGTAATTTCGTTTTTGCCGTTAATGACCAGCGTCCGGGTGAGATCGCCGCTGGCGATGTCGCGAATGTGACGGATCACATTAGCCAGCGGATTAAGTAGGATATGACGAATGCCGTACCACACCGCAGCCAGCACGGTCACCAGCGCCAGGGCGAGGATCGCCATCTGCCACTGGGCGAAACGGTAGTCGTGAGTGCTCTGGGTAAAGGCGTCGAGGTATAGCTCGCTGCTGAGCTGAGCATACTGCCCGAGCGCGTCACCCATTGCATTCTGCATTCCCTGGGTCGGCTGGGCAAAGAAGGCGTCCATATTGCCGCTCTCCAGGAACTGGATCAGCTCCGTGAGCGCAGCATTATAGGTGCGGTACTTCTCATCAAGCTGCTGGCTCACCTCGGCCATGGCAGGCACCGGCGGCAGCGCTTTGTAGGCGTCGTAGTGTTGTGCCGCATCGGCGAGCGAAGCATGGGCGCTCTTCAGCAGATCGGTTTTGGCGCTGCTCTGCTGATTGGCCGGATCCATCATCATCCGGGCTGACGAACGACTGAGGTTAATGCGCGTCTGCAGCATCAGCTCCCAGGTTTTGGTCAGCTCGGTCTGCTGCTGGCGAAGATCGTTAGCGTCAGCAAAACTCTGCTGATTCTGTTTCAGCGACGAAAACAGAAGCCCACCTGATACCAGCTGTAGAAGTGCAAAAACCACCAGCACCATCATGAGCATTGTGACAACGCGGATACGGTTCAACATGCAACACCTTATTGATGACTTATTAACGGTGTTATCGGCATGTGTGGTGGGAACTTTACATTTGCGAAAGGGAAATAATCCGCTATGCGCCTGGCTGATTAAAAGGCGATATCCACCACCACCGTATCGCTGTAGCTTCCGGCGGGCGGCGTCGCCTGGTTAGTTAATACCCGGGCCGTATAGTTATAGGTACGCACCAGGCCGTTGGCGCTAAGCAGTGACGAGGCGCTGCTGGCCCAGCGTTCGGTGCCGCTGCTGCCCCAGCGCTCGCTGGTGCTGCCTTTGTAGATCTCGTAGCTCAGCCGGTTATTGCCGGAGGCCATTCTGCGCACGTTGCCGCTGGCGTTGCTGCCGTTGTTGATCCCCACGCTGTAGACGCTGCCTTTGGTGCAGGTCACCGCAACGCCCTGCGACACGGCGGGGAAGTTTTTGACCAGCGGCGCGCTGCCGAAGTTGACGTTTGGCGCGGTGATGGTGATGCAGTCGTTAGTAATATTAATGGTTGCCGTGACGGCGACGGGCACGGTACCGGTTTGCCATGCCCCGCAGCCAGCCAGCCCCAGCGAGCAGATGTTATAGGTAACGTTGAGGTTAAAGGTCACCTGATACTGTCCCGCCGCGACGGTCTGCCCGGAAAGAGTGCGAAAATAGATCGGCAGGGTAAAGCGACGGGTACTGAGCAGGTCAAGCAGCGCGTTTCCGCTCCAGGTGTAGCTGCCGCCAATCAGCGCTTCGCTGTTGTTATTGCACCCTGCGGCCCCGCACAGCCGCACCGGAATAGTATCGGTGCTGGCCGGGTTATCAACGCGACGCATGATCGCCCGGTTACTGACCGCGGCGCTTGCACTGGTAAGCTGCATGGTCACGGAGTTATTGGTTAACAGGTTAAGCAATACGACGTCGCACGCAACCACCAGATTGCCGCTGATCTCCTGCTCGGTGCTGTTAAGGGCAAACGAGGTGACGGTGCCAAATACACCGTTGGTCGGGGTCACGGTACAGGCTGACCACGCCAGCGGGCTGGCTCCCATCAGCAGCAGAAAAAGCAGAATAGCGCGGCGCATCAGCGTCTCTCCTCACAGGTAAGCGGCCCGTAGGTCTGTAATTTATGGTCAGGGTTTGCGCCGATCCTCAGGCTGGCATAGCAGGTGCGGTTATCTGGCGTGGTTACCCGCAGGGCGTTCACGTCGCTGAGGTTTTCCAGGAAGGCGATGCCGTCATAGCCCACCGGCGTCGGCGATCGGCCTTCCCGGTAGACCTGGCTGCCTACCGGCAGCGCCTGCCCCTGCTCATCGTGCAGGATGACGCTGGCAACCCGCTCCTGCTCCATCGGGAACTCCACCAGATAGCCGCTCTGGCGGCGCAGGGCAATCCGCTTTTCGGTCTCCTTCAGGCGCGTATCAGCCGGCAGGTTAAGGGTGTTGATGCTGTAGCTGGCGGGATAGTAGGCGGAGACGCCGCTGACCAGCAGATAGCCTTTGTCGTTGGTCTTACCCACCGGCTGGTTCTCATAGCTGACCGGCACATCGGCATTGCCGCCAGTGCTGACCACCACGAAGGCATCGTTGATCTTGTTAGCCGCAAAAACCTGGCCGTCCATCAGCACCAGTGAACCCAGCGCCTCGCCCCACCAGGTCATCATCCCGCGCTCGCCGTAGCCGCCCCCCTGCAATTCAACGCTGTTATTGCGCCAGCCCAGCGTCGCCTGCTGGTAGTTATCCGACTGCGGCTGGCGGGCAAAGGCCATATTCCAGCCGAAACCGCCGTCGGTAGGCATGGCGTGGTTATAGTTAATGCGCTGGCTGGTGCCTGCATCCGGCGTTCTCTCCACGCTGATTGCCGCGCTGTCCCGCTCACCGATGGGGATCTGCAGCGACATAGCGAAGGTCCAGTCGTCCCGCTGCTTATCATGGCTGGCCGCCAGGTAGAGGCTGCTGCTGCCCCACAGGTTCCGGCTCCAGGAGAGGTTCAGCAACTCGGTCTTCTGGTTATCAAAGCTGCGCACGCCAATCCACGCCGCGCCGACGTTGCCATAGTCGCCCATGTTAAAGGTCAGCGAATATTGATCGGTGTTGCGGCTAAGCGTCGCCAGCGGCTGACGATCGTCATCGTAAACGATGGTCTGATCGTAGAGGGCCAGGTTGCCGAACCCGCGATCGCGGCGGGTGTGCTGGGTGGCGATGCTGAAGACGCTGGTGCTGTACTGGTAACCCCAGTTGAGCTGGCTGCCGCTGTTGCCGCGCATCCGGCTCTCCGTCCACGATGAGTTGACGACGCCATACTGCCCCAGCTTTACCACCGCACCCGCGCCGCCGAGGGCCAGCTCTTCGGCGGCTTCACCGTGGCCTTCAAAGGTGAAGTAGTCCGTCACCCCGTAGCGCAGGGAGCCGCTGCCCGCCGCCGGACCGTAGTTGAAATCGTCGATGCCGTAGTTACGCCGCAGGCTGCCAAGGGTGACTGCCCCATCGCTGATGCCGCTTTTCAGCACGTCGCTGGAGACATAAAACGGCAGCGTAGTGCTGACCTGCCGTCCCAGCGCGTCGGTGGTGACCAGCACCGCATCTCCCGCCCCGTTAATGTAGGGCAGATTGGTCAGGGTAAAGGGACCGGGCTGGAGCTGGGTAGATCCCGCCCGGTAACCGTTGATAAAAACGTCCACCGCCGTGGGCACCGCCGCTTCGCCCGTAAAGGCGGGCAGCGGCCAGGTGACCAGATCGGGACGCAGGGAGAAGTCGCGTCCGTAACGGATCCCCCCCATCCGCACGCTGCTGCTCCAGCTCAGCGAGTCGGAGATGACGTCCCCCAGCTGCCACTCGGTGGCATTCTCCTCGTTGGTAAACAGCAGCGTCGTGTCGTAGCGGGTATAGCCCTCGTTTTGTCCGGCGGTGCCGGAGAGATACTCCCGCAGCGTACCGGTAGAAGAGAACACCGCATTGCTGTCGAAGTAGCGAAACTCATGCCACAGCGAGGCCTGACTGCCCGCGTGCTCGGTGCTGCTGGTATAAAAGTCATAGTTTACCAGCGCGCCCCGACCATAGTGCGGCTTAGCACGCGCCCTTTCGCCGTTAAAGGAGGTGGCGCGATCCCCTACCCACTCCCGGGGAACGAACAGCAGCAGCCGCTGGCGGTTGCTATCATATTCGGTCCGTACATCAGGCAGGGTCGAGAGATCAACGTCGCCTGCGGGCAGATGCTCAGCAGGGATCCCGGCCCGCTGCAGATCGCGGCTGGCGACAATATAGCGTCCCTGCTGCTGGGTGACCGGCACGACCAGATCGGTATCGTAGTGGTTGACCACCAGCGAGAGGTGAAAGACTGCCTGGGCGTTGATCGCCTGCGCATCCGGCGGCGGCAGGGCATCGTCCCCCTCCTCTGCCAGCGCATCCGTCACTCCCCCCAGCAGCACCATCAACGGCAGGATCAGTTTGCGGGCGACGACTGCCATTGCGTATCCCTGGCATTAATCGTCGCCGTCATGGTAGTCGGATTGCTGAGACCAGAGGGGAGCGGCCAGCTGCGCGCCCCGCCCGGCAGCACGTATCCCAGCAGGCCATCCGCCATCTGCCGGCGCTGGCTGCCCTGCTGCACGCTGACCTGGCTCAGGCGAACGTGTACATCGCTACGGTTACGCACCTCCAGCGCCGGTTTGCCCCCTTCGCGGATCACCCTCCAGCTTAAATCGCGGGTGTTAACCAGAGCATGGTTTGCCCCCTCGGTGGTGGTCGCCACGCCCTGGCCATAGACAAAGAGCGGAATCGAGTAGCGCATCTGAATTTTCAGGCCAATCTGCGGCGAATTGCCGTTAGCAGGCTGGGGGATCTCATCCACGATGATCCGGTAGCCTTGCTCTATGCCAGCGGGAACCTGAGTCTGCTTAATGAGACGAATAAGCTGCTTGCCACCTTTATCAATGCGCACAATCGGCGGGCTGGCGACTACATCCTGCTGGGCCTGGTAGCGCTCGTGTCCACCCTCCTGGGTCCAGCGCATGATGCGCACCTGCATGGTGGTTGGCGTATCGCCCTGATTCTGGATCCACAGCTCCGTTGCGTTAGCATCGGCGGCCAGCCACGGATCGATCGGCCAAAGTAAGATGGTTGCGGCGCCCTGCGCCTGCTGCGTCATGCCCGTCAGCGCCAGCAGGGCTCCTGCTATTAGGCTCCGGCCCATAATGGTTTTCATGATCCTTCTCCCTGTATGACCTTACCAGGACAACGTTACGGTCAGTTGATCGGTATAATTTCCTGCGGGGCTAAACCCCGTGAGCTGCGCTGCACCAAACAGCGTCAGCGCAATGTTGTTGCTATCGCTATAGGTGATCGAATACGCCTGGTTAACGCCCACTTCCGTATTAGCCGCCAGCGTACTGCTGCGATAGAGCCGGTAGGGCACCCGATCCGTTCCCCCGCTGCGCTGCATGTTGCGCACGGTGCCGTAGTGCAGACCGCCGTTGATGCTCATGCTTAACGCTACGCCGGGGGTGCAGGCGAGCGAGAGCGCACTGTTAGGAACAAAGCTGGTGGTGACCTGACCGCTTGCTACGCCGCTACGGCTCCCGAAGTCCAGCGTGCCCAGCAGGCCATTGCTGCCGCTGGCTACCGAGCACCCTGCCGCAATCGTTGCCCCAACCTGAAACGACTGGGTGCTGACCGTCAGCGCGGCGGCGATCCCTGCCCATCCCAGCATTCCCAGCCCGAAGACGATGCACAGCATGCTTCGGCCTGGCGCCGGGAGAGTAGCGACTCCCTCAGGTTTCATTGCGCTGGCGTCAGTAGATGACGCTCACGTTAATTGTATCGGTATAGGTACCGGGAACGACGGTCACGCTGTTGCCACCGCCCTGGATGCGGCCAAAGAGGGTGTAGTTATTCACCCCGCCAGCGGTCGAGGCTACGGGCAGCGGCGCGTCATTGGCGATGATGTTACTGAAGCCGCTGTCGCTGTAGAGGCTGTAGGCCACTCCCTGCGTTGCATTAGTGGTGTTAACCAGATAGCGCGCTGGTGTACCCGGTGTGCCGATCACTGTGGCAGGCGCCGTGGTATTGGTGGTGCCGGTGATCTGTACGGTGTAGGTATCGGTGGTGCACTGGATAGCGAAGCTGTTACCACCGTTAGCCCCGGTGAGCTGGGTTGTCAGCTCAGAGAAGGTCGCGGGATGGGTACCAAAGTCCAGAGAGCCGAAGTTGATGCCGCTCTGGTTCGGCGAGCCGTTAATCAGGCAGCCGTTGGTTAAGGTCAACGTCGCGTTGATGGTCCCACTGCTGGTTACCGCATAGGCAGAGTGTCCGGCCAGTGCCAGCGCACCGCTTGCCAAAACGAGGAGGATTTTTCTGTTCATGTTGTCGCCTCTGTTAAAAAGCAGGATTAACAGAAATTTAGCTTACGGGGTTGCAAAGGACCACCCTGTAAAGTCCCACTCAAACCATCAGCGTATTGACATAAAATTGCATTATCTTTCAATGAATTAACATTGTTAACAGCTGGTAACAAAGCGAAACGTGAATGATATATTCATTATCGCGTGATCTACTTCACAATATATTGTCTGTTGTTACATTCGCAGTTTAAGCAAAACTTAAATGTTATTAATGAGTAGTAAGGAAGGGGCGTGAAAAGCGGTTAAAAAACGCTCCCGGGGCCGGGAGCGTTGAGAGTTATCAAGCAACGTGAGCCGCTGCGCTGTCCAGCAGGGCCATCTCATCGCTGTTCAACAGCTTCTCGATGTTCACCAGGATCAGCATCCGGTCACCCAGCGCGCCGAGGCCGGTAAGATATTCCGTTGACAGGGTCACGGCAAACTCCGGCGCCGGGCGGATCTGATCGGCCGCCAGCGACAGCACGTCGGATACGCCGTCAACCACAATCCCGACCACGCGCTGACCCAGATTGAGCACGATCACCACGGTGTTATCGTTATACTCCACGTCCTGCTGGCTAAATTTTACCCGCAGATCGACGATGGGCACGATCACACCGCGCAGGTTAGTTACCCCTTTGATAAAGTCCGGGGTGTTGGCAATACGGGTTACCTGATCGTAACCGCGGATCTCCTGCACTTTCAGGATATCGATGCCGTACTCTTCATCGCCTAAAGTGAATACCAGAAATTCCTGACCCGATGGCTCACCAGCCAGTTTCGTTACATTACTCATACCGGTCATATTTTTACCTTTTTAACTAAATCAGGCGGCTGTGTGCGCCACACGTTGCTCACGGTTTAATCCCTGTAACGCCGAAACATCGACGATCAGCGCCACGCTGCCATCGCCGAGGATGGTTGCAGCAGAGATGCCTGGCACCTTGCGGTAGTTGCTCTCAAGGTTCTTCACCACAACCTGGTGCTGACCAATCAGCTGATCCACCAGCAGCGCGTAGCGACGGCCTGCGCTCTGGAGGATCACCACAATGCCTGTCGTTGCCTCGGTTTTCGCCCCGTCGACGTCAAAGACTTTCCACAGCTCAACCAGCGGCAGATACTCGCCGCGCACTTCCAGCACGCGCTCGCCCCCCGCCAGCGGATGCAGATCCTCTTCACGCGGCTGCAGGGACTCCATTACCGCGTTCAGCGGCAGGATAAAGACTTCGTCCGCGACTTTTACCGACATACCGTCAAGGATCGCCAGCGTCAGCGGCAGTAGAATGCGGATGGTGGTGCCTGCGCCCTGCTTCGACTGGATCTCAACGTGGCCGCCCATCTCCTGGATGTTACGTTTCACCACGTCCATGCCTACGCCGCGGCCGGAGACGTCCGTCACCTGCTCTGCGGTAGAGAAGCCTGGCGCGAAGATCAGCATGCCAACCTCTTCGTCGGTCATGTTTTCATTTACCGCCATGCCTTGCGATACCGCTTTCGCCAGGATACGCTCGCGGTTCAGGCCTGCGCCGTCGTCGATCACTTCGATGCAGATATTGCCGCCCTGATGTTCGGCAGAGAGCGTCAGGTTACCTACCGGGGATTTCCCCGCAGCAACGCGGTTTTCCGGGAGCTCAATCCCATGGTCCAGGCTGTTACGCACCAGGTGGGTTAACGGATCGATAATGCGCTCGATCAGGCTCTTATCCAGCTCGGTGGAGCTACCCAACAGCGTCAGTTCAATCTGCTTGTTGAGCTTGCTCGCCAGGTCGCGTACCAGCCGCGGGAAGCGGCTGAAGACGTACTCCATCGGCATCATACGAATGGACATCACCGACTCCTGCAGATCGCGGGCATTACGCTGCAGCTGGCCCATGCTGGTGATCAGATCGCCATGATTGACCGGATCCAGCTCGTTGGAGCGCTGGGCCAGCATCGACTGGGTGATCACCAGTTCGCCCACCAGGTTGATGAGCTGGTCAACTTTCTCAACGGCGACGCGGATACTGGTAGACTCGCTTGCGCGGGCCGGTTTTTCTGCGCGCTCCTGACGGGCCGCAGGCTGCTCACGCGGTGCAACCGGGGCAGCGGCGACGGGCTGGGCCTCTGGGGCCGGAGCGGCAGGTGCTGTCTCGCTGATGGTAGCAGCCGGGGCTGGCGCATCGGCAAAGCTAATCTGATCCGGCTCGATGACAAAGCAGAGCACAGCAACCAGATCATCTTCGCTGACGCCACCTTCCAGCGTCGCGCTCAGAGAATCCGCGCCTTTTACCACGTCGCTGAGGGTCGCCAGATTTTTCAGCTCATCTTCCAGCAGGTTGACTTCGCTCTCTTTCAGGCGCGACAGAACAATGCGCAGTTTACCGTCGTTGCCAGCCGCCGGGGCGGTGACAGGCACAGCATCGGCGACGGCCTGGGCATTATCTACAACGGTCAACTTTGCGCCACCGGCCGCAGCGGGAGCCACTTCGCCTTTCGCTTCCAGCGCCAGCTGGCGCAGCGCAATGCAGATATATTCAAAGCTGGCGGCATCCGGCTCTTGCGAGCTTTTATAGGCGTCGAGCTGTTCCTGCATAATATCTTTGGTTTCCAAAAACAGGTTGATAATATCGGTATTGAGTTGCATCTCTCCGCGCCGGGCCTCATCCAGCAGGTTTTCCATCAGGTGCGTGGTCTCCTGCAAAATGGTAAAGCCAAACGTGCCAGCGCCACCCTTTATGGAGTGGGCCGCACGAAAGATGGCGTTGAGCTGCTCTGAATCCGGTGCTTCCGGCACCAGATCCAGCAGGTGTTGCTCCATGTCGGCTAACAGCTCGTCAGCTTCATCAAAAAATGTCTGATAAAAATCGCTAATATCCATGCTCACGCTATCACCTCGGATCGGGTTGTGGCGATGTGGGAACGGTCGCCTGGGGCTGCGCCCCCGGCTGTTGTAATACACTTACCGGCTCGTTTTGGCTTTCGGCGTTTTCGTGCAGAATTGCCTGTTCTGCTTGTTTATTCAGCACCAGGAGGCTAATGCGACGGTTAACGGCGTCATCAGCGCCTTTGTCACTCACGCGCATGGTGGCAGCCATGCCAACCACGCGTAGCACTTTACCGTCGTCCAGCCCGCCCACGACCAGCTCGCGCCGCGAGGCGTTAGCGCGATCCGCAGACAGCTCCCAGTTGCTATACCCGCGTTCGCCATTGGCATACGGGAAGTCATCGGTATGGCCAGAGAGGCTAATACGGTTCGGAATATTGTTCAGCACCGGCGCAATAGCACGTAAAATATCGCGCATGTAGGGTTCCACTTCGGCGCTGCCGGTTTTAAACATCGGCCGGTTCTGGCTATCGATAATCTGGATGCGCAGCCCCTCCTGCACCAGGTCAATCTTCAGGTGCGGACGCAGGGCGCGCAGCTTGGGATCGGCCTCGATCAGCTGGTCGAGATCGCCACGCAGTTTGCTCAGGCGGGACTGCTCCATCTTCTGGCGCAGCTCGTCGATATTGGGCTGGCGCTGCACCTCCCCTTTCTGTTGGGTGACGTCATCGCCGCCACCGGGGATCGGGCTGTCGCTGTTGGAGATCCGCGGACCGCCGGCAATGGAGGTCGCCAGCGGGGTGCGGAAATACTCTGCAATCTGAATCAGCTCTTTCGGACTGGAGATTGAGATCAGCCACATCACGAGGAAGAACGCCATCATTGCCGTCATAAAGTCGGCGTAGGCAATCTTCCAGGATCCATGCGAGCCGCCTCCGTGCCCCTTATGCTTGCGCCGTTTTACAACGACAATAGGATGGGCCTGGTTTTTCATGCGTCCTCAGTCGTGGTCTGCTGGTTTGGGTTACGTACCGCACGGACGTGCTCATCCAGTTCCACAAAGGATGGACGCTCGCTGGAGTAGAGCGTTTTACGGCCAAACTCAACGGCAATCGGTGGCGCGTAGCCGTTCAGGTTGGAGAGCAGCGTGATCTTCACGCACTGCATCATCTTGGTGGTTTCAGCGCTCTTCTGGCGCAGCACGGTTGCCAGCGGCGAGATAAAGCCGTAGGCCAGTAGAATACCGAGGAAGGTCCCTACCATCGCGTGGGCAATCAGCGCCCCCAGCTCGGCCGCCGGACGATCCGCCGAGGCCAGCGCGTGGACCACGCCCATGACCGCCGCCACGATACCGAACGCCGGCAGCGAGTCGCCGACCATTGCCAGGCTATTCGCTGGCACTTCAGCTTCGCTTTCGTGGGTCTCGATCTCTTCGTCCATCAACGCTTCGATTTCGAAGGTGTTCATGTTGCCGCTGATGATCAGGCGCAGATAGTCGACGATGAACTCCAGCATCACCGGATCGGCAAGGATCCGCGGATAGTTGGCAAAAATTTCGCTCTCTTTTGGATTCTCAATATCACGCTCAAGGGAGAACATCCCCTGCTGACGCGACTTGGCCATCAGGCGATAGAGCAGCGCCAGAAGATCCATATAGACAGCTTTTGTGTATTTGGAGCGACGAAACAGCAGCGGAAGCGCCTTAAGCGTTCCTTTGATCGCTTTGCCGTTGTTGCCCACAATAAACGCACCCACGCCCGCACCGCCGATAATAATCAGCTCAGCCGGTTGATAAAGTGCCCCAAGGTGTCCGCCGGTCATCATATAACCGCCAAAGACTGTACCGAGAACAACAAGGTAACCTAATAAGATCAGCACGACATCATCCTTCCGCTGTTGACTAAGGCAAGGAAAAACAGTTTTGGGGCTAAAAACCCAACGGGGAGGCAAAAAAAAGCAGCGGTAATTGCTTACCGCTGCTGGAGTGTTACCCACGCCGTTACGTTAAACAGCCTGTTTGATCTGTTCATCCAGCAGTTGTGGAATAATATCGGCAGCTTCCGGGGAAAGTTTACGTCTTTTTACGGCCCTAGAAGGCGGCTGGCACAAACTGCAGGCAAAACTCCCTACGGGCTGGTGAGCATGGGTAATAAAATTGCCGCCGCAGCAGTTGCAGCTTGAAAGTTCCAGCATCCCGCTCTCAACAAAACGGACTAACGTCCACGCACGCGTCAGGGCTAACAGCGGCCCCTCTTCCGGCTGCGGGCACTGTTCCAGATAGAGGCGATACGCTTTAATTACCGCGTCAACACCGCTGCAGAGGCCTGTTTTCAGCAAGAACTGCCAGGCATTGCAGAACATTGAGGCGTGAATATTCTGTTCCCACGTCATAAACCAGTCGGTTGAAAAGGGGAGCATCCCTTTCGGCGGCGGGCTACCACGAAGTTCTTTATAGAGTTTGATGAGGCGGCCCCGGCTGAGCTGCGTTTCGCTCTCCAGCATTTGCAAACGCGCGCCCAGCGTAATCAGTTCCATTGCGAGTTGAATATCACGCGCTTCCTGGACAATGCTCTTCTCAGTCATCATTAAGCCCTTTTCTTCCGGGACGCTGCGTCAGCACCCTGGTTGCTCTCATTAAGGAGACGCGTTGAGAGCATAATACCGGTATGGATCTGCTGCAGATCGTCTACACGGGATTCCTGAGTCAGACGAGTAATGGTCTGATGACTATCAAAACGAAACTGGCAGATAAGCTGATTGGTTTCAGCTAATTTAACCATCTGCGGCAGCGTCAATTCACCCATGGTAGTGGCCATCTCTTCGCTAATGCCCAGGCGGAACATGGCGGAGGCTTTGTCCTGACTAATTAAACGCTGTGCCAGCAGTAAATATGACAGGTTGATGTCATAGATATGTTTCAGCAGCTCGGATGTATGCATTTTTCCCATCCAAAATAACCAACTAGTGTCTTATGCGGCCAGGCCGCACCCCGTGATGTCGCCGGGAAAAAACCCGGTATTAAAAAGATAAGGCAAAATGCATCGTTTAAATTTTGTTGTTTAACGTGACGGCGATCGCATTGCTGTGCCACCTCTCTCCGTTACGCTCTCAATCAATTCTTATAATTAACTAAGATTTTTCCTAAAGCGACGCAACTGTACTCGCGACCCGTAGGACATACAATTGGCTCTAATGAATAATTTGAAAATAATGTGATCTACGTCACATAATTTACGTGAATATTTTATAGAAATCCATACTTTCGACTTAGTGATTGTTTACTTTTTGTACTATAGAGCGTCTTTTCTATTCTTTTTCGACGAATAGACATGCAGCTTTATATGCTATTTGATGACCAGTCATTAGACCTCCGACTTTGTGCTAGCTTTTTAAGCTGAATAGGCATGGATTGAGTAGGGCTATTTAAAAATAATATTAATTATCAATATATTAAAGCGGTGCTAAACTAACTCTAAAAACGTGTAAAATGATTGCAAATTTGTTAACGGATGCGTGAGAGCACATTATATTGCGCAATAAAATTCGCAAAATTTGCATTAAGTGTTTAAATTTCGTTAACATATTCACTGAGGGCGCGATTCCACCCGATGGAATAATTAATGAATATTTATGATAATGTTCACAGCTCTGTCACACTTTTTTGGTTGCAAGTTTTGTAAGAAAAAGGTAAAGATACGTCAAGGGTTCATACTCCGTTAAGGAGCGAGATATGAGCTATTCTCATCTGTTGGTGGCTGTCGCCATTGATTCAGAAAGTCATCTGCTGCTCAAAAAAGCAGTTTCTATCGCGCGGCCATGCCAGGCACGTATTAGCCTACTTACTCTGGCTAACGATCCCGAAATGTATAATCAGTTTGCTGCGCCTATGCTGGAGAATCTGCGCGATCTCATGCAGGAAGAGGCACAGCAATTTATGCAGGCGTTAATTGCGCAGGCGAATTATCCCATTGCAAAAACAATAATTGCCTCAGGTGAACTGAGTGAAAATATTTCACATCTTTGCGAGCGGGAGGGGATCGATCTGGTTATTTACGGTAATCACAATCAGCGTTTTTTTTCGCGGGCAGCCTGTTCGGCAAAAGGCGTGGTGGGAGCCTGTAAAGTGGACGTGCTGCTGGTACCGTTGGATGACGTATAGCGCCCCCGCTACAGCGGGAGCGCTAGCTCAATTACGCCAGTTTGGGGAATGTCGCCACGTTGTTCTGCAGAAGAGTCTCTGCACTACGAGGCGCTATACGCTTTAAATCGGCAATAAACCTCTCCTGCCAGTGATGAATGTCATTTTTTCTGATCACATCCATCATGTCAGCGTGACGGGAAATACGCTCCGCCAGCGGCATGGTCAAGGCCCGGTTCATCGCATTAGCGACATCGTCACGATCGTACGGGTTAACAATCAGCGCCGAGGTTAGCTCGTTAGCCGCACCGGCAAATTTAGAGAGCACCAGTACGCCTGGGTTAGCCGGATCCTGCGCCGCCACGTACTCTTTAGCAACGAGGTTCATCCCGTCACGCAGCGGCGTCACCAGCCCGACATCGGCATAGCGGAAGACCTTCATCAGCAGCTTACGGTCAAAGTGCTGGTTAAGGTAGTAAAGCGGTGTCCAGCCCAGCTGACCATATTTACCGTTAATACGTCCAGCTTCGGTCTCCAGCTGATGACGAATATCCTGGTAGGCCTGAACCTCGCCGCGCGAGGTAGGTGCAATCTGCGTATAGCGGATTTTACCGTGGTGCTGCGGGAACTTCTCCAGCAGAGTTTCATAGGCATGGAAACGTTCCGGCAGGCCCTTAGAGTAGTCCAGCCGCTCGACGGAGAAGATGTTTTTCACATTTTTCAGCTCGGCCTTGAGCTGTGCCAGCTTCGGTGGCAGCGGGCCTGAGGCCTGCTCGGCGATCTCTTCCGGTTCAATCCCAATAGGATAGACCTCGGTACGGAAGGTTTTGCCCCATGCGGTATGGGTTTTATCGCCCCGGGCAGTCAAGCGCGTCTGGCTCGAAAGGCTATCCAGGAATGACACTCTGTCGCTCTCGGTCTGGAAGCCCAGCAGATCGTAGTCGCACAGCTGCTCCAGCAGCTCGGCGTGCGGCGGCAGCGCGTTGAAGATCTCTGGGGTTGGGAATGGAATATGCAGGAAGAAACCAATCTGGTTGTTTACACCGCGCTGGCGTAGCTCGTTGGCAAACGGCAGGAGGTGGTAATCATGGATCCAGAGAATATCGTCTTCTTCGAGCAGCGGCACCAGCTTGTCCGCCAGCAGTGCGTTCACGCGCTGATAACCCTCCCAGGCCTCGCGCTGGAACTTTACAAGATCAAGACGGTAGTGAAAAGCGGGCCACAGCACGGCATTGGAAAACTGGCTGTAGTACTCATCATAATCCTGCTCGCTGAGGTTAAACGAGGCCCAGGTAATGTTGCCGCGGGTCACTTTCTTCAGCGGCTTATCTTCGTTACCAATTTCACCACTCCAGCCAAACCAGAGTCCGCCGGTTCCTTTCAGTGCACCCATAATGCCGACGGCGAGTCCACCGGCGCTCGATTTCTTATCATCCGGCGGTGCGATACGATTAGATACTACGACTAAGCGACTCATAGCCATCTCTCCTGTTAGTTAGCGCCATCTCTTCTTGTTGTTGGTGGTCAATTATTTTTTCAAGCCACTGATGAACGTCCGCTACACTCTCCAGCCGGTACTGCGCCTGCGTCGCGCCAATACCTACCTTTACGGATACGCCATCAAGGCGATTCACAACCTTGAAGCCTGCCTCGTCAGTGAGGTCGTCTCCCAGGAAAACAGGTTTGCGCCCGCAAAACGGCGGCTCCTGCATGAATGCTTCAACTGCTGCTCCTTTATTGATACCACGCGGTTTCAGCTCTACCACGCATTTACCCGGCTGGAGGGCTAAATTCGGATATTTCTCCTCCATTTCCTTTGCCAGAGTAAAAATAGCCTCTTCATGGTGAACGGCCTGGCGATAGTGCAGCGCAAACGCCATTCCCTTCGCCTCAAGCTCCGTCCCTTCCAGACGATCGAGCGCGGCAATCAGCGCCAGCTCCATTTGCTTAACCTGATCGGCTGGCAGGGTGATCTCATGCGTTTTGCCCTGGTAGTCGCGCCGCTGCGCACCGTGCACCCCGGCAAGGGGGAAGTGCAGCGGGGAGGCGATAGCATCCAGCTCTTTCATCGAACGACCCGATACCAGCGCTACCGCGCCCTGATTCATTTCGGCCAGTCGTTTGAGCAGGGTTATCACCCCGGCGGGAATAAAGACCTGATCGGGACGAGGTTTGATTTCGGCGAGGGTTCCGTCGAGGTCAAAGAAGTAAGCATAGTTTGCGGAAAGTACAGGCGGTACAGCTAACTGGTCAGCCACCCTGATATCCTCCTTTCTGGTTTCGATGCCGCGTTCACGACCATCACTCATTATCATTAGCCATGTAAGTATAGACAGTGTCACGCTCCTCGCCATTCAAACGTAAAGAAACCAGCCGCAATTGCGGCTGGCTGAGAGGTAAAAACGATTAAAAAAGAGGCTCTTCGGCAAAATACCGGGCATCAGACGGTGCGTTTCGCCTTCTGTTTGTAGCGGTCGAAGATCACCGCCGCCAGCAGGATCAGGCCGCGCACAACGTATTGCGAGAAGGGAGAGATATTAAGCAGGTTCATGGCGTTCTCAACGGTGCCGAGGATCAGGATCCCTGCCACCACATACGAGATTTTTCCGATGCCGCCCTTAAGGGAGACGCCGCCAAGCACGCAGGCGGAGATAACGATCAGCTCGTAACCAATGGAGGTCATCGGCTGGCCGCTGGTCATACGCGACGCCAGAATGATCCCGGCGGCGGCCGATACCAGCCCGGAGAGCACAAAGATAATAATTTTTGTGCGCACCACCGGCACCCCTGCCAGGCGAGCCGCCTCTTCATTACCGCCGATGGCCAGCGTATTGCGGCCAAAGGTGGTTCTGTTGAGCAGGAAACCGAAGATGATAAGACAGGCCACCGTCAGCCAAATGGGCGCAGGCAGGCCGAGCCAGTTGGTATAGCCGAGGGTAAAGAAGCGCTCGTCTTCAATACCTACCGCTTTACCGTCGGAGATGATATAGGCCAGACCGCGCACGATCTGCATCGTGGCGAGGGTGGTGATCAGGGCGTTGATCTTCAGCTTTGCAATGACGAAGCCGTTAACCAGACCGCTCAATACCCCGAGCATCAGGCCCGCAAAGACGCCAATCCACAGGCTCTCCGTCATGTTGATCACCACCGCAGCGGTGACGCCTGCACAGGCAATAACCGAGGCAACCGACAGATCAAAGTCGCCGGAGGCCAGGCAGAAGAGCATGCCGCAGGCCACCATGCCCGACATCGAGATGGCGAGACCCAGCCCCTTCATATTGACGAAGCTGGCAAAGTTAGGCACAAACAGGGCGCAGCCGATAAACAGTACGGCAAAGACCACCAGCATGCCGTAGTGATCCCAGATGCGTCCCAGACTAAACGGCGACTTTCCTGCGCCAGAGCTTGTTACTGATGACATGATACTCTCCTCACTCAGGCGACGGCCTGGCTCACTTTAGGCATGGCAAGGCTTAGCGCCTGTTTCTCGTCTGCTTCGCCGTGCAGCAGCTCACCGGCGATCTCCCCTTCCCGCATCACCAGAATGCGATCGGCGACGCCGAGCACTTCCGGCAGGTCGCTGGAGGCAAACAGTACCGCTACGCCACGGGAGGCCAGGGCGTAGATAACGTTGTAGATCTCATGCTTCGCGCCGACGTCGATACCGCGCGTTGGCTCATCAAGCAAAATGACCTTCATCTCCTCCGACAGCCAGCGGCCAAGAATGGCTTTCTGCTGGTTGCCGCCGGAGAGATTCATAATCAGCTGCTCAGCACCGGGCGTTTTGATATTGAGGGAACGAATATGATGGTCGGCGTTTTCCACTTCCCAGCCGTCGTTGATCAGGCATCCGGCGCGAACCGACTTGCGCCGGGCGCTGATGTTGATGTTGTCACGCACGGAGTGGACGGGAATAATGCCTTCGGCCTTACGATCCTCGGGACAGAGCATCATCCCGGCGCGAATGGCGTGGGCGGGCTTCTGGATATCCAGCGGCTTGCCGTCGATGATCAGCTGGCCCGCCGTGATGCGCGTGCCGCCAAACAGCCCTTTCATCAGTTCGCTGCGCCCTGCCCCCACCAGCCCGAACAGGCCAACGATCTCACCGCGCCTCACCGAGAAGCTAACGGGATGGCGCACGCCAGGGGCTTTTACCGACTCCAGACGCAGCATCTCCGCCCCATATTCTCGTGGCTGCCAGCCGTAGATGTCGCCGAGATCGCGCCCGACCATCGCCTGCACCAGCAAGTCATGGTTAACCTGCTGCATATCGGCAAAGGTGCGCACGTAGCGCCCGTCTTTAAAGACGGTGATGGCGTCGCTAAGGGCAAAAATCTCCTCCATACGGTGGGAGACATAGAGGATGACCCGTCCCTCGTTGCGCAGCTCGCGGATCACACGGAACAGGTTGTCGATCTCCCGCGCCGAGAGCGAGCTGGTCGGTTCATCGAAGGCGATTACTTTCGCATTGCGCGCCAGCGCCTTGGCAATTTCAACCATCTGCCACTGGCCGATGGAGAGGTACTTCAACGGCGTCTGCGGATCGATATCCAGCCCAAGATGCTCCAGCTGGAGACGGGCTTCATAGTTAAGCAGCGAGCGGTTTACCAGCCCGCCCTTCTGTGGCAGCTGGCCAAGATAGATATTTTCCGCGACGGTCATCTCGGGAACCAGATGCAGCTCCTGATAGATGATCGCCACGCCGGCATTCAGTGCGGCGGTGGTGTCGGCAAAGCTGACCTCCTGGCCCTGCAGCACCAGCGTTCCGCCGGTGGGGGCGTAGTTGCCGCTAAGGATCTTTAACAGCGTCGATTTACCCGCGCCGTTCTCCCCCATCAGGGCGTGCACCTGACCGGCATAGCAGTCGAAGCTGATGTCGCTCAGGGCCTTTACGCCGGGGAAGGTTTTGCTAATACCACGGAAAGAGAGATATGGAGTTGACTGTTGCATAACGTCTCCGTGACGCATTGATGGTACGACTGGCCCTTCATCATGCGATGAAGGGCGCAACCAACGGCGGGAATTACTTCACGCCTAGCCCTTTCTTCGCTAACTCATCTTTAAAGTTGTCGCGGGTGATCAGCACCACGTCGGTAACCGCAGTGAACTTCGGCGGCTCAGCGCCTTTCTCCACCCAGTTGTAGAGCATTTCACTGGTCTTATAGCCATGCACGTCCGGGCTTGGCAGCAGCGAGCCGTAGAAGCCGGTGCCCTGAGCCTTGGATAGCTCGCTCACGGCGTCAACGCCGTTGATGCCGATACCGATCACGTCGGCGGCCTTGAAGCCCTGACCTTCTGTGGCGCGTACGCCGCCGAGCACGGTGTTATCGTTCATGCCGACCACCAGCCAGTGTTTCACTTCCGGATGCTGAACCAGCAGGGAGTTACCGGCATCAAATGCGCCAGGAATATCGTTTGATTTGGTAGGAACCTGATAGATCTGTTTTTCCGGGAAGCCTGCGGCTTTCAGAGCATCCATCGAGCCGGAGGTGCGGCGACGGGCGGTATCCAGTTCGTTGGCGGTGATGGCCATCACGCCGGTCTCTTTCACATCCCAGCCGCGTTTTTGCATCTCTTTATAGAGCTCCTGACCCTGGCGAGCGCCGATCTCACTGGCGGCCATCATCACCAGCGGCACGCTCTCCATCGGTTGGCCCTTGGCGTTGACGAACTGGTCATCCACCGCAATGACCTTCATGTCGTAGCCGCGCGCTTTAGCAACAATCGCCGAACCCAGCTTGGGATCCGGGGTACAGATAACAAAGCCTTTCGCCCCGCTGGCGGCCAGGCTATCGATAGCGTTCAGCGTCTTTTCACCGTCCGGTACGGCGATTTTAATGACTTCAAAACCTAAATCTTTGCCTGCCTTATCAGCAAATTTCCATTCGGTCTGGAACCACGGCTCTTCCGGCTGCTTGACCAGAAAACCGAGCTTCATATTTTCGGCGATAGCGGATTGTGACATAACGGCAGCCAAACCAATTGCCGCCAGCGCTTTAGTGAATTTGTGCATGGTTAACTCCAGCTTTAACACTTTTTTATGTAGGGAATGAGAGTTTATTAGCTGTCTAATCAGCCTTAAAACAAGGCATTAGCACACGTCTATCAGGAGATGCTATTGCTGAGGTGTAGTTTTAGCGGGAAATTGATCCTCCATAGGAGAGCGCCATCACACCGCAGAATTACAGTAAAAGCGTGCATAAATTCAGCGATTATCTTCATAAGAATTGGCGTATTTGTCAGACAAATCCGGAAGGGTGTAGCAGAATTCTCCATCAGGCCAGCCAGCTTATCCTTGTGGCCTGAAGGGAATGATTTAGAGGCGGGAAGTCAGAGTGGATAATAGATGTGATCCGCGTGGTCGCGCACTGGGGCATCGTTACCCAAAAGGCGCGTCGAGACGGCAAAGGCAAAATCAAATACCCGGCCTAACCCTTTGCCGCTGATCAGGTTGCCATCCTCGACTACAGCAGCATCGACATAGTGGCCGTCGGTTACGGTTTCATGCAGTTCGCCCGAGCAGACGTAGCGCCGCCCTTTCAGCAGGCCATTTCCCCCCAACACACGCGCCGCTGCCGAGCAGATGGGGCAGATCAGCTTTTCCGCCTCGTCATGGCGGGCCACAAAGGCGATAACATCTGGGTTGGCGGCAAGGTTAACGCTCCCCTCCGGCCCGCCAGGCAGTACCACAGCATCGTAAAGCGTATCCAGGCGCTCACTCAGGGTAGCATCGGCCACCATAGGAATAGCGTGATAGCTCACCACGGCGCGGGACGAGGCACAGGCCAGCGTTTCGACCTCGATATGCAACCGACGCAGTATATCAATGGTAACGATGGCTTCTGCCTCTTCAAAACCGGGGGCCAGCAGCACAGCAACTTTTTTCATCTCCAACTCCTTAATATTTAACGATACCCTTCATTGCATACATTCACACATGGATGTAAGCCACTATTTTTATTCAGATTATTCGTTTATTCCGCTGAAAAGTGTCTGCTGGATCACAATTGTTAGCTGCATAACGCTTTACGATCGGTTTGTCGACGCAGTACGGCTGGCATTAATCGCAGCCCCATCCAGGACAGAAGGAGGTCATTATGGCGACTCTCGGCATGGCACAAAAACTCAACTCGCAGATTAACCTTGAGTTTCAGGCATCCAACCTCTGCCTCTCATTAAGTGAATGGTGTTCAGAGCATAATCTACCGGGTTCGGCAACGTTCCTTCGCGCACAGGCGCAGGAGAAGGTAAACCTCATGATGCGCGTGTTCGACTTTATGAAACGCGCCGGGGCCTACCCGATTGTGAAAGCGCAGGAAAATCCCCCGGACAGTTTCAATTCGTTAGAGGAGCTGTTTGAGAAGGCGCTTGAAGAGTACAACGTGCGGTGTGAAATGCTGACGCGGCTGAGTCAAGAAGCAGAAGCCGTGAAGGATGAAAAGACGCTTAACTTTTTGCGCGAGCTGGAAAAAGCAGAGCAGCAGGATGGACTGCTGCTCCAGCTGTTAATCAGTGAAATTCATCGCTCGCTGCGCGACGGCAAAAATATTGCCCAGACCGATCGGGCGCTGCTTAACGTGGTGAACTGCCGCAGGCACTGATATTCACCCTTTACCTCTCTGGCGGGAGTCCTTCCCGCCTTTCCTGCCGCCCGGACTGAAACTCAATGCGGGCGCAGAGCCACAGCGACCAAAGAAAACATCCGTTTGAAAATAACAAAACAAAGGTTTACTTTGTTTGCCTGTGCTCGCGCTTTAGTGCGTCTCTTCCTGCGGCGTAAACTTCAGCTCAATTAAGGCAATGGCTTTCTGAATAGCACGCCGGGTAACCGGGTCGGCCGCGGCTGGATGGGTAGTGAAGTCGATGGTTTTAAGCTGATTGGCCATCTTTTCACGTACTTCAACCGGGGCGATGACGTCAATAACGTCGAGGATCTGTTTGATCACCAGCTGGCAGGCCACAACGTCGGACACTAGCTCCTGATCGGCGCTAAGATTTTGAGACATAGGTTACTCCTGAGTTACAGAAACAAAAAAACCTGCCGCAGCAGGTTTTTTATCACAGCAACTTTATTAAAACATAGCGCCCGGCGGTACGTCTTTAAAAGTCTTGCAGTAGGTTTCAAAAATGCTTTTCAGGATCTTGCGCAATTTCATGTTTTGCTCCGGCTATTTTGTTGTGCAGGTGTTACTTGTCGATGGACGTATAATATGACCTGCATCACAAAAATCAACCACTTTGTGATGAATATCACACCAATTTTTACGCGATTCCTTTAACTTTGTTAAAAAATCGTTGATTAATCTTAAGGTTACGACGATTTCATTTTTTTTAATTATTATAATTTTTTTTGAAATGGCAGACCAAAAATGAGTGAAAACACCCTCCCGGAGAAGACGCGGGGCGTCTCGCCCGCCGCGCTGCTGGTAGCCGGGGCCTTTTTTATGGAGTTTCTTGACGGGACGGTGATAGCGACGGCCCTGCCGGATATGGCGCGAAGCTTTGGTGTCGAAGCGGTGGCGTTGAACATAGGTATCAGCGCCTACCTCATCACCCTTGCAGTGCTGATCCCGGCCAGCGGTTGGATAGCCGACCGCTTCGGCGCGCGCAAGGTCTTCACCGCCGCGCTGGCGATCTTTACGCTCGCGTCGGTATTTTGCGGCCTTTCCACCAGCGTGGAGATGTTTGTCGCAATGCGCATTTTGCAGGGGATGGGCGGCGCGCTGATGGTTCCCGTCGGCAGGCTCGCCGTGCTGCGTACCACCCCTAAGCATCTGCTGATCACCGCCATCGCTACCCTCACCTGGCCCGCGCTGGTTGCACCCATTATCGGCCCGCCGCTGGGAGGCTTTATCACCCGCTACGCCGACTGGCGCTGGATCTTCTTTATCAACGTGCCGATTGGCCTGCTGGCTATTGCGCTGGCGCTGCGCATCATTCCCGATATTCGCGACGACGAGCGCCGTCCGTTTGATCTTATGGGCTTTGCCTCTACTTCAGTCGCAATGGTCAGCCTGGTATGCGCCATGGAGATGCTGGGGGGCGAGCAGCAGCAGGGAGCGTGGACGCTGTGCCTGCTGGCGCTGGGCACGGTAACCCTGGTCTATGCGCTACGCCATTTCCAGCGCGTCCGCTGGCCGATGATCCGCCTCGATGCCATGCAGGTGCACACCTTTCGCGTCACCATGTACGGCGGATCGCTGTTTCGCGCCTCCATCAGCGCGGTACCGTTTCTGCTGCCGCTGATGTTCCAGGTCGGCTTTGGGATGGATCCGTTTCATGCCGGGCTGCTGGTGCTGGCGGTCTTCGTAGGCAACCTGACCATTAAGCCCGCCACGACACCGCTGATCCGCTGGCTCGGCTTCAAAAAGCTGCTGCTGATTAACGGTGCGCTGAACGTGCTGGCCCTGCTGGCCTGCGCCTTTATTACGCCAACGACGCCAGTATGGGTTATTTTTGTTGTGCTCTATCTGGGCGGGGTCTTTCGTTCGGTGCAGTTTACCGGCGTCAGCACGCTGGCCTTTGCCGATGTCCCCTCCGCGCAGATGAGCTATGCCAATACCCTGTTCAGCACCGCTACACAGCTGGCGGTCGGGCTGGGCATCACGCTTGGCGCCATCGGGATTCGGCTGGGAGAGAAAGCCAGCGACTGGCTGGCCCTGAGCGGCGTGCCGGGCATCAGCTTTCGGCTGGCGTTTGTCTTTATTGCGCTGATCTGTCTAGTGGGGATGGTCGATACCTTCAGACTGGCTAAGGATGCGGGCAGCGCGGTGTCAACGAAGAAACGTTAATCTGTAAGCCGGGTCAGCGTAGCGCTGCCCGGCACCATGGAACTTAGGCGAGCACTTCGCGAACGAACGCTTCAATCTCTTTATCCTGGCAGTGTTCAAAGAAGCACTGCTGGAAACGCGGGCCGGAGACGGCGGTTTTTACCAGCTCAGGATCGATTGCGCGCAGGGTGTCGAGATAGTTATCTTTCACTACTGCTGCTTTCACCTGATTGAGGATCCCGGCGTTACGCACCTGCGGCTCTTTACGCTCAGGCGGGTAGCCTTCGCCTTTACGACCGGTAAACGCTTTCTCAAAGATAAAGCGTACGTTCAGCTCTGCACCCCAGCCGAAGCCTTTGGCAAACGGCAGCGCCAGCGCATTACCGTTGTTGATCTGGGCAAACAGGAAGGCGTCGGCGGGATCGATACAGTAGCCACAGTTCACACCCGGATGGATGTTCAGCGACATCAGCGCACCCTGACCGGTGCCGCAGCCGGCAATCACAAAGTCAACCGCCTTTGAATTCAGCAGAATGCTGGCCATAATGCCCAGATGGATATAGGTCAGGTGATGATCGTTCTCATCGCTCATCCCAACGTTGAAAACCGGAAAGCCTTTATCGTCAGCGACGGTTTTCAGCTCGTTGAGGATGATGGCGTTTTTGGCAGCCTGGCTATTTTCCATCATCAGTGCAATTTTCATTATCTCTTCTCCTGAATGCGTTGCGGGGGATCCCGTCATAAAGGGCTAATCAGGTTAAACCTTACTACCTGGCAAACATACTTTCAAATTTAATGAAAAATGGTTTTAAAAATTAGAGATGCGGTCACAGTTTTGCTTGTACCCACCCCTCTCCCGCCTGCCGTTGCAATTAGAGAAGTAAGAATCTTTGGCTATTCCGGTCATTGCCTGACGAAGCAGGCTGTAGGATGAGATCATCGAAACTGAACAGAGCGTTTGCATGAAGAGACTCCTCCTTGCCGCTTCGCTGATGCTGCTTGCCGGATGCACCATCACGAAGGAACCTGAAGTCACCGACGTTAACCCGGCAACGGGCCTGGTGCGACTGCACTTTAACGAGACGATGCTGCAGAAGGCACGCTATGACGACTATACCACCCAGGGAACAGCTAACCGTCAGTGTCAGCAGATAGGCTACGCCACCGCGGTTGCCTTTGGTCAGCCGGTTAAGACCTGTAGCGTGATTAGTGGCTCGCTGTGCCTGAACGAAACCGTCACTATACAGTACCAGTGTCAAGGGCGAGCCGTCAGCTATACCCCGGCGGGCGTCTACTATTAATGTATTTGCCAGCGCAGCGCCGCTGGCAAATAATAAAAGAAACAATTCTCATTTATTTATTAAATAAGCGCCAATGCGTTTTATTCCCATTCGTATTTTTAAAAAGAACTTTTTTATTTTACCTTTTGCAAATAATTAAATAACAAATTATAGTGACGGCACTTAACTTTTTCCCGCCTGTTATGGAATAACACCATGCTTAAAATTGAAATGATTGAACAGCTCAATGAGCAGATGAATCTTGAACTTTACTCCTCCCTGCTTTATCAGCAGATGAGCGCCTGGTGTAGCTATAACAGTTTTGAAGGTGCCGCTGCGTTTCTGCGTCGCCATGCGCAGGAAGAGATGACCCACATGCAGCGCCTGTTTGACTACCTGACCGATACCGGCAGCCTGCCGCGCATTAACGCGATCCCCACGCCCTTCGCCGAGTATGCCTCGCTGGATGAACTGTTCCGCGCCACCTATGAGCACGAGCAGCTGATCAGCCGTCAGATAAATGCCCTGGCCCACTCTGCAATGACTAACCAGGATTATCCCACCTTTAATTTCCTGCAGTGGTATGTGGCCGAGCAGCACGAAGAAGAGAAATTATTTAAATCAGTTATTGATAAACTCGCCCTGGCCGGCAAAAGTGGCGAAGGTCTCTATTTTATTGATAAAGAACTCTCTACGCTCGACGCACAAAAATAGTTACTCTGGCGGCACACTGTGCCGCCGTAATTAATCCCGCCTCGCCCTATACATTAATTTCCCTCTCCCCTACGTAATACGCCATCAAAAAACGTATCGTTATCTTTACACTGCTTGTAACGGTGGTTTGACGTCAACGCCGTTTTGCCTTACTCTGCGCCGCACAATTTTGGTGCGTAGTTCAGGTGTAAAGAGAAGCGTGAAGAACAGGACTTTTGGCAGTATGTTTATCGTTGCCGGGACCACGATAGGTGCCGGTATGCTGGCGATGCCGCTGGCCGCCGCGGGTGTCGGCTTTGGCGTAACGCTGGCGTTACTCTTTTGCCTGTGGGGGCTGATGTGTTATACCGCCCTCCTGCTGCTGGAGGTCTACCAGCACGTTCCGGCCGATACCGGGCTGGGCACGCTGGCGCGCCGCTATCTTGGCCGCTACGGCCAGTGGGCGACCGGTTTCAGCATGCTGTTTTTGATGTATGCCCTGACGGCGGCCTACATGAGTGGCGCAGGCGAGCTGCTGGCCTCCAGCCTGAGCGAGTGGCTAAGCCTCTCCGTTTCGCCTACCACCGGCGTTCTGCTGTTTACCCTGGTGGCGGGCGGTGTGGTTTGCATTGGTACCTCGCTGGTGGATCTCTTCAACCGCTTCCTGTTTAGCGCCAAGCTGATCTTCCTGATCGTGATGCTGGCGCTGCTGATGCCCCACGTGCATAAGGTTAACCTCCTGACGCTGCCGCTGGAAAAAGGGCTGGCGCTCTCCGCTATCCCGGTGATTTTCACCTCCTTTGGCTTTCACGGCAGCGTGCCGAGCATCGTTAGCTACATGAATGGCAACGTGCAGAAGCTACGCTGGGTATTTATTACCGGCAGCGCCATTCCGCTGGTGGCCTATATCTTCTGGCAGCTGGCGACGCTGGGCAGCATCGACTCCACCACCTTCTTTGGCCTGATGGCTAACAATGCTGGGCTTAACGGCCTGTTGCAGGCGCTGCGCGACGTCGTCGCCTCGCCGCACGTAGAGCTGGCGGTGCATCTGTTTGCCGATCTGGCGCTGGCAACCTCGTTTCTGGGGGTGACTCTGGGCCTGTTTGACTACCTGGCCGATCTCTTCAACCGTCGCAACAGCGCAGCGGGCAGGCTCCAGACCGGGGCGATTACCTTCCTGCCGCCGCTGGCCTTTGCGCTGTTCTATCCGCGTGGCTTTGTGATGGCGCTGGGGTATGCGGGCGTGGCGCTGGCCGTGCTGGCGCTGCTGATCCCCTCCCTGCTGGCGTGGCAGAGTCGTAAGCATATGCCACAGACGGGATACCGCGTTCGGGGCGGCAAACCGGCCCTGCTGCTGGTGCTCTTCTGCGGCGTAGCGGTGATTGTAATTCAGGGTGGTATTGCAGCGGGAGTGCTGCCAGAGGTGGGTTAGAGAAGTGGGCTCACGTAGGCCGGGCAAACGCAGTGCCGCCCGGCGTTGCCGCGCTTAGTGCAGACAGCACTGCTTATATTTTTTACCGCTGCCACACGGACAAGGGTCGTTGCGCCCCACCTTATCGCCGTTGACAATCGGCTGTTTTACCGCCCGCTCCTGCTGATTGGCAGCCCAGTAGTCAAACAGCGCCAGCGCAGCGGGTTTCAACGCCTCGACGCTCGCCTCAAACGCCTCTGGGGTCATCTCCTCTACGCGGGTAAAGTTCTCCTCTGTACCGTGCAGGGCAATGGCCTCCAGCGCAGGCTGTAACGATGCTGGCAGCGATGACCAGTCGCTGAGCGATACGCCGCGCATATAGCCGAAGCACCACTCCTCTACAATGCTGAGATCCTGGCCTTCAATGGTGCGCGTGCCAAACAGCGGCTCAAACTGCTCCGGATAATCGGCAAGACGCTCGGCGATATCATTCATATGCTGGAACGAGAGCGTCATAAAGCGCTCCATCTCTTTCTCAGATGACCAGCGCGGAACGTGATTCGCCCCGCCCCAGATGGCCACCAGCCACTCGCTCGGCTCAATCTCCATCGGCGCGCTCAGCACCGCAGTGAGCAGGCCATCCAGCTCCGCGACATCGACAATGGATGCATCGTTGCTGTACTTCGCCAGCACGTCATCCAGCCACTCCAGCTCTTGCTCATTCAGCGGTCCGGTTTTCATAAAATTACTACCTCAGTTTGGGGCGGGCGTATATATAATAGACGATTGCAAATCGCAGGCACAAAAAAACCACCCGTAGGTGGTTTGACGACACTGCTTATTGCTTTGATTATTCTGCTAATTTCCAATGGTACCCGGAGCGGGACTTGAACCCGCACAGCCTTACAGCCGAGGGATTTTAAATCCCTTGTGTCTACCGATTTCACCATCCGGGCTCGGGAGGAAATTGGAGGCGCGTTCCGGAGTCGAACCGGACTAGACGGATTTGCAATCCGCTACATAACCGCTTTGCTAACGCGCCTTAAATCTTTGTCTTTCGACTCATACCCGCGCTGTTCAATACTATACAGTGCCGATACCTTAATTTGGAGCGGGAAACGAGACTCGAACTCGCGACCCCGACCTTGGCAAGGTCGT
>NZ_DAMACX010000008.1:0-126739 GCF_031998825.1 Pseudescherichia sp.
CGTTTTTTCTGGCCCAGGCAACCAGTTCGGGGACTGTCTGGGAAAATTCACTCATCGTTAATCCTTGTATCTACCTGCGGCTTCTGCGCGGTAACGTGTATATAGCGGCCCAGGCTCAGGTAAGGCTCCTGGCGGCAGTAACGCGTCTCTAACTCTACTAATGCAGCAAAACAGTCATGCTGTTTTTGCTTATCGCGCAGATAGTCGTGAAAAACCCTGATACCGGTTTTACCGGTGATCTGCCAGCCCATCTCTTCGAGCCAGCCGTAGACCTGCTGCGGATCGCGCGGAAAGTCTGGTGAAAGCGTCCGTCGTTTCTTTTTGTACATGCCCTGCTGCACATAGCCAAAGTTGCCCACCAGCACGTTCCGCATCAGCAGGCCGTTGGCATTGTAAAACATCAGCGACAGCGCGCCGCCGGGACGCAGCGCCGACCAGAGCGTCTGCAGAACAGCAACCGGCTCGGCGACCCACTCCAGCACGGCATGGAACAATATCAGATCGACCGGCGATTCCAAATGCTGGGCGATGTCCTGAGCGGCGCAGTGGATAAAATGCATGTTGTCGATCACACCTTCCGCCTCTGCCGCCGCGCTGGCCCGGGCGACCATCTCACCCGACAGATCGCAGAGGGTGACGTGATGACCGAGCTTCGCCAGCCGGATGGCCGTCTGCCCCTCTCCGCCACCGGCATCAAGAATGCGCAGCGGCCGTGGACCAAAGGTCGCGAGCAGAGCATTGAGATCCTGCCACAGGATCGCCTGGCGTAGCTGCCCTTTCGTGGTGCCATATATATTGCGGGAAAACTTCTCCGCGATGTCATCGAAATTGCGATCCTGCATCTGCTACTCCGCGATCCTGGCAAAACCGCTATTTTGTCACACCCACGTTAAGAAGGAACCTATCTGGTGTAAGATCCACAGAATAACCTGCTGTATGGTCAAAAAGGAAACGGAAGCCATGCTTTTTACGCTGAAGAAATACATTGGTGGGATGCTGCTGCCCCTGCCGCTGCTGCTTTTGCTGATGGGGATTGGCCTGGTGCTGGTCTGGTTTACCCGCTACCAGAAGTCAGGCAAGGCGCTGATGAGCGCAGGCTGGCTGGCGCTGGTGCTGATCAGCCTGCAACCGGTCGCCGACGGGATGCTCAGACCGATAGAGCAAACCTACCCTACCTGGCGCGGCACCCAGCAGGTGAAATACATTGTCGTGCTCGGCGGGGGCTACACCTGGAACGATACCTGGGCGCCCAGCTCGAACCTGATCAACAACAGCCTGCCGCGCCTCACGGAGGCGGTACGCCTGTGGCGGCAAAATCCGGGGGCTAAAATGATCTTCACCGGGGCACCGGCGGTGACAAACCCCGTCAGCACCGCCGAGGCCGGGGCGCGGGTGGCTGAAACCCTGGGCATCCCGCGCAGCGACATTATGACGCTCGACAGCGCGAAGGATACCGAAGAGGAGGCGGCAGCGGTGAAACAGGCCATCGGCGAGACGCCGTTTTTGCTGGTGACCTCGGCGTCGCATCTGCCTCGGGCGATGATCTTTTTCCGTCATGCAGGGTTAAACCCCCTGCCCGCCCCCGCTAACCAGCTGGCGATCGACTCGCCGCTTAATCCCTGGGAGCGCATTATCCCCTCCCCGGTGTGGCTGATGCACAGCGACCGGGTCGGGTATGAGACGCTGGGTCGCGTCTGGCAGTGGCTTAAAGGTTCGTCAGGCGATCCACGGCAGGAGTGATTTTGCGGCGAGATCAAAATTGCTGCGGCTGAAATGACCGGTATTGACCAGCTGCGCCACCTCGTCCCAAAGGGTATAGAGCCAGCGACGCCAGATAAACGCCTCGGAAACCGGGGCGTGCTGGAGATAGTGCCACAGCAACCCTTCCGCCAGCGCGCTGTCGGAGAGGCGAAACAGCTCGTACTCGCGTGGCGCCCAAAGCATGACGCCCGGCCCCACTACCGCCAGCAGCTGGTCGGTACGAGGATCTTTCAACATGCTGCGCAGGTTGAGATTGCCGTGCACCAGCACGCAGTTGTCGTTAAAGCCTGCAAACAGTTTCGGCAGGCATTCGCGGGTGCGAAACAGGATGCGTTTATCCTGCATCGTCAGGCCGGTATTTTTAAACTGGTTGAGGGTATTCCACAGCACCTCTACCCGCTGGCGATACCATGAGGGCCAGATATTCTCCTGGGTGCTGTCCACGACGCCGACGCAGCCGTGACTGTCCTGCCGGTGCCAGGCGAGCAGCGCCTCAACGATCTGATCCTTAAGCTGCTCCCAGCGCTCCGGCGTGCGGGCCGGGGCTTCAGCGGGGACACCGTGCAGACGCTCGATAAGCAGCACGTCAGGACCAGGGTGCTCATCGTGGGTCATCACGCCGTAGACTACTGGCATGCGTACCGTACCGCTGCGGGCCAGCATCGACATCTTCCATGCCAGCTGGCGCGCCAGCCCCGGCGTGGTAAAGCTTCTCGCCAGCAGCGGCATAGGGTGGCCGTGGCTGTCGTACAGTGACCACAGCGCGGTATCCGCCTTCTCGTTGACACACTCCACGCGGCTGAGTTTCTCCCCCAGCAGGTGGCTCAATTCGGCACGCAGCTGTTCCATTTACGCTACCTCTCAGGAATACCCTTACGCAGACTACACCTTTTATAATGGGCGTCTGTCACAGAGATGTCACCCCGATCGGATCAAAACAGCGGCAGAAAGTGAAGAAATTCCCCTCCGGACGGAGGGGAGAGAGGAAACTAGCGGAGTTCAGCGCGCACGCGGGCCAGATCCTCTGCGGTATCCACGCCGGTGCCGGGGATGGCCTGCGCCACGGCAACGTGAATTTTTTCGCCGTGCCAGAGCACGCGCAGCTGTTCGAGCATCTCGATCTGCTCCAGCTGGCTCGGCTGCCAGGTGACGTAGCGGCGGATAAACCCGGCCCGGTAGCCGTAGATGCCGATATGGCGCAGGAAGGTATCACCGATGGCCTCGCGGGACTGGGCGAAGCGGTCGCGATCCCAGGGAATGGTCGCCCGGGAGAAGTAGAGCGCGTAGCCCTCGCTATCCATCACCACTTTTACCGCGTTAGGGTTAAACGCCTCCTCCGCGCTGTGGATCGGCACGGCCAGGGTCGCCATACCCACCTGGCGCTGGGCCAGATTCTCCGCCACCTGGCGAATAATCGCCGGCGGGATCATCGGCTCGTCGCCCTGAACGTTAACAATGACCGTGTCATCGCTAAAGCCGCACGTCTCCACCACCTCTGCCAGCCGCTCGGTGCCGGACTGGTGATCGGCGCGGGTCATGCACACTTCGCCTCCGGCCGCCTCGACCGCCCGCGCCACGTCAGGGTGATCGGTGGCGACAATGATCCGTGCGGCACCGGACTCACGCGCCCGCTCCAGCACGTGCACGACCATCGGCTTGCCGTTGATATCCACCAGCGGCTTACCCGGCAAACGGGTGGAAGCATAACGCGCCGGAATAATAACAACGAAACTCATGGACGGCTCTCTTCAGCAGCAAGCGCACGGGCTTCGTTTTCCAGCAGTACCGGAATGCCTTCCCGCACCGGGAAAGCGAGGCTGTCAACTTTGCAGATCAGCTCTTGTTTATCCTGGCTGTAGTAGAGCTTACCGTTGCAGACCGGGCAGGCAATGATTTCGAGTAGACGGTGATCCATAGTTCCTCCTGAGGGACCGAAAGGGGTATGCCTTAAATGTTACCATATTCCCCTAATCCGCAGCGGCAATTTCCCATCCATCCAGCCTGTCGGTGAAGAGTCCGTCAGGCAGACGTTTGCAGACCACCCGCCGCGCCCCCTGCCAGCGGGCAAAATCCTCGATAGCCGTCGCCAGGCCGCTCTCCAGCCTGCGTCCCGGCTTGACGTCCGGCTCAAGATAGAGGGCGATAATTTCCAGCTCGCCTGTTTTCCGGTGCATTTTGGCATCCATCCGCCCCACCAGCTGCCCGCAGTGCAGCAGCGGCAGGACAAAATAGCCATACTGGCGTTTCGGCGCTGGGGTGTAGCACTCCAGCCGATAGGTAAAGTTAAACAGCTGCTCGGCGCGCTTGCGATCCCAGACCACCGGGTCAAAGGGGGACAGCACCGCACTGTGGGTGGCGTGCAGCCCGCCCGCCTGCGCCAGCTCAAGCTCAGGCAGCAGGTCGGCGTGGACAAACGCCTCGCCCAGGGTTTCAACCTCCACGCGCACTACCTTTTGCTCAGACTGCCAGCGCGCCATCAGGGCAGGCAATGCAGGCTGGCGCAGGCGGTAGTAGTCCGCCAGCCAGACGGGGCGAAAAAGACCTAAGCTGCGGGCGCTCTTCTCCAGCATCCGATCCTCCGCCACCGCCTGGGAGAGGAGATCCCGCTCGTCATCCCAGTGGGGCATGACGCGGTGGGTCAGATCGTAGACGCGCTGAAAGTTGCGCCGCTCAATCACCATCACCTTACCGGCAGTAAACAGCCCCTCAAGGTGTCGCTTGTGCGGCTTCCACGCCCACCAGCCGCTGCTGCCTTTGCGCGGATGTTCAAAATCCGCCGAACGCACCGGGCCATTCTCCTGGATATGGGCAATCAGCTGCTCAATTTCATCCGCGTGCTCATCCATCCAGGCCGCACGGTATTTCCAACCCATATTTTCCGGGGCCAGCATCCGGTGGCGTACCAGAGAAAAATCCTCACGCGGCAGAAAGCAGGCCTCGTGCGCCCAGTACTCCATCAGCTCGCCCCGGCGCAGCGCCTCATCAAGCCATGACGGCGAGTAGTCGCCGAGGCGGCTGAACAGCACCAGGTAGGGGCTGCGGGCCACGATATTAATGGTGTCGATCTGCAGGAGCGACATCCGCTGAATGGAGGAGAGAATATCGGCAGGCCTGGCGCGGCGGCGCGGCTTTTTCAGCAGGCCCTGGGCGGCAAGATGAAGATGGCGAGCGGCGGTGAGCGAGAGTTGCGGCACAGACATACGGGTTCCCGTGGTTAACAGGGCGCTGTCGGCACTGTGCCGCTAGCGCACCAGAGTGAGCAGTTCCTGCAGCAGGCGTTCGGGTTGATCGCCCTCCAGATGGGCGTCAACGGGCAGATACCACCAGCTATCGTCAGCAAAGGCGCGGCACTTGACCGCATCCTTCTCGGTCATCACCAGCGTCTGGCCGGGTTGAATAAACCCACTGACCTGTGAATAGCTGAGCGCCTGATGATCGGCCAGCGCAACGGTGTTTTCTAGCGCTACGCCGCAGTCGGTCAGAGTTTGAAAGAAGCGCGGCGGATGACCAATCCCGGCCATGGCGACCACGGCGGGTAGCGCATTAACCGGGCGGCGCTCGCCGCTCTTCAGGTTCACGGCCATGCCAGGCTGCAAACGCATCGGGATCTCTCCTGCCCGCGCCTCGCCGCCGTTGGTTATCACTGCATCGACGGAGCGCAGACGTGAGGCCCGCTCACGCATTGGTCCGGCAGGCAGCCACCAGCCGTTGCCAAAGCGACGCACGCCATCGATCACCACGATCTCTTTATCGCGGGCGAGACGGTAGTGCTGGAGGCCATCATCGGTCACTATCAGCTGGAGATCGTGCGCGGCCAGCAGGGCTTTTACCGCGTCGCTGCGCACCGGAGAGACCGCCACCGGCGCGCCGGTACTCTGAAAGATCAGCACCGGCTCGTCGCCCGCCTGCTCCGTCGTCGTCTGTTGGTCTAGCAGCAGCGGATAGCGCTCTGCCCTGCCGCCGTAGCCGCGAGAGACCACGCCAACCCGTACGCCGCGCTGGCGCAGCTGTTCAACCAGCCAGATCACCACCGGCGTTTTGCCATTGCCGCCTGCCGTGAGATTGCCCACAACCACCACCGGCACCGACGCACGCCAGGCTTTTTTAATGCCCAGCCGGTAGCAGAGACGGATTGCCCCGCTCACCAGGCCATAGAGCCAGGAGAGCGGCAGCAGCAGCAGCCACAGCGGCGATTCGCCTGACCAGATGCGGGCTATCATGCGCCAAACTGCATCTTATGCAGCTGGGCGTAGACACCCTGCTGAGCCAGCAGTTCGCTATGGCTACCGCGTTCAACGATGCGGCCGTCTTCAACCACCACGATCTCGTCCGCTTTCTCAATAGTAGAGAGACGGTGGGCGATCACCAGTGAGGTACGGTTTTTCTGCAGCTCGTCCAGCGCAGCCTGGATAGCGCGTTCAGACTCGGTATCCAGCGCGGAGGTGGCCTCGTCGAGGATCAGGATCGGGCTGTCGCGCAGCAGGGCACGGGCGATGGCGATACGCTGACGCTGACCGCCGGAGAGCAGAACGCCGTTCTCACCGATGATAGTATCGAGGCCGTTATCCATCTTGCTGATAAAGTCCATGGCATAGGCCATGCGGGCGGCGGTTTCGATCTGCTCCCGGCTGTACTCTTCCGTGCGCGCATAGGCGATGTTATTCGCCACCGTGTCGTTAAACAGGTGTACGTTTTGCGATACCAGTGCCACCTGATTACGCAGCGAGTGCAGCTTGTACTCGCGCAGATCGTGGCCGTCCAGCAGGATCTCGCCGCTGTCGGTATCGTAGAAGCGGGTGATCAGGCTGGCCAGGGTCGATTTACCGGAGCCTGAGCGACCTACCAGCGCCACGGTTTTACCTGCGGCGATGTTCAGGTTGATATCACGCAGCGCCGGGGTTTCACGCCCAGGATAGGTAAAGGTGACGTTGCGGAACTCCACGTTGCCTTCGGCACGCTCAATTTCACGCTTGCCTTCATCTTTCTCCTGCTCGCTGTCAAGAATAGCAAACAGCGTCTGACAGGCTGCCATCCCGCGCTGGAACTGGGCGTTAACGTTGGTCAGCGACTTCAGCGGACGCATCAGGGCAATCATCGAGGAGAAGACCACGGTAATAGTCCCGGCGGTCAGGGTCTCCATCACGCTGGGGAAGCTCGCCGCATAGAGTACAAACGCCAGCGCCAGGGAGGCGATCAGCTGAATGATCGGATCGGAGATCGACGAGGCGGAGACCAGCTTCATCCCCTGCAGGCGCATCTTGTTGCTCACCTTGTCAAAGCGCTCGGTTTCGACCTGCTGACCGCCAAACATCAGCACCTCTTTGTGCCCCTTCAGCATCTGCTCTGCGCTGGTGGTCACCTGCCCCATCGTATTCTGCATGTTCTTGCTGATGTTACGGAAACGCTTCGATACCACGCGAATGGCAATCGAGACGATCGGGGCCAGCACGATCAAAATGATCGACAGCTGCCAGCTGTAGTAAAACATCATGATAAACAGGCCGATAATCGACGCCCCTTCACGCACGACGGTGATTAGCGCGTTAGATGAGGAGGAGGCAACCTGTTCAGAGTCATAGGTGATACGGGAGAGCAGCGTCCCGGTGGACTGCTTGTCGAAAAAGGCGACGGGCATGCCCATCTTATGGCTGAACAGGCGGCGACGCATGCTCATGACCACTTTGCCAGAGACCCAGGAGATACAGTAGCTTGAGATATAGCTGGTGATCCCACGCAGGATCATCAGGCCGATAATCACCAGCGGCATCCATATCAGCACGGAGCGGTCCGTTTTACCAAAACCATCATCGAGCAGCGGTTTCAGAAGCGATAGCATAAAGGTATCGCTGGCTGCGTTGAGGATCAGTGCTACCCCCGCCACGAACAGACCCGCTTTGAAAGGTGCAATCATTGGCCAAAGGCGGCGGAACGTTTGCCACGTAGAGAGATCTTTGTCGTTATGCATTCAAAAAACCAGCACTTGTTGAAATAGCCGCATATTCTACCCGTTATCTGCAGGGACGCCAAACCGCTGATGATACCAGCGGGGTAAAAGTTGCTCGCGCAGGCTGAGTATCTTCCAGCCGTTAATGGAAAAATAGATGCTCGTTTGCCCCCCGTGCGGCGTGTCGTACCAGCGGTAGCCCTGCTGCCGGTAGCGGCGGATCACCTTTGTTGAGGGGAGTCGCCAGGCGTTGTAGCGCGACGCAGAGGCCAGCGCCGCCTGCCCGTTGACCCGCTGTAACAGCGGTAGCGATGAGGACGTGCTGCTACCGTGATGCGGAACCTGGATAAGTGTAGCCTGTAGATGCTGCCAGTAGCGGCTCAGCATGCGCCGCTCGGCGGGCGCTTCGATATCGCCGGTAAGCAGGATGCTTTGGCGACCGTCATCGACTTTAACCACGCAGGAGCCGTTGTTCCCCTTCGCTACCTCCCCCGCCAGCGGCCAGTGAACGGTAAAGTTTAGCCCCTGCCACTGCCAGCGTTGACCGCGAAAACAGGGCAGATGCCCACCCCACCCCAGCGGGCTGCGGACGGTCATCTCCGGCCACGCTTTTTGCAGCGTCTCCAGTCCACCCCGATGATCGAGGTGCTCATGGCTAAGGATAACGCCATCGGGCCGGAGATGGTGCCAGCGTAGCCAGGGAACGATTAGCTGCTGGGCGCTGTCTCCGCCCGGCCACGCCAGCCCGGTATCATAGAGCAGGGCCCGCTGGTTGCGAGTAATCACCATCGCCAGTCCCTGCCCCACGTCCAGCATATGCACAGCCCACTCATCGCTGCGGGCAGGACGTCCGCGCGGCAGCGCCAGCAGCATGGCAATCGCCAGACAGAGAAACGGCGCGTTGGTGTAGATGCGCAGCCGCCAAAGCACTATCCCCACCCAGGGGAGCCAGACCAGCCCCAGCCAGCGCCGATCAATGTCATACCAGCCGTCCGGCAGCTGGCGTAAAAACCAGAACAGCAGCGCCAGGGTTTTGTCCGCCAGCAGCCAGCTGCCGCTCTCGATTATCGCCGGCCCGCTCAGGTGCAGCACCATCCCGGCCAGAATCAGCGGCACGGTGACAAAGGTCACCAGCGGTACGGCGATCAGATTGGCAACGATCGAGGTCAGGCTAATGCCATGAAAGATTGTCACCTGGATGGGCAGGAGCAGGATCATCATTCCCGCCTGCAGATGCAGCAGGCTCAGAGTGCTGCGCCCGATGCGCCCGCCGGGCAGGTGCGGTAGCGGAAACCACTGATACCAGAAGATCAGGGCGGCGACGGCGAAGGCGGAGAGCCACAGGCTCTGAGAGAGGATGGCAACAGGATCGATAAACAGCATCGCCGCCACGCAGCAGAGCCAGACCTGCCAGGGCGACCACTGCCGACCCGAGAGGCGCAGCGCGCTCCAGACGGCAAGGGAGGCTACCGTGCGCAGAGCCGGAGGCTGCATACCGGTAAGCCAGGCATAATAAGCGGCGCAGGCAAGGCCAAACAGCAGCGGCAGCCGCCAGCTAATTCTGTTGCCGGGGAGAAAAAATTGCACGCCGCGCATCAGCAGCCAGCCCAACGTCGCCGCCAGGGCAATATGCAGACCTGAAATAGCCATCAGATGCGCGGTGCCGGTCTCGCGCATCAGCGCTTTAACATCGGTATCGAGCGTGGTGCGCTCCCCCATACCCAATCCCAGCATGACCGACTGCCAGGCGTAAGGAGCCAGAGTCGCGCTCAGGGAGGCAAGGTAGCGGGCGCGCAGATCGCAGCGGAGATCGACCGGCCTGGCATGGATAAAACGCCCGGTAACGGGACGATGCTGGGCCAGGGCATAGCGCTGAGTATCAAAGCCCCCCTCGTTGAGCTGCCCGTGCACGGCACGCACCTTCAGCGTCATCTCCCAGCGCTGTCCGGCACAGCCCGGCTGCGGCAGATACTGCCCGTAGAGGTTGATCCCCGGCGCGGGAAAAAGCCGCCTGCCGTCCAGTTGCTCGATAACGCCCCGGTGCATGGTTATATTATCGGTAGCAATGATTTTCACCACCGCCTGCCGGGTCGCCCCTGGCAACGCCTGTGCCGGCCAGAGAGCCTCCTGCGCCGCCAGCAATCCCCAGGCAAAAAAGAGCAACCACAGCGCCAGCCAGCGCACGCTCCGCCAGCGCATAAAACCCAGCACGATCCCGGCACCTGCGATAGCTTCTATCCAGCCTGTCTCTGGCAGCCTCGGCAGCCACAGCAGGGGCAGAACGGCAGTCAACAGACAAAACGCAACGACAGGCAAACCCATAGCCACCTCCTTGTGCCGCGATTATGCAGGCACCGGACGGTGCTGTCGGTAAGGGCTTTGCAGTTTTACGAGGCGGCTTCAGAAAGAGGGGGGAAATCGTGGGAGCGAGAAATGAAAAAAGCACCCTCAGGTGCTCTCTTCAGAGAAGTACGTTTTCGCCGCTATGGCGTAAAACCTACCCTTCGTAAATGTTGGCGCGGTCGCGAAGTTCTTTACCCGGCTTAAAGTGCGGAACATATTTGCCTTCCAGATCCACTTTATCGCCAGTTTTTGGGTTACGCCCGGTGCGAGGTGCCCGATAGTGCAGAGAGAAGCTGCCGAAACCGCGGATCTCGATGCGCTCACCCTGGGCCAGGGTCGAGGCCATATGCTCCAGCATCTCTTTCACGGCGTCTTCTACAGACTTAGCCGGAATATGAGATTGTTGGCTTGCAAGTCTTTCGATCAATTCTGACTTGGTCATGATTCCTCCGGTTTCCTTAATCAGGAATATTCACTAGCGGCAGATTAAACAAGGGCGGCCATAGCCGCCCTTTGTTATTGATTACAGGATTAAAAAGCACTCCTGTCAAGCTACCCGAGGGTAACTTATTCGCCTTTCGCTGCTTTAAATGCTTCAGCCATAGCGTTAGAGAAGTTGCCTTCTTCCTGTTTGTTGTTAACAGAAGCGATTGCATCTTTCTCGTCAGCTTCGTCTTTAGCACGAACAGACAGGCTGATGGCGCGGTTCTTACGATCAACACCGGTGAACTTAGCTTCAACTTCGTCGCCAACGTTCAGAACCAGAGTTGCGTCTTCAACGCGGTCACGGGAAGCTTCAGAAGCGCGCAGGTAGCCTTCAACACCGTCGGCCAGCTCTACGGTTGCGCCTTTCGCGTCAACTGCAGTCACTTTACCGGTTACGATTGCGCCTTTCTTGTTCAGGGCAACGTAGTTGTTGAACGGATCTTCTGCCAGCTGCTTAACGCCCAGGGAGATACGCTCGCGCTCTGCGTCAACCTGCAGAACAACCGCAGCGATTTCGTCGCCTTTTTTGTATTCACGAACTGCTTCTTCGCCTGCAACGTTCCAGGAGATGTCAGACAGGTGAACCAGGCCGTCGATGCCGCCGTCCAGGCCGATGAAGATACCGAAGTCAGTGATAGACTTGATTTTACCTTCAACACGGTCGCCCTTGTTGTGGGTTTCCGCGAACTGCTGCCATGGGTTGTTTTTGCACTGTTTCAGGCCCAGGGAGATACGACGACGTTCTTCGTCGATATCCAGAACCATCACTTCCACTACGTCGCCAACGTTAACAACTTTGGACGGGTGGATGTTTTTGTTGGTCCAATCCATTTCGGAAACGTGCACCAGGCCTTCAACGCCTTCTTCGATCTCAACGAAGCAGCCGTAGTCGGTCAGGTTGGTTACGCGACCGGTCAGCTTGGTGCCTTCCGGGTAACGTTTAGCGATAGCTACCCACGGATCTTCGCCCAGCTGTTTCAGGCCGAGGGATACACGGGTACGCTCGCGGTCGAACTTCAGCACTTTAACAGTGATTTCGTCGCCAACGTTCACGATTTCGCTTGGGTGCTTAACGCGTTTCCATGCCATATCAGTGATGTGCAGCAGGCCGTCAACGCCGCCCAGATCAACGAATGCACCGTAGTCAGTGAGGTTCTTAACGATACCTTTAACTTCCATGCCTTCCTGCAGGTTTTCCAGCAGCTGATCGCGCTCTGCGCTGTTTTCAGACTCGATAACCGCACGACGGGAAACAACAACGTTGTTGCGTTTCTGGTCAAGCTTGATCACTTTGAACTCAAGCTCTTTGCCTTCCAGGTGCAGCGTATCGCGTACCGGACGCACGTCAACCAGGGAACCTGGCAGGAACGCACGAATACCGTTCAGCTCAACAGTGAAGCCACCTTTAACTTTGCCGTTGATAACACCGGTAACAGTTTCAGCGTCTTCGTATGCTTTTTCCAGCGTGATCCAAGCTTCGTGACGCTTAGCTTTCTCACGGGACAGCAGAGTTTCACCGAAGCCGTCTTCTACTGCATCCAGAGCAACGTCAACTTCGTCACCAACCTGGATTTCCAGCTCGCCCTGGGCGTTTTTGAACTGCTCAGCCGGAATGGCAGACTCAGATTTCAGACCGGCGTCAACCAGTACGATATCTTTGTCGATAGCAACAACAACACCACGAACGATGGAACCCGGGCGGGTTTCGATTTCTTTTAAGGATTCTTCAAAGAGTTGAGCAAAAGATTCAGTCATGTTTAATCTTCAGGTTAATATAACGTCCACCTGGCTCCATGCCGGATGGGGTTGTTTCACATACCCACTGTCACTCCGTTGCAGCGGGGGTACTACAAATTCGGTCGCTTTATGCGAGAGCCAACTTTTGGCGCGCGTATTGTAACGCTTTTTCAATCACTTGCTCAATGCTTAAACTGGTGGAATCCAGAACTAATGCATCGGCAGCAGGGACCAGCGGCGCTACAGGGCGATTACGATCGCGATCGTCGCGTTCTTTGATCTCGGCCAAAAGGCGTTCAAAGTTAACACTAAAGCCCTTCTCCTGCAACTGCAGCATGCGGCGATGCGCGCGCTCTTCCGAGGAGGCATCGAGGAAAATCTTCACCGGCGCGTCCGGGAACACGACCGTACCCATATCGCGACCGTCGGCGATCAGGCCCGGCAGCTCACGGAACCCCCGCTGACGGCGCAGCAGCGCTTCACGCACGCGGGGAAATGCGGCGACCTGAGACGCGGCATTGGCCACCTCTTGGGTACGGATTTCACCGCTCACGTCTTCGCCCTCAAGGATCACCTCCAGCCTGCCGTCAGTCGATACAAAGCGGACGTCGAGATGGGCAGCCAGTGGGACCAGCACCTCTTCCGAGGTAACGTCCACATGGTGATGCAGCGCGGCCAGCGCCAGCACACGATAGATCGCACCCGAGTCGAGAAGATGCCACTGTAACGCTTCTGCCATCGCCTTGCACAGCGTCCCTTTGCCTGCACCGCTTGGCCCATCAATGGTGATTACCGGGGCAGTTGCCGCCATCTTTTTCTCCTTATTAAAGGCTTACCATGAACGTAAACGCCGCGCATTATACGCGCCAACGTACGCAACTGTTATCTTTGCGTGTAAATAACGGAATTTATGAGACTGAGTGTAGAAGAAATGGGCGAGGATGAGTGTGAGAAAACGTAAGGAAATGCCGCATCAGAGGATGCGGCAGAGATAATCATGCTAAGGTGCTAATACGCGCCAGCTGGTCGAAATAGTCCGGGAAGGTTTTCGCAGTACACTTCGGATCCAGGATAGTGACCGGCGTGTCTGACAACGCCACCAGCGAGAAGCACATCGCCATCCGGTGATCGTTGTAGGTGCCAATTTCCGCGAACTGCAATTTCGCAGGCGGCGTGACGCGAATATAGTCCTCGCCCTCCTCTACTTCCGCACCCACCTTGCGCAGCTCGGTTGCCATGGCAAACAGACGGTCGGTCTCTTTCACCCGCCAGTTATAGATGTTGCGCAGGGTAGTCGTGCCGCTGGCAAACAGCGCGGCGGTGGCGATGGTCATTGCCGCATCCGGGATATGATTCATATCCATATCGATAGCCTTCAGCTCACCGCGGGTACAGGCGATGTAATCCTCTCCCCAGGTCACGGTCGCGCCCATCTTCTCCAGCACATCAGCAAAGCGGATATCACCCTGCACGCTGTTGCGCCCGATGCCGGTCACCTTAACGGTTCCGCCTTTAATGGCCGCCGCCGCAAGGAAATAGGAGGCCGATGAGGCATCGCCCTCAACCAGGTAGTGGCCTGGGGAGCGGTACTGCTGCCCGCCGCGTACCACAAAGCGCTGGTACTGCTGGTTCTCTACCTCAACGCCAAAGGTCTTCATCAGGTGCAGGGTGATGTCGATATAGGGCTTCGACACCAGATCGCCTTTGATGGCGATGTCGGTGTCCTGAGAGGCCAGCGGCGCGGTCATCAGCAGCGCGGTTAAGAACTGGCTGGAGACGCTGCCGTCCACGGCCACCTGGCCGCCGGTAAAGCCGCCGCGCAGGCGCAGCGGCGGGTAGTTCTCCTGCTCGAGATAGTCGATCTCTGCTCCGCCCTGACGCAGCGCATCCACCAGATGGCCAATTGGACGCTCTTTCATACGCGGCTCGCCGGTCAACACAATGTTGCTGCTTCCCAGGCACAGCGCAGCGGCTAGCGGGCGCATCGCCGTACCGGCATTGCCGAGGAACAGCTCAAGCTCTTCAGCCGACCGTAACGCGCCGCCGTTGCCGGTCACTTCACAGCGGGTACGATCGTCAGAGAGCGTGTAATGAACGCCTAACGCTTTCAGCGCATTGAGCATATGGCGCACGTCATCGCTGTCCAGCAGGTTAGTGAGGACGGTGGTGCCGTTTGCCAGCGCAGCCAGCAGCAGAGCACGGTTCGAGACGCTTTTAGAACCAGGCAGATTAATGGTGCCGTCTACTCGCGCGACAGGTTGTAACGTCAGGGATTCCATGAAACTTAACTCTCAACTCAACATAATAAAAACCCCGCAGCAGAGGTGCGGGGGTGAAAAAGGCGCGATTAACCGTGGCGGCGTTCGAAATCGGTCATGAAATCGGTCAACGCTTTAACGCCTGCCAGCGGCATCGCGTTATAGATGGAGGCGCGCATCCCGCCTACCACGCGGTGGCCTTTCAGCGCGTGCAGACCGGCAGCGAAGGACTCCTCCAGGAAGAGGCTGTCGAGCTTGCTGTCTGCCAGCTGGAACGGCACGTTCATGCGCGAGCGGTTCGCGACCGCCACGTCATTACGGTAGAAGTCGCTGCCGTCGATAACGCCGTACAGCAGTTCGGATTTCTGCTGGTTAGTGGCATTCATTGCCGCAACGCCGCCGTTTTGCTTCAGCCACTTGAATACCAGGCCAGAGAGGTACCAGGCGAAGGTCGGCGGGGTGTTGAACATGGAGTCGTTGTCGTTCAGCACGGTGTAATCCAGAATCGACGGGCAGGATGTGTGGGCTTTACCCAGCAGATCGTCACGGACAATCACCAGCGTCAATCCGGCCGGGCCAATGTTTTTCTGCGCACCGGCGTAAATAACGCCGTAGCGGCTGACGTCAAGCGGCGCTGAGAGAATAGTCGAAGAGAGATCCGCCGTGACGATCACGCTATCGTCAAAGTTTGGCTCTTCATGAATAGCAATGCCGTCGATGGTTTCGTTCGGGCAGTAGTGGAGATAGGCTGCATCGCTGGAGAGCTGCCAGTCACTCATCGGCTTAACGGCGCGCAGGCCGTCAACGGTCACTTTGGCATCAATAACGTTCGGCGTGCAGTATTTGTGCGCCTCTTTTACCGCGCTGGCGGCCCAGTAACCGGCGTCAACGTAATCCGCCGTGGTTTTGTCGCCCAGCAGGTTTAGTGGGATGCCCGCGAACTGGCCGCGACCGCCGCCGTGGCAGAACAGAACCTTATAGTTCTCAGGGATGCTTAACAGATCGCGAAAGTCTTGCTCCGCCTCTTCTGCACACTGGATAAACGGCTTACCGCGGTGGCTAATCTCCATGACCGATGTGCCAAGACCCTGCCAGTCGCAGAGCTCCTGCTGAGCCTGCTTAAGCACCTCTGTCGGCAACATCGCCGGACCAGAACTAAAATTAAAGACCTGTGTCATTTCCTCTCACCACGCTGAAAGCAATAAGTTATTCCTGTGACATCGGTTGTACCATTGCACGTCACCCGCCGCAACGGGTATTCCGACGACGGGAAGAAATGTGCGCTCAGTCACATAGCAGAATATTTTGTGCTGTTCTGTGGCGGTGGCGAAAAACCCTGTCAGGTAATACGAATTGCCCGGCTGGCCTTCGTCCATTCTGGATTTTTGCAGCGCGGACAGAGTTGTTTCTCTCCTGCCTGCATCGCGATCACCTCGCTGCATTTTACGCAGGCGTAGTCGCTATCCTCCGGCGCAACCATAAAGCGCGGCACCAGCCCCGCGGGCAGCAGCGACAGCCCAGGGCGCACGTCCTCATCGCGGTAGTAGTAGGTACTGATCTGCCCGTTGGTCTCCATGATGGCCAGCCGAATCTGCCCCAGCTGCTCCACGCCGTTCACTCGTAGCTCCATAAAGAACTCTACCTCGGTGAGGTTGGCCGCTCTCAGCTTGTCCCACGCCAGCTCGCCCTCCTCTACGATAATAATCGGCTTGCCTTCCAGCAGATCCTCCAGCCGTTCACTATGGGACATCAGCCACATCACCAGCCGGTAGCAGAGCGCCAGCGAGATAAAGACCACCAGCACCGGCAGCATCGGCACGTCGTCATAGAAAGCGACATCCCCCGCCGCCGAACCGAGGGTCAGGATGATCAGCACCTCGAAGAGGGACATCTGGCGCACGCCGCGCCGTCCGGCAATCTTCAGGAACAGAAAAACGAGGATAAAGGTGTAGAGACTTCGCAGCGCAACCTCGCCCAGGAAGTCGAGCGGTGCCTTGTCCAGCATCATGCGTTGCAGATCGAATGCTTTCATTTTCTTTTGCCTAAACAGGACGTTAGTTTCTACAAGCATAGCTCGCGCTTTTATTTTCGTCCTCTGGCGCAGGAAGATAGCGCCGTTCACCTAAAACCCGTATCATTGCGCGCTTTCCGTACGAATAAAGTGACGCTCATGACGCAAACATTTATCCCCGGCAAAGATGCCGCTCTGGAAGACTCCATCGCCCGCTTCCAGCAGAAACTGCTCGATCTTGGCTTCGATATTGAAGAGGCCTCCTGGCTGAACCCGGTTCCTAACGTCTGGTCCGTGCATATTCGCGATAAGGCCTGCGCACTCTGCTTTACTAACGGTAAAGGCGCCACTAAAAAGGCGGCGTTGGCTTCGGCCCTTGGCGAGTATTTCGAGCGTCTCTCTACCAACTACTTCTTTGCTGACTTCTGGCTGGGCGATGAGATCGCTAACGGCCCGTTTGTGCACTATCCCAATGAGAAGTGGTTCCCGCTGCCGGAAGATGACTCCCTGCCGGAAGGTATTCTCGACGCCCGCCTGCGTGCATTCTACGATCCGGAAGGCGAGCTGGCCGCCGGTATGCTGATCGACCTGCAGTCCGGCAACGAAGCGCGCGGCATCTGCGGTCTGCCGTTTACCCGTCAGTCCGATCAGCAGACGGTCTACATTCCGATGAACATCGTCGGTAACCTCTACGTCTCCAACGGCATGTCCGCCGGTAACACCCGCAACGAAGCCCGCGTACAGGGTCTGTCGGAAGTGTTTGAGCGTCATATCAAGAACCGCATCATTGCGGAAAGCATCAGCCTGCCGGAGATCCCGCAGGAGGTGCTGGCCCGCTACCCGGGCGTGGTGGAGTCCATTGCCACTCTGGAAGCGGAAGGTTTCCCTATCTTTGCCTATGACGCCTCGCTGGGCGGTAAGTACCCGGTGATCTGCGTCGTGCTGTTTAACCCGGCGAACGGCACCTGCTTCGCCTCCTTCGGCGCACACCCTGACTTTGGCGTGGCGCTGGAGCGTACGGTGACCGAACTGCTGCAGGGCCGTGGCCTGAAGGATCTCGACGTCTTTACCCCGCCAACCTTTGACGACGAAGAGGTGGCCGAGCACGCTAACCTGGAGACTCACTTTATCGACTCCAGCGGCCTGATCTCCTGGGATATGTTCAAGCAGGACGCCGACTATCCGTTCGTAGACTGGAGCTTCTCTGGTACGACCGAAGAGGAGTTCGCCACCCTGATGGCGATCTTCCGTGCCGAGGACAAAGAGGTCTACATCGCCGACTACGAGCACCTGAGCGTCTACGCCTGCCGTATTATCGTGCCGGGCATGTCCGACATCTATCCGGCAGAGGATCTCTGGCTGGCAAACAACAGCATGGGCAGCCATCTGCGCGAAACCCTTCTTGCCCTGCCGGGCAGTGAGTGGGAGAAAGAGGCCTACCTCGACCTGATCGCCCAGCTGGACGAAGAGGGTCACGATGACTTTACCCGCGTGCGCGAGCTGCTGGGTATTGCCACCGGGAAAGACAACGGCTGGTACACCCTGCGTATTGGCGAGCTGAAGGCGATGCTGGCCCTGGCGGGTGGCGATCTCGATCAGGCCCTGATCTGGACCGAGTGGACGATGGAGTTTAACGCCTCCGTGTTTACTCCAGCGCGGGCGAACTACTACCGTTGCCTGCAGACCCTGCTGCTGCTGGCGCAGGAAGAGGATCGCCAGCCGCTGCAGTATCTCAACGCCTTTGTCCGCATGTACGGCGCTGAGGCGGTTGAAGCGGCCAGCGCGGCGATGAGCGGTGAAGCACCGTTCTATGGTCTGCAGGCGGCAGACGGTACACTGGAAGCATTCCCGGCTCACCGCTCTCTGCTGGCAGCCTATGGGAAGCTGCAGCGAGCGAAACAGGCTTTCTGGCCAAAAGAAGCGTAAATAACACTATAAGCTGTAGGCGTATTGCGACAGCCAGGCTATATTACGGGGCAATTTCATTGCCCCGTTTTTTATATATATTGGCAACGAATTATAAATGTAATAATTAGGTTACTCATAAGTAATATTCTTTATTAATACTCAGACATATTGTTAATTTTTGGCAGAATTACTCCATTGTAATTAACGCACCCGCAGCGATAACAAAAAAATATTCAAAATATTTTATAATTCTTAAACTTTATTTATTAAATAAAAATCAATAAGTTATCAATAAAAAGACCTAAAACCACAGCGTCTAAGAGGTTATAAGACGGACGAGATATGATCCATATCAAGTTCTCTCCTATAATGCTTTGTTAGTATCTCATCGCCAACTTAATGAAGAGAGAGTTAGTGTGAAAGCTGACAACCCTTTTGATTTGATACTTCCCCCTGCGATGGCAAAAGTTGCCGAAGAGGCGGGTGTCTATAAAGCGACAAAGCGTCCGATGACGACGTTCTTCCTGGCGATCACCGCCGGGGTGTTCATCTCCATCGCCTTCGTTTTCTATATTACTTCCACTACCGGCACGGCCGCGATGCCTTACGGCGTTGCCAAGCTGATTGGCGGGATCTGCTTCTCACTGGGCCTGATTTTGTGCGTTATCTGCGGTGCGGATCTCTTTACCTCGACGGTACTTATCGTGGTGGCAAAGGCCAGCGGCAAAATCACCTGGGGCCAGCTGGCACGCAACTGGATCAACGTGTACGTTGGCAACCTGGTTGGCTGTCTGCTCTTTGTGCTGCTGATGTGGCTCTCCGGTGAGTACATGACCGCTAACGGCGGCTGGGGGCTTAACGTCCTGCAAACTGCTGACCACAAAATGCACCATACTTTTATTGAAGCCGTCGCCCTCGGCATTCTGGCAAACCTGATGGTCTGTCTGGCCGTGTGGATGAGCTACTCAGGCCGCAGCCTGATGGACAAAGCCATGATTATGGTGCTGCCGGTCGCCATGTTTGTTGCCAGCGGCTTTGAGCACAGCATCGCAAACATGTTCCTGATCCCGCTGGGTATCGTGATTCGTGATTTTGCTACGCCGGAGTTCTGGACCGCAGTCGGTTCATCTCCAGACAATTTTTCTCATCTGACCGTGATGAACTTCATAACCGATAACCTGATCCCCGTTACAATTGGGAACATTATTGGTGGGGGTTTACTGGTTGGGTTGACATACTGGGTCATTTACCTGCGTGGCGATAACCATCATTGATGGCTGTCCCAGGCAGTAAATAAAAAATCCACTTAAGAAGGTAGGTGTTACATGTCCGAGCTTAATGAAAAGTTAGCCACAGCATGGGAAGGTTTCGTTGAAGGTGACTGGCAGAAAGCGGTCAACGTCCGTGACTTTATCCAGAAAAACTACGCTCCTTACGAGGGCGACGAATCTTTCCTGGCCGGTGCAACTGAAGCTACCACCACACTGTGGGACAAAGTAATGGAAGGCGTCAAACTGGAGAACCGCACCCATGCGCCAGTTGATTTCGACACCTCTGTTGCTTCCACCATCACCTCTCACGACGCTGGCTACATCAACAAGGCGCTGGAGAAAATCGTTGGTCTGCAAACTGAAGCGCCGCTGAAACGTGCGATTATCCCGTTCGGTGGTATCAAAATGGTTGAAGGTTCCTGCAAAGCGTACAACCGCGAGCTGGACCCGATGCTGAAAAAGATCTTCACTGAATACCGCAAGACTCACAACCAGGGCGTTTTTGATGTCTATACCAAAGATATCCTGAACTGCCGTAAGTCTGGCGTGCTGACCGGTCTGCCGGACGCCTACGGCCGTGGCCGTATCATCGGTGACTACCGTCGCGTTGCGCTGTACGGCATCGATTTCCTGATGAAAGACAAATACGCCCAGTTCGTCTCTCTGCAAGAGAAACTGGAAAACGGCGAAGATCTGGAAGCGACCATCCGTCTGCGTGAAGAGATCTCCGAACAGTACCGTGCACTGGGCCAGATCAAAGAGATGGCAGCAAAATATGGCTGCGATATCTCCGGTCCGGCGACCACCGCTCAGGAAGCGGTTCAGTGGACCTACTTCGGCTACCTGGCCGCGGTGAAATCCCAGAACGGTGCAGCCATGTCCTTTGGCCGCGTCTCGACCTTCCTTGACGTTTATATCGAACGCGACCTGAAAGCCGGTAAAATCACCGAGCAGGACGCGCAGGAGATGATTGACCACCTGGTCATGAAGCTGCGTATGGTTCGCTTCCTGCGTACTCCTGAGTACGATGAGCTCTTCTCCGGTGACCCGATCTGGGCAACCGAATCCATCGCCGGTATGGGCGTGGATGGCCGTACGCTGGTTACCAAAAACAGCTTCCGCTTCCTGAATACCCTGTACACCATGGGGCCGTCTCCGGAGCCGAACATCACCGTACTGTGGTCAGAAAAACTGCCGCTGGGCTTCAAAAAATACGCAGCCAAGGTCTCTATCGACACCTCTTCCCTGCAGTATGAAAACGATGACCTGATGCGTCCTGACTTCAACAACGACGACTACGCTATCGCCTGCTGCGTAAGCCCGATGGTTGTTGGTAAGCAAATGCAGTTCTTCGGCGCGCGTGCTAACCTGGCGAAAACCATGCTGTACGCTATCAACGGCGGCGTTGATGAAAAACTGAAAATGCAGGTCGGTCCGAAATCTGAACCGATCAAAGGCGATGTTCTGAACTTCGACGAAGTCATGGAACGTATGGATCACTTCATGGACTGGCTGGCGAAACAGTACGTCACCGCCCTGAACATCATCCACTACATGCACGACAAGTACAGCTACGAAGCTTCTCTGATGGCGCTGCACGACCGTGACGTTATCCGCACCATGGCCTGTGGTATCGCCGGTCTGTCCGTTGCGGCTGACTCCCTGTCTGCTATCAAATATGCGAAAGTAAAACCGATTCGTGATGAAGACGGTCTGGCGACTGACTTCGCTATCGAAGGTGAATACCCGCAGTTTGGTAACAACGATTCACGCGTTGATGACCTGGCGGTTGACCTGGTTGAACGTTTCATGAAGAAAATTCAGAAACTGACTACCTACCGCAACGCTATCCCGACCCAGTCCGTTCTGACCATCACCTCTAACGTCGTGTATGGTAAGAAAACCGGTAATACTCCGGACGGTCGTCGCGCGGGTGCGCCGTTTGGCCCAGGTGCTAACCCAATGCACGGTCGTGACCAGAAAGGTGCCGTTGCCTCTCTGACCTCCGTTGCGAAACTGCCGTTCGCCTATGCTAAAGATGGTATCTCCTACACCTTCTCTATCGTGCCGAACGCGCTGGGTAAAGATGATGAAGTGCGTAAAACCAACCTGGCAGGCCTGATGGATGGCTACTTCCACCATGAGTCCTCTATTGAAGGCGGTCAGCACCTCAACGTCAACGTCATGAACCGTGAAATGCTGCTTGATGCGATGGAGCACCCGGAAAAATATCCGCAGCTGACCATCCGTGTTTCCGGTTACGCGGTACGTTTTAACTCCCTGACTAAAGAACAGCAGCAGGACGTTATCACCCGTACCTTCACGCAAACCATGTAATGGTTGACTGAAAAAGCGTACAATAAAGGCTCCACGATCGTGGGGCCTTTTTAGTAAACGCGCCCTCTCCTACGAGCCTGCTTTGCCAACTGTCCTGCCCGGGGCCGCTGGCAAAACAGACTTAAACACAGCGGAAAGCTGTGCAAAAACAGGCCCGGGATGGGCCATATCCGGAGAACCTCGCAATGTCAGTTATCGGTCGCATTCACTCCTTTGAATCCTGTGGCACAGTTGATGGCCCGGGGATCCGTTTTATCACCTTCTTTCAGGGCTGCCTGATGCGCTGCCTCTACTGCCACAACCGTGATACCTGGGACACCCACGGCGGCAAAGAGATCACCGTTGAAGAGCTGATGAAAGAGGTCGTGACCTATCGCCACTTTATGAACGCCTCCGGCGGCGGCGTAACGGCGTCCGGCGGTGAAGCTATCCTGCAGGCCGAGTTTGTGCGCGACTGGTTCCGCGCCTGCCATCAGGAGGGCATTCACACCTGTCTGGATACCAACGGCTTCGTACGTCGTTACGATCCGGTCATCGACGAGCTGCTGGAGGTCACCGACCTGGTGATGCTCGATCTCAAACAGATGAACGATGAGATCCACCAGAACCTGGTCGGCGTCTCGAACCACCGCACGCTGGAGTTCGCCCAGTATCTGTCGAAAAAGAACATTAACGTCTGGATCCGCTACGTGGTGGTACCGGGCTGGTCAGACGACGACGACTCGGCGCACCGCCTGGGTGAGTTTACCCGCGATATGGGCAACGTTGAGAAGATTGAGCTGCTGCCCTATCACGAGCTGGGCAAGCACAAATGGGTGGCGATGGGCGAGGAGTACAAGCTTGATGGCGTTCACCCGCCGAAGAAAGAGACCATGGACCGCGTGAAAGGCATCCTCGAGCAGTACGGCCACAAGGTGATGTATTAACGCAATCACGTCATGTAGGCCCGGCAAGCAGAGCGCCGCCGGGCAAAAGAGTTTAGGCGTGTGCCACGGGCGTCGGATGCTGGCCCGCTTTGCGCAGCAGCATCATCAGGTAGATAAACGACACGCTGGCAATCATGACAAAGAGCAGGTTGTCGGAATAGCTCTGCATCAGCATCGAAGTCAGGGTCGGCCCCAGCAGACTGCCTACGGTATAGCTAAGCAGCAGCGCCTGGTTCATCGCCACCAGCTGATGCGGCTCCACTTTTTCACAGGCCCAGGCCATCGCTACCGGGTAGAGCGTAAAGCCAGCCGCGCCCAGCACGAACAGCGCCGGAGCCATCGCGGCGTTGCCGAGCATCGCCAGACAGCCGACGATCACTACAAAGACCTGCACACGCAGCACCAGCAGGCGGCCAAAGCGGTCCGCCAGCTTGCCCACCGGCCACTGACCGAAAATACCGGCGCTGATCAGCACCGCCATCCAGAAGCCGATCCCGGCATCGCTAACGCCGTGATGGTTCAGCCACAGTGGCATCAGGCCATACAGCGAGCCAAGAATAATCCCTGAAATGACGCAGCCGTTAACGCCCAGACGCGCCTGGCGCAGACGCAGCATCGGCCACATCGTCGTCGCCTCCTGATGCTCGCTATGCTCGTTGACGATGCGGGTAAAGAGCAGCGGCAGGATAGCGGCCAGGATCAGCGCGGTAGCCCATGGGAGAACCTGCATCAGCCCGGTCGGCAGCTTGCTGACCATCAGCTGGCCCAGCACCGTACCGACGTAATAGATCATCATATAGGCAGCCAGCAGGCGGCCACGGTTGCGGGAGGTGCCGCTGCACATCAGGCCGCTCTCTACCACGACCCAGATCATCGCGCAGCCCACGCCAGCCACGAACCGCCATATCATCCAGCTCCAGAAGCCCACCATCAGGCCCATCCCGACGCAGCCAGCGGCAAAAATCAGCGAGGCGATATAGTAGCTGCGGTTGAAGCCGAAGCGTTTGATCAGGCGTCCGCAGAGCAGCGTGCCCAACAGGTTGCCGGTGAAAAAGGCGGAGCCAACCATACCTACCTGCCACGTCGGCAAGTTTTCATGGGCGAGCCAAAGCGGCACGAGCGTATTTAGCGTCGCGATTGACAGAGTCAATAACAGCAGCCCACAGAGCAACATTAGCACCGGGCGGGTATAGATAGGCATGGATATAAACCGTGAGGAAGTTCTGATTTCGAGCGCATCATGCCACCGGCAAAAACATTGTCAATTGGCGCGAATGGCCGCATAAGCGCCTTTTTGACCGTTCGATTTGAAATACTGATTATCACAGGTGAAACGCAGCGGGATAATCTTATTAACTAAATGATTATATTAATAATAACAAAACATCCCGGGCCTGCGTTTAGTTGAAAAATTTCATGGTTGAAGCTGCCATTTTTTTGCGGCCTCTTTATCTTTAGCCAGCGACCGCCATGCCGACGGTCATATGCAGGCCATAAAATACGCCGCGACCAATGAGTTCTCCTACCAGCAGCAGTGCAAATGCCACAGAGAGCAGCGACACCGTAGGCATTTTTCCGGCAACCTGCGGTACAATCCAGCAGCACAGAGCCACCGCAAGCATGACGGTGCGCCACGCCATCAACGAGCCGTAATCAGGCACCAGAGCAGATGCCTGCTGCACGGCACTGTGGATCGTCGCTAACTCCGTCCCCTGCATAATTGACACGATAGCGCTGGCAATCAGCGCCACCACGGACACCGCTGGCAGCAGGCGCATCGCCCAGCCATCGATCCCGGCGATACGCAAAAGTAGATAGCCCAGCAGCGGTCCCCCCATCAGCATAGTCAGGAAGAAGCTCAGCGGTGTCCAGATGCTGTACCAGGTGGGTACCGTATCGATGCTGTTATAGACGCGCACCATCATCCAGACAAAAACCACGCCCAGTATCATCGTGACCACCAGCCAGAGAGCGCGTAACCCAGGCACCAGCTTGTGCATCACTGCCAGCAGCCAGCCTAGCCCGCCCACGGCAAAAAAGATCGACCCGCTGGCAATTTCATTGCTTAAAGCGGATGCACCTAGCTGGTTAAGGGAGTTAAAGGCGCGTATCGGCGAGCCAAGGTGCAGCACAGAGGCGATAAATCCAACACCCATCAGCACCCACAGCCCCAGCATACAGGCAGTAACCCGCTGCTGCGCCTCGGGGGCAAATCCTCCTTTTAAAAGGGCAAATGCCAGAACGATAAAACCGCCTACCACGCACTGCCCGAAAACCGTGAAAATCATCAACGGCCACTCATGCCATCCGCTTCCCATCTCACACCTCCTCCGGGTTCGCCAGATAGCCCGTTGTATCCCCGATTGGGCGGCAGTTGGCGTTGGGTTTAATAACGATGTTGGGTTTCGTGAAGTGCGCGCCCGGCAACGGAGCCACGGCGGCCAGTTCACCGTACTGTTTACGCAGCATCTCGATGGGGCCAAAATCCAGTGCCCGCAGCGGGCAGGACTCAACGCAGATCGGTTTTTTCCCCTCCGTAACGCGATCGTGGCAGCCGTCGCATTTGGTCATATGGCCCTTATCGGCGTTGTACTGCGGCGCGCCATAGGGACAGGCCATATGGCAATAGCGGCAGCCGATGCAGACCTCCTCGTTGACGACCACAAAACCGTCTTCACGTTTGTGCATCGCCCCGCTCGGACACACCTTGGTACAGGCAGGATCGTCGCAGTGATTGCACGAAATGGAGAGGTAGTAAGCGAAAACGTTCTGCCGCCAGACGCCGTTATCTTCCTGCCACTCACCGCCTGCATACTCATAGATGCGGCGAAAGCTGACCTGCGGCGTCAAATCCTTATAGTCTTTACAGGCCAGCTCGCAGGTTTTACACCCGGTGCAGCGGCTGGAATCAATAAAAAATCCATACTGTGTTGCCATCGGTTACTCCTTAAACCTTTTCAACCTGAACGAGGTTGGTATGGGATGGGTTCCCTTTCGCAAGCGGAGAGGGACGCTGGGTGGTTAGCACGTTAATGCACCCGCCCCGATCCACGCCTTTGTCATCCGGGTCATACCAGGCGCCCTCACCTAACGCAACGACGCCGGGCATCATGCGCGATGTCACCTTCGCCTCAATATGCACCTCGCCGCGACCGTTAAAGATACGTACCTTGTCCCCGTTGCTGATTTGCCGTTTTTGTGCATCGATCGGATTCATCCACATCTCCTGACGGCAAGCGGCCTTCAGCACATCAACGTTGCCGTAGGTAGAGTGGACGCGGGATTTATGGTGAAAGCCGGTGAGCTGGAGCGGATATTTTTCTATTAAGGGATCGTCATAGCTTTCAAAGCCTGGCGTAAAGATGGGCAGCGGATCGATAACGTCTCCGTCTGGGAGATCCCATGTCGCCGCAATTTCTGCTAATGCCCCGGAGTAGATCTCAATTTTACCGGAGGGGGTAGAGAGCGGATTGGCCTGCGGATCGTCACGGAACGCTCTGTAAGCAACATGATGCCCTTCTGGATCGCGCTTTTTAAAAATGCCCTGTTGACGAAACGCCTCAAAGGTGGGCAGTTCGGGTATGGCTCTGCGCGACTGTTCATAGAGGTAACGCAGCCACCCCTCCTGAGTACGCCCCTCGGTAAATTGCAGCTCTACCCCCATCCGTTTTGCCAGCTGGGAGGTCATCTCATAGATTGTCTTGCACTCAAAACGGGGCTTGATCGCTTGCTCAGTAAATATGACATAGGTCATATTCCCACACGAGCCGTCTAGCGCGAAATCCATTTGCTCTGCTGCTGTACAGTCCGGCAATAGGATATCAGCATATTTCGCAGAGGCGGTCATAAAACAGTCGATAACTACGATCATCTCGCAACTGTTGTCATCCTGCAAAATCTCGCGGGTACGATTGATATCAGCATGCTGATTTACAAGACAGTTGCTGGCATAGTTCCAGATCATTTTGATCGGTACATCCAGTTTTTCTTTACCCTGGACGCCGTCACGTAGTGCAGTCATTTCTGATGCCCGAACAATAGCATCGGTCCACATAAACACCGGGATAGTGGTTTGTATAGGATTATCCAGCGTTGGCATTCGCTCGAAAGGTATTTCATAAAACCCTTCTCGCGCACCGCTATTACCGCCATTGATGCCAACACTCCCCGTCAGGATTGCCAGCATAGCAATAGCACGCGTGGTGATTTCCCCATTCGCCCGGCGCTGCGGTCCCCATCCCTGACTGATACAGAGTGGTTTAGTACTGCCAATTTCACGCGCCAGTTTAATAATACGTTCGGCAGGAATACCGGTGATGTTTGCTGCCCACTCTGGCGTTTTAGGAAGACCGTCGCTCCCCTGCCCCAAAATATACGCTTTGTAATGACCATTCTTTGGCGCGCTATCAGGCAGAGTATTTTCATCATAGCCAATGCAATACCTGTCCAGAAACGCCTGGTCAATCAAATTTTCTGTGATCAATACCCACGCCAGAGCACTTACCAAAGCTGCATCCGTACCTGGCCGGATAGGGATCCACTCATCTTCTCGTCCTGCTCCCGTATCGGTATAGCGCGGATCGATGACAATCAGCCGGGCCTTTGATCTCTCCAGCGCTTGCTCAAGATAGTAACTTACCCCACCCCCGCTCATCCGCGTTTCGCCAGGGTTATTACCAAACAGCACTACAAGCTTGCTGTTTTCAATATCTGAAGGGCTGTTGCCGTCGGCCCAGCCACCATAGGTGTAGTTCAGACCCGCAGCAATTTGTGCAGAAGAGTAATCTCCGTGGTGGCTCAGGAAACCTCCACAGCAGTTCATTAGACGTGCAATCAATGTCTTATCGGGTGGAAATGAACGAGTCATCGTACCGCCAATCGTACCGGTACCGTAGTTTATGTAGATAGACTCATTACCATAATCTTTAATAAGACGTTTCATGTTAGTGGCAATGATGTCATAAGCCTCATCCCAGCTAATGCGCTCAAACTTGCCTTCACCGCGCAGGCCTACGCGCTTCATCGGGTATTTCAGGCGATCCGGATGATAGATACGACGGCGTATAGAACGGCCCCGCAAGCAGGCGCGAACCTGATGCAGGCCTTGATAATTATCATCTCCCGTATTGTCGGTTTCGACATACTTAATCTCACCATCGAGTACATGCATGCGCACTGGGCATCGGCTGTCACAGTTTACGGTACAGGCGCTCCAGACTATTTTTTCCGAGTGTGAATTGAACGCGTCGGCAGCGTTTGCGATTCGGATAAAAGGTTGGGAAAAAGTGTTCGTTGTCATGCTCAGGCCGCCTATCGCTGCGGTTTTGACTAAGCTACGACGACTAATCTTTGCTGCGAGTATTGCGTCGGGGATCTTATTTTTCATTTGGCTGCGCTCTGCTGTGTAGGCTGTCAAAAGCAACGTTCACTTAATAGTTTTTTATACAGCCTGTTTAGTAAAAGTCAGATATAAATTCTGCTTAACAGTTAAGCGCAGTATTACTCCTCAAAACCGTAAGGTTTGTTGTTTCATATCAAAGAGGCATAAAAAAAGCGCCTTAAGGCGCTTTTTAGGACAGGACTGACCCGTCCTGAATAGCGTTGACACATTTTACTCATACACTGAGGAAAATGTGATGAACCAGTATGTTAAACGCACACAACGCGATTACCCTCTATCCTTTAAATTAACTGTCGTTGAGCAGGTCGAAAAAGGCGAAATGACCTATCGCCAGGCGCAGGACCGTTATGGTATTCAGGGCAGCCACACCGTCCTGAGCTGGCTGAGAAAGTACGGTCAACTCGACTGGCTTACATCCCCTTCTGTCAGAAAGTGCGGAGCCAATATGCCTGACATCCCTCAGACCCCTGAACAAAGGATTAAAGAACTGGAACAGCTACTGGCTGAATCCGAAGTCAAAGCTCAGTTCTTTGAGGCCGTCGTGAAGGTAATGAACACCGAGTTCGGAGCCACGCTGACAAAAAAGCAGTTAACCTCCTTATCACGCAAACACAAACACCGAAACTCACCGTAACGCGAGCCTGCCGGTTGATGGGGATCAGCCGGCAGGCCTGGTACCAGGCCCTGCAGCGTGAGGATGAGAGAAAAGAGCAGGCCCGGCATATCATCACGCAGGTGATGGCTGTCCGCTTACATCAGCCCCGGTTAGGGACGCGGAAACTGCATCACCTGCTTCTGCAACGACCGGAAGCAAGGTCACACGTCGGGCGTGACAGGTTGTTCCGGATCCTGCGTTGTGCGCGGTTACTGGTGGTACCCGTGCGGGCGTATCACAGGACAACGAATAGCCATCATCGTTTTTACCGTCATCCTAACCTGCTGAAAGCGGGAGAGAATCAGGTGACCGCGACCCGCCCTGAGCAGGTGTGGGTGGCTGATATCACCTGGCTTCCTCTGCGAACAGGAACAGCGTATATAAGCCTGGTAACGGACGTCTGGTCGAGAAAAATAGTGGGATATCATGTGCATGAGAGCCTGCACACCCGGCATGTTGCCTGTGCGTTCAAAATGGCACTGGCTGGCAGGCGAACATCGCATCCGCTGGTTCATCACTCTGACAGAGGTATCCAGTACTGCTCTCAGGAATATCAGGCGTTACATCAACGGCATGGCGTCATGTGCTCAATGACAGACGGGTATGACTGTTATCAGAATGCGCTGGCGGAACGGGTAAACGGGATATTAAAAACCGAATACCTGCTTGTGAAACCGGAAGATATCGAACAGGCGAGAAAGATGGTCAGGGAGTCGGTAGAAATTTACAACACACAGCGCCCTCATCTGTCGCTACAATACAAAACACCCGATGAAGTTCACCGGGCGTTACAGGCCTGAAAAGTGTCAACCTATTCCAGGACTAGTCAGACAGGCTGGATTAGCCGATGTACTCCAGACCTTTCATGTACGGACGCAGCACTGCGGGGATCTCAATGCGGCCATCAGCCTGCTGGTAGTTCTCCAGCACAGCGACCAGCGTACGCCCTACTGCCAGACCAGAGCCGTTGAGGGTATGCACCAGACGGGTTTTCTTGTCGGCTTTGCTACGGCAGCGAGCCTGCATGCGGCGCGCCTGGAAATCCCAGCAGTTAGAGCAGGAAGAAATTTCACGATAGGTATCCTGCGCCGGCAGCCACACTTCCAGATCGTAGGTTTTGCGTGCGCCAAAGCCCATGTCGCCGCTGCACAGCAGCACTTTACGGTACGGCAGGCCTAACAGCTGCAGCACCTTCTCCGCGTGGCCGGTCATCTCTTCCAGCGCGTCCATGGACTCTTCCGGACGCACGATCTGCACCATCTCAACTTTATCAAACTGGTGCATACGGATCAGGCCGCGGGTGTCACGACCGTAGGAGCCTGCTTCAGAGCGGAAGCACGGCGTATGGGCCGTCATCTTCAGCGGCAGCGCTTCCTCGTCGAGGATCTCATCACGCACGAGGTTGGTCAGCGGCACTTCCGCCGTCGGGATCAGCGAGTAGTTGCTGCTCTCTGCCTCTTCGTCCAGCGGACGAGTATGGAAGAGATCGCCACCGAATTTAGGCAGCTGGCCGGTACCATACAGCGTGTCCTGGTTGACCAGGTACGGCACGTAGTTCTCGATATAGCCGTGCTGTTCAGTATGCAGATCGATCATAAACTGGCTCAGGGCACGGTGCAGGCGGGCAATCTGCCCCTGCATCACCACAAAGCGGGAGCCGGTAAGCTTAACCGCCGCGGCGAAGTCGAGGCCTTTAGCCATCTCGCCCAGCGTAACGTGATCGCGTACGTCAAAATCAAACTTACGTGGCTCACCCCAGCGGCTGACTTCCACGTTTTCGCTGTCGTCTTTACCGAGCGGCACACAGTCGTCCGGCAGGTTCGGCAGGGTCAGCGCGATGTCACGGATCTCCGTCAGCAGCGCCTCAAGCTCGGCTTTAGCGGCATCCAGCTCCTCGCCCAGCTTGTTCACTTCCAGACGTAACGGCTCAATGTCTTCCCCACGCGCTTTCGCCTGGCCAATGGATTTCGATCGCGAGTTACGTTCCGCCTGCAGGTTTTCCGTATTGACCTGCAAAACTTTACGACGCTCTTCAAGAGCGCGCAGTTTATCTACATCCAGCTTAAAGCCCCGGCGTGCCAGTTTTTCTGCGACTGCGTCTGGCTCGGTACGCAGCAGATTGGGATCGAGCATGCTTATCCTGTGCTTATCGAATTGATATTAGAGGGAGTGGCCGCAGACGCAGCCACAAGAATTCACAGGTAACCTTACCGCAACGCCTCAATTAGCGATAGCGTTTTGTGGGGCTTTTATTGTCCTGATCGGCCAGCCAGGCGAGCTTTTCGCCAATCTTGCCCTCAAGACCTCTGCTGGTGGGATGATAATAGCGCGTTTGTGCTATTTCAGGCGGGAAGTAGTCTTCGCCTGCCGCATAGGCGTTAGGCTCGTCATGGGCATAGCGATACTGCTGACCGTAGCCCATCTCCTTCATCAGCTTGGTTGGCGCGTTGCGCAGGTGATCGGGCACGTCGTAGTCCGGCTTGTCGCGGGCATCGGCCATCGCCGCTTTAAAGGCGGTATAGACGGCGTTGCTTTTTGGCGCGCAAGCAAGGTAGACAATCGCCTGAGCGATGGCGCGCTCCCCTTCTGCTGGCCCGACGCGGGTAAAGCAGTCCCAGGCTGAGAGCGCGACCTGCATCGCACGGGGATCGGCGTTGCCAACATCCTCAGAGGCAATAGCCAGGCAGCGGCGCGCGACGTAGAGTGGGTCGCCCCCGGCGGTAATGATTCGCGCATACCAGTAGAGCGCCGCATCCGGCGCGCTGCCGCGTACGGATTTGTGCAGGGCAGAGATGAGATCGTAGAAGCGATCGCCTTTGTTATCGAAACGCGCGCTGCGCTCGCCAGCAATTTCGGTGAGCAGTTCAGGCTTAAGCACCCGCTTGCCGCCGTCATCGACTTCGGCCATGTCGGCCATCATCTCCAGCGTGTTCAGGGCGCGCCGGGCATCGCCGTTGACTAGCTGGGCAATCGCCAGCCGGGTCTCATCCGGCAGGACGATATTCTGCCCGCCATAGCCGCGAGTCTTATCGCTGATGGCCTGATTCAGCACCTGCTCAATATCTTCAACAGAGAGGGATTTCAGCAGATAGACGCGGGCGCGGGAGAGCAGCGCTGAGTTTAGCTCGAACGATGGGTTCTCCGTCGTGGCCCCGATAAAAGTGATAGTGCCGTCTTCAATATGCGGCAGGAAGGCATCCTGCTGGCTCTTATTGAAGCGATGGACTTCGTCCACAAACAGAATGGTGCGGCGGCCGGCATTGCGGCGCTGGCGGGCGCGCTCGATGGCCTCGCGGATCTCTTTAACGCCGGAGGTCACCGCTGAGATACGCTCAACGTCGGCATTAGCGTAGTGAGCTATCACCTCAGCAAGCGTTGTCTTGCCGGTGCCTGGCGGCCCCCAGAGGATCATTGAGTGCAGCTGCCCGGCCTCGATAGCGCGCGGCAGCGGCTTACCCGGTGCCAGCAGATGCTGCTGGCCGATATACTGCGCTAAGTTTTCTGGCCGCATACGGGCGGCCAGAGGTTGAAACGCATTGTCTGAAAAATCGAGCGATAGATTGCTCACTCAGGCCTCTACTTGCGTTGATCGTCCACCGTTACGCCCTGCGGCGGGGTAAAGGTGAATTTAGAGGGATCGACAGCGCCATTCTGCTGAGACTGTAGCTGGTACAGGCTGCGCTGATCGTCCTGCTCAACGGCGCTGAACTGGTTAATGGTGCCGTTCTGGCTCACGTTAATGGTGAACTGTTTCAGGTTACCATTTTTGCTTTTCGGCGTGAGCACAAAGTCGTTACCGGTTTGCTTGATATTGTACTGCTGCCAGTCGCTGGTCTGGTTACGGGCGATCAGCATGAACGGCGTATTGCTGGTGGCCGCGCTGAGATTGGTAGCCGTCGCCTGCTCAACGAACGGGTTATAGAACCACAAGGTTTTGCCGTCAGAGACCAGAATGCTTTCGTCCGGCTGCGTCATGTGCCAGTTAAACAGGTTCGGGCGCTTAACCCATAAATCCCCCTGACCTTCCTGCACCGCCGCGCCGCTACCATCGGTTACTTTTTGCGTGAAGCTGGCATGGAAGCTGCCTACTTTATCGAGGCGGCTTTTCAGATCGCTGGCGGCATCAGCCCAGACGCTGCTCGCTACCAGTGAAGAGAGTAATGCACAGGTCATTGCGATTTTTTTCATTGTTAGTCCTTTTGCTACGTCTGCTACGTCGCTCCCGATCCGGGAGAACCTCTGACACTCATTGCAGGCTAAACCGGCAAAGAGTGAAAGAGGAAAAAGCTGATTTTTGACGAATTTACCCAAATTTGCACTCAGAGGCATTACTCAAACGGCGGTGGAGCAAGCACCTCACGGTTGCCGTTATGGCCCGCCTCGCTGACGATACCCTGGGCCTCCATCTGCTCGATGATACGCGCAGCGCGGTTGTAGCCAATGCGGAACTGACGCTGAACCCCGGAGATTGAGGCTTTACGCTTCTCGGTAACAAAGTTGACCGCCTGGTCGAACAGCGGATCCAGCTCTTCACCTGAATCCAGCCCGCCGCCACCGCCTTCGCTTTCGCTGTCGGAGGTAATGCCCTCGACATACTGAGGACGGCCACGCGCTTTCCAGTCCTGCACCACGGCATGAACCTCTTCGTCACGGACAAAGGCACCATGCACGCGCACCGGAGCCGAGGAGGAGTTAGGCCCGGAGTAGAGCATATCCCCCATGCCCAACAGCGACTCGGCGCCGCCCTGGTCGAGAATGGTGCGGGAGTCGATTTTGCTCGATACGGTAAAGGCGATACGCGTCGGAATGTTGGCCTTGATAAGGCCGGTGATCACATCCACCGACGGACGCTGGGTAGCCAGCACCAGGTGGATACCGGCCGCACGCGCCTTCTGGGCCAGACGCGCGATCAGCTCTTCAACCTTCTTACCAACCGTCATCATCAGGTCGGCAAATTCGTCCACCAGCACCACGATATACGGCAGCTTCTCCAGCACCGGATGGGTGGCGTCCATGCTGTCGCCCGGCTTCCAGTACGGATCGGGGATTGGACGGCCCATGCGTGCGGCTTCGGCAATCTTCTCGTTGTAGCCCGCAAGGTTACGCACGCCGAGCGCAGACATCAGCTTGTAGCGACGCTCCATCTCGTTGACGCTCCAGCGCAGGGCGTTGGCGGCGTCCTTCATGTCGGTAACCACTTCGGTCAACAGGTGTGGAATACCCTCATAGACTGACAGCTCCAGCATTTTCGGGTCGATCATGATGAACTTCACGTCTTCCGGCGATGCTTTATAGAGCATGCTGAGGATCATGGCGTTGACCCCCACCGATTTACCCGAGCCGGTAGTACCCGCTACCAGCAGGTGCGGCATCTTAGCAAGGTCGGCAATAACCGGATCGCCCGAGATATCTTTCCCCAGCACCACGGTCAGCGGCGACGGGCTCTCGCGGAACTTGGCGCAGTCCAGCACCTCACGCAGGTAGACGGTCTGGCGTTTTTTATTCGGCAGCTCAAGGCCCACGTAAGGCTTGCCAGGGATCACTTCCACCACGCGAACGGCCACCGTTGACAGAGAACGGGCCAGATCGCGTGAGAGGTTAGAGATACGCGCTGCCTTCACGCCCGGCGCAAGGTTAAGCTCGAAGCGGGTGATCACCGGACCCGGCGAGTAGTTCACCACATCGGCTTTGATGCGGAAATCGTTCAGGCGAGCCTCAACCAGGCGCGCCATCTGCTCCAGGGCAAAGGTATCCACCGGCTCCACCTCTGACGGCGGCCGGGTCAGCAGATCCAGCGACGGCAGCGGCGTTGTCGGCCGCTGCGTTGGGCGGCTGTCACCGTTACGCATCAGCAGCGGATGGAGTAGGCTATCCTGTGCGGCTGGCGGCGGCGGCACGGCGGCGGGCTGATGCGCAGGCTGATAGTGCTGCTGCGGCTGTTGCTGTACCGCCGCAGGTGCGACAGGCTGCTGATAGTGCTGCTGTGGCTGTACCGGCGCAGCAGGCTGCTGATAGTGCTGCTGTGGCTGCTGTACAGGAGCCGTTGGCTGGGCAGGCTCTTCCGGCGGCAGCGTAAAGAGTGGCTCGCTCGGGCCGTCGTCCACTAGCGTTTTCATTGGAGAAAATTCAAAGTCGGCCAGCGAGAACGGGTTTGCCGACGGCGGCTGCTCAGATGAATAGCGCTGCTGCTGCGAGGCAGCAAACTGGCGGGCCAGCTCCGCTTCGGCGGCATCGTCTTCATCATTCTGCCATTGCTCATCATGCACCGTGTCGGCGTGCACCTCGTGCTGATACTCTTCGCCATAGCGCGACTGCTGGGAAGCAGCAAACTGGCGCGCCAGCTCGTCCTGATGCAGCGTATCGGCTTCATCATCGCCAAAGGACTCAGGCTGCTGACGCTCAGCTTCACGAGCGGCACGCTCTTCAGCGATACGCTGCGATGGGAGCTTAATACCATAGGAGGCCAGTTCACGGCGGGTCGGCACGCGTACCCGGTTAGGGCGCGGCAGCTGTGGACCAATACCCTCTTTGACCTGCGGACGCGGCGCACCGCCGTCGGCCAGGCCGAAGGCAGGTGCAGCAGCAGCGGCTGCGGCAACCGTCGTCACCGCTGCCGCAGCCTGTTTAACATCCGGTACGGCTGGGGCAAAGGTCGGCTCTGCTACCGGCGGCGTCATCGCAGGTGCGGCTGGTGCAGGGGCAAATGGCTCTGGCGCAGCGGGTTCGGGAACCGGCTGATACCAGGCAGCAAGCTGCTCGCGTTCGCGGGCGCGACGCTCCTCAACCTCTTCAAAATAGTAGAGTGGCGGACGGGTATGCTTAACCTCTTCCTCCGGCTCTGGCTCTGGCTCTGGCGTTGGCATCACAGGCTCTGGCATAGACGCTGGTGCAGCGGCTACAGGTTCAGGTTCCTGCTGCCAGGCTGGTTCAGGTGACCAGGCTGGCTCCTGGGACCACACAGGCTCAGGCTGCGGCGCAACGTTGGCGACGTGCATCTCGGGTGGATTCTGCGCCTGCATCGGCGGAACATAGTGTTGCTGCGGCTCAGGAGCGGCAGGCTGCCACTGGGCTTCAGGGAGAGGTTCAGACAGCGTTGCTGCGGCCGGGATCGGGGCCGTCTGGGTCACCGGCGGCGTTGGCATAACCGGCTGCGACGGTGCAACATATGCCTGGGCGTCAGCGGTCGCCAGCGCGGCGGCGGCAAGCGGTTCAGCCACGCTCGGGCCGCTCAGCAGCGGATCGTATTCGTCATACTGCTCCCCCTGAGTCGCGCGATGGCCAGAGAAGAGCACGTCGTTCGGATCGGCGGCTACGCCCCGAGCGCTGTACTGCACCTCTTCCTCATCGTCCATGCGACGGCCCGAGAAGAGCGCTTCATCGGTTTTACGGCCCAGCGGGTTGGCAAACTTCTCTGCCACGCGCTTACGGCGGGCCAGCACCCCACGCATGATGCGGGTACGGCGAGACTCGCGCCGCTGCGCAGCCGGTTCATCATCGTACTCCTCTTCGTCTTCGTACTCTTCCTCATCGACCCAGGTGTCATCACGGCGGGTACGGTTGCTGGCGAAGGTAAGAATGTTGAGCAGCACGCTACCAATTTTCTCGGCGATGCTGACCCAGGACCAGCCGGTGAACAGCGTCAGTCCGGCAGCCCAGACGCAGAGCAGCGCGATAGTGCCTCCGCTGCTGTGCAGCAGCGGCATCATGGTGGTACTGAGCAGGCTGCCGATCACGCCGCCGGAGGCAAAGTACCAGATATCGTCGGCGTTAATGGCCGCAAGACCGCAGGAGGTGAGGATCAGGGCCAGTACGCCAATCAGGCGCAGCGAGACGGCGAAGTAGTCGATATAGTCGTCATTGGTGCGGTGCCGCCAGGCAAACCAGCAGCCGCCGACGATCATCACCGGGATGGTATAGGCCATGACCCCAAAGATGAAAAATAGCGTATCGGCAAGCCATGCGCCCGGCGCGCCACCCAGATTATGGATAGGCTCATGCCATGCGGTTTGTGACCAGCTGGGATCGGAAGGGTTGAAGCTAAGCAGCGCGACCATCAGCCAGACTGCAAAAAGGGCGACAAGTATCAGTAACGCCTCAAGGAGCCGGCGTCCGCTGCTTAACTTGGTTAGTGTGACTTCTTTGTCTTCAGTATATTCCTGGCTCAAGAAAGGCTCTCCAGGTCCTTGTTGCTAAAACGGAGAACAGTGTCAGGTTGCCCCGACACTGCTGCTGTATGGATTACCAGGAGTGTAATCAAACTGCGTCGATTTTGCACCTGTTCCGTGTTAGCGGGTTTTAATAACCAGACGATTGCTCTGTTTGACCTCTTCCATCACCACATAGGTACGCGTGTCGTTGACGCCCGGCAGACGCAGCAGGGTTTCACCCAGCAGTTTGCGGTAGGCCGACATATCCGGCACGCGGGTTTTCAACAGGTAGTCGAAATCACCGGAGACCAGATGACACTCTTGAATCTCTTCAAGTTTTTGTACTGCGGCGTTAAATTGCTCAAACACATCCGGCGCGCCGCGATTCAGAGTAATCTCAACAAATACCAGAAGTGATGCATCCAGATAATGCGGGTTCAGCAGCGCTGTATAGCCCTGGATGAAACCCTGTCTTTCCAGCCGGCGCACACGCTCAAGGCACGGCGTCGGAGAAAGTCCCACTCGCTTTGAAAGCTCGACGTTAGAGATGCGCCCATCCTTCTGCAGCTCATTCAGAATGTTACGATCGATGCGGTCGAGATCTTTGCCAGGGCGCTTTTTGCTATCTACCATTATTATTGTCTCTCTGTATTCCTTCCCTACTCCTGTCTTGACCCTGTGCACTTCACTGTTCAGAGTCTTTGCCCGTCACCATACGCTCCGCATTATCATTATTTGCGCGGAGCATAATGGGGGCCTGCATTAAGAAGACGGTTGCCAGGCGCAGCCGGTAAGATTGCAAAGGGTATCTGTCCACGCCCTTTTACATAATTTTGTCCCACGCGCGAAGCGCTGCTCTTGTCTTCTTCGAATGTTTTCGCAAATGCGCAGCGGATTGTCAAAGTAAAACATCTTTTTTTAGTACAACATGCCAGATATTCATCATCGACCCTGCCTAAAACTCATGTAATCCTCTTATAAAACTACCAATTTCAGTAGAATTAGTTATGGTCGCAATAAATGAAAGGTTGTAGATTATTGGCCCCGCCTATTGCACATATCGTTAACAAAACTGCCATGCCCTTTTTTTACCGTCGTAAATTCCCTACAATCCAGCCCATTGTCTGCCACCAACTATGGGGATCTCATGGGCACAGCTAAACATACTAAGCTGCTTATTCTTGGTTCTGGACCTGCCGGCTACACTGCCGCGGTCTATGCCGCACGCGCTAACCTCCAGCCGGTACTGGTGACCGGTATGGAAAAAGGCGGTCAGCTTACTACCACCACTGAAGTGGAAAACTGGCCGGGCGATCCGCACGATCTGACAGGTCCGCTGCTGATGGAGCGTATGCACGAGCACGCAGCGAAGTTTGAGACTGAAATCCTGTTTGACCATATCAACAAGGTCGATCTGCAGAACCGTCCGTTCCGCCTGACCGGCGACAGCGGTGAGTACACCTGTGATGCGCTGATTGTGGCAACCGGCGCGTCCGCCCGTTACCTCGGCCTGCCGTCAGAAGAGGCATTTAAAGGCCGCGGCGTCTCCGCCTGCGCAACCTGCGACGGTTTCTTCTACCGTAACCAGAAAGTTGCGGTCATCGGCGGCGGCAACACCGCAGTTGAGGAAGCGCTCTACCTGGCGAACATCGCCTCTGAGGTGCATCTGATCCACCGTCGCGATACCTTCCGCGCGGAGAAGATCCTCATCAAACGCCTGATGGACAAAGTCGCCAGCGGCAACATCGTGCTGCACACCCACCGTACTCTGGAAGAGGTGACCGGCGATCAGATGGGCGTCAGCGGCCTGCGCCTGCGTGATACGCAGAACGCCGACAACGTTGAGTCGTTAGAGGTTGCTGGGCTGTTCGTAGCCATCGGCCATAGCCCGAACACGGCGATTTTTGACGGTCAGCTGGAGCTGGAAAACGGCTACATCAAAGTGCAGTCCGGTATCCACGGCAATGCTACCCAGACCAGCATCCCGGGCGTCTTTGCCGCCGGGGACGTCATGGACCACATCTACCGTCAGGCGATCACCTCTGCGGGCACCGGCTGCATGGCCGCGCTGGATGCAGAGCGCTATCTCGACGGACTGGCTGAACTTTCTAAATAATCTTTACAAGTCAGTAACAAAGGTAAAAAAGGCGACTATAAGTCGCCTTTATTTTTGTCCCGTTGTAACATTGCGCAGCTCAAAAATCTGACAGGCCACCTGCTAAGCGTGCAATGAATAAAACCCGTCAACAAGAATTAACCCGCTGGTTAAAACAGCAAAGTATTTTCTCCCGCCGTTGGCTGCTGGTGTCACGCCTGCTCGGCCTGGCGAGCGGTCTGCTGATTGTCGCCCAGGCCTGGCTGCTGGCGCGCATACTCAACCACCTGATCATCGAAAATATTCCGCGCGAAGCGCTGCTGATGCCGTTTATCCAGCTGGTGCTGGTGTTTGTGCTGCGCGCCTGGGTGGTCTGGCTGCGCGAGCGGGTTGGCTTTCATGCAGGCCTGCACATCCGGTATGAGATTCGCCGCCAGGTACTCGACCGCCTGCAGCAGGCTGGGCCGGCATGGATCCAGGGGCGTCCGGCGGGCAGCTGGGCGACGCTGATCCTGGAGCAGATTGACAATATGCATGACTACTATGCCCGTTATCTGCCACAGATGGCGTTGGCGGTGAGCGTGCCGCTGCTGATCGTGATTGTTATCTTCCCTTTTAACTGGGTTGCGGCGCTGATCCTGCTGGCGACGGCCCCGCTGATCCCGACCTTTATGGCGATGGTCGGCATGGGCGCTGCCGATGCAAACCGCCGCAACTTTAAGGCACTGGCCCGCCTGAGCGGCCACTTTCTCGATCGCCTGCGCGGAATGGAGACGCTGCGTATTTTTGGCCGCGGTGCGGCAGAGACGGACAATATCCGTAAAGCGTCGGAAGATTTTCGCAGCCGCACCATGGAGGTGCTGCGCCTCGCTTTCCTCTCCTCCGGCGTGCTGGAGTTCTTCACCTCGCTCTCCATTGCGCTGGTGGCGGTCTACTTTGGCTTCTCCTATCTGGGCGAACTGAACTTCGGCCACTATGGCACCGGCGTAACGCTCTTCTCCGGTTTCCTGGCGCTGATCCTGGCCCCGGAGTTTTTCCAGCCGCTGCGTGATTTAGGTACTTTTTATCATGCAAAAGCGCAGGCGGTCGGCGCGGCGGATAGCCTGAAGACCTTTCTTGAGACGCCGCTGGCCCATCCTGAGGGTGGCGAAGCGCTGCCTGACGACAGCGACGGCATCGGCATCAGCGCACGCGATCTGTGGATCACCTCTCCGGAAGGTGCGGTGCTGGCCGGTCCGCTCAACTTTACCCTTGCCGCCGGTCAGCGCGTGGTGCTGGTGGGTCAGAGCGGGTCGGGTAAAAGCTCGCTGATCAATACCCTCTCCGGATTTCTCTTCTACCGGGGTTCGTTGCAGGTTAACGGTACCGAGCTACGCGATCTCAACCCGGAGGCCTGGCGGCAGCGCCTGAGCTGGGTGGGGCAAAACCCGCAGCTTCCGGCGGCCACGCTGCGTGAAAACGTGCTGCTGGCGCGGCCTGACGCCAGCGAAGCGGAGCTGAACGCCGCGCTGGACAGCGCCTGGGTGAGTGAATTCCTGCCGCTGCTGCCGCAGGGAATCGACACGCCGGTTGGCGACCAGGCGGCACGGCTTTCAGTAGGTCAGGCCCAGCGGGTGGCGGTGGCGCGCGCCCTGCTCAACCCATGCCAGCTGCTGCTGCTGGATGAGCCCGCCGCCAGCCTTGACGCCCATAGCGAACAGCGCGTGATGCAGGCGTTAAACGCCGCCTCCCTGCGCCAGACCACGCTGATGGTCACCCACCAGCTGGAGGGGCTTGCCGACTGGGATGCCGTCTGGGTGATGCAGAATGGGTCGATTGTCGAACAGGGCACCTTTGCCGAGCTTTCCGCCGCCAACGGCGCTTTTGCCGCCCTGCTCGCCCACCGTCAGGAGGAGATTTAAATGCGCGCGCTTATCCCTTTTCTCGCGCTCTATAAGCGCCATTTCTGGCTGCTGACGCTCGGCGTCGTGCTGGCCATCGTTACTCTGCTGGCGAGCATCGGCCTGATCACGCTCTCGGGCTGGTTCCTCTCCGCCTCGGCGGTGGTGGGCGTGAGCGGGCTCTACAGCTTTAACTACATGCTGCCCGCCGCCGGGGTGCGCGGGGCGGCGATTACCCGCACCGCGGGGCGCTACTTTGAGCGGCTGGTGAGCCACGACGCCACCTTCCGGGTGCTTCAGCACCTGCGCGTCTCGACCTTCAGCAAGCTGCTGCCCCTCTCTCCTGCCGGACTGGCACGCTTTCGCCAGGGCGAGCTGCTCAACCGCATTGTAGCGGACGTTGATACCCTCGATCATCTCTACCTGCGGGTGATCTCCCCGCTGGTGGGGGCGCTGATTACTATCGTAGTGGTGACCATCGGCCTGAGCATTCTCGATGCCACCCTGGCATTGACGCTCGGCGGCATTATGCTGCTGACGCTGCTGCTGCTCCCTCCCCTGTTCTATCGCGCCGGTAAGCCTACGGGCGAGAAGCTGACCACCCTGCGCGGCGAGTACCGCCAGCAGGTCACCAGCTGGCTTCAGGGCCAGGCGGAGCTGACAATTTTCGGCGCAAGCGAGCGCTATCGTGCGCAGATGGAGAACACCGAGCTAAGCTGGCACGATGCCCAGCGTCGTCAGTCAGAGCTTACCGCGCTGTCGCAGGCGGTGATGCTGCTGATCAACGCGGTTGCCGTGCTCGCCATGCTGTGGCTGGCGGCGGGCGGTGTCGGGGGCGATACCCAGCCGGGCGCGCTGATCGCTCTGTTTGTCTTCTGTGCGCTGGCCGCCTTTGAGGCACTGGCGCCGGTAACAGGGGCCTTCCAGCATCTGGGCCAGGTCATCGCCTCGGCGGTGCGGATTACGCAGATTACCCAGTACCCGCCCGAGGTGCGCTTCAGCGATAACCAGACGCCAACCCCTGCGCAGGTGGCGCTGACCCTCGACAACGTCAGCTTTAGCTATCCCCAGCAGCCGCAAAAGGCGCTGGACGACCTATCGTTACAGATTAATGCGGGGGAGCACGTTGCTATTCTGGGCCGCACCGGCTGCGGTAAATCCACGCTTCTGCAGCTGCTGACCCGGGCATGGGATCCTGCTGCGGGCGAGATCGCCATTAACGACCAGCCGCTCGCCTCCCTGAGCGAAGCGACCCTGCGTGCGTCCATCAGCGTCGTGCCCCAGCGGGTGCATCTGTTTAGCGCCACCCTACGCGACAATCTGCGGCTGGCCTCGCCGACGGCGACGGATGAAACCCTGGCGGCAGTGCTCACTCAGGTAGGCCTGGAGAAGCTGCTGGAAGAGAGCGGCCTGAATAGCTGGCTTGGCGAAGGTGGCCGTCAGCTCTCCGGCGGCGAGCTGCGACGGCTGGCGGTGGCGCGGGCGCTGCTGCATGATGCCCCGCTGCTGCTGCTTGATGAGCCTACCGAAGGGCTTGATGCAACCACCGAGAGCCAAATTCTTGATTTACTTGAACGTGTTACCGTGGGCAAAACCGTGCTGATGGTCACCCACCGCCTGCGTGGATTATCACGCTTCGATCGCATTATTGTGATGGACAATGGTCAAATAATTGAGCAAGGTAATCACACAGCGTTACTGGCCAAACAGGGGCGTTATTACCAGTTTAAGCAACGGCTGTAGACGACTGACCAGGCACCGGGTGCCTGGTTCTATGGATCAATTATTGTTGCGTTGCGGAGCGTTGTCGCCATGCGCCTGGTTCAGCTATCTCATCACTCTCTTGCTTTTCCCTCCCCGGAAGGGGCGCTGCGTGAACCAAACGGACTGTTGGCGCTGGGAGGCGATCTCAGTCCGGCTCGTCTGCTGATGGCCTACCAGCGGGGCATTTTCCCCTGGTTTTCACCCGGCGACCCGATCCTCTGGTGGTCCCCCGATCCGCGGGCGGTGCTGTGGCCTGACCGCTTTCACGTTAGCCGCAGCATGAAGCGCTTTCATAAAAACTCGCCCTACCGCGTGACGCTGAACCACGATTTTGGCCGGGTGATTGACGGCTGCGCTGCAGATCGCCATGAAGGTACCTGGATCACACCCGCCGTAGTGCTGGCCTACCATCGTCTGCATGAGCTGGGCCATGCTCACTCCATTGAGGTCTGGGAGGAAGACGAGCTGGTCGGAGGGATGTACGGCGTCGCCCAGGGCGCATTGTTCTGCGGCGAATCGATGTTTAGCCGTCGGGTCAACGCCTCCAAGACCGCCCTGCTGGTATTTTGCGCCGAGTTTTTACGTCAGGGGGGCGAGCTGATTGACTGCCAGGTGCTGAACGAGCATACCGCCTCGCTGGGCGTGGACGAAATGCCGCGTCGGGAATACCTTCAGCACCTCGATCGCCTGCGTCATCGGCCGCTATCTCCCCGTTGCTGGCTGCCACGCACCTTATTTACGCCAGCCCTATGAATGTTTTCGGCATATTTTCTTCCAGAGTGCTATAATAGCGGCGCAGAGTAGCTTCTGCCTGTTGCCCCGCCGCCGCTTGGGAATAGCTCGAATCAGGTAACGCCCATCGTTTATCTTATCGCTCCCCTTTAGGTTTGCGCTTTTTTGCGCCGCTTCGCTGGCGCGAGGGTAATACGCCAAGGTTACTTTGCTGCGTTTTATCAGCACAAATCTTTACTTAACAGACGAACTTCGGCATTATCTTGCCGGTTCAAAAATTTTGGTAGTGATACCCCCGAGGACTAGATGGCCAAAGAAGACAATATTGAAATGCAGGGTACCGTTCTTGAAACGTTACCTAATACCATGTTTCGCGTAGAACTGGAAAACGGTCACGTGGTAACTGCGCATATCTCCGGTAAAATGCGTAAAAACTATATCCGCATTCTGACGGGCGACAAAGTGACTGTTGAGCTGACCCCGTACGACCTGAGCAAAGGCCGCATTGTCTTCCGTAGTCGCTAATCGCATCGCTGCTGTGCGGTAATTGCACAGAGTCTAAATAGTAAAAGGCCGGGAATTATCCCGGCCTTTTTTATTTCTGCTATCTCCTGTGGCGCATAGCTTCTTGTAGGCCGGATAAGGCCATAGCCGCCATCCGGCATAGCAGGCCGCCGGGCGGCGCTGCGCTTGCCCGGCCTACGGTTCAGCCTCTGGATATAGAAAGGCCGGGAATTATCCCGGCCTTTTTTATTGGCGTAAGTGAGAGATTAATGCGCCGCTTCCGGCTTGTGCTTCTGCGCACCCTGGAAGCCGTAGGTCAGCTCATTTTTCTCTACATCCAGCTCGACCGTCACCTGACCACCATCCACCAGTGAACCAAACAGCAGCTCGTTGGCCAGCGGTTTTTTCAGGTTGTCCTGGATCACGCGTGCCATTGGACGTGCGCCCATTGCGCGATCGTAGCCCTTCTCTGCCAGCCAGTCGCGTGCTTCCTGACTGACCTCCAGCGAGACGCCTTTCTGATCCAGCTGCACCTGAAGCTCGACGATGAACTTATCCACCACCTGATGAATAACCTCGGTAGAGAGGTGATCGAACCAAATAATGTTGTCGAGACGGTTACGGAACTCCGGCGTAAAGATCTTCTTGATCTCCTCCATCGCATCGGTGCTGTTATCCTGATGGATAAGACCAATGGATTTACGCTCGGTTTCACGTACCCCGGCGTTGGTGGTCATCACCAGCACCACGTTACGGAAGTCTGCTTTACGCCCGTTGTTATCGGTCAGGGTACCGTTATCCATCACCTGCAACAGCAGGTTAAAGACGTCCGGGTGCGCCTTCTCGATCTCATCGAGCAGCAGTACCGCGTGCGGATGCTTGATCACCGCGTCCGTTAACAACCCACCCTGATCGAAGCCAACGTATCCCGGAGGCGCACCAATCAGGCGGCTGACGGTATGACGCTCCATATACTCGGACATATCGAAGCGCAGCAGCTCAATGCCGAGCGCTTTGGAGAGCTGAACCGTGACTTCGGTTTTACCGACCCCGGTCGGGCCGGCAAACAGGAACGACCCTACCGGCTTATGATCCTGACCAAGACCGGCACGGCTCATCTTAATGGCTTCGGTTAAGGCCTCAATGGCTTTATCCTGACCAAAGACCAGCATTTTCAGGCGTTCGCCAAGGCTCTTCAGCGTATCGCGATCGCTCTGGGAAACGCTCTTCTCAGGAATACGGGCGATGCGGGCCACCACCGTTTCGATATCCGCCACGTTGATGGTTTTTTTACGCTTGCTGACCGGCATCAGGCGCGCACGCGCTCCGGCCTCGTCAATCACGTCGATAGCCTTATCCGGCAGATGACGGTCGTTAATGTATTTCACCGCCAGCTCCACCGCTGCACGTACCGCTTTCGCGGTGTAACGCACGTCGTGGTGCGCTTCGTACTTCGGCTTCAGCCCGTTGATGATCTGCACCGTCTCTTCAACAGACGGTTCGGTGATATCAATTTTCTGGAAACGACGCGCCAGCGCACGGTCTTTCTCAAAGATGTTGCTGAACTCTTGATAGGTCGTAGAGCCCATCACGCGGATCTTGCCGCTGGAAAGCAGCGGTTTGATCAGGTTGGCGGCATCGACCTGTCCACCCGAGGCGGCACCCGCCCCGATAATGGTGTGGATCTCATCGATAAACAGGATGCTGTTGCTGTCCTGCTCGAGCTGCTTCAGCAGCGCCTTGAAACGTTTCTCGAAATCACCGCGGTATTTGGTACCTGCCAGCAATGAACCAATGTCCAGCGAGTAGATAGTGCAGTCGGCCATCACTTCCGGCACGTCACCCTGCACGATACGCCAGGCCAGACCTTCCGCAATCGCCGTTTTACCGACGCCGGATTCGCCCACCAGCAGCGGGTTGTTTTTACGACGACGACAGAGTACCTGGATAGCTCGCTCAAGCTCCCTGTCGCGGCCGATCAGCGGATCGATCCCGCCGACACGAGCAAGCTGATTGAGATTGGTGGTGAAGTTTTCCATACGTTCCTCCCCGCCTGCCTGCTCTTCGTGATTTGCCTGGCTGCCGGGATCGGAAGCCTGATTCGGTTCGTCTTTCCGCGTGCCGTGGGAGATAAAGTTCACCACGTCGAGACGGCTCACCTCATGCTTACGCAGCAGATAGGCAGCCTGAGACTCCTGCTCGCTGAAGATAGCGACCAGTACGTTCGCGCCGGTCACTTCGCTACGGCCGGAGGACTGAACGTGGAATACCGCACGCTGCAATACGCGCTGGAAGCTGAGCGTCGGTTGCGTATCGCGCTCGTCTTCGCTGACGGGCAGCACGGGTGTGGTTTGTTCGATGAAGGCTTCGAGTTCCTGACGCAGCGCCACCAGATCGACGGAGCACGCTTCAAGCGCCTCGCGAGCCGATGGATTGCTGAGCAGAGCCAGCAATAAGTGCTCGACGGTCATAAACTCATGTCGGTGCTCGCGCGCTCTGGCGAAAGCCATGTTTAAACTGAGTTCCAGTTCCTGGTTGAGCATTGGGCACCCCCTCAATAGTTTGCCTTAATCAGGCGAGTTCCTGCGTACACAACAACGGATGTTCGTTCTCCCGGGCATACTTGTTCACCATCTCCACCTTGGTCTCTGCTACTTCAGCAGTAAAAATGCCGCAGATGGCTTTCCCGTGATAGTGAACCGTGAGCATCAATTGCGTGGCGCGTTCTACATCATAAGAAAAGAACTTTTGTAGCACGTCAATAACAAATTCCATCGGCGTGTAGTCATCGTTCATTAACATAACTTTATACATAGCTGGCGGTTTTAGCGCGTCGCGCAGCTTATCCGCCGCCAATTGGTCAAAATCCAGCCAATTATTAGACTTACCCATCGTTGTTCGCTTTCATCTAAGGTTGCCATTTCCGACAGAGTGCACCCTGTCGTTGACTTGAGTCTAGATGCATTTTGAATCTACATCAGGATCCAGATAACTAACATCTATCATTGCTATTCGCGAGGGCTGTCACAAACCCAGGCAATAGCGTTAACTGCTTCAAATTTTTGAGTGAATCATCCTGCCGGACGCTGCCAAACGCTTGACGCTAACCCCGATTTATCTAAATTGTACAAGCGAGAGTTGGCGAGGTTTTGAACAAACCCAGACTCTGCCACCGGTTCATTCCATCTTACTCAAAGAAGATTAACGAAGGATGTCGAAGCATGGAAACGGGTACTGTTAAATGGTTCAACAACGCTAAAGGGTTCGGTTTTATCTGCCCTGAGGGCGGCGGCGAAGATATTTTCGCTCACTATTCTACCATCCAGATGGATGGTTACAGAACGCTCAAGGCAGGGCAAACCGTCCATTTTGATGTACATCAGGGGCCGAAAGGCAATCATGCCAGCGTCATCGTGCCCATTGAAGCAGTGGCGATCGTCGAGGCCGTCGCCTGACGCCGCTTAGCTTTAATTGTGTACATCCCGCTCCTAAAATGCCAGCCCGCAAGCTGGCATTTTTATCGTCCCTACTCCCGCGCCAGCGCCTCGACCGGATCGAGTCGGGCGGCGTTGCGCGCTGGCAGCCAGCCAAACAGCACGCCGGTAAAGGTTGAGCAGACGAACGCCGTTATCAGCGCAACCGGGGAGAAGCCAATCTCCCAGCCGGGTAAAAAGAGCTGAAGCGTAAAGGCAATCAGCATCGACAGGCAGACGCCCAGCGCGCCGCCCACCAGACAGACCAGCACCGCCTCGATCAAAAACTGTGACAGCACGTCGCTTTTCCGCGCCCCGACCGCCATCCGGATGCCGATCTCCCGGGTGCGCTCGGTGACCGAGACCAGCATAATGTTCATGACGCCAATGCCGCCCACCAGCAGCGAGATCACCGCCACCAGCGTCAGGAACAGCTGTAGAGTACGTGTGGTCTTTTCCGCCGTTTTCAAGATCCCATCCATGTTCCAGGTGAAGAAATCTTTTTTACCGTGGCGCAGGGTAAGCAGGCGCGTCAGCTGAAGTTCAGCCCGTTCACTGCTGTAGCCTTCGTTCACCCGTACGGTGATGGAGTTCAGCCACGACTGACCCATAATGCGTCCGGACATGGTGGTATAGGGCAGCCAGACGCGCAGGATCTTGCTGCTGCCGAACATGCTCTGCTTCTCCTGAGCTACGCCGATGACCGTTGCGGGCATATTCCCCACCAGCACAATCTCGCCCACCACCCGGGCTTTATTCGGGAAGAGCTGTCGTCGGGTATTCTCGTCCAGGATCACAACCTGAGCGCGACCGTTGAGCTGCTGATCGTTGAAGGTGGTCCCCTCGCTAAAGGTCATGCCATAGACGTTGAAGTACTGCCCGCTGACGCCGTTAGCGCTGGCGGCCACGTCGATACCGCCGTAGCGCAGGCGCAAATTCTGGGAAACTGCCGGGGTCGCCGAGCGAACCCAGGGCTGCTTCTGAATGGCGATCAGATCGTCATACTTCAGCGCCTGCTGATACTGTGGATCGTCATCACCGAAATCTTTCCCCGGATAGACGTCAATGGTGTTAGTGCCAATGGCGCGGATATCCGCCAGCACCAGCTGTTTGGCGGCATCGCCCACCACCACAATCGACACCACCGAGGCGATGCCGATAATAATCCCCAGCATGGTCAGCAGGGTGCGCATCTTGTTAGCCGCCATCGCCCGCCACGCCATGGTCAACGCCTCGCGAAAGCCGCTGCTGAACTGCCGCCAGCCGTTATCAGGCTGTACGCTGGGCTGCTGACGGACGGCTTCCGGCTTCACGGCAGGCGGCGGGTTGCGGATAATCTCACCGTCGCGGATCTCTATGATCCGCTCGGCTTGGGCCGCCACCTGCGGATCGTGGGTAACGATAATTACCGTATGCCCCGCGTCACGCAGCTGGTGGAGGATCGCCATCACCTCCTCCCCGGAATGGCTGTCCAGCGCCCCGGTTGGCTCATCGGCGAGGATCACCTGCCCACCGTTCATCAGCGCCCTGGCGATACTGACCCGCTGCTGCTGGCCACCGGAGAGCTGTGAGGGCTGATAGCTCTCCCGCTCCGCCAGCCCAAGACGTTGCAGCAGTTCATGAGCGCGAGCCAGCCGCGCCTTGCGCTCGGTACCGGCGTAGACCGCAGGCACCTCCACGTTCTGCGCCGCCGTCAGGTGGGAGAGCAGATGATAGCGCTGGAAGATAAAACCGAAATGCTCCCGGCGCAGGCGGGCCAGCGCATCCCCGTCCAGCGTGGCGACGTCCACCCCCGCCACGCGATAGCGGCCGCTGGTGGGTTTATCCAGGCAGCCAAGGATATTCATCAGGGTCGATTTACCGGAGCCGGACGCGCCGACAATGGCAACCATCTCTCCAGCGGCGATATCCAGCGTGACGCCTTTCAGCACCTCGACCATACCGTCGCCAGAGGGGTAGCTGCGGCGAATATCACGCAGCTCAAGCAGCGCCGTCATGGCGTGGCTCCGGCGCTCTCCTGGCCGATGACGACCTCATCACCCTCCTCCAGGCCTTTCGCGACCTCAACGTCGGTGTCGTTGCGCGCCCCGAGAGTCACCTCCCGCTCGCGGGTTTCACCGTTACGCAGCAACGTGACCTTGTAACGGTTATCACCAATGGGCTCACCCAGCGCCGCCAGCGGAATGGTTAGCACGTTTTTCACCGTGGAGAGCTGGATATGCACCTGAGCGGTCATCTCCAGCCGCAGTACACCCTGCGGGTTCGGCACCTCAAAACGCGCATAGTAGAAGATGGCATCGTTGACCTTCTCCGGCGTTGGCAGAATGTCTTTCAGCACCCCTTCGTAGCGCGTCAGCGGATCCCCCAGCACGGTAAACCATGCCTTCTGCCCCGGCTTAAGGTGAATAACGTCAGCCTCGGAGACCTGAGCTTTTACCAGCATGGTGCTCATATCCGCCAGGGTCAGAATGTTAGGCGCCTGCTGGGCGGCAATCACCGTCTGGCCTTGCAGGGTGGTAATCTGCGTCACTTCCCCCGCCATCGGGGCGATAATGCGCGTGTAGTCGAGGTTAGTTTTTGCCGTGTCGAGGGTGGCCTGGTTGCGCTTGATCTGCGCCTCGATGGTGCCAGTCTGGGCCTCCTTCACCGCCAGCTCGGTGGCGGCGCTATCGAGATCCTGGCGCGATACCGCCTGGGTCTTCGCCAGCTGCTGCTGACGAGAGAGCGTGACCGCCGCCAGCTTTTTCTCCGCCTCCGCCTGACGGCGCTGGGCGCGCAGCTCCATCAGGGTCGCCTCCACTTCGCGGATCTGGTTTTGCGCCTGCTCGGGATCGATCACCCCCAGCAGCTGATCCTTTTTCACCTTATCGCCGATGTTAACCGACAGCGTCTTCAGCTGCCCGCTCACCTGGGCACCCACATCAACCTTGCGAAGGGCGTCCAGCTTACCCGTTGCCAGCACGCTCTGCTGAAGCTCCCCTGGACGCACGATCAGCGTCTGATACTGCGCGATCGGCGCGTTGAGCTGCCGCCATCCCCAGACGGCGATAACCAGCAGGAGCAGCGCCAGCGCGACGTAAATCTTCCTGCGTTTTCCCTTAAGATTCATAAAAATTCCGGATAGTTAAGCTGACTACACTGAAACAATTCTATATGAACCGCCAGCGGCTGGAACCCTCTCTTTTTTTGCCTGAACGATTCAGGATTAGTCTGCCCGTCCGCGCGCCAGCCACAGCACACGGGAGAACATACTGCGCAGCAGCGGCGGCACCGCCTCTACGCCACGCCGCCCCGCCTCCAGCGCCACTTCAATGGCCAGATCCGGCTTCGAGGAGCGGTGAATGGCTTTAATGATTACCCGCCGCTCATTCATGCGGATCCCCTCCGGCAGCTGAGCGATGCGGTGGTAAACGTCAGCAAAGCCCTGGCGATACATGAAATGCTCCATATCAAGAGCGGGCAGCGCGGTCAGATGCTCCCGCTCCAGGCTTTTGTCATTATCAAGCAGGCTACGCACCGTGGCGGCATACTTCTTCCCTGCCTCGTCGCCATCCACCAGCACATGCCAGGCGATCCCCATCCGTCGGGCGAACTTCACCAGCGGCTTCAGGCCGGACTGGGCAAACTCAATCACCTTAATCCCTTCAGCATCGAAGTGGTGACCGCACTGGCGCGCCAGCTCGCTGATGGTCCAGGTCTCGGTCTCCCCCTCCACCAGCAGCCAGCAGCGGGCAAAGAGCGACGAGGGGCGATTGGCACGAATATGAAAGGCAATGCGGCGGCCATCCTCCGCACTCAGTCCGCCCGGCCCCAGACGCCAGGCAGCTACCCTGGACGCCTCGCGCACCAGCCGACAGAGATGCTCGACGGGCGTCAGGGAGAGCAGCTCTCCGGAGTTGGTGGTGGTGATGCGCTGGAGCGGCAGCAGATTGAGCAGGTGCCAGGCCACCGAGAGCATGATGGGATGCAGGCGCGTCTCGGGATCCTCAATCAGCAGCAGCGGGCGTGCATCCCGGTCCAGCTGTACCGTCCCCTTGGCTTTTAGCAGCGTGGCGAACAGGCCCAGCAGGATCACCCGATGGCTGCGGCCACCGGGCCGGTCGATCATCCGGTTGATGATATCGAGATAGCGCCAGCTGCGCTGTTCATCGTGGGAATGGCGGCGCATCAGCCGTTGACGGGCTTCACCGGTGCCCTGCTCGGCAAAATAGTGCTCCAGCAGCTGCACCATTGCCGACAGCCCCTGGCGGATCTGCCCGTCGCTGAGATTTTGCGGACGCGATACCAGATCGTGAGCCAGCACGTCGAGCTGGCGGGCGGTGACGTCTACCTCCGGTAGATCCGGTACGCTGCCGTCGCGGATGCGGCGCATAAAGCGGGCGTCCCGCAGGCGCAGAACCGGCATCAACCGCACCAGATGCTGCGCAAGATCGTCGGCCTCCACCAGCGCCAGCGTCTGGCCCTCGGCATCCAGAAAGGAGCGCCGGGTGGTGACTTGACCCTCATTGGTCTGCTCTGCTTCGAGGCGGTAGAAAATCCGCCGGTAGCCATCCGTACCTTCCGCTATGCAGTTGGCCAGCGGGCGATAGCGACGAGCGCGATAGTTACCTGGCTCGGCCTCACAAAAGGTCAAAATAATATGCAGGTGGCGCTCACGGCCTTGAATATCGCCGGGGGGAAACCAGAAGTCGTTGCGGGTAAAGGTATACAGATCCGTTTCCGGTGAAAGCAGCAGCGTGAGCGCATCCAGCAGGCTCGATTTCCCCCACGCGTTTTCACCTATCAGCACGTTATTATGCTCCAGCATTAGCGACAAACGATTGATGCCGCGAAACCCTACAATCTCTACCCGTTCAAGTCGCATTTCGCCTCCCACAGAGTGATTTTTTCATAATTACATAAATTTGCGGGATGCTTAACGATATTATTCCCCTGGCTACCCCTTTGTTGGTAGGCGACCTTCAGCAAAATTGCGCTAAATCAATCTCTCTTCAAATAGCATAAATACCGCTTTAACCGCCTCTCGCCGGGGCATAATCTTAAACATGTATTTCAAATATAACTTTAAAGGTGTGACCATGTTTTGTGTGCAATGTGAACAAACAATCCGTACCCCGGCTGGCAACGGCTGCTCTTATGCGCAGGGTATGTGCGGTAAAACCGCAGAGACCTCTGACCTACAGGACCTCTTGATCGCAGCGCTGCAAGGCTTGTCCGCCTGGGCGCTAAAAGCCCGCGACTACGATCTGATCGATCATGAGATCGATAGCTTCGCCCCTCGCGCCTTCTTCTCCACCCTGACCAACGTGAACTTTGACTCACCGCGCATCGTCGGTTATGCCCAGGAAGCCATCGCCAAACGTGAGGCGCTGAAAGCGCTCTGCCTGAGCATCGACCCCACAGCCTCCGTTGATAACCCGATGGCGGGGTTACAGCTGGTGAGCGACGACCTGGGCGAGCTTCAGCGCCAGGCCGCCATCTTTACCCCGAACAAAGACAAAGCCGAGATCGGCGATAATATTCTTGGCCTGCGCCTGCTCTGCCTCTATGGCCTGAAAGGTGCCGCGGCTTACATGGAGCACGCCCACGTGCTCGGCCAGTACGACAACGCCATCTACGCCCAGTACCATAAGATCATGGCGTGGCTCGGCACCTGGCCATCCGATATGAATGCTCTGCTTGAGTGCGCGATGGAGATCGGGCAGATGAACTTCAAGGTGATGAGCATCCTCGACGCCGGGGAGACCAGCGCCTACGGCCATCCGACCCCAACCCAGGTTAACGTGAAAGCGGTCGCCGGCAAGTGCATTCTTATCTCCGGCCACGATCTGAAGGATCTGCATAACCTGCTGCAGCAGACTGAGGGGACAGGCGTGAACGTCTATACCCACGGCGAAATGCTGCCAGCCCACGGCTACCCGGAGCTGCGTAAGTACAAACACCTGGTGGGTAACTACGGCAGCGGCTGGCAGAACCAGCAGGTAGAGTTTGCCCGCTTCCCTGGCCCCATTGTGATGACCTCCAACTGCATTATCGATCCGGCGCCCGGTGCCTATGACGATCGTATCTGGACCCGCAGCATCGTAGGCTGGCCGGGCGTTAGCCACCTTGAAGGCGATGATTTTGCGCCGGTGATCGCCCAGGCGCAGCAGATGGCGGGCTTCCCCTATAGCGAAATCGAGCATCTGATCACCGTTGGCTTTGGTCGCCAAACCCTGCTCGGCGCGGCCGATACGCTGATCGATCTGGTGAGCCGTGAGAAGCTGCGCCATATCTTCCTGGTGGGCGGCTGCGACGGCGCGCGCGGGGAGCGTAGCTACTTTACCGACTTCGCCACCAGCGTGCCGGAAGACTGCCTGATCCTGACCCTCGCCTGCGGTAAGTACCGCTTTAACAAGCTCGATTTCGGCAACATCGAAGGCCTGCCGCGTCTGGTGGATGCCGGTCAGTGCAACGACGCCTACTCGGCGATTATTCTGGCGGTAACCCTGGCAGAGAAGCTGGGCTGCGGAGTAAACGACCTGCCGCTGTCGCTGGTGCTCTCCTGGTTCGAGCAGAAAGCGATTGTGATCCTGCTGACCCTGCTCTCCCTGGGCGTGACCAATATCGTTACCGGCCCGACCGCGCCGGGCTTCCTGACCCCGGATCTTCTGGCGGTGCTGAACGAGAAGTTTGGCCTGCGTTCGGTCACCACCGTTGAACAAGATATGCAGCAGCTGCTGAGCGCATAAGGAGTAGACGATGACGATGCCAACCTCACAATGTCCGTGGCGGATGCAGGTTCACCACATCCATCAGGAGACGCCGGATGTGTGGACGCTCTCCTTGCTGTGCCACGACTACTATCCGTACCGCGCCGGACAGTATGCGCTGGTCAGCATCGGCAACGCCGCCGATACTCTGCGCGCCTATACCCTCTCCTCCACGCCGGGGGTGAGCGAATACATTACGCTGACCGTCCGGCGTCTTGACGATGGCGTGGGATCCCAGTGGCTGACGCGGGAGGTGAAGCGCGGGGACACTATCTGGCTCTCTGACGCGCAGGGTGAGTTTACCTGTGACGATAAGCCCACCGACCGTGTGCTGCTGCTGGCGGCAGGCTGCGGCGTTACGCCGATTATGTCGATGCGCCGCTGGCTGGCAAAACACCGTCCGCAGGCTGACGTGCAGACTATCTTTAGCGTGCGCTCGCCGCAGGATGTGATCTTCCCCGATGAGTGGCGTGACTATCCGGTCACGCTGCTGGCAGAGCACAACGCCACTATCGGGTTTATCCCTGGCCGTTTGACCACCGAGCTGCTGCAGAGCGTGCCGGATCTCGCCTCGCGTACCGTGCTGACCTGCGGTCCTGCCCCCTACATGGATTGGGTGGAAAACGCGGCGAAGGCGCTGGGCGTGACGCGCTTCTACAAAGAGCAGTTCTTTGTGCCGGTCGCAGCGGCGGCCAGCAGCGGGCTGAAGATCAGCGCCCTGCAGCTGGCGCGGGAGTTCTACGCCCCGGTCGGTACCACCCTGCTGGAAGCAATGGAGAGCAATAAAGTCCCGGTTAACGTGGCCTGCCGGGCGGGCGTCTGCGGCTGCTGTAAAACGAAGGTGGTTGCCGGGGAGTATTCGGTGACCAGCACCATGACGCTGACGGATGCCGAGATTGCAGAGGGTTACGTGCTGGCCTGCTCCTGCCAGCCAGAGAGCGATTTGGTGTTAGCGTAAGGTAAACGCCCGGCGGCGCTAACGCTTGCCGGGCCTACAAATTACATCGTGCCCATTGTAGTAGCGGTAGATTACGAATACTTTGGCGCAATGGAGTAGCGTCCGGCCCCTAAAAAGGCCACCGCCAGCGCCGCAATAAAGAAGTAGACCATGCTCTCGATCGCCCAGGCACCGGTTTTATCCAGCTGCCCGGTGATATTCACCCCCACCATCATCCAGGCGACGATCATCGTAAAGGCCAGCACCAGCGCCGCCGGGCGAGTGAAGATCCCCAGAATGATTAACACGGGCGCCACGACCTCCCCGACCAGCACGCCATAGGCGACAAACCCCGGCAGCCCCTTCGCCACCAGCATGCCGCTGATGCCGTCCACGCCGTCAATCAGCTTGTGCAAACCATGAAACAGCATCAGCCCGCCCACCGTCAGACGCAGTAAAAAACGGCCCGCATCTTCATGTGCACACATTCTATTAACCGCATTTAACATTGATTTAACCATTTGAAATGATTCCTGTTTTCATTACCTATCGGCAAAAATCATCTTACGTTTAGTTACCGAAAAGCCCCAGCGAATAAAGGGGTAACGGCGCTTCGTTTTCTCTTTTTCATCTAAGCTTGTTACCAACATCACAAAATGGAGATGAAAAGATGAAACAAACCGTCGCTGCCTACATCGCAAAAACGCTGGAGCAGGCCGGGGTAAAACGCATTTGGGGCGTTACCGGCGATTCACTGAATGGCCTGAGCGATAGCCTGAACAAGATGGGCACCATTGAGTGGATGTCGACCCGTCATGAAGAGGTAGCCGCCTTTGCCGCCGGGGCAGAAGCGCAGCTGACGGGCGAGCTGGCGGTATGTGCAGGCTCATGCGGCCCAGGCAACCTGCATCTGATCAACGGCCTCTTTGACTGCCACCGTAACCACGTGCCGGTGGTCGCCATTGCAGCGCACATTCCCTCGAGCGAAATTGGCAGCGGCTACTTTCAGGAGACCCACCCGCAGGAGCTGTTCCGCGAATGCAGCCACTACTGCGAGCTGGTCTCCAGCCCGGAGCAGATCCCGCAGGTGTTAGCCATCGCCATGCGTAAGGCGATCCTCAATCGCGGCGTCTCGGTGATCGTCCTGCCCGGCGACGTGGCGCTGAAGCCTGCGCCTGAAAGCGCCAGCAGCCACTGGTACAGCGCGCCACGGCCGGTAGTGACCCCCGCCGAAACCGAGCTGCACAAGCTTGCCCAGCTGCTGCGCTACTCCAGCAATATCGCCCTGATGTGCGGCAGCGGCTGTGCCGGAGCGCATGACGAGCTGCTCGCCTTCGCGGAAAAGCTGAAGGCACCGATTATCCATGCCATGCGCGGCAAGGAGCACGTGGAGTACGACAACCCCTACGACGTGGGCATGACCGGGCTGATCGGCTTCTCCTCCGGCTTCCATGCCATGATGAACGCCGACACGGTGGTGCTACTCGGCACCCAGTTCCCCTACCGGGCCTTCTACCCCACCGATGCCAAAATCATCCAGATCGATATCAACCCGGCCAGCATTGGCGCGCACAGCAGGGTCGATATGGCGCTGGTAGGCGATATCAAAGCCACGCTGGCCGCCCTGCTACCGCATCTGGAGGAGAAAACCGACCGCCGCTTCCTTGATAAAGCGCTGGAAGACTACCGCGATGCGCGCAAGGGGCTGGACGATCTGGCCAAGCCCAGCAGCAAGGTTATTCACCCGCAGTATCTGGCCCAGCGGATCAGCGACTTCGCCGATGACGACGCTATCTTCACCTGCGACGTCGGGACGCCAACGGTGTGGGCCGCACGCTATCTGAAGATGAACGGCAAACGCCGTCTGCTTGGCTCGTTCAATCACGGCTCGATGGCCAACGCCATGCCGCAGGCGCTGGGGGCGCAGGCAACGCATCCCGAGCGTCAGGTGGTGGCGATGTGCGGCGACGGCGGCTTCAGCATGCTGATGGGCGATTTTCTCTCGCTGGCGCAGATGAATCTGCCGGTAAAAATCATCGTCTTTAACAACAGCGTATTGGGCTTTGTGGCGATGGAGATGAAAGCCGGGGGTTACCTGACGGACGGTACCGATCTGCATGAGACCAACTTCGCCCGCATCGCCGAGGCCTGTGGCATTACCGGCATCCGCGTCGAGAAATCCGCCGACGTTGACAGCGCCCTGCAGCGCGCCTTTGCCACCGAAGGGCCGGTGCTGGTCGACGTGACGGTGGCAAAAGAGGAGCTCTCTATTCCGCCGCAGATCAAGCTTGAGCAGGCCAAAGGCTTCAGCCTCTATATGCTGCGCGCCATTATTAACGGTCGCGGTGACGAAGTTGTGGAGCTGGCGAAAACCAACTGGCTCAGGTAAAACAGATGGCACGATCCTGAAGATAATAAGGAAGTGCCGTGATTGATTTACGTAGTGATACCGTTACCCGTCCGAGCCGCGCCATGCTGGAAGCGATGATGGCCGCCCCGGTCGGGGACGATGTGTATGGTGACGATCCCACCGTTAATGAACTGCAACGCTACGCCGCCGAGCTTTCGGGCAAAGAGGCGGCGCTGTTTCTGCCCACCGGCACCCAGGCCAACCTGGTGGCGCTGCTCAGCCACTGCGAGCGCGGCGAGGAGTATATCGTCGGCCAGGGCGCGCACAACTATCTCTACGAGGCTGGCGGCGCAGCGGTGCTGGGCAGCATTCAGCCCCAGCCCATCGATGCCAGCCCGGACGGCTCTCTGCCGCTGGATAAGGTGGCAGCGAAGATCAAGCCGGACGATATCCACTTCGCCCGTACTCGCCTGTTAAGTATTGAGAACACGCACAACGGCAAAGTATTGCCGCGTGACTACCTTGAAGAAGCATGGAACTTTACCCGTGAGAAAGGCCTGGCCCTGCACGTTGACGGCGCACGCATCTTCAACGCGGTAGTCGAGTATGGCTGCACGTTAAAAGAGATTACCCAGTTCTGCGATACCTTCACCATCTGCCTCTCGAAAGGCCTCGGCACGCCGGTTGGCTCGCTGCTGGTTGGCAGCCATGAGTACATCAAGCGCGCTAACCGCTGGCGGAAGATGACCGGCGGCGGCATGCGTCAGGCGGGTATCCTGGCGGCGGCAGGTCTCTATGCGCTGAAAAACAACGTTGAGCGCCTGAAAGAGGATCACGCCAACGCCGCCTGGCTGGCCGCCCAGCTGCAGGAGATTGGCGCAGACGTGATGCGTCACGATACCAATATGCTCTTTGTCCGCGTAGGCGAGCAGAACGCCGCGGCCCTCGGCGAATTTATGCAGGCGCGTGGCGTGCTGCTTAACGCCTCGCCCATCACCCGTATCGTCACCCATCTCGACGTGAGCCGTGCGCAGCTGGAAGAGCTGGTTAGCCACTGGCAGGCATTCCTGAAACGTTAAGAACGTAGAATATTTGACAGATAAAGTCCGAAATCGGGCTTTAATCTGTCATCTTTCCATTGCATAGCGGCGTAATTCACGGAAGAATGCGCACGAAATTCTTTTCAACACAGTGGATTGCTATGAAGGTTCTGGTCACCGGCGCAACCAGCGGTTTAGGCCGCAACGCGGTCGAGTATCTGCGTCAGAGAGGCGTGAGCGTCAGAGCAAGCGGTCGCAATGAGGCGATGGGCAAGCTGCTGCAAAAGATGGGCGCGGAGTTCGTCCATGCCGATCTCACCGAGCTGGTCTCCTCGCAGGCAAAGGTGATGCTGGCGGGCGTTGACACGCTCTGGCACTGCTCCAGCTTCACCTCACCCTGGGGCACTCAGGAGGCGTTCGACCTCGCCAACGTGCGGGCGACCCGCCGCCTCGGTGAGTGGGCCGTGGCCTGGGGCGTACGCAACTTTATTCATGTCTCCTCCCCGTCGCTCTATTTCGACTATCACCACCACCATGATATCGACGAGAACTTTCGCCCGGCACGTTTTGCCAACGAGTTTGCCCGCAGCAAAGCCGCGGCAGAAGAGGTGATCCAGCTTCTGGCCCAGGCGAACCCCAACACCCGCTTTACCATCCTGCGGCCGCAAAGCCTGTTTGGCCCGCATGATAAGGTCTTTATTCCCCGGCTGGCGCAGATGATGCACCACTACCGCAGCGTGCTGCTGCCGCGCGGTGGGGATGCCCTGGTGGATATGACCTATTTTGAGAACGCCGTTCACGCCATGTGGCTCGCCAGTCAGGAGAGCTGTGATGGACTGCCCTCCGGCCGCGCCTACAACATCTCCAACGGCGAGCGCCGCACTCTGCGCAGCATCGTCCAGCGGCTGATTGACGAGCTGGAGATCCACTGCCGCATTCGCTCGGTGCCCTACCCGATGCTGGATATCATCGCCCGCAGCCTGGAGCGCTTCGGTGACAAGCGGGCCAAAGAGCCTGCTTTGACCCACTACGGCGTGTCGAAGCTTAACTTTGACTTTACCCTCGACACGACCCGCGCCCGCGAGGAGCTGGGCTATGCTCCATTGGTCACGCTGGATGAGGGGATCCGCCGCACCGCCCTGTGGTTAAAGGACCACGGAAAACTGCACCGCTGAGCTTAGCCCTGGCCGTACTTCTCCAGCAGTGCGTTGGCAATGGCCAGGGTTTCCGCGTCGGCGATGCCGTCATAGCGCGCCGGGCGGAAGTGCATCTGGAAGGCCATAATCACCCTCTTCTGCTGGGCTATCGTCATGCCTGGTACAACCTCATAGCCGTAGCGGTAGAGCACATCCAGCAGCGCTGCGCTATCGACTCTTTCAGAAGGTGCGCGGCCGTTGAGGTAGAAGGTCACACGTTGGGCGTCGGGCCAGGCCCCAACCCCCTGCGCAGCCAGTTCACGCCACGGAAAGAGCGGACCGGGATCGACCTTCCGCTGGGGCGCAACGTCCGAGTGGGCCACGACGTTAACAGGAAGTATGTTGTAACTATTAATGATATCCTTTGCCAGCGGGATCAAGGCGGCGATCTGATCCGCCGCGAAGGGGGTAAAATCTTTATCTCTGCCTATCTTCTGCCAGCCGTGGTTCTCCAGCTCAATGCCGATTGAGGTATCGTTAATCCGCGTTGCGCCCCGCCAGTAGCTCACCCCAGCGTGCCACGCCAGCTGATCCTCAGGCACCAGCTGCCAGATGCGCGGCCTGCCGTTATGAACCGGCGGATGTTCGGGGATCAGATAGTGCGAGCTGACATTTTTATCCGTCAGGGTTGCCAGAGAGGTATCGAAGTCGCCCGCCGTGTAGTGGATCACCAGCACTTTTATTCTGGGGTAAGCGGCCTGGGCCTGACGCTGGGTATCCAGCTCATAGCCCACTTTTTTAACCACGCTTTTATCGCTTATCTCGCTCTTCTTACTCGCACAGGCGGTAAGCAGCAGGGCCAACACCAACAGCCAGAAGCGTTGCCACGCTGGCTGCGGCATAGGGGCGGGGAATAGCTGCATCTTTACTCTCCTTTTTAACCTTCGATGCCACAAGCGATGCATAATCAAACAGCCAGGGCTATGATTGATAAAACTATACACATTTCGTTAGCTTATAAGGAAATCATTATGCGCTACTCTCTTTTATCCGTCATTGCACCCTGTGCGCTGGTGCTCTCAGCCTGTACCACCCCCGTGACGCCCGCGTTTAAGGATATCGGCACACGTAGCGGCCCCTGCGTGGCAGGCGGTCCTGATGCCGTGGCGCAGCAGTTTTACGACTACCGTATCCAGCACCGCAGTAGCGATCTGACCGCGCTGCGCCCCTACCTCAGCGACGACCTGGCCGCCATGCTGACCGCCGCCTCCCGCGACAGCCGCAACAGCGCCCTGCTAAGCGCTGACCCCTTCTCCAGCCGTACCACACCTGCCCAAACGGCCACGGTTGCCAGCGCCTCAACCATTCCTAACACCGACGCGCGTAACATTCCTCTGCGCGTCGAGCTGACCCAGGGCAGCCAGCGCTGGCAGGATGAGGTGCTGATGGTGCGTGAAGGCCAGTGCTGGGCGGTGGATGACGTACGCTATCTTGGCGGCAGCGTTCACGCCCCGGCAGGCTCTCTGCGTCAGTCAATTGAGCACCGCTAATACGCTGTGCAGGCCGAACCTCCGCGATTTTGTGCTATTTTTAAGGTGGAAGACGGCCTGTAGTTAAGTTTTAACGCATAAATATTGCATAACTATTCTGTCAACGTTACTATTTGCGGCCTCAATTGCTATCAGATTGCCTCGATGAGTATTAAATTAAACGGCATTAACTGCTTCTACGGCGCACATCAGGCGCTGTTTGACATCACACTCGACTGCCCTGAGGGCGAGACGCTGGTGCTGCTTGGCCCAAGCGGCGCGGGCAAGAGCTCGCTGCTGCGGGTGCTTAACCTGCTGGAGATGCCACGCTCCGGTACGCTGAGCATCGCCGGTAACAATTTCGATTTTGCCAAAACGCCCTCTGATAAAGCGATCCGCGAGCTGCGGCAAAACGTCGGCATGGTGTTTCAGCAGTACAACCTCTGGCCCCACCTCACCGTGGTGCAGAACCTGATTGAAGCGCCCTGCCGCGTGCTGGGCCTGAGCAAAGAGCAGGCGCACGCCCGTGCCGATAAGCTTTTAGAGCGCCTGCGCCTGAAACCCTACAGCGACCGCTATCCGCTGCACCTCTCCGGCGGCCAGCAGCAGCGCGTGGCCATTGCCCGGGCGCTGATGATGGAGCCGCAGGTGCTGCTGTTTGATGAACCGACGGCCGCGCTGGATCCCGAGATCACCGCGCAGATCGTCAGCATCATCCGCGAGCTGGCCCAGACCAAAATTACCCAGGTTATCGTGACTCACGAAGTGGAAGTGGCGCGTAAAACCGCCAGTCGTGTGGTCTATATGGAAAATGGCTATATCGTCGAACAGGGCGATGCCAGCACCTTTACCGCACCGCAGACCGATGCGTTTAAAAACTACTTATCTCACTGATATTTTTTTGGGAAGTGACAATGAAAAAAGTATTGATTGCCGCGCTGCTGGCCAGCGTTAGCCTCTCTGCTACAGCAGCCCAAACCATTCGTTTCGCCACCGAAGCGAGCTACCCTCCGTTCGAATCCACCGATGCCAATAACAAAATTGTTGGCTTCGATGTCGATCTGGCGAACGCGCTGTGTAAAGAGATTGATGCGACCTGTACGTTCACTAACCAGGCGTTTGACAGCCTGATCCCAAGCCTCAAGTTCCGCCGCTTCGATGCGGTGATGGCAGGGATGGATATCACGCCGGAGCGTCAGAAGCAGGTTCTGTTCACTAACCCGTACTACGACAACTCGGCGCTGTTTATCGGCCAGCAGGGTAAATTTACCGGCATCGATGCGCTGAAAGGCAAACGCGTCGGCGTGCAGAACGGCACCACGCACCAGAAATTCATTACCGACAAGCATCCGGAAATTACTACCGTACCGTACGACAGCTACCAGAACGCGCGTCTGGATCTGCAGAACGGCCGTATTGACGCCGTGTTCGGCGACACCGCAGTTGTGACCGAGTGGCTGAAGGCCAACGACAAGCTGGCTGCGGTAGGTGATAAGGTGACGGATAAAGAGTATTTCGGCACGGGTCTGGGCATTGCGGTACGTCAGGGCAATACCGACCTGCAGCAGAAATTTAATACCGCGCTGGAAAAAGTGAAGCAGGATGGGACTTACGAGACCATCTACAAAAAATGGTTCCAGAAGTAATCTTTGATGAATGAACTTTTTCCTTTAGCAAGCGCCGCCGGGATGACCGTCGGCCTTGCCGTTTGCGCCCTGGCCATTGGCCTGGTGCTCGCTATGCTCTTTGCCGTCTGGGAGTCCGCTAAGTGGCGTCCTATTGCATGGCTCGGCTCAGGGCTGGTGACCATCCTGCGTGGCCTGCCGGAAATTCTGGTGGTGCTCTTTATCTATTTTGGCTCGTCACAGCTGCTGCTGATGCTTTCGGATGGCTTTACCCTCAACCTCGGGTTTGCGCAGATCCCGGTGCAGATGCAGATTGAAAACTTCGACGTCAGCCCGTTCCTGTGCGGGGTGATTGCCCTCTCCCTGCTCTATGCAGCCTATGCTTCTCAGACCCTGCGTGGGGCGCTGAAGGCTGTGCCGCAGGGTCAGTGGGAGTCCGGCCAGGCGCTGGGGCTGTCTAAAAGCGCTATCTTTTTCCGCCTGGTGATGCCGCAGATGTGGCGTCACGCCCTGCCGGGGCTGGGCAACCAGTGGCTGGTGCTGCTGAAAGATACGGCGCTGGTGTCGCTGATCAGCGTTAACGATCTTATGCTGCAAACCCGCAGCATCGCGACCCGTACCCAGGAGCCGTTTACCTGGTTTCTGGTGGCGGCGGCAATCTACCTGGTGATTACGCTTCTCAGTCAGTACATTCTCAAACGCATTGACCAACGCGCGACACGTTTCGAACGGAGGCCAGGCTGATGCTTGAGTATTTACCGGAACTGATGAAGGGGCTGCACACCAGCCTGACGCTCACCGTGGCGTCGATTGTGGTGGCGCTGATCCTCTCCCTGATTTTCACCATCGTTCTGACGCTGAAAACGCCGGGTCTGGTGTGGATCGTGCGGGGCTACATCACGCTCTTTACCGGTACGCCGCTGCTGGTGCAGATCTTCTTGATCTACTACGGGCCGGGGCAGTTCCCGTCGATCCAGGCCTATCCGTGGCTGTGGCATCTGCTCTCCGAGCCGTGGCTCTGCGCGCTGATCGCCCTGTCGCTGAACAGCGCGGCCTACACCACCCAGCTCTTCTACGGCGCTATTCGGGCGATCCCTGAGGGACAGTGGCAATCCTGCGGCGCGCTGGGGATGAGCAAGAAGGATACGCTGGCGATCCTGCTGCCGTACGCCTTTAAACGCGCCCTCTCCTCCTACTCCAACGAAGTGGTGCTGGTATTCAAAAGTACCTCACTGGCCTACACCATCACGCTGATGGAGGTGATGGGGCACGGACAGCTGCTGTACGGACGCACCTATGACGTGATGGTATTCGGCGCGGCGGGGATTATCTATCTGATAGTCAACGGCTTGCTGACGCTGCTGATGCGGCTTATCGAGCGGCGGGCGCTGGCGTTTGAGCGACGCAACTAATACTTTTTGAGGCGGGGCAACCCGCCTTTTTTACGCCTGAGTAAATATAATTAATCAATAATATTGCATAGCCATTCATTAGATGGCATTGTAACTCCATGCCGCAGACACGGTAAAAACTATAAGATTGACAGACAGGAGTTCCATAATGAAAAAGTTAATTCTGGCCGCCATCCTCGCCACCTTCGCCGCCGGTGCCAGCGCAGCAGATAAGATCAGCTTCGGCTCCTCTGCCACCTATCCGCCGTTTGAGTCTCTGGATGCCAGCAACCAGATCGTTGGCTTTGATATCGACCTGGCAAAAGCCCTCTGCAAGCAGATGCAGGCCGACTGTACCTTCACCAACCACGCGTTTGACTCGCTGATCCCGGCGCTGAAGTTTAAGAAGTATGATGCAGTGATCTCCGGCATGGACATCACCCCGGAGCGTAGCAAGCAGGTCTCCTTCACCGACCCGTACTACGCCAACTCAGCGGTAGTGATCGCGAAGAAAGACGCCTTTAAATCGTTCGAGGATCTGAAAGGCAAGCGCATCGGCATGGAGAACGGGACGACCCACCAGAAGTTCCTCCAGGATAAGCATCCGGAAGTGAAGACCGTGGCCTATGACAGCTACCAGAACGCGATCCTCGACCTGAAAAATGGCCGTATCGACGGGGTATTTGGGGATACTGCGGTAGTGAACGAGTGGCTGAAGAACAACCCGCAGCTGGGTACCGCCACGCCGAAGGTGACCGACGCGCAGTATTTCGGTACCGGCCTTGGCATCGCGGTGCGTCCGGATAACAAAGCCCTGCTGGAAAAACTGAACGCTGCCCTGAAAGCTATCAAAGCCGACGGCACCTATCAGAAAATCAGCGACCAGTGGTTCCCGCAGTAATAAGTATTTGATAAACGCCCGGTGGCGCTCTCGCTTACCGGGCCTACAAATTATTCTACTCTACTTCCCGCACCAACAACGTTAACACCTCATAATGCGCCGTGTGCGGGAACATATCGAACAGCTGCACGCGTTCGATGCGGTATCCTGGCAGCTCGCGAATATCTTTCGCCATCGTCTCGGCGTTACAGCTGGAGTAGATAATCCATTGCGGAGCCATGGCGCTCAGGTAGTCGCACAGCGGCTTGCCGATGCCACGCCGCGGCGGGTTAACCAGCACCAGATCCGGCACCGCCCCCTGTCCCGTGGCGAATGCGGTCGAGTCCAGCGCCTGGAAATGCACATTATGCAGGCCCAGCTCTTCAGCAGACTGCTTCGCGCAGGCGATGGCTTCCGGAGCGATCTCGATCCCGGTCAGCGTCATCTCCGGCGTCGCGCAGTGCAGGCCAAAACCGCCTACGCCGCAGAAGAGATCCCACATATGCTTCACCGGTAGCGCCCGCACCCTGTCGCGGGCGGTGGCATAAAGGCTTGCCGCCACGCTGGGGTTAGTCTGGAAGAAGCTCTGGGGGCGGATCCACAGCGGCACGCCGTTAAAGCGCTCCGCCAGCGCCCGCTGGTCGGTGAGCCAGATCTCCTGCTCCCCCTCCATAATCGCCATATGCACCGGCTGGATGTTTACCGAGATCACCTTCAGCTGCGGCAGCTCGGCCTGTAACGCAGGCAGCGCGGCGCGAAGCTGATCAAGCTTGGCCTCTGAACGCAGCACAAAGCGCAGCATCAGGCCGCCGTCGAGCTGGCTCTCGGTGAGCAGCAGGTACTTCAGCTCCCCGCGTTTGCGCGCCACGTTATAGGGCGTCAGGCCCGCCCGGGCAATAAAGGGCTTCAGGGCAGCAAACACCGGGTAGAACGACGCTGGATAGAGCGGACAATCGGTAAGATCCTCCGGCGAACCGTCCCTGTGCAGCATCCCCAGCAGCGGTTTCTCCACGCTGCCGCTCACCACCATCTTGGCCTTGTTGCGGAACCCCTGCTCCGGGCCGCTCATCGGCGTGCACCACTCGGCTACCGGCAGACCGTCCAGCAGCGCATGCAGGCTCGCCGTCTTGGCGGCAAGCTGCTGTGGGACCGGCTGGTCGATCCATTGACAGGAGCGACAGCGTCCGGCGTCATAAAGGGCGCACTGCATGATAGAAACCTTCTTTTTTGCGGGGCGGGGATTGTACCACCGTTACTGGAAGCGGAAAAAGCGTCTGCTGGGGGATGGGATAAACAGCAGGCCAAGCACCAGCATATCCGGCAGCTTCTGCATCACCAGCGAGCGGAAAATCTCCTGCTTCGTCCCCCCGGCGATGCTGAAAAGCTCCGGGTAGCCGTAGCCCAGCGAGGCTGCCCACAGATAGCCTGCGGCCACCACCTGGGTCAGGAGATAGAGCCAGCGCGCCCAGTTGCGGCCTTTAACGACCGAGAAGGCGCAGAGAAACTCGAGGAACAGCAGCAGCAGGCTGCCGAGAAAGATCAGCGTCAGGTTCCAGGTCTGGGCGCTGCGGTGGATAAAGTCCAGGGTCCCGCGCAGCCCCAGCAAGTTAAACAGCAGCAGCAGGTCGAGGCAGCGGATCGCAATAATAGCGACTGCCGCGACCTGAACCAGCGTCGGCACGTTAAGCCGGGCATGACCCTGCTGCGTTGTTTTGAAAAATCCCACTGCGTAGCCTTCCCTGCGAAACGATGCCGCGACCGGCGCGGCATCTGTGACCCATGACCTCAGCAAATTTTAGTGGGATCACCCCTGTCTTGCACGCTGGATATCGCGCGTTCGCTGCTTTTCTGCGCGGGCCATCAAAATCCAGGCGATAAAACCAACAATGCCCACCACGCCAAGGATAATCGACGCCAGGGCGTTGATCTCCGGGTTCACCCCCATGCGTACGCTAGAGAAGACCAGCATCGGCAGCGTGGTGGCCCCCGGCCCGGAGACAAAGCTGGCGATCACCAGGTCATCCAGCGACAGGGTAAAGGCCAGCAGCCAGCCAGAGATCACCGCCGGCATGATCATCGGCAGGGTGATGATAAAGAAGACCTTCACCGGGGTGGCACCAAGATCCATCGCCGCCTCCTCAATAGAGCGATCCAGCTCGCGCAGGCGAGAGGAGATCACCACCGCCACATAGGCGGTACAGAAGGTGACGTGGGCCAGCCAGATGGTGAGCATCCCGCGATCCGCCGGCCAGCCGATGGCATGAGCCAGGGCGACAAACAGCAGCAGCAGCGACAGGCCGGTGATCACGTCCGGCATCACCAGCGGGGCGGTGATCATAAAGGCAAAGCCGTTCGCGCCACGAAAGCGTCCGAAGCGCACCATTACTACGGCGGCGATGGTGCCGAGGATCACCGCCATCGTCGCCGCACAGGCGGCAATGGTCAGGCTCAGCCCTACCGCGCTCATCATCGCATCGTCGTGGAACAACGTGCTATACCAGCGCGTAGACCACCCGGCCCACACCGTCACCAGCTTAGAGCTGTTGAAGGAGTAGATCACCAGCATCAGCATCGGCGCATAGAGGAAGGTAAAGCCGAGGATCAGGATGAGGATCCGCCACGGCGAACGCACTACCGGTAAGTTGTTCATGCGTGGTCTCCCGTGCCTTTGCTCTGATGTTTATGGAACCACATAATGGGTACGATGAGCAGCAGCAGCATAATAATCGCTACCGCCGAGGCCACCGGCCAGTCGCGGTTGTTAAAGAACTCCTGCCACAGCACGCGGCCAATCATGATGCTGTCCGGGCCGCCGAGCAGCTCCGGGATCACGAACTCACCCACCGCCGGGATAAACACCAGCATCGAGCCCGCGATAATCCCGCCTTTGGTCAGGGGCACGATCACGCTAAAGAAGGTCTTCAGCGGCCGGGCACCGAGATCCAGCGAAGCCTCAACCAGCGAGTAGTCAATGCGCGTCAGAGCGGTGTAGATCGGCAGCACCATAAACGGCAGATAGGCGTACACAATGCCGATATAGACCGCGAGGTTGGTGTGCAAAATGGTCAGCGGCTGGTCAATCACCCCTAGCCAGAGCAGGAAGTTATTCAGCACGCCGTTATTTTTCAAAATCCCCATCCAGGCGTAGACGCGGATCAGGAACGAGGTCCACGACGGCAGGATCACCAGCAGCAGCAGGATGTTGCGCGTCGAGGGCTTGCTGTGCGCCACCGCCCAGGCCAGCGGATAGCCCAGCAGCAGACAGAACAGCGTTGAGATAGCCGCCACCTGCAGCGACTGAAGATAGGCCTCAAAATAGAGCGGATCGTCAGTAAGCTGGAGGAAGTTGCCCAGGTTAAGGGTGATCGAGAGCTGGCCGTCGGCCCACTCCATCAGATCGGTATAGGGCGGGATCGCTCGCGCCATCTCGGCCAGGCTGATTTTAAAGACGATCAGAAACGGCAGTAAAAACAGCAACGACAGCCAGATGTAGGGCAGCGCGATCACCAGCTTGCGCCCGTGCTTCATCTGCATCCGCGCCAGCCAGAGGGTAAAGCGGGACGTTTTTTCCACGCGGGCCGGGGGTTCTAATGTACTCATCACCGCTCCTTAAACCGTTAGCACAACGCAGCTGTCGGCGTCCCAGCAGAGGCGCACCTCATCGCCCCACGTTGGCAGGCCTTTGCGGTAGCGATGTTCATTCTGTAACTGGGCGCTGATCATCTGCCCGCTCTTCAGGCGGACGTGGTAGATAGAGAGATCGCCAAGGTAGGCAATGTGCACCACTTCACCTACGGCAAAGTTATAGCCGTCGGCCGGTGGCTCGTCGCAGAGCATGATCTTCTCCGGGCGCAGGGCCACGTAGACCGGCACGTTGTCGACGACCGACGCATCCGGATCGACCTTCAGCGGGTGCATCAGCCCCGGGGAGTCAATCACCAGCCCATCCTCCCGACGCTCCTTCAGCAGCCCTTCGAAGACGTTCACCGAGCCGATAAACTCTGCGCTGTAGCGGGTGGTCGGATGCTCGTAGATCTCCTCCGGCTCGCCGATCTGCACAAACTTACCGCGGTTCATGATCGCGATACGCCCGGCCATGGTCATCGCCTCTTCCTGATCGTGGGTCACCATCACGCAGGTCACCCCTACCCGCTCAAGAATATCGACCACCTCCAGCTGCATCCGGTCACGCAGCTTCTTATCCAGCGCGCCCATCGGCTCATCGAGCAACAGCAGCTTCGGCCGTTTCGCCAGGCTGCGGGCCAGGGCCACGCGCTGACGCTGACCACCCGAGAGCTGGTGCGGCTTACGCTTGGCAAACTCGCTCATATGCACGAGGCCCAGCATCTCCGCTACCCGGCTGGCAATCTCCGCCTTCGGCAGCTTGTCCTGCTTCAGGCCGAAGGCGATGTTCTGCTCTACGGTCATGTGCGGAAAGAGCGCGTAGGACTGGAACATCATATTGATGGGGCGCAGGTAGGGCGGAACGTGGGCCAGATCGACGCCGTCCAGCATAATCTGCCCGGTGGTGGGCTGCTCGAAGCCCGCCAGCATACGCAGCAGGGTCGATTTCCCGCAGCCGGACGCGCCCAGCAGGGCAAAAATCTCACCCTTGTAGATGGTCAGGTTGACGTCATCCACGGCGTGTTGACCATCAAAGGATTTGGTCAGGTTACGAATTTCCAGCAGCGGCGTCAGCGCCTTACGAGGTTTCGCCTGTGGGCGGGGGGTTGCGTCATTCACGGGATGCTCTCCGGCATACAGATAAACAGGTGCATATGCACTAAAACGGTGCCTGATGTCCGGTGGCGCGAACGCCACCGGATACGGTCTTATTTACCGCTCTTCACTTTGGTCCACGCGCGAGTTCTTACGCGGTCGATTTTCGGCTCCTGTACCTTGAGGGTAAAGAGCTTGGCGAAGACGTCCGCCGGTGGGAAGATCGCCGGGTTTTCGCGTACTTCGGCGCTGATCAGCGGCACGGAGGCCTTGTTGCCGTTCGCGTAGAAGACGTGGTCGCTGATGTGGGCGATAACGTCCGGACGCATCAGGTAGTTGAGGAACTGATAGGCTTCCTCTTTGTTTTTGGCATCTTTCGGCATGGCGAAGACGTCAAAGAAGGCCAGCGCCCCCTCTTTCGGAATGATATAGGAGACGTTAACGCCGTTTTTCGCCTCTTTCGCCCGGTTCGCCGCCTGCCAGACATCCCCTGCCCAGCCGATGGCCACACAGATATCGCCGTTGGCCAGATCGTTAATGTACTGGGAGGAGTGGAAGTAGCGGATATTTGGACGCAGCTTCAGCAGCAGATCGGTCGCCGGGCCAGTGTAGTCGTCCGCTTTGGTGCTGTTGGGATCTTTGCCCAGGTAATTCAGCACGGTAGCGAAGATCTCTTCCGGCGCATCAAGGAAGGAGACGCCGCAGCTCTTCAGCTTCTCAAGGTTTTCCGGCTTCAGCACCACATCCCAGCTATCGATCGGCACGTCGCCCAGCACGGCTTTTACCTTATCGACGTTATAGCCAATGCCGGTGGTGGCCCACAGGTACGGCATAGCGTACTGGTTATCAGGATCGTGCTTCGCCACCAGCTTGAGCACTTCTGGATCCATGTTCTTCCAGTTTGGCAGCTTGCTCTTATCCAGCGGCTGGAACACGCCTGCGGTCAACTGACGCTCCAGGAAGCTGGCGGAAGGCACTACCAGATCGAAACCGGTGCTGCCCGCCATGAGCTTGCCTTCTAGCACCTCATTGGAGTCAAACACGTCGTAAACAACCTTGATACCGGTCTCTTTTTCAAAGTTTGCCACCGTGTCCGGGGCAATATAGTCAGACCAGTTATACACGTGCAGCGTCTTCTGCTCAGCGGCCAGCGTGCCGGCGGAGACCGCCATCAGGGCACCCGCAACCAGACCAGACAACCATTTTTTACTCAGGGTGGTCATATCTCATTCCTTCTGGAAAGTTCGTGCGTAGACGAACTAAATGTACGCATTAAAGATATGCAAGAATCGTGCATACTTTATCACTCTGCACAGCTTCGGGTATGAGACGCCACCCGGCAGACGCTGCAAGCTTTTTAAAGCAGCGCAAGAATAACTGTAGCCAGGGTTAGAGGCTATAGGTCAGGTAAAAAACCGGGTTTTATCAATTTTTTATTCACTATTTGTCTATGCCATCGTCCGATAGCGCCATCATGGCGGTGAATAAAACTGGCAGGAGGCAGGAAACGCAGAATAAAAGCGGGGAAGATGGCAGCCGCTATGGCAGCGACTGCGCTTATGTCATGTGGGTTTAGTGAAGAAAATTGCGCACCGTTTCACCGGCAGGCGCTTCTTCTTCCTCTGCATTAAACAGCAGCTGCTGCGCGCAGGCTTCGAGGATCACCATGGAGACCTGCTCTTCGCTGTGGCGCATAAACCAGGCAAACTGCTTGAGATTCACCCCAGGGGCGGCGAACAGAGACTGGCACACCACCAGCTTCGGCAGATTATCATCCTGGATGTCGAGGAAGGCTTTTATCGTCAGCGAGCTGGCGTTAATCGCAGAGAGATCGGCCGCCAGCGCCAGCAGCGCAGTAGGCTTAACCTCTGCCATCGCCGAGAAGAGAACAATATCATCAACCAGATCGATCTTGGCGTCGTAGATGCCGTCAAAGTTTTGCATATGCGGCAGGTGTAGCGCCTGGCAGGTGTCACACTCATAAAAACTGATGCCCAGCTCGTCAAGCCAATGACGCAAGGTGTCCAGACTGGGTACGACGAGTGAATCCATAATAGGGGGTGACCTCTGTAGAAAAATTTGCGGGCATAGCTTACGCAAAAAACGCCCTGTATACCATTTATACTGCCGGAAAAGCGCCTAGCCGCCCGTTTTCAGACAAAAGCCGGGGGTCGCCTGCTGCTCGATCCAGGCGATCATCTTCCCGGCGATGTCCACCCCGGTGGTCTTCTCAATGCCCTCAAGGCCCGGCGAGGCATTGACCTCCATCACCAGCGGCCCGCGATCGGCTCGGAGAATATCCACCCCGGCGACGTCCAGCCCCAGGGTGCGCGCCGCCAGCAGAGCCATCTCCCGCTCGCGCAGGGTAATGTTGGCCACCGTCGCCACGCCGCCCCGGTGCAGGTTGGAGCGGAAATCGCCCTCTTTCGCCCGCCGTTCGATGGCGGCAACCACCTCATCCCCCACCACCAGGCAGCGAATGTCGCACCCCTTCGCCTCTTTAATGTACTCCTGCACCAGGATGTGGGCGTTCAGGCCGCGAAAGGCGTCGATCACGCTCTCTGCCGCCTGGCGCGTCTCTGCCAGCACCACGCCGATGCCCTGAGCGCCCTCCACCAGCTTGACTACCAGCGGCGCGCCGCCGACCATGTCGATGAGATCGCTGGTGTCATCCGGAGAGTGGGCGATGCCGGTAACCGGGAGATCGATCCCCTGGCGCGCCAGCAGTTGCAATGAGCGCAGCTTGTCTCTGGCACGGGTAATGGCGACGGACTCGTTGAGGGGGTAGCTGCCGAGCATCTCGAACTGGCGCAGCGCCGCCGTACCGTAGAAGGTAATAGCGGAGCCAATGCGCGGGATCACGGCATCAAAGTAAGGGAGCTGGCGGCCCTGGTAGTGGATCGACGAGGCCGCCGGACTGATGTTCATATAGCAGGAGAGCGGATCGAGGATCTCGATCGTATGGCCCCGCTGCTGCGCCGCGTCACGCAGACGCTTACACGAATAGAGCGTTCCATCCCGGGACAAAATGGCAATTTTCACCCTGCACCTCTCTACAATGACAGTGTCACAGCTGCCCCGCTATCATACACGCAGCGAGACGCAGGATGAACGGGATTTATCGCGTCGCCCCGCTTTAGAGAAACATAGCCTTATGGCATCGAAACGACAGGCAAAACCTTCTTTCTATTACCTGAGGTAATCGGCATGATACCCCTAATCATTATCTGGCTTAACGTTAAGGAGAGAGTATGTTTGCTGTAATCTTTGGACGCCCTGGCTGTCCCTATTGCGTACGCGCAAAAGAGCTGGCAGATAAACTGAGTGCCGAGCGTGACGACTTTAGCTATCGCTATGTCGATATTCATGCGGAAGGGATCACCAAGGCCGATCTGGAAAAAACCGTAGGCAAGCCCGTTGAGACCGTGCCGCAGATTTTCCTCGATCAGAAGCACATCGGTGGCTGCACCGACTTTGAAGCCTATGCCAAAGCGCATCTGGGTCTCTTTGCCGAGCAGTAAGCACGTTTAGGGGCGTTAGCCGCGCCCCCGCCTCACCAGCAAGCTACGAATAAACAGATAGCAGAGCGCCCCCAGCGCGCACCAGAACACTGCGCTAAACAGCCACGCCATCTCCTGCCAGACAGAGCGTATCGGCGTCATGAAGAGCAGCATCAGCACGAAGCAGACCGTTGCCCCCAGCATTGCACCAACTACCGGCAGCACCACGCGACGTTTTGTTGAGATAAAGCTGGCCACCGCGCCAGGAATGATAAAAAAGAGCAGCCCCAGCTCGGGATGGCCGGCAGGCTGGAAGGCCCCTCTCACGTTCAATATATGAGACAGGTAGACCACAATAAAAAGCAGGAAGCAGCAAAAAGCGCCCGCCCAACCACGTTTAGACTTCAAATAATCCTCCTGACATCGCCTCTATCGAACATTTCTTCGCCCCAAAGGAACGTTCGGTTTGATAAAGCAGTGTGGCAATCCTTGCCAAAAAAGCACCCACGCGAATGCGCGATTCTTAGCTAGCCGTTGTTTATCAATACGATTAAACTAACGGCCTGATCTGTTTTGCGGTCATTGTTTTATTTTGCAGCAGCGTGACGCTCAGGCCTGCTGCCCTTAAGAAAAACATTAGCGTAAATCATCATTTCTTTCAACAGCTTACTGGTAAACAAGAAGTTAGCCTCCGTGAATATAAACGTCGCAGATTTGTTAAATGGGAATTACATACTGTTATTATTTGTGGTGCTGGCGCTGGGCCTGTGCCTCGGAAAATTACGGTTAGGCTCGGTACAACTCGGTAATTCCATTGGCGTTTTAGTGGTTTCGCTATTATTAGGCCAGCAGCATTTCGCCATTAACACTGACGCCCTGAATCTGGGCTTTATGCTGTTTATTTTTTGCGTAGGCGTGGAAGCCGGACCCAACTTTTTTTCAATTTTCTTTCGCGACGGCAAGAATTACCTGATGCTGGCGCTGGTGATGGTCGGCAGCGCGCTGCTGATTGCGCTAGGGCTGGGCAAACTGTTTGGCTGGGATATCGGCCTCACCGCCGGGATGCTGGCAGGCTCGATGACCTCTACGCCGGTGCTGGTGGGTGCAGGGGATACGCTACGCCACTTGGGCATGCCCAGCGGCCAGCTCACCACCGCGCTGGATCACCTCAGCCTCGGCTACGCCCTGACCTACCTTATCGGGCTGGTTAGCCTGATCTTCGGCGCGCGCTATATGCCGAAGCTACAGCATCAGGATCTTCAGACCAGCGCCCAGCAGATCGCCCGCGAGCGCGGTCTCGACAATGACGCCAACCGCAAGGTCTACCTGCCGGTGATCCGCGCCTACCGCGTCGGGCCGGAGCTGGTGGCGTGGGCCGACGGCAAAAACCTGCGCGAGCTGGGCATCTACCGCCAGACCGGCTGCTACATCGAACGTATTCGCCGCAACGGCATTCTGGCGACGCCGGACGGCGATGCAGTTTTACAGATGGGGGATGAGATTTCGCTGGTGGGCTACCCTGACGCCCACGCCCGCCTCGATCCCAGCTTCCGTAACGGTAAAGAGGTCTTTGACCGCGACCTGCTCGACATGCGTATCGTCACTGAAGAGATCGTGGTGAAGAACCACAACGTGGTGGGCCGCCGCCTCGCCCAGCTGAAGCTTACCGACCACGGCTGCTTCCTGAACCGGGTGATCCGCAGCCAGATTGAGATGCCGATTGACGACAGCATCGTGCTGAATAAAGGCGACGTGCTGCAGGTGAGCGGCGACGCACGACGGGTAAAAACCATCGCCGACCGTATCGGCTTTATCTCTATTCACAGCCAGGTGACCGACCTGCTGGCGTTCTGCGCCTTCTTCATCGTCGGTCTGATGATCGGCATGATCACCTTCCAGTTCAGCTCGTTTAGCTTTGGCATCGGTAATGCGGCGGGCCTGCTGTTCGCCGGGATCATGCTCGGCTTCTTGCGTGCCAACCACCCTACCTTTGGCTATATCCCTCAGGGGGCGCTGAACATGGTGAAGGAGTTTGGCCTGATGGTCTTTATGGCGGGCGTCGGCCTGAGCGCCGGGAGCGGCATCGGCCACGGTCTTGGCGCGGTGGGCGGACAGATGCTGGTTGCCGGGCTGCTGGTGAGCCTCGTACCGGTGGTGATCTGCTTCCTGTTTGGCGCCTACGTGCTGCGGATGAACCGCGCCATGCTCTTCGGCGCGATGATGGGGGCACGCACCTGCGCTCCGGCAATGGAGATTATCAGCGACACCGCGCGGAGCAACATTCCCGCGCTCGGCTACGCGGGCACCTACGCCATCGCCAACGTGCTGCTGACCTTAGCCGGGACGCTGATCGTCATCATCTGGCCCGGCCTCGGATAACTCTGAAGAGAGGCGGTTGCGTAAAAATTTTCTGGCATCACGCGAACTTTTTATAGAAGTGCCAGTCATAACTATTGCCACTGCTTTTCTTTGATGTCCCCATTTTGTGGAGCCCATCAACCCCGCCATCTTTGGTTCAAGGTTGATGGGTTTTTTGTTTGTGGGGGAATACAAAGCCGCATTCCTGTGTGTTAGTTGATATCCGCTCGGCGCACGCGAAAGGCTTTGTGCCATGGAGGGTACAATATGCGGGCAATAAATTGTGTTTTGTCTTAGAATCAGAGAATCGTAGAGGCTATCACTCATTGCTGTGCTGGCGTCAAAAAATTCTTACTTAAATGTGATTATGAATCTCAGAAATGACCTTCACGGATTGACAATATTCCGCTTTGTGACCGCCTTTTACGTATTTTTGTTTCATTGTAACCTAAGATATCAGGCTGATATTTCTGCATGGGGACGATCTGCCATAGAGAACGGGGCAATAGGCATGTCTTTTTTCTTTGTTCTCTCAGGTTTTGTTATGGCCTGGGCTTCAAGAAATGGCATAAAGGAACATTACTACCGCTCCAGAATTGCGAGAATAGTTCCTGCATATCTTGTCATGGGGATAATCACCCTGCCGTTCCTTGCTGAGTATGATTTCACTCATACGACAACCTATCTGCTACTGTTTATCACGACGACGCAATCATGGTTTCCGGAAAGTTTTAGTCAATGGAACTTTGGCGGCTCATGGTCCGTATCAACAGAAATGTTTTTCTATGTGGTTTTCCCTTTCGTGTTGCCCTTGGTACAAAAAAAGCCCATTGCCGTACTGATCATCGCTATTCTGATTTCATCCTTGATCATTCCGATATCAATGATATTGACAAACAGTCCGGCGTTTCCGCACTACTATGTCAGTCCGATCCACCGCTTACCTGAATTTATTTCTGGCGTGGCACTTGGCTGCATTTTCGCACAAGGTTTGCGTATTAAAAGGCTACAAATCAGCCTCTTGATGTTCGCAATAACGTTACTGCTGTTTCTTTCACCTATTAACAATAATGGTTGGATGCAAAACAACTACGTCACCTTACCTGCCACCTGTATTCTTATTTATTGCTTAGCAAGCGCTTCGATCAGCAAAAATATCCTAACAATGCCATTGATCTATTTAGGTAAGATAAGTTATTCATTTTATCTTATGCAGCTTCCTATAATGATTTATATTACTAAGTATCATGATACTCTTTCGTCGCTTCCTACATGGCTAATCTGGAGCATTCTTGCTGCTATTAACTTGGCTATGGCTTCTGCCTGCTATCACTTTGTTGAAGATAATAAAAAAATTAAACGCTTCATTATGATGACCTGCCAGCGCAGGAAGAGTTCCGCTACTGAACTAGATTAAGCTGGGAACGAATGACCAGGTCATATTTGAAACAGTAAACCGCCCGGCGGCACTTACGTTTGCCGGGCCTACGGGCTGACCTACCCCCACCTTTCCCCTGCATTCCTGCCCAAATCTTGCTACTGTTAACCGACGCCAAAACCATAACTAAAGACAACACGCTATGACCTCCTCTTCTCGCTCTGCCCTGAACCATCGCCTCTGGGCTCTGTTTACCTTCTTCTTTATCCCTGGCCTGCTGATGGCCTCCTGGGCTACGCGCACGCCGGCCATTCGCGACATCCTGTCGGTCTCCACCGCTGAGATGGGTGCGGTGCTGTTTGGTCTCTCTATCGGCTCGATGAGCGGCGTTCTCTCCTCCGCGTGGCTGGTCAAACGCTTCGGCACCCGCAACGTGATCCGCGCCAGCATGTCACTGTCGGTCTTCGGGATGATGGTGCTGAGTCTCGCCCTATGGTTTGCCTCGCCGCTGCTGTTTGCCGTTGGGCTGGCGCTGTTTGGCAGCAGCCTGGGGGCAGCCGAAGTGGCGATTAATATCGAAGGCGCGGTGGTAGAGCAGAAGATGAACAAAACCGTGCTGCCGATGATGCACGGCTTCTACAGCCTCGGTACGCTAGTGGGCGCGGGTATCGGCATGACGCTCACCGCCTGGGGCGTGACCGCGACCCTGCACGTGCTGCTGGCGGCGCTGGTAGCCATCGTGCCAATCCTGATTGCGATTACCGCTATCCCTGACGGCACCGGGCGCAACGATGCAGGCGAAGCGCAGCACGAACGCAAGGGTCGTCCCTTCTATCGCGATACCCAGCTGATGTTGATTGGTGTGGTGGTGCTGGCGATGGCCTTTGCCGAAGGCTCTGCCAACGACTGGCTGCCGCTGCTGATGGTGGACGGTCACGGCTTTACCCCGACCTCCGGATCGGTGATCTACACCGGCTTTACCCTCGGCATGACCGTTGGGCGCTTTACCGGCGGCTGGTTTATCGATCGCTACAGCCGCGTCACGGTGGTACGGGCCAGCGCCATTTTGGGCGGGCTGGGGATTGCGCTGATTATCTTCGTCGACAGTGCGTGGGTGGCAGGGGTTTCTGTTCTGCTGTGGGGTCTGGGGGCATCCCTTGGCTTCCCGCTGACCATCTCCGCCGCCAGCGACACCGGGCCGGATGCCGCTACCCGCGTAAGCGTGGTGGCGACGACCGGCTATCTGGCGTTTCTGGTGGGACCGCCGCTGCTGGGCTTCTTAGGTGAGCACTACGGACTGCGCAGCGCCATGATGGTGGTGCTGGCGCTGATGGTGGTTGCAGTCATCGTGGCCCGGGCGGTCGCGAAACCGGGCCAGACATCTGCTAGCCGTTCAGAGAGCGCCCCACCGACCGGTCCTTAAGGAAGATAACCATCAATCCCAGCCAGAGCAGGCCGTTTACCAGGTTGAAGAGGCTAAACAGCCCTTCGCCGCCGCTCAGGTAAGCGTGCTTGCTCAGTTCAATGCCGACGGTAAATATCGCCATCTGCAGCATGCCCATGGCGGCGGATACCGTTCCTTTGCTGATATCGCTGGCGAACAGCGTCAGTCGCACCAGCCCGGCGTTGGCGAGGCCGATACCAAACGCATAGATACTCAGCCCGGCGGTCATCCATAGATAAGCGTGGGATGCCACCATCGTCGCCACGGCCGCCAGCAGCAGTCCGGCAACGATCGGCCAGCCGCCCATGATAATCAGCGACCGTACGCTGCGCCGGGAGGTCAGGCGGGCCAGCACCAGGTTACCCGCAATCAGCGCGCCGAAGATCGGCACCTGCAGCAGGCCGTACTCATAGCTGCTCATCCCTTCGCCGCTGATAATAATGATCGGCGACTGGGCGATCCACGCCAGCAGCGGCAGACTGACAAAGCCCGTCGCCAGCGCCCCGGCAACAAAGCGGCCGTTTTTCAGCACCGCCTTATAGTCCCGGCCCAGCTCCTTCAGGGATAGCTTTTCCCCGAGACGCGTGGCAGTCTCCGGCATCGCCCGTTGCAGGCCAAAAAAAGCAATGGCCGCCAGCAGCGCAAAGAGGACAAACATCCCCTCCCACGGTGCGACGTGCACCCAGGCGGCTCCCACCAGCGGGCCAAGCAGGGGCGCAATCAGCGCCACGTTCGCCATCAGGGCGGTGATCTTGATGCACACCGCCTCCTCGAACGACTCCTGAATGGCAGCGTAGCCCACCGCGCCAATAAAGCAGAGGCTCACCCCCTGCAAGAAGCGCAGGATAGTGAACTGCTCAATGTTCTGCGCCAGCAGCGTCGCCAGGCAGGTGACAATAAACCACACCACGCCGGTAAGCATTACCGGGCGACGGCCAATGCGGTCCGACAGCGGCCCGAGCAGCCACTGTAAAAACATCCCGCCCGCCAGATAGGCGGTCATGGAGGTCGGCACCCACTCAATGCCGGCATTGTACTGGGCCACCACCGCCAGCATCCCCGGCTGGATCATGTCGTTGCCGATATAGGTTGAGAACTCGTAGAGCACCAGACAGAGGGGAAACATCAGTGCCTGACGGCCTAAACGGCCTCTGGAAGATGAACGATTTTGCATGTAGCCTCTTTATCCTTAAGATCGCGCAGAGTGTAGTTAAATCGTCGCGCTGGCGGTAGTGAATTCTCTGTGGCAGCGCACGTTTAATACGCTTTAATAGCTTAAGGTTCGTTTAAGGTACGTGCTGCACAATGGGAGCCTTAATTTATGGTCAACAGGAGTGACGACACCCCATGCTGGAAAATCTCAACCACACGCTGTTTTACTGGCTGAACGCCACCCCCGACTCGCCATCCTGGCTGATTGCCGCTGCGATATATATCGCCAAAGATCTGATCACCCTGCTGCCGCCGCTGGCTGTGGCGCTGTGGCTATGGGGCCCGCACGATCGGGTGAGCGCCCAGCGCCAGCTGGTGATCAAAACGGCGATGGCGCTGGCGGTGAGCATGTGCCTTTCCTGGCTGATGGGTCATCTTTTTCCCCACGACAGGCCCTTTGCCCAGCACGCGGGCTATAATTTTTTACATCACTCGGCGGACTACTCCTACCCCAGCGATCACGGCACGGTGGCGTTCACTTTCGCGCTGGCGTTTCTGTTCTGGCATCGGCTCTGGTCTGGCTGCGTAATGCTGGCCGTGGCGCTGAGCATCGCCTGGTCGCGCGTCTATCTGGGCGTTCACTGGCCGCTGGATATGCTGGGCGGATTGCTGATTGCTCTCAGCGGCTGCCTGGCCGCGCAGATGCTGTGGCAGGTTTGCGGGATGGGGCTGCACCGAACTCTGCATCTCATCTACCGCCGCTGTTTTGCTCTACCTATCCGCAAAGGCTGGGTGCGTGAGTGACTTAACCTGGCCGCGCAGGTAATATTGGACGCCCTGCCGTATGCAGGGCTTTTACTATTACGCCAGGGGATTTATGGAAACGAAACGTGACGAAAGGATCGGCCAGCTATTGCAGGCGCTGAAGCGGAGCGACAAGCTGCATCTGAAAGAGGCTGCCACCCTGCTCGGCGTGTCTGAAATGACCATTCGTCGCGATCTGAACGCCAAAAGCGCCCCGGTTGTGCTGCTCGGGGGTTACCTGGTGCTGGAGCCGCGCACCGCCAGCCACTATCTGCTGAGCGATCAGAAAACGCGCCTGGTGGAGGAGAAGCGCCTCGCGGCCCGCCATGCGGCAACGCTGGTGCAGGCCCACCAGATGGTGTTTTTCGACTGCGGCACCACTACGCCGTGGATTATCGATGCGATTAGCGACGAGCTGCCCTTCACCGCCGTCTGCTATGCCCTGAACACCTTCCTGGCCCTACAGGAGAAGCCGCTCTGCCGGACCATTCTCTGCGGCGGCGAGTTCCACGCCAGCAACGGCATCTTCAACCCGCTCAACTTTAAAGAGACGCTCAACAACCTCTGCCCCGATCTTGCCTTCTATTCGGCGGCGGGGGTTCATCCGGAGATGGGTGCGACCTGCTTTAACCTTGAGGAGCTGCCGGTAAAGCACTGGGCGATGACCCGGGCGCAGTACCACGTGCTGGTGGTCGATCACAGCAAGTTTGGCAAAGTACGCCCGGCATGCATGGGCGAACTGAGCCAGTTTGATGCTATTGCCAGCGACGTCCGCCCGGACGATAACCTGTTTGCGCTGGCAAAAGCGCAGCGCATCGCCCTGCTTTACTGATGCGGTCTATGAGAACCAGCTACCGAACCACTCATGGAATTTCATCAGCACAAAGTCCCACATCCGGTTCAGGAATCCGCCCTCTTCCACCGCTTCCATAACGATCAGCGGACGCTGCTCAATGGATTTACCGTTAAGCTGGAAGTCGATGGAGCCTACTACCTGGCCCTTCTTCAGCGGCGCGGTGAGCTGTGGTTCAGTGAGTTTCCAGGTCGCCTTCAGGTTTTTCAACTGCCCTTTAGGAATAGTGATCGAGCCGGCCTCACCTGCGCCGAGCTTCGCCTCGCTGCTGTCGCCAAACCAGACGCGAGTAGTGGCAAAGGTGGCATCGGGCTTGATAGGGGTCACGGTTTCGAAGAAGCGGAAACCCCAGGTCAGCAGTTTCTCTGACTCGTTGAAGCGGATGCGATCGGTTTTACTCCCGAGCACCACCGAGATGAGCCGCATATCACCCTGCGTGGCCGAGGCCACCAGGTTGTAGCCCGCCCCTTCCGTAGTGCCAGTCTTCATCCCGTCGACGTTGAGATTTGTGCTCCACAGCAGGCGGTTACGGTTCGGCTGACGGATCTTGTTGAAGGTAAACTCTTTCTCTTTGTGGATGGCGTACTCTTCCGGCACGTCGTGGATCAGCGCCTTGCCCAGCAGAGCCATGTCACGGGCGGTGCTGAACTGTCCTGGCGCGTCGAGACCGTGCACCGTTTTAAAGGTGGTGTTGGTCAGTCCCAGCCGCTGGGCATAGTTGTTCATCAGGCCGACAAAGGCGTCCTGGCTTCCCGCCACGTAGTCGGCAATGGCGATGCTGGCATCGTTCCCCGACTGGATAATCACCCCTTTATTGAGATCCGCCACCGACACCTGATCGCCCGGCTTGAGGAACATCAGCGACGAGCCGCGCAGCGCCGGGTTGCCGGTAGCCCAGGCATCTTTACCCACGGTGACCATATCGGTGAGGTGAATTTTTCCCGCCTTCAGCGCCTGACCGGTGACGTAGCTGGTCATCAGCTTGGTGAGGCTGGCCGGATCCAGCTTCTCATCGGCGTTGCCCTCCGCCAGCACTTTACCGCTGGCGTAATCCATCAGGATCCACGCCCGGGCATCAACCGCAGGGGCAGCGGGGGCCGCGACCTGCTCGGCGGCAAACAGAGAGGGAGAAAAAAGAACCACAAGCGCCGAAGCCGTAGCCAGGCCGCGGAGGGACAGAGAGAAATGCGTCATAAAGGCCACCCGAGTATCCATTCTAAAAAACCGCGTTAGCTCACCGCTACGCGCTAAACGGTGAGTAGTAACGTACAAAAGCGGTGAAGAAAACCGCCCGCTGGTAAAGTTTTTTAAAGTTTACGCAATATCACATCCCCATGCTGCTATGAGCGGGATTTTTTTGTTTGTCGTTGCCTGAATGTTAACTTTATCCCACTATGTCAGCCATATGGTGCTGATAGCAGCGCCCGGTTGCTGACGGAAAGAAGGAGTTTTTATGATCACGCTGTGGGGCAGAAATAACTCGACCAACGTAAAAAAAGTCTTATGGACCCTTGAAGAGCTGGAGCTGCCGTATACGCAAATTCTGGCCGGGCTGGAGCATGGCCTGAATCACAGCCCGGAGTATCTGGCGCTGAACCCCAACGGGCTGGTGCCCCTGTTCCGTGACGATGAGACCGACAGCGTGCTGTGGGAGTCGAATACCATTGTGCGCTTCCTGGCAGCGCAGTACGGTCAGGGCCGCCTGTGGATCGAGCCGCCCGCTGCCCGTGCGCAGGCGGAGAAGTGGATGGACTGGGCCAACGGCACGCTCTCTCCAGCTCACCGGGTGCTGTTGATGAATCTGGTCAGAACCCCGGTGGAAAAGCGCGACCCGGCGGTGATTGAGGCGGGCATTGCCGCCTGCGAGCCGCTGTTTGAAATTCTCGATAACGCGCTGGCGACCTCAAACTGGCTCTCGGGAGAGGAGTTTGGTCTCGGCGATATCGCCGTAGCACCCTTCGTCTATAACCTGTGGAACGTGGGCCTGACGTGGACGCCGCGCCCGCACCTGCAACGCTGGTATGACGCCCTGAGCGAGCGTCCCGCCTACCGTAAAATTGTGATGATCCCGGTGACCTAATTTCCCGCCGGGCTAACCTTTAACAGCTCGCCGTCGGACTCGTCGGTGAGCACATAGAGGTAGCCGTCGGGGCCGACGCGCACGTCGCGGATGCGCTGGTTGCGATCCCCGAGGATGCGCCCATCCTCGGTGACCTTATCCCCGTTTACGCTCATCACAATCACGTCCTTGTCCTTCAGCGCGCCGATAAATAGCTTGTGCTGCCACTGCGGGAAGGTCGATGCGTTATAGAACGCCATGCCGCTCACCGCCGGGGAGTCTTTCCAGTAGAAAGCCGGCTGCTCGGTGCCGGCAACAATCTCCCCCTTCGCCTCCGGGATCTTCATCCCGCTGTAGTTGATGCCCCAGGTTGCCAGCGGCCAGCCGTAGTTTTTGCCTTTCTGTGGAATGTTGATCTCGTCGCCGCCGCGCGGCCCGTGCTCGTTCAGCCACAGGGCGTTGGTCCACGGATTCATCGCCATCCCCTGCGGATTACGGATGCCGTAGGACCAGATCTCCTTGCGTGCGCTGGCAGTGTTGGCAAAGGGATTATCTGGCGGCACGGCTCCTTCATCGGTCAGGCGCACCAGCTTGCCCTGGAGCTTATCGAGATCCTGGGCCGTGGGGCGTTGATTGTTCTCCCCTAAAGCGATGTAGAGGTAGCCTTTGCCGTCAAAGACCAGCCGGCCGCCGAAGTGGTTGCCGGTAGAGAGCTTAGGCGCCTGGCGAAAGACCACCTTAAAAGCCTCCAGGCGGGTGAGATCGTCACTTAACCGCCCGTAGCCCACCGCCGTTCCGGCCTTGCCGTCGCTCCCCGCCTCGGCGTAGCTCAGCCACACCCGCCGCGACTGGGCAAAGTCCGGAGCCAGCACCACGTCAAAGAGGCCGCCCTGCCCGTTGGCCCACACTTTCGGCACGCCGGAGAGAGGATCGGACAGCCCGCTTCCCGCCTGCCAGTGGCGCAGCTGGCCGCCGCGCAGGGTAATAAGCATCCCTTTATTGTCGGGCAGGAACGCCAGCGACCATGGGCGATCGAGTTTGGTTTGCAGCACGTCAACCTTTACCGGCGCAGGCGCAGCAAAAACCGAGGCGGACAGAAACAGCGCGGGGATAAAAATCAGGGCGTTGCGGCGCATGGGGCACTCCTTTGAGGGTCTCTGGCTTAAAGCGTAGCCAGCGGAACGTTGCGCGCGCCTGGTTTTACAAAAGTTTAAGCAGAAGGGGGAGTTGCCTCCCCCGGGGATTCAGGCTTCCACAACCAGCGGTTCATGCTCGCTGAGGCTCTGAATACATACGTTGAGGGTTTTGAGACAGCGGTCGAGCGTCTCTACGTTCACAGCAATATAGTTCGGGCAGTCATGGTGCCCACTCATTAAGCATATACCCGCAGAGGAGAGTGCCCCCTCTGCCCGGCACAGCACTTCTCGTTCTCTGGCATCCGGTACGGCAGAAACATGCCGCTCCAGGCCACGTATTTGTGTTGATAGTTCAAAAAAGCTGTCACGCAGATAGTTGCTTTCGCTGACCGACATATAACCCTTCGCCTTTCTGAGCTGGACGTACGCCGCAAGATCGATGCTGGCGTTAGCAAGTTTTCTCAGCAGACTTCGTTTTAGTCTGTCAACGGTCATACTTGATCCTCCCTTGTCGGCCTAATCGCAAATCAAGCATATGATCATTTTTTGTGCAAAATTATGCGCTGGGTCAATATTTATCCAGGTATTAACAATTTTTACAGTGTGACAACGCACACAAAATTTAACCGATTGAGTTAGCAGTAGAGAGTCGCCGCAAACCCGTGTAAAATCGCCCGGTTTTTTCTTCTGTTTACTTTGTGAGCGTATGAGCATACAACAACCGCGTATTGGCTTTGTCTCCCTGGGCTGCCCGAAAAACCTGGTGGATTCCGAACGCATTCTTACCGAACTGCGCACCGAGGGTTACGATGTGGTGCCGCGTTATGACGATGCCGATATGGTGATCGTTAACACCTGCGGCTTTATCGATAGCGCCGTGCAGGAGTCGCTTGAGGCGATTGGCGAAGCCCTGAATGAGAATGGCAAGGTAATTGTCACCGGCTGCCTGGGGGCAAAAGTGGATCAGATCCGCGAAGTGCACCCGAAGGTGCTGGAGATCACCGGTCCGCACAGCTATGAGCAGGTACTGGAGCATGTGCACCACTACGTGCCAAAACCGAAGCACAACCCGTTCCTGAGCCTGGTGCCGGAACAGGGCGTTAAGCTGACCCCGCGCCACTACGCCTACCTGAAAATTTCCGAAGGCTGCAACCACCGCTGCACCTTCTGCATTATTCCGTCTATGCGCGGCGATCTCGATAGCCGTCCGATTGGCGACGTGCTGGCCGAGGCCAAGCGTCTGGTTGATGCGGGCGTGAAAGAGCTGCTGGTGATCTCCCAGGACACCTCCGCCTACGGCGTTGACGTTAAGCACCGCACCGGCTTCTACAACGGCTCGCCGGTGAAAACCAGCATGGTTAGCCTGTGCGAAGAGCTGTCGAAGCTCGGCGTCTGGGTGCGTCTGCATTACGTCTACCCCTACCCGCACGTTGATGACGTCATCCCGCTGATGGCCGAAGGCAAGATCCTGCCGTATCTGGATATCCCGCTGCAGCACGCCAGCCCACGCATCCTCAAGCTGATGAAGCGCCCTGGCTCTGTCGATCGCCAGCTGGCCCGCATCAAGCAGTGGCGTGAAGTCTGCCCTGAGCTTACCCTGCGCTCGACCTTTATCGTCGGCTTCCCGGGTGAAACCGAGGAAGATTTCCAGATGCTGCTCGACTTCCTCGTCGAAGCGCGCCTCGATCGCGTCGGCTGCTTCAAATACAGCCCGGTTGAAGGCGCGACCGCCAACGCGCTGCCGGACCAGGTGCCGGAAGAGGTGAAAGAGGCGCGCTGGAACCGCTTTATGCAGCTGCAGCAGCAGATCTCTGCCGAGCGCCTGCAAGAGAAAGTGGGCCGCGAAATCCTGGTGATTATCGATGAAGTCGATGAAGAGGGCGCGATTGGCCGCAGCATGGCCGATGCACCGGAGATCGACGGCGCGGTCTACCTCAACGGCGAAACGAAAGTGAAGCCAGGCGACGTCGTTCGCGTGAAGGTCGAAAACGCCGACGAGTACGACCTGTGGGGGAGCCGGGTTTAATCGACCCTGTGCATAACGCCTGATGGCGCTGCGCTTATCAGGCCTACAAAACCGTAGGCCCGGCAAGCTTGCGCCGCCGGGCGTTAGTTCTATTAATACTCGAACTGCCGGTAGTAGCGGCGAATATCCAGACTGTGGCCGGTATAGTGCTCGAAGTGGGCCGCCAGCCGATCCACCAGCAGCGTTGACGCCACGCAGGGAGCCAGGATGCCGCGAAACGCATCATCAATCCCGTCGAGCAGATAATCCCGCGGATCGATAACCACCAGATGGTCAGTGATCTTCGCCGCAAAGCGCTCTACCCGCTCATCCAGCGCCCGACATTTCCCCTCTCCTTTCACCAGAAACAGCGGAACCTCCTTCTCCAGCAGCTCCAGCGTGCCGTGGAAAAACTCGGCGGAGGTGACGGATTTGGTTCGCTTCCACTGCATCTCCTCCAGAATACACATTGAGAAGAGATAGACCTCGCCCCACATCTCCGCCCCACCAATCCACATCATATAGTCGCTGGCGTGGTATTTACGGGCAATTTCATCCGCCTGTGGATCAAACTTTATTTTCGCCTGGAGCAGGTTCTCCGGTAATAACTCCAGCTGGCTGGCAAACCGATCGTACTCGGCAAATTCACCGTTACGGTTAACCAGACGGAAGAAGAACCAGTAGAGCAGCATATACTCATATTCCACGCCGTTTTTGTGGCGCATCGGAATATGCCAGCCTGCCGCACTGGCCAGCGGGGAATCGCTATTTTTAGTAATGGCCACTACCCGGATCCCCTGGGCCTTACACCATTCGGCAAGCTCCACGGACTCTTTGGTATCTCCGGATTTAGAGAGCGTCACCACCACCGAGTGCTTAGTTAATTTTTTATGCCCGGTATGAATTAATTCTGCCGCCTGCTCAAGATAAACCGGCAGGGTTGTCATCTCTTTGGCAAAGGCATTAATTGCCATCATCGGGGCCAGAGAGCCGCCTACCGAAGCAAAAAATAGCGCATCATATTCCTGCTGAAATATCTCATCAGCGGCATGCTCAGCCTGTTTACGCGCAGCAACGATCTCACGAGCACTCGTCAGGTACTCGTCCTGATTAAAACCCAACATATTTTCTCTCCTGATTAATTAGATCTTACTTTTTAATACGCGGTCAAAGTCATCAAAAATACGCACCGACAGATCGATCCCTTTGGCACACGCCGTGCGCCAGGCCAGTACCTGCATCGGGACAACCAGCAGCAGCGCGGCGAGGTCATGCGCCAGCGGGAAGTTGAGGGCCAGCGTCTGCGGATCCTGCTCATCGCTCAGGGTCACCAGCAAGGTCTGGTTTACCGCCGGAGCCATGTAGTCCCGCAGCGCCCGCAGGCGTCTGTCCGGGGCATCCTCAATAAAAAACATCACGTGCTGGGCATTGGCCTCCAGATAGGGGCCGTGCATATAGGCCTCCAGCTCAAAGCCGCTGGACGGGACGCGCACCGTTTCGGTGAACTTGGTCTCAAACTCTTTCGCTACGCCGGTCAGCGCCCCGTAGCCGATAGCCACAAAACGCGTCCCGCTGCGCAGGGTCTCCTGATGGCGGTCGAAAAATGCCTCCGTCTGGGCAATCGCCTGCGGGATAGCGGCGACGAGCTGGCCCAGCTCGTGCAGCGTGGCCTGCACCTCCTCATCCGCAATCTGCTTTTGCGCTCGGGCAAGAGTAAGCGCAATCAGCAGCAGGTTGAGCACCGTGGCGCTGAAGCCCCGAGTGACGAAGCCCACCTGCTCGATGCCGGTATTGATATCCAGCACCTCATCGCAGCCCTGGCCGATGGGGCTTTGCGGATCCGAGGTCAGGGCAAACACCGGCAGCCCCGCCGCCTGAACCTTCTCCATCGCCGCCAGCGTTGAGGCGCTCTTGCCGCTCTGGGAGACAGCAATCACCAGATCGGTGTGCGGATCGACAGTTTCATAGTGAACAAAGTTGTACGGCTCTTTGATCTCCACCCGCAGGCCGTAGCGCCGCTCAAAGAGATCCCGTGCACACAGGGCGGCATTAAACGAGGAGCCGGTCGCCAGCAGCAGCAAGCGCTGCACCGGGCGCTCACGGGCAAAGGTCTCAATCGCCGCCAGGCTATGCCGATGCTCGCGGAGGATCGTCTCCAGCGCCGCGGGCTCCTCTTCGATATAGGTCATCATGGTTGGTAACATAATGGTAGGTAACATAGGTTTCTCCGGTTAAAACAGGCCAATCCACGAGCCGAAAATGCCGACCAGCGCCATCCCGCCGATAATGGTGAGTGGTTTTACCCTGCGGCCCAGCAGCCAGTAGACGATGCCGAAGCTGATGAGCGGTAGCAGGCAGGGCATGACGTTGTTGATAATGTCCTGCACTTCGGTTTTCGCCTCCCCTGCACCAAAGCTGATGGGGATAGTGATATTGATCATCGAGGCGGTCATCGCCCCCACCACCATCAGCCCCATAATCGATGCGCCGTAGGTCAGGCTCTCCATCATGCCGCTCTGCTGAACGCGCTGAAGCACCCCGGTGCCGAGCACATAGCCCCAGCGGGTAAAGAACCAGCGCACCAGAATGTGCGGAACGTTAAACACCAGCAGAAAGAGGATCGGCCCAAGAATACTGCCCTGCAGCGCCAGGCTGGTGCCGATCCCCGTCGCGATTAGGCGCAGCGTCCCCCAGAAAAAGGAGTCCCCTAATCCCGCCAGTGGCCCCATCAGCGACGCCTTGACGTTATCAATCGCCCCGGCATCGATGGTTTTCTGCTGGCTGTTCTTCTCCTCCATGGCGGTGGTGATCCCCAGCAGCAGGGTGACGATGTGCGGCGTGGTATTGAAAAACACCAGGTGACGCTTCAGGGCATTTTTCAGATCCTCTTTCTGCGGGTAGAGCTTTTTCAGCACCGGAATGAGCGTATAGACAAAGGCCAGGTTCATCTGCCGCTCATAGTTCCAGGAGAATTCCATCTGGAAGGAGCGCCAGAAGACACGGCGCAGATCGCGGGCGGTAATTGCCTTCTCATCCTGCACGTCAGGCAGGGTCTCTTCAGAAATCATCTTCGTCGTCATGGCTGACTCCTTGCTCTGTGGTGGCACGAGGCGTGGTGAAGGCGGTGACGTTAACCATAATCACGGCCACGATAGCGCCGAGGATCGCAATGCCGGTGACCGGAATTTTCAGGTAGGCCATCAGAACAAAGCCGAGGAAAAAGTAAGGCGCGACCTTTTTGTTGATCAGCAGCCGGGCGAGCATGGCAAAGCCCAGCGCCGGAATGATGCCCGTCGCCACGCTGAGGCCGTGCTTAATAAACTCTGGAATAGCATCCAGCAGGGACTTCACCGCGCTGCTGCCCACCAGGAAGGAGACGGTCACCACCGTGGCCAGCATCAGCGACAGGCCGAACCCGGCGATGAGGTGCATCCGCTCTATGCCACGGGTGTCGGCCTCGTCGGCATAGGCATCCGCCTTCTGGTTAAGCATCGGGATAAACATCCCGAGATAGACGTTTTTTAACACCAGCGTCAGGGTGGCGATGGGCAGCCCCAGCAGCAGCGCCGTTTCGGTCCCCGCGCCGGAGGTGATAGCGAACGCCACGCCCAGCACACCGCCGGTCACCACGTCCGGCGGAATGGATGCGCCCACGGAGAAAGAGCCGATAAAAGCCAACTCCAGCGTCGCGCCCATGATAACGCCCGTCTGGACATCACCCAGCACCAGCCCGGTTAATAAGCCGGTGACGATAGGCCGGGAGATTAACGAGGTGCCCAGGGCATATTCCGACTGGGCGATAAACGCCACCAGTCCGAGTAAAAGTGCCTCTACCATAGTGAATCCTCAGGAATTACAAACATTCCGTTATGAGCTGTTTGCGATCGTTAGGAACCTGGCGGATCTCTATTTCCACCCCCTGCCCCACCAGTTCATTGAGCCGGGTAATTTCGTCAGGCAGCAGATTCACCGCCTTCGAAATATTCCTGCTGCCCTCTTTGGCTTTAATTCCGCCGAGGTTGATGCTCTTAATTTCCGGTATCTCTCGGGCTAAGCGCCAGGCGTCCTCTACCGACTCCACAACGATAAACAGCGTATATTTGTCGGTCACGCCGCTTTTAATGGCCTCAATAGAGTCAGCGATATTCTTAATAACTAGCTTCACCGACGGCGGCTTAGCCAGTTTGATAGTGGTTTTACGCAGCTCGTCATTGGGCACGCTGTCGTTGGCAATCAGAATGCAGTCTGCGCCGACATATTGCGTCCAGGAGAACGCCACCTGGCCGTGCAGTAAACGATGGTCAACCCGCACTAACGTAATCATCCTGTTTCCTCCCTCTTAGAAATCTTTATCCGCCTGCATTGCGCTGGAGATGGTGTAGTTACAGTATTGAATGCTCTCTCTGGAGCTTATTAACGCCTCCTCAATAAGCTTCCCGGTATCAGGCTCGTCGCCGGAAATAAGCAAATCGATCACCAGCGGCAAATTAAGGCCCGCCACCAGATGAAAGCGGGGACGCTGTAGAAAGCGAACAAATTCGTTATTTACGCTGCCGGCGAAGATATCGGTGATAACCACAACCTCATCTTCGTCCGGGATCCGCTGCATTAGCTCCGTGACCTGCTCGGTTAAATCCCGCTGCTCCTCAACGTAGGCGCAAAGCGTCGAAATATCCGTCTGCTTACCGAGGATCAGCTCAACTGAGTCGAGCACGCCCCGGGCAAGGGTGCCATGGCTGGCAAATATGTAGTGTCGTTTCATCCTGTCCTCGAAAATGCGTTCCACTACCGGGAGTATTGCAACCGGCGTGCCACGAAAAAGTGGCGCACGGTGAAATGCGCCAGGACAGAAAAGCAGGGGGATTAAAACTCTTGATCTTGCGGGATAAATTCTGTTTCCAGGGTCAGAATATTATGGATGTAACAAAGCTCTACGGCGGGGATTTTGACACTATAACTGCTCTCAATGACACTAAAGGCCTGCTTAATATCGGCCAGCTCGCTTTCCGGACACTGCCGTCCTGCATAGCTGGCAGGAGAGGCGTTACGGATCAGCCGCTCTATCAGGCAGCTGATGTGCACGTAGAGCGCTACCTTGCGATCGTTGGGGATCTGGCAGCCCGCCAGATGCTCGTAGCGCAGGACAAATTGCTCCACCTGGTTAAGCACCTTGCTGGTGTCAAGAATAGTGACCGACTCAATCACCCGACGCAGAGAGAAGTTCTTCAGCAGCAGATTGTTGATCTCGTCGATCTGCTCTGGCGTAGCGATATCGCCAAAGATACGCATCAGCTGAGCGTGACCGTCCCCGGCGATCAGCGAATCCAGCGAGATCCACGGCACGGCGGGCAGGTGCGGATCGAACGTGCCGACCACGGCCAGCATCTCATAGCGATTAAACGCCAGCGCACTCTCCTGGCCGTTGCTGAGCGTGTCGTAGTCGCAGGCGATCACGTCAATACCCAGCGTCTCTGGGATACTGGCCTTCAGCAGCGTGCAGAGATTGGTTGCCGCGCCAAGGCCGGTGACGCAGGTGGTCAGGATCACCCGCGGACGGTTTGCCTGCGGCCAGAAGATCTGATGCTCCACCGGCAGGTCGCCGCTGACCTCGCGGGCGATATCCTCGATCAGATCGCCGCGTAAGATCCGCTCGCCGACGTAGAGCGCCATGCTGGTGGAGACGTTATTGACAATCGCTACCGGCGTCGAAACCCGGCGTTGGAAATGGTGATGAATAGCGTTGAGCGATCCCATATCGACGAGGATCATCACGCCCGAGGCCAGCGTATTGCTTTCGATGTAGTCCATCACTTGCCGGGCAATGGCCTCCGGGGTGACGTCCAGCGGCATATCGAAAGACTCAAACAGATGATTTTTTAACAGACGGTTGGCGACGTTAGCAATGCTGCTGGCGGTGGCATAGCCGTGGGCCAGAATAACGGCGCGGGTGACGTGCGGCTGGCTGATCGCGCCAGACTGATGCAGCCACAGCACCAGCAGCAGAGCATCAATCCGCTGCGGTTCGATATCCAGCTTTTGCGTCAGCGCGGTGATGATGGCCTGGCAAAAACGGTAGAGCAGCGGGTACTTCTGGGCGAGGAAGTCGTCGAGGCTACGGATCCGCTCCTGGCTCAGTCGGGAGGGGGTGCTCCGGGAGCGGTGCACCAGGTAGTGGCTTAGAGCGTAGATGCAGTTGCCGTTGAACTGAATGTTGAACTGCTTCTCCAGGCGGTAGAACTCCTCGCGCACCTGCTGGGTGGTCAGGAGCAGCATCGGCGAGTCGGTGGTGTCGCGGTTATCGAAAATGAGCCGGTCAAAAAGTCCCTCTATCGCCTCCCCCATGCGTTTGCGCACCTCTTCCCAATCCGCGTGGCCGCTCATCCACTGCTCATAGAGCGCCAGCACCTGGCACTGGGCGTCATAGATCACGCCCCGGGTGGGATCGCGGGCGCGCAGGAGCCACGCCAGGCTGGTCTGCGGCTCGACGATCAGGTTCTCCTCCACCGCCAGCGGTTCGCCAGAGGCGGGGATCGCTGCGGCAATCTTCTCCGGCAAATGCTGAATGCCCACCACCAGCTCCTCGCCGCCCCGCTGCTTGGCCCACGACGCCGCCACCGTGTACTTCACGGCGTTCTTCAGCTCGCCGACGTTGCCCCGGTAGACAAAGTGGTTCAGGACCTGCATCAGCCGGGGAGTTAATGCCAGACGCACCGCCAGCTTTTTCGCCTCCAGCCAGAAGAAGAGCAGGATCAGCGCCTCCTTCTCCTGCCGGGAGCGGCTTTGCAGATCGGGCAGCGTGACCAGAATCGGTATGCGTCGCAAAAAGGTGGTTAAGAAGGTGCTGTGCAGCTCCTCGGTGGTGGCAAACACCAGCCTCGTTGCGACCGGGCGGCCCTGGGCCGTCTCGCCAACCCGATAGATCTCCTTGCGGTCGAGCCAGGTAAAGAGCTTCTCCTGCCCCTCGGCGTTGAGTCGGTGCACCTCGTCGAGGAACAGCATCCCGCCGTTGGCCGCCTCGAAGGCTCCCTGGCGGTCCGTCTGCGCTCCGGTAAATGCCCCTTTGGCATAGCCGAACAGGTTAGCCGCCAGCAGTTCCGGGTTGCTGGCATACTGGGCACAGTTAAAGCTGATGAAAGGCGCATCGTCCGCCAGCAGCCCCTCGGAGATAGCAAACGCGTGCATCAGATTGGCCATATAGCTTTTGCCGGTGCCGCTGTCGCCGGTAATCAGCAGCGGCAGGCCGCCATCCGGGTAAAAGAGCGCGGTTTTGAGCTGCTCAATAGGCTTTTTCAGGCTCTCATCGTGACCGATAAGCAGCGAGAAGTGATCGGGCCGCTCCGGCTCAGGCCCGCCGTCGCCAAGCAGCTGGGCAACGCTCTCATACTCATTGGCGGACAGAGGAAAGAACTGCTGGCTGAAGGTTTTTTTATGCAGGAAGTAGACGGGCCGGGTATTGATCTTCACCAGCACGCCCTGAGCAACCAGCTGGTTCAAATAGTGGCTGGCGGTATTTCTCTTCAGCGAAAAGCGCTGTGCCAGATAGCTGGCGGTAAAGACCTCGCTCAGCTTTTCCGGATCGAAAAAGTCAGTTTGATTGGCCAAAAACGTCAGTAATTCATCGCGCATTGCTTTCCCCTTCATGCATCGTTCTGCGGGTATGATGCCCGCAAACCGAGACCGCAGGGGAAAGCGAAGGCGTCGAATTTACGCTTTTGTGGGAATGCGCACAGAATGCCCGGTGGCGCTTCGCTTACGCGGGCCTACAAACCCACACCGTGCCCACCGTAGGCCGGGCAAACGCAGTGCCGCCCGGCGGTGCAGCCTCAGCCCTTGATCTTCGGATCCAACGCGTCCCGCAGGCCGTCCCCCAGCAGGTTGAAGGCCAGCACGGTGAGGAAGATTGCCAGGCTCGGGAAGAGCGCCACGTGCGGGGCGATAACCATATCCGCTCGCGCCTCGTTGAGCATCGCCCCCCACTCCGGCGTCGGCGGCTGTGCGCCCAGCCCCAGAAACGACAGGCTGGCGGCAGAGATGATCGAGGTGCCGATGCGCATGGTAAAGTAGACTACGATAGACGAGATGGTGCCCGGCAGAATGTGGCGGAACAGGATGGTGGCATCGCTTGCGCCGATGCTGCGCGCCGACTCGATAAAGGTCTGCTGCTTGAGTACCAGCGTGTTGCCGCGCACCAGCCGGGCAAAGGCTGGCACCGAGAAGACCGCCACGGCGATAATCACGTTGGACATGCCGCTGCCCATCACCGCCACCACCGCAATCGCCAGCAGAATGCCGGGAAAGGCGAACAGCACGTCGCAGATGCGCATGATGATGCGATCCCACCAGCCCTCGTAGTACCCCGCCAGCAGGCCAAGCACAGTGCCGATCGCGGCCCCGATCAGCACCGCCAGCACCCCGGCGGCCAGCGAGATCTGCGCCCCTACCAGTACGCGGCTAAAGATATCCCGTCCGAGAGAGTCAACGCCGAACCAGTGCACCATCGACGGCCCCTCGTTAAGCCGGTCGTAGTCGAAGTAATTCTCGGCATCGAAGGGCACGATCCACGGCGCGACGGCGGCGACAACGATCAGCAGCACCACAAACAGCCCGGCGGTCATCGCCATCGGCTGACGGCGGAAGCGCCGCCAGAACTCATGCCACGGGGTGCGGATACGCGTCGGTTTGATCCCCGGCATACCCTTTAATATCGCCTGGCGACGCCAGTTTAAAAGTCGCATCCTTACTTGTACCTGATAGACGGGTTAATGGCGGCGTAGAGCATATCCACCACCAAGTTGATAAGAACAAACTCCAGCGAGAAGAGCAGCACCTCGGCCTGAATCACCGGATAGTCACGCATCTCCACCGAGTCCACCAGCAGGCGGCCAAGGCCAGGCCAGTTGAAGACCTTCTCAACCACAATCGAGCCGCCGAGCAAGAAGCCAAACTGCAGGCCCATCATGGTCACCACCGGGATCATGGCGTTACGCAGGCCATGCTTGAGAATAACCCACTTCTCGCTGACCCCTTTGGCACGCGCGGTGCGCATATAGTCCTCGTTGAGCACATCGACAAAGGAGGCACGGGTAAAGCGCGCCATCACTGCCGCCACCGCCGCGCCGAGGGTCAGCGACGGCAGGACGTAGTGCCGCCAGCTGTCCGCCCCAACGGTAGGCAGCCACCCCAGCTCAACGGAGAAGACCTGCATCAGCAGCATGCCAAGCGCAAAGGCCGGAAACGAAATGCCGGTGACCGCCAGCGCCATGCCGATGCGGTCCGGCCAGCGGTTGCGCCAGACGGCAGCGACTATTCCGGCAGCGAGGCCAAACAGTACCGCCCAGACCATGCTGGCGATAGTGAGCCAGAAAGTAGGCATGAAGCGGCTGGCGATCTCCTCCGCCACCGGGCGGCGGGAGACCATCGACATGCCGAAATCGCCCTGCAATACGTTGGTGATGTAGTGCCAGAACTGATGCCACAGCGGCTGGTCAAGGCCCAGCTGCTGGCGCACCAGCGCAACCACCTGCGCGTCAGCCTCCGGTCCGGCAATCAGCCGCGCCGGATCCCCTGGCAGCATATGCACGAACAGAAACACCAGCACCGCCACAATCAGCAGCGTGGGGATCAGGCCGAGCAGGCGTTTAAAAAAATAGTTAAGCATCTTCTACCCTGTTGCTGGCCCCCGCCGCGATGTGCGGAGGCCAGGCACGACTATTTTAAGTCTGCGTCGTCAAAGCTAAAGCCGGTATCCGGCATGATATAGAAACCGCTCAGGTCTTTATTGTGCGCGGAGACCAGTTTCTCTACTACCAGCGGCACCCACGGCGACTCCTTCCAGATGGTGTCCTGCGCTGCCTTGTAGTGCTGCGCCTTCTCCTCGTTGCTGGTAGTTTTCAGCGCGGCAGCGAGATCCTTATCCACCTGCGGATTGCTGTAGAACGCGGTGTTGAACAGGGTTGGCGGCCAGTTCTGCGAGGCGAACAGCGGCGACAGCGCCCAGTCCGCTTCGCCGGTGGAGGCCGACCAGCCGGTGTAGAACATCCTTACCCCGCTCTCCTTCTGCCCTTTGCCCTCGACTTCAGCGGCGCGCTGCCCGGCATCCATCGCCGTCACCTGCGCTTTAATGCCCACCTGGGCCAGCTGCTGCTGGGTAAACTGCAGCACCTTCTGGGCAGTGCTGTGGTTATGGGAGGACCACAGGGTGGTGGTAAAGCCGTTCGGGTAGCCCGCCTCTTTCAGCAGCGCGCGCGCCTTAGCCGGATCGTAGGGCCACGGCTGATAGCTCTGAGCGTAAGCAATGGACGTCGGCACGATGCCGGTAGCCGGGGTGGCGTAGCCTGCGAAGGCGACCTTGACCAGCGCCTGGCGGTTGATGGCGTAGTTGATTGCCTCGCGCACTTTCGGATTATCAAACGGCTTCTGCGTCACGTTGAGGCTGATGTAGCGCTGCATGATTGACGGGCTGGCGACCAGGTCCAGCTTGGGATTCTTCTCCAGCACGGCGGCCTGCTCGTAGGGGATCGGGAAGGCGAACTGCGCCTCGCCGGTCTGCAGCATCGCCGCGCGAGTGTTGTTATCCACCACCGGACGCCAGGTGATGGTATCCAACTTCGGCAGGCCCTGCTGCCAGTAGCTGGCAAACTTCTTCACCTTCACAAAGTCGGTCTGGTTCCAGGTCTCCAGCTCGTACGGACCGGTGCCCACCGGATGGAAACCAATCTCTTTACCATACTTTTTCAGCGCGGCAGGCGAGATCATCGCCGTGGCTGGATGGGCGAGAATATTGATAAAGGCCGAGAAGGGCTGGGTCAGGGTGATCTTCACCGTGGTGGGATCCACCGCCTCGGTCTTAGCAATATTCTTGTAGAGATTGTAGCGCTTCAGCCCGCTCTCTTTGTTGCTGGCGCGGTCGAGGTTGGCTTTTACCGCCTCGGCGTTAAAGTCGGTGCCGTCCTGGAACTTAACGCCGCTGCGCAGCTTGATGGTATAGACCAGCCCGTCGTCGGAGACGGTATAGCTCTCGGCAAGAACGTTTTTCAGCTTCATATCTTTATCGAGGCCGAAAAGGCCCTGATAGAACGACTTCGCTACCGCCTGGGAGAGCGTGTCGTTTGCGTCATAGGGATCGAGGGTGGTGAAGTTCGACCCCACGGCCACCACCACGTCTTTGGCAGCGAAAGCCGGTGCCACGGCGAGCGCGGCGGCAACGCCCAGCGCCAGACGCCATTTACGCGCAACAAATTGTGTCATCTTATTCTCCTGAATTTCCCTGCCTGTTAACGATCAAAAACGGGATTGCGTGCTGCCGGGCGTCGAGCGGGCAACAAAGTGGCCAGGCCCGACGCTGTGCAGCTCCACGCGGTGTGAATCATCACCCGGCTTATAGATATTGCTGGGCATCTCATCGGAGAGCAGCACGCGCTGCGCCCGAGGATGTCCTGGCTCAGCCACCGGCACGGCGGCCATTAGCTTGCGCGTATAGGGGTGCTGCGGGTTCTCAAATACCGCGCGCCGCGGGCCGATCTCGACGATCTGCCCAAGGTACATCACCGCTACCCGATGACTGATGCGCTCCACGACTGCCATATCGTGGGAGATAAAGAGAAAGGCGATGCCCATCTCCCGCTGCAAATCGAGTAGCAAATTAATAATCTGCGCCTGGATAGAGACGTCCAGAGCGGAAACCGCCTCGTCGGCGACCACCACTTTCGGATCGAGGGCTAGCGCCCGGGCGATGCTGATGCGCTGCCGCTGGCCGCCGGAGAACTCGTGGGGATAGCGCCAGGCGTGCTCAGGCTTGAGCCCTACCCGCTCCAGCAGCCAGGCCACCCGACGCTGGGCATCCTCCTCCCCCATCAGCCGATGCACTCGCAGCGGCTCCATAATCGAGTAGCCTACCGTCTGGCGCGGATCGAGAGAGGCGTAGGGATCCTGAAAGATAAACTGGATATCCCGACGCAGCGGCTGCAATTTGCTGTCCGGCAGGGTATCGATCCGCTTGCCTTCAAACAGAATAGACCCACCCTGGGATTCCACCAGCCGCAGCAGCGCCCGCCCGGTGGTGGACTTTCCGCTGCCGGACTCCCCCACTAGCGCCAGCGTCTCTCCCGGCCAGAGGTCAAAGCTGACGTGCTCCACGGCGCGAACTTCACGGGTCACGCGATTGAGAATGCCGCTGCGCAGGCCGAAGCGGGTCACCAGATCGCGCACCTGGAGAATCGGCTCCCCGTCGACCACCGTATCCTGTTCGATCTCCGCCTCGTGCTGGTCGGGGCGCTCCTTGCTCACCAGCGGCAGGCGACGTGGCAGATCGCTGCCGTTCATCGCTCCTAGTTTCGGCACGGCCGCCAGCAGCGCTTTGGTGTAGGCGTGCTGCGGGCTATGGAAAACGGCCTCGACGGGGCCGGTCTCGACCGCCTCGCCCTGGTACATCACCAGCACGCGGTCGGCGATATCCGCCACCACCCCCATATCGTGAGTGATAAAGATCACCCCCATCGCCATCTCTTTTTGCAGCACGCTGATGAGCTGTAAAATCTGCGCCTGAATCGTCACGTCCAGGGCGGTAGTCGGCTCGTCGGCGATCAGCACCGCCGGACGACATGAGAGTGCCATGGCAATCATCACCCGCTGGCGCATCCCGCCAGAGAGCTGGTGAGGGTAGCGGGCAAGGATCGCATCGGCCTCAGGAATACGTACCTGCTCCAGCATCCGTTTCGCCTCGGCCAGCGCCGCCTCACGCCCCAGCTTCTGGTGCAGGCGGATCGACTCTGCGATCTGCTCCCCAACGGTAAACACCGGATTGAGGGAGGTCATCGGCTCCTGGAAAATCATGGCGATATCGGCCCCGCGCACGCCGCGCATCTGCGCCTGGCTTAAGGCGTTGAGATCCACTACCTGGCGATTGCGCCGCTGCAGCCGCATATGGTCGCAGTGCACGCTGGCACCGCTCTGCTGCTCCAGCAGGCGCAGCAGCGCCAGAGCGGTGACCGATTTGCCCGAGCCGGATTCGCCCACGATGGCCAGCGTCTCACCGCGCTGGAGGCTGAACGACAGATCGCGCACCGCCTGCGTCACCTGACCTTCGTTTTCGAAACGAATGTTCAGGTTACTGACGTCCAGCACGGGGCTATTTTCTTGCAGGTGATTTGGCGGCTTAGTCATTATTTATTGCTCGTCTGGCAGCTTTTTCTATAAATATCATTATTGTCGCCGCAGTTTGATACGAATTTTGAATATAGAAAGTCGAAACGGTGATGTAAAGAGCCCGCGCGGCAATGGCACATAATGGGTACATTCAGTCTGGCCTGGTTTTCTGCCATAATGGCGCATTGATTTCCCAGATTGCCCTCCCAGGAGTGAACTCATGGACCATACCGCCGGGCTGATCCCGCTTGACGCGGCGCTTGCTCAGATGCTGTCGCGTATTACCCCGCTCACCGACTACGAAACCCTGCCCCTGCACGCCTGCTTTGGCCGCGTAACGGTGCGGGAGATTACCTCTCCCCTCAACGTGCCCGGCTTTGATAACGCCGCAATGGATGGCTACGCCGTGCGCCTTGATGATGTGCAGGCAGGGGTGCCGCAGCCGGTGGCGGGCAAGGCCTTTGCCGGTCAGCCGTTCCACGGGGAGTGGCCAGCGGGGAGCTGCATCCGCATTATGACCGGTGCGCCCATCCCGCCGGGCTGCGATGCGGTGGTGATGCAGGAGGAGACCGAGCAGAGCGACGCCGGGGTGCTGTTTACCGCCGAGGTGCGTGCCGGGCAAAATATTCGCCGTGCCGGGGAAGATATCACCCAGGGCGCGGTAGTCTATGCACCGGGCACCACCCTGACGGTGGCGGAGCTGCCGGTGCTGGCCTCCCTTGGTATTCCTGACGTTGAGGTGGTGCGCAAAGTCCGGGTGGCGCTCTTCTCTACCGGCGATGAGCTCCAGCTGCCGGGCCAGCCGCTGGGCGATGGTCAGATCTACGATACCAACCGGCTGGCGGTCCACGTCATGCTGGAGCAGCTCGGCTGTGAAGTGATCAACCTCGGCATCATCCCGGACGATCCCGCCCGGCTGCGCGAGGCCTTTATTGCCGCTGACCAGCAGGCCGACGTAGCGATCAGCTCCGGCGGCGTCTCGGTAGGCGAAGCGGACTACACCAAAGCCCTGCTGGAAGAGCTGGGGGAGATCGCCTTCTGGAAGCTGGCGATCAAGCCCGGTAAACCCTTTGCCTTCGGCAAGCTCAGCAACGCCTGGTTCTGCGGTCTGCCGGGTAATCCGGTCTCCGCGGCGCTGACCTTCTACCAGCTGGTGCAGCCCCTGCTGGCACGCCTGAGCGGCAAGCCCGGCAGCGCCCTGCCCCCGCGCCTGCGGGTCCGCGCCGCCACCCGGCTGAAGAAAGCGCCGGGACGTCTCGACTTCCAACGCGGCATCGTTACCCGCGACGCCGAGGGGAATTTACAGGTCAGCACCACCGGCAACCAGGGCTCCCACGTTTTCAGCTCCTTTAGCCAGGGCAACTGCTTTATCGTGCTGGAGCGCGAGCGCGGCAGCGTTGAGCCAGGGGAGTGGGTAGAGATCGAGCCGTTTAACCACCTGTTTGGGGGGCTGTGATGGCCGTCGAGCTGAGCGATAGCGAGATGCTGCGCTACAACCGGCAGATTGTCCTGCGCGGCTTCGACTTTGACGGTCAGGAGGCGCTGAAGTCCTCCCGCGTGCTGGTGGTGGGCCTGGGCGGGCTGGGCTGTGCCGCCGCCCAGTACCTGACGGCGGCGGGCATCGGTCACCTGACGCTGCTGGATTTTGACACCGTGTCGCTGTCGAATTTACAGCGCCAGACCCTGCACAGCGACGCGACGATCGGCCAGCCGAAGGTCGCCTCGGCGCGAACATCGCTGGCACGTATCAATCCGCACGTCAGCTTTACCACCCTCGATGCCCGACTGGAGGGCGAGGCGCTGAACGCGCAGATTGCCGCCCACGATCTGGTTCTGGACTGCACCGACAACGTTGAGATCCGCAATCAGCTCAACGACGGCTGCTTTCGGACCAAAGTGCCGCTGGTTTCCGGGGCGGCGATCCGCATGGAGGGGCAGGTTAGCGTCTTTACCTGGCAGGAGGGGGAGCCGTGCTACCGCTGCCTGAGCCGCCTGTTTGGCGATACGGCGCTGACCTGCGTGGAGGCGGGGGTGATGGCTCCGCTGGTAGGGATAATTGGCGCGATGCAGGCGATGGAGGCGATCAAGGTGCTGGCAAAATTTGGTCAGAGCGCCGCCGGAAAGATTGTCCTCTACGACGCCATGACCTGTCAGTTTCGCGAGATGAAGCTGATGCGCAACCCCCAGTGCGAGGTGTGCGGCGGATAACGGTTAGATACCGGCCCGGCCAAACGCCGTCTGCCACTCCTGCTCAAACTTAACGATCGCCGCCTCGACCGCCGGGGCGGCGATAAACTGCTCTGCCACGTCCAGCGGCAGGGTAATCGCCTCGCAGCCCGCCAGCAGGCACTCCAGCGCCTGACGCGGCGTCTTAAAGCTTGCTGCCAGCACCTTCGAACCCGGCGCGTGCAGGGTCAGCAGGCGCTGTAGATCCGTCACCGTCTGGATACCATCGCCACCCTGGGCATCTACGCGGTTAACGTAGGGTGCCACGTACTCGGCTCCGGCAAGGGCACTCAGCAGCCCCTGCCCCGCGCCGTAGACCGCCGTGCCCAGAGTCGGGATCCCTTCCGCTTTCAGCAGCTTGATCGCCGCCAGCCCTTCGGCGCTAACCGGCACCTTCACCACGATATTGGCGATGATACCGCGCAGCTTGTGCGCCTCGGCCACCATCTCTTCGGCGTTGCTCGCTAATACCTGGGCAAAGAGCCGCCCTTTCCCCTCCAGCGCATCATGCAGCGCGGGCAGCAGCTCCACCAGCGGCATTTTGCCTTTGGCGACAATGCTCGGGTTGGTGGTGACCCCGGCCAGCGGAAAGCTGCGGGCCAGCCGTTTTACTGCCGCCACGTCAGCGGTGTCTAGGTACAGTTCCATATGAACTCCTCAAAGTGTGAGATTTAGCATGGTTTAAAACTTACCCATTTTAACCTGCCTCTATATTGACCAGAATCAAGATAACTTTCATTCGAAAGTTATTCAATCTGCATATGAAACATGAGGGCAGATTATGATTTTCAATATTCAGCGCTACTCCACCCACGACGGCCCCGGCATTCGCACCGTCGTCTTCTTAAAAGGCTGCTCGCTGGCCTGCCGCTGGTGCCAGAACCCAGAGAGCCGTGCCTTGAAGCGGGAGGTGCTCTTCGACGCCCGCCTCTGCCTCGACGGATGCGATCTCTGCCAGCAAACAGCACCGGGCGTAATTGACCGGACGCTTAACGGCCTGCTGATCCACCGGGAAAAACTCAGTGAGGCGCATCTTACTGCGCTGGAAGCCTGCTGCCCTACCCAGGCGCTGACGGTCTGCGGCGAAACCCAACCGGTGGAGGAGATTATGGCCACCGTCCTGCGGGATAAACCTTTTTACCAGCGCAGTGGGGGCGGGATCACGCTTTCCGGCGGGGAACCCTTTATGCAGCCCGAGCTCAGCGCTGCGCTGCTGAGGTCCAGCGTTGAGCACGGCATTCACACGGCGGTTGAAACCTGCCTGCATGTGCCCTGGCGCTATATCGAACCTTCCCTGCCGTATATCGATCTCTTTCTTGCCGACCTCAAGCACGTTGACAGCAGGGTGTTTAAAGTCTGGACCGACGGATCGGCAAAGCGCGTGCTGGCGAACCTGAAACGGCTGGCGGCGCGGGGGAAACAGCTCATTATTCGCGTGCCGCTGATCCCCGGCTTTAACGCTGACGAGGCCTCCATCAGGGCGATTACCCGCTTTGCTGCCGACGAGCTTAACGTCCAGGAGATCCACTTTCTGCCCTACCACACGCTGGGCATCAACAAATATCACCTGCTGAACCAGCCCTATACCGCGCCCGATAAGCCGCTCGACGCGCCAGCCCTGCTGGCTTTCGCCGAAGCGTCCGCCCGCGAGTATGGCCTGACCGCTACCCTACGAGGATAATGCCATGACCGAGTTACGTCTTGATACCCTGACCCGCCGCATTCAGGCGCATAAAGATGCGCTGGTGCACATTGTTAAGCCCCCGGTCTGCACCGAGCGCGCCCGGCACTATACCGAGGCCTACCGGCAGCACCTGGACAAGCCCATTCCGGTGCGCCGGGCGCTGGCCCTCGCCCACCATCTTGCCGAGCGCACCATCTGGATCAAACACGACGAGCTGATTATCGGCAACCAGGCGAGCGAGCTTCGCGCCGCACCTATCTTCCCGGAGTACACCGTGTCGTGGATTGAAAAGGAGATCGATGACCTGGCCGATCGCCCTGGCGCGGGCTTTGCGGTGAGCGAAGAGAACAAGCGCGTGCTGCATGAGATCTGCCCGTGGTGGCGCGGCCAGACGGTGCAGGATCGCTGCTACGGCATGTTTACCGACGAGCAGAAAGCCCTGCTGGCAACCGGCATCATCAAGGCCGAGGGCAATATGACCTCCGGCGATGCGCACCTGGCGGTGAACTACCCCCTGCTGCTGGAGAAGGGCCTCGACGGCCTGCGCGCGAAGGTGGCCGAGCGCCGGTCGCGCATCAATCTTACCGTACTGGAGGATCTGCATGGGGAGCAGTTCCTGAAGGCGATTGATATCGTCCTGCATGCGGTCAGCGACCACATCGAACGCTTTGCCGCCCTCGCTCGCGAGATGGTCCGCGACGAAACGCGTACCCGCCGCCGGGATGAGCTGCTCCAGATGGCGGAAAACTGCGACGTCATCGCCCATCGTCCGCCGGAAACCTACTGGCAGGCGCTACAGCTCTGCTACTTTATCCAGCTGATTTTGCAGATCGAGTCCAACGGCCACTCGGTCTCGTTTGGCCGCATGGATCAGTATCTCTATCCTTACTACCGCCGCGACGTCGAGCTGGATCAGACGCTGTCGCGAGAACAGGCCATCGAGCTGCTGCACGGCTGCTGGCTGAAGCTGCTGGAGGTGAACAAGATCCGCTCCGGCTCGCACTCGAAGGCCTCCGCCGGTAGCCCGCTCTATCAGAACGTCACTATCGGCGGCCAGAAACGGGTGAACGGCAAGGCGCAGGACGCGGTCAACCCGCTCTCCTACGCTATCCTCGAGTCCTGCGGACGCCTGCGCTCGACCCAGCCAAACCTGAGCGTGCGCTACCACGCCGGGATGAGCAACGATTTCCTCGACGCCTGCGTACAGGTGATCCGCTGCGGCTTCGGCATGCCCGCCTTTAATAACGATGAGATCGTTATTCCCGAGTTTATCAAGCTTGGCGTCGAGCCGGATGATGCCTGGGACTACGCGGCGATCGGCTGTATCGAGACCGCCGTCGGCGGCAAGTGGGGCTACCGCTGCACCGGGATGAGCTTTATCAACTTTGCCCGGGTGATGCTTGCCGCCCTTGAAGCGGGCCGCGACGCCACCAGCGGCAAGGTGTTCCTGCCCCAGGAGCAGGCGCTGTCTAAAGGTAATTTCCACGACTTCAGCGAGGTGATGGCAGCCTGGGACGCGCAGATCCGCTACTACACCCGCAAATCCATTGAGATCGAGTACGTGGTGGACACCATGCTGGAGGAGAACGTCCACGATATTCTCTGCTCGGCGCTGGTGGATGACTGCATCGAGCGGGCCAAGAGCATTAAACAGGGCGGTGCGAAATATGACTGGGTGTCGGGATTACAGGTTGGGATCGCCAACCTTGGCAACAGCCTCGCGGCGGTGAAAAAGCTGGTCTTTGACCAGGGGATTATCGGCCAGCAGCAGCTCGCCGAGGCGCTGGCGGCGGATTTTGCCGGTCTGACGCACGAGCAGCTGCGCCAGCGCTTAATCAACGGTGCGCCGAAGTATGGCAACGACGATGACAGCGTCGATCTGCTGCTGAACCGCGCCTACCAGACCTACATTGACGAGCTGAAGCTGTATCACAATCCGCGCTACGGTCGCGGCCCCATCGGCGGCAACTACTACGCGGGTACCTCCTCTATCTCAGCCAACGTGCCTTTCGGCGCGGCGACCATGGCGACGCCTGACGGGCGCAAAGCCACCACCCCGCTGGCGGAGGGGGCCAGCCCGGCATCCGGGACGGATCGTTTCGGCCCCACGGCGGTAATTAACTCCGTCGGTAAGCTGCCGGTGGGGTCAATTCTTGGCGGCGTGCTGCTCAACCAGAAGCTGAATCCAGCCACGCTGGAGAGTGACGGCGATCGCCACAAGCTGATGCTGCTCCTGCGCACCTTTTTTGAAGTGCGTAAAGGGTGGCATATTCAGTACAACATTGTCTCCCGCGAGACGCTGCTGGCGGCGAAGGAAAATCCGGACCAGTATCGGGATCTGGTGGTGCGCGTGGCGGGCTACTCGGCGTTCTTTACCGCCCTGTCGCCGGATGCGCAGGATGATATTATCGCGAGAACGGAGCATTCGCTTTAAGGTGTCACGCCCGGCGGCGCAGGCTTGCCGGGCCTACGTGCAATCAGTGCTTACTTTCATATGAAATTAAAGGTGTGCATTTGCTCACATCGTTACTAGAATGCTCCTGACTGTTTTTACCCTGGGAGCATAACGTATGACCGTAAAAGTTATCGTCACCGATATGGACGGAACTTTCCTTGATGATGCCAAAACGTACGACCGCAGCCGTTTCCTCAGCCAGTTCCGCGAGCTTCAGGCGCGCGGTATTGAGTTTGTGGTCGCCAGCGGCAACCAGTTTTATCAGCTCATCTCCTTCTTTCCAGAAATTAAAGACGAGATCTCCTTCGTCGCCGAAAACGGCGCGCTGGTCTACGAACATGGCAAAGAGCTTTTCCACGGTGAGCTGACCCGCCACGAGTACCAGATCGTGCTGGGCGAGCTGCTTAAGAGCGAAGGCCTGAACTTTGTTGCCTGCGGTCTCGATAGCGCCTACGTCAGCAAAAGTGCGCCGCCGGAGTTTGTTGAGCTGATGTCGCACCACTATCATCGCCTCAAGCTGGTGAGTGACTACCGCGAGATCGACGACAAGATGTTTAAGTTCTCCCTTAACCTGCCAGACAGCGAGATCCCACAGCTGGTGGATGCCCTGCACGTCTCTCTCGACGGCATTATGAAACCGGTCACCAGCGGCTTCGGCTTTGTGGATCTGATCATCCCCGGTCTGCACAAGGCCAACGGTATTACCCGCCTGCTTAAGCGCTGGGAGCTTTCACCCAGCAACTGCGTCACCATCGGCGATAGCGGCAACGACGCCGAGATGCTGCGCATGGCGAAGTTCTCTTTTGCCATGGCTAACGCTGGCGAGGCCATCAAAGAGATCGCTAACTTCCAGACCGACGATAACAACCAGCAGGGCGCGCTGAATGTGATTCAGGCCGTGCTCGACGGCACCTCCCCCTTTAACGTCTAAGCACCTCTACGCCAGCACGCGCGCGGCTGGCGTTACCCTCTTCTCTCTTTTGTGCACACCATCATCTTTTTAAACTTGCATTAACTTATTTTTAACTTAAATTAGCATATGTAAGTTAATTACTTTCGAATGAAAGGTGCGAGAGGGTTATATGACTGAAATTTATGCAAGCGAAACGCTGCCTGCTGACCATAAGACGGCGATTCGTCAGGTAAAACAGGCCCTGCGGGCGCAGATTGGCGACGTGCAGGGCATCTTTAACCGCCTTGAAGAGCGCATCGCCGCTCAGGTAGCTGAGATCAACGCCCTGAAAGCGAAAGGCGAAACGGTCTGGCCAGTGATCCCCTTTGAGGATGTGAAGAGCGGTCGCGTCAGCGAGGCGCAGCGTGCAGCGATCAAGCGTCGGGGCTGCGCGGTGATCAAAGGCCACTTCCCGCGCGAGCAGGCGCTGGGCTGGGATCAGTCTATGCTGGCCTATCTCGATCAGAACCGTTTCGACGACGTGTACAAGGGGCCGGGGGATAGCTTCTTCGGCACGCTGGAGGCCTCGCGGCCGGAAATTTATCCTATCTACTGGTCGCAGGCGCAGATGCAGGCCCGCCAGAGCAGCGAGATGGCGCAGGTGCAGTCCCTGCTTAACCGTCTCTGGACCTTCGAGAGCGACGGCAAGCAGTGGTTCGATCCCGATGTCAGCGTGATCTATCCGGACCGTATTCGCCGCCGCCCGCCGGGCACCACCTCGAAGGGGCTGGGGGCGCATACTGATTCCGGGGCGCTGGAGCGTTGGCTGCTGCCCGCCTACCAGCAGGTTTTCGCCTCGGTGTTTAACGGCGATATCGACAGCTACGATCCGTGGCTCGCCGCCCACCGTACCGAAGTCGAAGAGTACACCGTGGATAACACCACCAAGTGCTCGGTGTTCCGCACCTTCCAGGGCTGGACGGCGCTGTCGGATATGCTGCCGGGTCAGGGGCTGCTGCACGTGGTGCCGATCCCCGAGGCGATGGCTTACGTTCTACTGCGTCCGCTGCTGGACGACGTGCCGGAGGATGAGCTGTGCGGCGTAGCGCCTGGGCGCGTGCTGCCCATCTCTGAGAAGTGGCATCCGCTGCTGATAGAGGCGTTAACCAGCATTCCGGCGCTGGAGGCCGGGGACTCGGTGTGGTGGCACTGTGACGTGATCCACGCCGTCGCACCGGTGGAGGATCAGCAGGGCTGGGGCAACGTGATGTATATTCCTGCCGCACCGCTGTGCGAGAAGAACCTCGCCTATGCGCGCAAGGTAAAGGTAGCGCTGGAGAACGGCGCGTCACCGGGCGATTTCCCGCGTGAGGATTATGAAGCGACGTGGGAGAACCGCTTTACGGTTGCAGATTTAAACGAGCACGGCAAGCGCGCGTTGGGCATGGCTTAAACGTCGTACAACCCTTCCCGCTCTACGGCGGTGCGACGCTCCGGTCGTATCCGCCGTACCGACTCCCGTACCACCAGCGTGCCGTTGATCAGGTACGATCCGATTGCCGCGTGGGGACGAATAAGCCGCTGCTGTAAAAGCTGTACCGCTTCAACGCCCAGCTCGTCGCGTGGAACGTGCACCGCGGTCAGCGGCACATCCTGAATAGCCGGGAGGTTAAAGGCATCAATACTCATGACCGAAACGTCCTGCGGTACGCGCAGGCCACGCTGTCGCAGGGCGCGCACTGTCCCCTCCGCCATGAAATCGCCCCCCACCAGGAACGCCGTCGGCACGTTTTTATGCGCCGGGTTATCCAGCCACTCCGTTACTCGCGCCTCTGCTTCTTTAGCGCTAAAGCTGGGGACGGTTATCAGATCGCGTTTGCTCTGAAACTTCAGGTTTCGCTGCTCCCACGCTTCTCTAATACCGGCCAGACGGAGATCCATGGTATAGCGCCGCAGGCACATAATGGTGACGACGTCACGATGACCTAAATCAAACAGGTAGTCAGCCGCAAATTCGCCTATCGCACGATGGTCGGGCGCAACGGTTGGCAGACGCATCCGCCTGTCGCGGCAGTTGATGAGTACGCAAGGCTTGGCTAAATCTGCGGCCAGCTCATGAATATGCGGATCGTCGATGCCCAGTAGAATGGCCGCCTGGGTATCCGGCTCGCTCATCCGTGCAATAAACGCATTAGCGTCACTGTCCAGCTCCTCCAGCGCGCAGTAACGCAGCCTGACCTCATGCGGAGCCAGCGCTTTGCTAATGCTCTGGATTACGCGGTAGTAGAAGATATCAGAGCGCTCATCAAATGCCCGCTGAGGCGCGAAGATCACCAGGTTATTGAGTAACAGTCGGCCAGCAGCAATGCCATTCATCACCCCCAGTTCACGCGCGCAGGCCAGCACGGCCTGCCGAGCAGCTTCACTGGTGTTCGCTTTCCCGGCCAAAACCCTCGACACGGTGCTGGTCGAGAGGTTCGTACGGCGGGCAATTTCACTGATTTTGAGCTTTTTATCCATTCTGTGATCTGGCTCCGTTTCCCTCATGAGAATATTTTCATGAGATAAAAACCTGATGAATACTCGTTGCACGCCCATGCTGGCACAGAATGTTAACAATTGATGAGAATCCTTGCACAGAATCCGCTTTGGCCCCCTCATTTTCTCACCTAACGTAAACCTGTCTTACAACTTCCATACTAGTTGTATACAAAATCAAGGCTAAAAAAGAGAAATATCCTTACGCGGGCCATATCGGTATGACAAATAAACAGATGGCCCGTCACGACGTCCCTACAGAACGTGTGCGGAGAAACTGATGAGCCAGGGAATCAACAACAATGATGGGGTGGTAGCGAAAAGCCCTCGAATAATCAAAAAACTACGCTGGTGGATGCTGATCCTGTTCCTCCTCGGCGTGACCGTTAACTATATCACCCGCAACTCGCTGGGGATTATCGCCCCGGAATTGAAGGACAGCCTCGGTATTACCACCGAGCAGTATTCGTGGATCGTTGGCGCCTTCCAGCTGGCCTATACCCTCTTTCAGCCCCTGTGTGGCTGGCTCATCGATGTCATTGGCCTGAAGCTGGGCTTTATGATCTGCGCCACTCTGTGGGCCGTAGCCTGCATCGCCCATGCCGGGGCTGGCAACTGGCTGCACCTGGCGATCCTGCGCTTTTTTATGGGCGGGGCGGAAGCGGCTGCCACGCCAGCAAATGCCAAAACCATCGGCGAGTGGTTTCCGAAATCTGAGCGTCCCGTTGCCGCCGGTTGGGCTGGCGTGGGCTTCTCTATCGGCGCGATGCTGGCACCGCCAATCATCTATTTCGCCCACGCCTCCTTCGGCTGGCAAGGGGCGTTTATGTTTACCGGCGTGCTGGCGCTGCTGTGGGTCGTGCTGTGGTGGGCGTTCTATCATAGCCCTGATAAGCACCCGAACCTGAGCAAAGAAGAGCGGGCGCATATTCAGCAAGATAACGAGCCACTCACCGAAAGGCTGCCCTTCTTCACCGCGCTGAAAACCGTCTCGAAGAACAGACGTTTTTACGGTATCGCCATTCCGGCGTTTATGGCAGAACCGGCCTGGGCAGTGATGAGCTTTTGGGTGCCGCTGTATCTGGCAAAAGAGCATGGTATGGATTTGAAACAGATCGCTATGTTCGCCTGGCTGCCGTTCCTCGCCGCCGATCTGGGCAGTATCGCCAGCGGCTATCTGACCAAACTTTATACCCGCTGGTTTGGCTGCGTGCGTATTAACGCCATCGTCGCCAGCTCAGTTACCGGCGCATTCCTGATGATTTCGCTGGCTATCGTCACGCTGACCCGCGATCCCTACCTCATCATCGCCCTGATCTCCATTGGCGGCTTCGGCCATCAGATCATCTCCTGCATGCTCAGCGCGCTGGTGGTGGAGTCGTTCGATAAAGGGCAGATGGCGACGGTTAACGGCATGCGCGGCTCTGCCGCATGGATCGCCAGCTTCCTCTTCTCCCTGCTTATTGGGGTTACCGCCGACAAGATTGGTTTTAACCCGCTATTCATTGCCATGGGCCTCTTTGACCTGATTGGTGCCGTGTTCCTGGTTGCTTTTATTGCTGAACGTCGCGCCAAGCGCGCCTGAGAGTGGATATAAATTATGAAGACGCTGAAAAACTGGATTTTTGACACGCAGTCGGCCCATCACGTAGAGCTGAAAATCGACGGCCAGCACACTCTGTGCCTCTATGTGCTGGAACAGGATCTGTTCCGCGTGCTGATTAAACGCAAGGGCGCGCTGGCGCTGGAGAGAACCTGGAGTATCGCTCCGGCGCAGGACGTGCCGTGGGAAGGGCGCTCCCGGGACGATCTGAGCGGTTTCACCCTGCCCGCGTGGACGCTGGAGCGGCGAGACGAGCAGTTAATCATCGCCAGCGAACAGCTGCGCGTGACCGTCCATCAGCCGCTGTGGCTGGAGTGGCACTACCGTAACGAGGAGGGAGAGTGGCAGCATCTTACCAGCGACCGCCCAACCAGCGCCTACCTGCTGAATGCCCACGGTGACGGCGTAGCGCACTACCTCAACCGCCGTAAAGATGAACGATTCTATGGCCTTGGCGAAAAAGCGGGCAACCTGCAACGTACCGGTCAGCGCTACGAAATGCGCAACCTGGACGCCATGGGCTATAACGCGGCAAGTACCGATCCGCTCTACAAGCACGTTCCATTTACCATTGCTCGCCGGAGTGATATCAGCTACGGCCTGTTTTATGACAATCTGAGTAGCTGCTGGCTGGATCTGGGCAATGAGATCGACAACTACCATACGCCTTATCGACGCTGGCAGGCCGAGGCGGGCGATATTGATTACTACATTTTCACCGGCAAACGCGTGCTGGATGTGACCAAAGCGTTTGTTCGCCTGACCGGTAAGACCCTGTTCGGACCAAAATGGAGCCTGGGTTACAGCGGCTCCACCATGCACTATACCGATGCCCCGGACGCGCAGAACCAGCTGCTGAACTTTATTCGCCTTTGTGCCGAACATGCCATTCCGTGCGACTCGTTTCAGCTATCTTCCGGCTACACCTCAATCAACGGTAAGCGCTACGTCTTCAACTGGAACTACGATAAGGTGCCGCAGCCGAAGGTGATGAGCCAGGCATTTCATGATGCAGGAATAAAACTGGCAGCCAATATTAAGCCCTGCCTGTTACAAGACCATCCTCGCTACAGCGAAGTCGCCGAACGCGGCCTTTTCATTCGCGACTCTGAGTCCAGTGCGCCAGAGCGCTCAAGCTTCTGGGATGATGAAGGCTCCCACCTCGACTTCACCAATCCGGAGACCGTGGCATGGTGGCAGGAGGGTGTCACCACCCAGCTGCTGGAGATGGGTATCAACTCCACCTGGAACGATAATAACGAATTTGAGGTCTGGGACGGCGAAGCGCGCTGCCATGGTTTTGGCCGCGAGATCGCGATTAAGCATATTCGTCCGGTGATGCCGCTGCTCATGATGCGCGCCTCGCTGGAAGCGCAGCAGCGTTTTGCTCCGGAATTGCGTCCCTATCTGATCTCACGCTCTGGCTGTGCCGGAATGCAGCGCTATGTACAAACCTGGAGCGGAGACAACCGCACCAGCTGGGAGACGCTGCGCTACAACACGCGCATGGGGTTAGGGATGAGCCTGTCAGGGCTGTATAACATTGGCCACGACGTGGGGGGGTTCTCCGGTGATAAGCCTGATGCTGAGCTGTTTGTTCGTTGGGTACAGAACGGCGTAATGCATCCGCGTTTCACCATCCATTCGTGGAATGATGATCATACGGTGAATGAGCCGTGGATGTATCCAGGCGTCACGCCAGCCATTCGCAGCGCTATTGAGCTGCGCTATCGTCTGCTGCCCTACCTCTATACCCTGCTGTGGCAGGCACACGCTGACGATGAGCCTATGCTGCGTCCAACTTTCCTCGATCACGAGCACGATGAACAGACCTTTGAGGAGTGTGATGATTTCCTACTGGGTCGCGATCTTCTGGTGGCCAGCGTGGTAGAGGCGGGGGCTCGAGAGCGTCGCCTCTGGCTTCCGGCAAATGAGAGCGGCTGGTACGACTTTTATACCCACGAATGGTTCTCCGGCGGACAGTGGATTGTGCGTGATGCGCCGCTGGAAAAGCTGCCTCTGTTAGTGCGTGCCGGAGCAGGTTTGCCGCTCAGCGAGCGTATTACCCACGTCGATGCTGCACAAGACGATCGTCGCAAGCTGTGCCTGTTCCCGCTGAAAGGTGTCGGTTCCAGCCGTGGCCTGCTGTTCGAAGATGATGGTGAGAGCTGGGGCTACAGGCAGGGCAATGCGCTGTGGCTGGAGTGGGAAATGGTCTGCTCAGGCAGCACCATTAATCTCAAGGTAAATGCGCGAGGTGACTACCGTCCGGCCTGGAACGTACTGGAAGTGATATTACCGGCAGGAGAAAAACGCACGCTACTGGTGAATGGTGAAGCCAGGAGCGAATGGGAATTGTAGTCGCAGATTGCCGGGTGGCGGCTCCGCCTTACCCGGCCTACAAAATCTGGCCCGTAGGCCCCGGCGCTTACCGGGTGTCTTTACGCTTGAATTTCCCTAAGTATTTCGCGTTACAGGAAGGCGGCAAACCTGTAAATCCCCGGGAGCTTACACAGGTAAGTGACCGGGGTGAGCAGGTGCAGCCAACACACCTGTAGCGCGAAAGACGACGGGAAATTACTCGATACCTTTACTGCGCAGGTAGTCTTCGTAGTTCCCGCTGAAGTCAACGATGCGCTCAGGGGTAATCTCAATCACGCGGGTCGCCAGCGAGCTCACGAACTCACGGTCGTGGGAGACGAAGACCAGCGTGCCCGGATACATCTCCAGCGCCATGTTCAGCGATTCGATAGATTCCATATCCAGGTGGTTGGTCGGTTCATCCATAATCAGGATGTTCGGCTTCTGCATCATCAGCTTGCCGAAGAGCATACGCCCCTTCTCGCCCCCGGAGAGCACCTTCGCTGGCTTTTTGATATCGTCCTGGCTGAAGAGCAGGCGACCCAGGAAGCTACGCACCACCTGCTCATCGTCCCCCTCCTGCTTCCACTGGCTCATCCAGTCGAAGACGGTGAGATCGTTATCGAAATCTGCGGCGTGATCCTGTGCGTAGTAGCCAATCTTCGCGTTTTCAGACCACTTCACGGTACCGTTATCCGGTGCCAAATCGCCTACCAGGGTTTTCAGCAGGGTAGTTTTACCCACGCCGTTAGCACCCAGAATGGCGATCTTCTCGCCCACTTCCAGCAGCAGATTGAAGTTCTTAAAAAGCGGGCCGTTATCGAACCCTTTGGTGAGAGCTTCCACTTCCAGCGCGTTACGGAACAGCTTCTTATCCTGTTCAAAACGAATGAACGGGTTCTGACGGCTGGAGGCTTTCACCTCGTCCAGCTTGATCTTATCGATCTGACGCGCGCGCGAAGTCGCCTGACGGGACTTCGAGGCGTTGGCGCTAAAGCGGCTAACGAAGGATTGCAGGTCAGCGATCTGCGCTTTCTTCTTGGCGTTATCGGCCAGCAGACGCTCGCGCGCCTGGGTCGCTGCGGTCATGTACTCGTCGTAGTTGCCCGCATAGACGCGCAGCTCGCCGTAGTCGAGATCGGCCATATGGGTGCAGACCATGTTCAGGAAGTGACGGTCATGCGAGATGATGATCATGGTGCTGTTACGCTCGTTCAGCACCTGCTCCAGCCAGCGAATGGTATCGATGTCCAGGTTGTTGGTCGGTTCATCGAGCAGGAGAATGTCCGGATCGGAGAACAGGGCCTGGGCCAGCAGCACACGCAGCTTCCAGCCGGGAGCCACTTCGCTCATCGGGCCGTAATGCTGCTCTACCGGAATACCGACGCCGAGCAGTAGCTCACCCGCACGAGACTCGGCGGAGTAGCCGTCCATCTCGCCGTACAGCACTTCGAGATCGGCCACTTTATAGCCGTCCTCTTCGCTCATCTCGGCCAGGCCGTAGATGCGATCGCGCTCCTGCTTCACTTCCCACAGTTCGCCGTGACCCATGATCACCGTGTCGAGCACGCTGAACTCTTCAAAGGCGAACTGATCCTGACGCAGCTTACCGATACGCTCGTTAGGGTCGAGGGAGACGTTACCCAGCGTCGGCTCAAGGTCGCCGCCGAGGATCTTCATAAAGGTGGATTTTCCGCTACCGTTCGCCCCAATCAGGCCGTAACGATTGCCGCCGCCAAACTTGACGGAGATATTTTCAAACAGCGGCTTACTGCCAAACTGCATGGTGACGTTGCTGGTAACTAACACGGTGTTATCCTGAAAATGTGTGACAAACTCTGCATTATGCCACAATTCCGAATTGAAATCGCGCAGGTGTGAACAGTTGCTACAATAGGGTGAGAGAAAAAAATGTGATTTCGTACACATCTCAATTCCATGCGCGTGGGAATGCACATATAATGCGCTCCCATCTTTTGAGCATTCTTAACTAAACGGCCTCTGGCATAGAAACCTCGCATACCATGAATATGAAATTAACAACAATTTTAGCGGCGGCTTTCGCTGTAGTAGGATTTTGCAAATCCGCGTCTGCTGTAACCTATCCGCTGCCGACCGATGGTAGCCGTCTGATTGGCCAGAACCAGGTCATCACCCTGCCAGAGAACAACAGCCAGCCGCTGGAGTATTACGCAGCGCAGTACCAGATGGGGCTCTCTAACCTGATGGAAGCTAACCCAGGTATTGACCCTTACCTGCCGAAGGGCGGCAGCGTGATGAATATTCCTCAGCAGCTGATCCTGCCGGACACGGTGCACGAAGGGATTGTGATCAACAGCGCTGAGATGCGCCTCTACTACTATCCGAAAGGCACCAACACCGTGATCGTGCTGCCAATCGGTATCGGCCAGCTGGGCAAAGATACGCCGATCAACTGGACCACCAAAGTTGAACGTAAGAAAGCCGGTCCGACCTGGACCCCGACGGCGAAGATGCACCAGGAGTATAAAGAAGCGGGTAACCCGCTTCCGGCCGTGGTCCCGGCGGGTCCGGATAACCCGATGGGCCTCTACGCCCTGTACATTGGCCGCCTGTATGCAATCCACGGTACCAACGCTAACTTCGGTATCGGCCTGCGCGTAAGCCACGGCTGCGTGCGTCTGCGTAACGACGACATCAAGTTCCTGTTCCAGAACGTGCCGGTGGGTACCCGCGTACAGTTTATCGATGAGCCGGTAAAAGCCACCTCCGAGCCGGACGGCAGCCGCTACATCGAAGTACACAACCCGCTCTCTACTACCGAAGCGCAGTTTAACGGCAAAGAGATCGTGCCAATCACGCTGACCAAGAGCGTGCAGAGCATCACCAGCCAGCCGGACGCCGACCAGAGCGTTGTTGAGCAGGCGATTCAGAACCGTTCCGGGATGCCGGTTCGTCTGAACTAAGATTTTCAGCAGTCAGTAAAAAGCCCGGCAACCGCCGGGCTTTTTTATTACCAAATTACTGCTGTGTCAGCTGCAAATGCCGGGCGGCACTGCGTTTGCCCGGCCTACGGTGGGCACGGTGTGGGTTTGTAGGCCCGCGTAAGCGAAGCGCCACCGGGCGTGTTTGTGCCTGCTGCAAATGCCGGGCGGCACTGCGTTTGCCCGGCCTACGGTAGGCATGGTGTGGGTTTGTAGGCCCGCGTAAGCGAAGCGCCACCGGGCTTTTTTATTACCAAATTACTGTTGTGCCAGCTGGTTACGGCGATGTTCTCCCTGCCGCTCCAGCATCCAGCCTGGATACTCCCGTGGCAGCGCGCTGACCGCATCGAGCTGTTTCAGCTCCTCTTCACTCAGGCAGATCTCCGTCGCGGCAATGTTATCCGCCAGCTGATCCGGGCGTTTTGCGCCGATAATCACGCTGCTCACTACCGGCTGATGCAGCAGCCACGCCAGGGCGATCTGCGCCACCGACACGCCTTTGCTGTCGGCGATATTGCGCATCACGTCTACACAGTCGAAGGCGCGCTCTTTCTCTACCGGCGGGAAGTCAAACGCCAGTCGGCGACCGCCCTCTTCCCCACTGCCGCTGCGGTCATACTTGCCGCTCAGCAGGCCGCCCGCCAGCGGGCTCCAGACCATCAGCCCCACCCCTTCGCTTTGCAGCATCGGAACCAGCTCACGCTCAAGGTCACGCCCGGCAATGGTGTAGTAGGCCTGCAAGGAGGCGAAGCGTGCCAGCCCTAAGCGCTCGGAGATGCCCAGCGCCTTCATGATCTGCCACGCCGCCCAGTTGGAGACGCCGATATAGCGGACGTGACCATGCTGAACCAGGTTATCGAGGGCGTAGAGCGTCTCCTCAATCGGCGTTGCCGGATCGAAGCCGTGCAGTTGGTAGAGGTCAATATGATCCAGCTGAAGACGGCGCAGACTCTCCTTGACGCTGCCGATGATGTGATAGCGGGAGCTGCCGCGGGAGTTGACCCCGGCGGTGCCGGTTTCGCCGAACACCTTGGTGGCCACCACCACGTCCTCGCGGGGGATCTTGAGGTTTTTCAGCGCCTGGCCGGTGATCTCTTCCGAACGCCCTTCCGAATAGACGTTGGCGGTATCGATAAAGTTGATGCCCGCCGCCAGGGCGTCGCCTACCAGCTGCTCAGCCTCGCTCTGCCGCAGCTGACCAATCTTGCCCCACATGCCGCCTTCGCCGCCGAAGGTCATGGTGCCTAGGCACAGCTCGGAGACAAAGAGACCGGTATTGCCAAGTTTTTGATAACGCATAGAACGCTCCTTAGGGTGTCGATGAGTGTTCAGTAGTTATACGCCAGCGCGCCGGATCGCGAATGTGAGGATCCTGCGCGTTTCTTGCCCAATCCTCTAAACTTTATCCCCGCGCTGCCTCGCCAAAGACCGGATAGTCCGGCAGCTGTACGGTCTGATACGGCTCCCAGCCGCCCCCCAGCGCCTTGTAGAGCGCCACCAGGTCGAGACTGCTCTGCACCCGTGCCTGGGCGCGCTGCTGCTCGGCCTGGGCCAGCTGGCGCTGGGCATCGAGCACGTCAATAAAGGTCGCAATTCCCTGGCGGTAGCTGTCGCTGGCAAGATCGAACGCGCTCTGCAACGCCTCTATGGTTTTGCTCAGCCCAGCTTCGCGCTGCTGATCGGTGCGGTAGCTAACCAGGGCGTTCTCCACGTCGCCCAGCGCGCTCAGCACCGTCTGACGATAGTTAAGTGCCGCTGCGCCCTGCTGCGCCCGCGCCAGCTTGACGCTGGAGACCAGCCGTCCGCCCTGGAAGATAGGAATCGAGACCTGCGGACCGAAGCTGTAGAAGTGACTGCTCCAGTCGGTCAGCCAGTCGGTTTCGCTGTTGCGCAGGCCAAACTGGCCGCTCAGGGTCAGGCTCGGGAAGAGCTGGGCCACCGAGACGCCAATCTGCGCGGTGGCCGCATGCAGGTTGGCCTCTGCTTCGCGCACGTCCGGTCGACGGCGGGCCAGAGTTGAGGGAATGCCGGTCTGGATAATATCCGGCAGCTTCGGCAGAGGCTGCACCGCGCGCAGCTCCGCATCCAGCGCGCCGGGCGGTTTGCCGATCAGGATCGCCAGGGCATTCATCGCCTGCTGCTCCTGGGCCTGGTACTGCGGCAGCTGCGCCTCCAGGCTGCCCAATTGCGCCCGGGCGTTCTCGACGTCCAGCTGCGGCGACAGACCGCCGCGCTGGCGGCTTTCGGTCAGGCTAAGCGTCTCCTGGGCAGAGTCGATCTGCGTGTTCATGGTGGCAAGAATGCTCTGCGCCCCGCGTAGCTGCAACCACGCCCGGGCCACCTCCGCCTCCAGCGACACCAGGGCGTCGTTACGCTGTTCGATAGCCGCCCGCTGTTGGGCATCGGCCGCCTCGACCTGGCGGCGCACTTTGCCCCACAAGTCCAGCTCCCACTGGGCGTCAAAGCTGCCCTGGTAGAGGTTCACCGGCTGGGTCAGCACGCCAAGGGCGTTACGCACCTCGGGGTCGGCATCCTGTAGCTGACCGTAGACGTCGTGCGCCTTCAGCTCCCCTTCCAGCCCCAGCTGCTGCCGGGTGGCCTGCAGATTGCCGTTGACCGCCGGCAGGAAAGCCCCGCCCGCCTGGTTGATCTGCTCCCGTGCCCCGGCAATGCGCAGCACGGTCTGTTGTAGGGAGAGGTTCCCGGCGATCGCCCGCTCGATCAGGCTGTTGAGCTGCGGCGAGTTGAAGCTGGTCCACCAGCGCGGGTTCACCGCCTGGCTGGAAGTTTGCGACGGCACGGTTTTATCCCCGGCGTCGTTCCAGTGGCTTACCGCAGGCGGCACGGGTTGCTGGTAGTCCGGCCCCACGGCGCAGCCTGCCAGCAGCAGGGTGAGTAACGACAGCGTCGGGGTATGTATCCTGTGCATGTTAATGTGCTCCTGCGCTGCCTTCGCTCTTGATCGGCGAAAGCAGAAGACAAAACGGAATCAGTAGAAACGCCACGGCGCTGAGAATGGTAAAGACATCAACGTAGGCGAGAAAACGCGACTGCTCGATCATGGTTCGGTACATCTGCCCGGTCGCCAGGCCGAGGGGATCGCCCGGCAGCGTAGTGAAGTCGCGGATCGCCTGGGCCGTCTCCCGCACCGCCAGCTGGAACTGTTCGCTAAAGGGGGTGGTGTGGGCGCTCAAATAGGCGCTGTGCACCTGGGCGCGTTCGGTAATGGCGGCGGTTGAGAGCGAAATACCGATCGATCCGGCAACGTTACGGAACATGGTAAACAGCGCGGCGGCGTCGGCGTTAAGCTGGCGCGGTATAGTGATAAAGGCGATGGTGGTAAGCGGCACAAAGAGGAAGCCGAGGCCTATCGACTGCGCGCTACGGAACAGCACCAGGGTTTCGAAATCGACGTCCGGCGTCAGGTTGCGCGACCAGAAGAAGGCCACCGCCAGGCAGGTAAAGCCGAAGGCGATGATCCACCGGGTCTGCACCACCGGCATCAGCTTCAGCACCAGCGGGATCGTGAGTACGATCAGCACCGCCCCCGGCGAGAGCACCAGCCCGGACCAGGTTGCGGTATAGCCAAGATCCTGCTGCGCCAGCTGGGGGATCACCACCGAGCTACCGTAGAGGATCATCGCCATTCCGGCCATCAGCAGGCTGGAGACGGCAAAGTTTTTATCCTTCATGCAGTGCAGATCCACCACTGGCTTTTTGGCATACATCAGCCAGTAGATCGCCCCGATAATGCCGATCAGGGTCAGCACGGCAAAGGTGCGGATAAAGTTAGAGGCGAACCAGTCGTCATCTTCCCCACGGTCCAGCATCACCTGTAAACAGCCCAGCCCCAGCGCAATCAGCCCAATGCCGGTCCAGTCGATGGTCAGCTTCTCTTCCGATTTGCGCTCCCAGGGCGGATCTTCCAGCAGCTGGTAGATGGCCAGCACCGTGACGATCCCTACCGGGATGTTGATAAAGAAGACCCAGCGCCAGGAGTAGTTGTCGGTGATCCAGCCCCCAAGGGTTGGCCCAAGCACCGGGGCAACGATGATCGCAATCGACGAGAGGCCAAAGGCCTTGCCGCGATCCTCCGGCTTAAAGTAGTCCAGCAGCACCGACTGCTGGGTCGGCTGTAGTCCCCCGCCGAAGAAGCCCTGCAGGATACGAAACAGGATGATCTCCCACAGCTCGGTGGCGATACCGCACAGGAACGAGCAGACGGTGAACATCACGATGCAGATAAGGAAGAAGCGCTTGCGGCCAAAGACGCGGCTCAGGAAGGCCGAGATCGGCAGCACGATGCCGTTCGCCACCAGGTAGCTGGTGAGCACCCAGGTGGATTCGCTGTAGCTGGCCGAGAGCGAGCCGGCGACGTGGGGCAGCGCCACGTTGATGATGGTGGTATCGAGGATCTCCATAAACACCGCGAGGGTGACGACAATCGCCACCGCCCACGGGTTACTGGCGGGACGCCAGTTCTCATGGCTGTGATCGGTCATTCCAGGGTCACCTTCGGCTCCACCGACAGCCCCAGCGGCAGCGGCGGCTGGTTAGCGTCCAGGCCCTTATCGATGACAATTTTCACCGGCACGCGCTGGACGATCTTCACGAAGTTGCCGGTGGCGTTTTCCGACGGGAAGGCGGAGAAGCGCGATCCGCTCCCCTGCTGGATGCTGTCGATATGCCCCTCCAGCTCGAGATCCGGGTAAGCATCGACGCCAATGGTGACCTTATTGCCGGGGCGCATCCGCTCCAGCTGTGACTCTTTAAAGTTCGCCACCACCCAGATATCGGTAGAGACCAGCGAGAAGAGCGCCGTGCCCGCCTGCACCAGGGTGCCGTTCTGTACGTTACGTTTGGTGACGAAGCCATCGAAGGGGGCGCGCACTTCGGTCCAGGAGAGATTGAGGTTCGCGGTCTCCAGCTGGGCGCGGGCCTGCTCCACCTGCTGCTCCCGGGCTTCGACGTTGGTCTCCTGCTGGCGGATCTGTAAGTTTATCTGGCTCGCCACCTCCAGCTGAGCATTGGCGCTGGCAAGCTGGGCCTGCGCGCTGCGCAGCTGGGCATTGGCGCTGTCGATATTTTGTTGCGTGGTGGCCCGCGGGTCAACGCCGCGCTGGCGGCGATAGGCGGCTTCGGCATTGGCTAGATCAGCCTTAGCCTTCAGCACCTGCGCCTGCGCTTCGTCGCGCTGGGAGGGGTACTGCACCTTCGAGAGCGCGAGCTGGGCCTGGGCCTGATGCAGCTGGGCGGTTGCCAGTCCGAGCTGGGCCTGAGCCTGATCGCGCTGGGCTGTGGCGTCCCGGGGATCGATCACCACCAGCAGATCGCCTTTCTTCACCCGCTGGTTATCCTTAACCCGCAGCTCGGTCACGTAGCCCGCTACCTTGGGCGCAACCGTCACGGCATCGCCTTCGGTAAAGGCGTCGTCGGTGGTCTCCTGGTTGCGGGTCATAAACCACCACACCAGGGCCACGATCACCATGACCACCACCACTACACCCAGAATAATGAGTGGCTTTTTACCGGGGCGCTTACGTCCATTTTTATCGTTCTTTTGATCGTTGTTTTGATCGTTATTGTTCTCTTCCTGCGCTGCGTCAGGATTCTTTTCGTTATCAGCCATAGCGTTGCAACTGTCCTGTCGATGAACGGCGCGACACATGCGCCGTTATCTAAAGTTAGGAGGTTGCTATACATTTGCCAGGAAAAACTGACAAATTCGCATTAACTGATAATAAGCAACTCATACCCTACCAGCGCCGCCCAGATCAACAGCGGAATAGAGTAGAGGTGGAAGCGCCACCAGATGCGACGGTTGTTAGCCATCCGCAAGGCAATGAGATTCGCCAGCGAGCCGGGCAAAAGACCAAAGCCACCCACGTTCACCGCCCAGGCGAGCAGCTGGCTGGGAGGGACGTAGTTCAGCAGCAGGATGGTTGCCGGTACGTTGCTAATCACCTGCGACAGGCCGATGGCCGTGAGCCACAATGCAGGCTGAGAGAGATGCTCTACCCCGTTGAGCGATCCCTGTAGCGCGGGCAGCTGCACCAGCAGGTGAACATCGATAAACATCGCCATGAAGACCAGCAGCAGCGTCCAGTCCACGCTCTTCAGCACCTTACGGGCAAGCGCAGCAAAGCCCACGGCGACAATCAGCACGCCCCAGCCTTCGAGCTTCATCTCTAGCGAGATGAGGAAGACCACGTAGAGTCCCAGACAGCTCCAGAGCAGCCGGGGCTGCCATGACGGAGCCTGACTTCCGCTGTGGTACTTCAGCGCCTTATTGGGGAAAAAGATCCAGCAGAGCAGCAGCAGGGTCGCCATCATCACCAGCGCCAGCAGCGCCATCTGCCCGGTAAAGGCGGCAAACGAGAGGCCGGAGCGACCCCACAGCAGAATATTTTGCGGATTGCCGATGGGGGTAAGCAGCGATCCGGCGTTAACCGCCAGCGCTTCAAAGATAATCAGCCGGTTAACCGGGATCTCGCACAGCTTTCTCAGCGTCAGGGTGAGCGGCACCACAATAAACAGCGCCACGTCGTTGGTCAGGAAGGTAGAGAGCAGCGCCGCCGCCAGCGCCATGAACATCGCCAGTCGCCGCTCGGTGGCAAAGCGCCGGACCATTCTGCGGCCCAGCACGTCAAAGTAGCCGCTCTGCTCTACCCCTTTGGTGAGCATCATCAGTCCGCTTAGGGTGAGAATGGTGTGCCAGTCTATCGCCTTTGGCCAGGCGGCCGGATTAAAGGGGACGAAAAAGCTCAGGACAATGCCGATCAGGATCAGCAGCTGGAGAAAACGATCGCGCGCCAGCGCGCGCACGAACGGCAGGGTCATTCCGCAGGGCGCTCCTGCTGAAGGGTAAAGAGGCGAAAACGTTCCAGCGTCTCCTCGCTGACGTGGTGCTCCATGCCCTCGGCGTCGCGGCGGGCGGTTTCCGGGCTGACGCCCAGCACCAGCAGAAAGCTCTCAACGATCTGGTGTCGTTCGCGGCTCTCCTGAGCCAGCCTCTCCCCTTCCGGGGTCAGAAACACGCCGCGCCAGGGGATCTGCTCGATTAGCCCCACCGTTGCCAGACGCTTGAGCATCTTAGCCACCGTCGGCTGGGAGACCCCTAATCGGGCGGCCATATCGACCTGGCGGGCTTCCCCGACCTCGCGGATCAGATCGGAGATCAGCTCGACATAGTCATCAATCAGCTCACGCCGGTGCGCTTCTCGCACCTGACGAAAGCCCTCAACATGCTCTTCGACATTCACCAATTGCGTCACTTTTTTTGTTGTTGTCTTGCCTGCGCGACGGCTCATTGGACTTCCTCATGGGTAACGCGATAAATGCATCATATACGGTTGCGCCCAGTGTAAACCATAAGTAGACCAGCACAAAAAATTTAGATAATAGCCGTAGCTATACAATATAGCCTGTGCTATATCTGTATGTAATGCAGACAACCTTCATGGATTGAACGTCCCACCATCAAGCAGGAGGAGGTTGATATGAACGAACTCAAGAGGTGCCTTAGCGTGTTTACCCACTCCCCGTTCCAGGTCCGGTTACTGTTGCTCAATATGCTGTGCGATATGTTCAACGGTAAACCGCAGCAGGACGATAAAAAATCCCACTAATGCGGCGTCGCGGTACGCCGCTTCATTTTTCTGTCACGTTTCTCCATTATACTGACGCCCCGTCATAAAAAATTCTTCTTATTTGCTGATTTTGCAACCACTCTCGCAAAAGATCCCTTCGTAAGCAGTTGATCTTCGTCGGCTCTCGCTCTATCTTCTCGCAGCCCTGCACAAATGCGGCTCGCGGATGCGGAATGCTCCCTTTTCCCAACGCCCTCTCCGGCAGGTTTTGACCCTCTACGCCAGGGTGAGCACATGGCGTTTTCGCGATACAGCTATATGAATTTAACAATAAAAGAAACGCTCGCTGCCCGTAGCCAGGCGCTTAGTCCGTGGACGGGTTTCTACTTTCTCCAGTCACTGCTGATCAACTACGCCCTTGGCTATCCCTTTAGCCTGCTCTATGCCGCCGCATTTGCCTGCCTGCTACTGCTGCTGTGGCGTCACGCGCCGCGGACGCAGAAGGTGCTGGTGGGGATCTTCTCCCTGCTCGCCGCCTCCTACTACCCGTTTGGCCAGGCCTACGGCGCGCCTAACTTCAATACGCTGCTGGCGCTGCACTCTACCAACATGGAGGAGTCCACGGAGATCCTGACCATTTTCCCGTGGTACAACTATGTGATTGGCCTGTTTATCTTTGGCCTTGGGATAATTGCCGTGCGGCGTAAAAACAGCGAATGTGCCGCATGGGGCAAGTGGGATCATCTCGGCGTCGCCTTCTGCCTTGCCACCGTTTTTGTCGCCCCGGTACAGAACCTGGCCTACGGCGGCGTCTTTAATCTCAAGGATACCGGCTATCCCGTGTTTCGCTTTGTGAAGGACGTGGTAGTGAACAACCAGGAAGTGCTGGACGAGCAGAGCCGAATGGCGCAGCTGGCTGGGATGAAAGATAGCTGGAACGTGATGGCGGTAAAGCCAAAGTATCACACCTACGTGGTGGTGATCGGCGAGAGCGTGCGCCGCGATGCGGTGGGTGCGTTTGGCGGACACTGGCAGAACAGCCCCTTTGCCAGCAGCGTTAACGGCACGCTTTTTACTGACTACGTGGCGGCCAGCGGCTCAACGCAGAAATCGCTGGGCCTGACTCTGAACCGGGTGATGGACAACAAGCCCCAGTATCAGGATAACTTTGTTACCCTGGCCAACCGGGCGGGCTTCCAGACCTGGTGGTTCTCTAATCAAGGGCAGATTGGTGAGTACGATACCGCCATCGCCAGCATTGCGAAGCGCGCCGACGAGGTGCAGTTCTTAAAAAGCGGTGATTTCGAGGCGGATAAAAATACCCGTGACGAGGCGCTGCTGAAGATGACCGCGCAGGTGTTAAGCACCACGCGCAGCCAGCCGCAGCTGATTGTCCTGCACCTGATGGGCTCTCACCCGCAGGCCTGCGATCGCACCGGCGGCAAGTACACGGACTTCGTTCAGTCGAAGGAGACCTCGTGCTACCTCTACTCGGTGACACAAACCGATACCCTGCTCAGCAAGCTCTATGATCAGCTGCGCAGCAGCGGCAGCACCTTCTCAATGGTCTACTTCTCCGATCACGGGCTGGCCTTCAAGGAGCGCGGCAAAGAGGTGCAGTATCTGGCCCACGACGATAAATTTCAGCAGAACTTCCAGGTGCCATTTATGGTGCTCTCCAGCGATGACACCCGCCACCGGCTGATTAAGGCACGCCGCTCGGCCAACGACTTCCTGAGCTTCTTTTCACAATGGACCGGCATTACCGCCAAAGAGATCGTTTCCCGCTACCGCTTTATCTCGAATGACAAAGCCGGGCCAGCCTGGGTGACCAACTTCAAGCTGCAAAAGGTGGATTACAACCATCTGGGCACGGACCTGTTCGAGACCCGCTCACGGTAACCACGCCATATATCAGCATGGTCCGTAGTTCTGTAGGCCGGGTAAGCGCAGCGCCACCCGGCGTTTACACCCATGCCCAGCGGCGCTCTATCAGGATCTCTAAACTGCGCCCATAAAAAAACGGCCCCTGGGGGCCGTTTTTGTGTCTAGACTATCACCGGGGTGATTAGAAGCGGTAACCTACGCCTGCGATCCAGGTGCCAACGTCAACGCTACGGATGCGGCTCTGCTCGTAGGAAACGTCGATAGCAACATCTTCGATTGGGTTGAACTGCATACCCGCACCGTAGGAGAAGCCGTAGTCGCTGCTGTCAGAATGGTTTACAACATTCTCAGCCTGCTGGAATTTACCGTAGCCAACACCCACTACACCGTAGATGCTTGCCCAGTCGTTCAGACGGAAAGCAGGACCTGCGGTTACGCCGTAGTACTGTGCTTTGTTGTACACGCCGCTTTCGGTACGATCTTTTTCAGTGTAGGTAAAGGAACCGATGTAACCCAGCGGAGTGTCGTTTTCGTAGCGATATTTCAGGTTGAAACCGTTAGCTTTGTTCGCCACGCCCTGCATGTCGCTCTGAGCATAACCGCCGGAAACAGTGGAGGTTGCCGCTACAGCGGAACCTGCGGATACAGCCAGAACAACTGCCAGTGCTGAAAGACATGCAATTTTTTTCATAACCACCTCAAATGTGCTTCAAGTAA